>NZ_AP031453.1:1955000-2620833 GCF_042848515.1 Lactonifactor longoviformis | reverse complement strand
CCTGTTCCGGCGTGGAGATGCCGAATCCTACGGCACAGGGAACCTGGGTTTCCTCCCGGATCATAGCAGTCATCTCCCCCACATCTGTCTTAATCTCACTTCTGACGCCGGTCACCCCCAGGGAGGAAACACAGTAAATAAAGCCTTTCGCTTCCTTTGCAATCATCCGGATTCTCTCATTAGACGTGGGGGCCACAAGAGAGATCAGATCCACTCCAAAGGCTTCGCATTCCCCAGCAATCTCTTTCTTTTCCTCAAAGGGAAGGTCCGGTACAATCAGTCCGTCGATCCCGCATTCCACGCACCGTTTTAAAAAGTGTTCCTTTCCATACGTATAGATAGGATTGATATAGGTTAAAAACACTATAGGAACCGTAACCTTTTCCCTGGCTCTTTTCACCATATCAAAGAGCCTGTCTGTGGTACATCCCGCTGCCAGAGCTCTCTCATTAGCCTCCTGGATCACAATCCCTTCTGCGATGGGATCGGAAAAGGGAACACCGATCTCAATCAAATCCGCCCCGGCTTCCTCCATGGCAGCCAAAAGCTTTTCTGTCACGTCCAGATTGGGATCTCCTCCTGTCACAAAAGGAATAAATGCTTTTTTATTTTCAAATGCTTTATATATATTACTCATAGATTTCCACTCCTCTGTATCTTGCTATCGCCGCCACATCCTTGTCTCCCCGTCCGGATATATTGATTACGATGATTTTATCTTTCTCCATGGTTGGCGCCAGTTTTCTGGCATAGGCTACAGCGTGTGCGCTTTCTACCGCCGGAATAATTCCTTCTGTTCTTGATAAGTATTCAAAGGCGGCCACAGCCTCTTCGTCGGTTATGGGCACATACCGGGCCCTTCCGGTGCCGGCCAGATGGGCGTGTTCCGGTCCGATGCCGGGGTAATCCAGGCCTGCGGAAATGGAATAAACCGGAGCAATCTGACCGTATTCATCCTGACAGAACAAGGATTTCATCCCATGGAAGATGCCTTCGCTGCCCTTAGCAATCGTAGCCGCGTGTTTTGAAGTATCCACCCCCAGCCCGGCAGCCTCGCACCCAATCAGCTGCACCTCTTTGTGAGGAATAAATTCATAAAACGCACCCATAGCGTTGCTTCCTCCGCCCACACAGGCAATGACTGCATCCGGCAGCCTTCCTTCCCGCTCTGCAATCTGCTCTTTGATTTCTTTCCCAATGATTTTCTGAAAATCCCTTACAATCATGGGAAATGGATGGGGGCCCATCACAGAGCCGAGAACGTAGAGGGTATCGTCCATCCGCCGGGTCCACTCTCTCATGGTTTCATTCACGGCATCCTTCAGGGTCATGGTGCCGCTGGTTACAGCATGCACCTTAGCCCCCAAAAGCTCCATCCGGTACACATTCAGCGCCTGGCGGTCCGTATCCTCCTTTCCCATAAACACTTCACATTCCATACCCATAAGGGCAGCTGCCGTTGCTGTGGCCACACCGTGCTGTCCGGCACCTGTCTCTGCTATCACTCTTGTCTTTCCCATTTTTTTAGCCAGCAGCACCTGCCCTAAGACATTATTGATTTTATGGGATCCAGTATGATTCAGGTCCTCTCTTTTCAGATAAATCTTGGCTCCCCCCAGATCCTTTGTCATTTTCTCTGCATAGTACAGACGGGAAGGTCTCCCCGCATAATTTCTGTATAAATCATCCAGCTCTGCCACAAAGTCCGGATCCTCTTTGTAAGTATTATAAGCCTCCTCCAGCTCATGGACTGCATTCATTAATGTCTCAGGGATATACTGTCCTCCGTATTCCCCGTATCTTCCTTCACTCATATGCCCTTACCCTTTCTATAAATTTCTTTACTTTTTCAAAATCTTTATATCCGTCGGTTTCCACTGCACTGCTTACATCTACGGCATAGGGGGAAGCCGCCGCTATGGCCTCTCCTGCGTTGCTCTCCTTTAATCCCCCGGCCAGAAAAAACGGTTTGTCTATAGGCGGGATCAGATGCCAGTCAAATGTTTTTCCGCTTCCCCCATACATTCCTTTCGTATAGGTGTCCAAAAGGAGATAGTCACAGGGAAGCTCAGCCCCCTCTCGAATCTGCTGTCTGTCTCTGACTCTCAATGCTTTGATTACCGGAACCTCAACCTTCTCTTTCAGCCTCTGTATATATTCTGCACTCTCATCTCCGTGAAGCTGCACCATATCTATGATTTGGCTCTCACAGAGAGTCTCTATCACTTCAGGATATTCATTTACAAACACCCCCACTGCCTGAATCTCAGGATCCAACGCCTTTTTCAGCTCCAGAGCGCTGTCAATCCCCAGCTGCCTGGGACTTTTGGCAAACACGAACCCCACATAGTCAGGCCTGCATGTATTTGCCATTAGAATATCTTCTTTTCTGCGCATTCCGCATATCTTAATTTTTGTCATTCACTCACATCCCCTGAAGCATTCTGAGCATCTGCTTCTTATCTCTGCTTCTCATTAAAGTTTCTCCAATTAGTACACCGTTCACCTTTGCGCTGCGAAGTGCCTGTATATCCTCAGGGGTTTTTATGCCGCTCTCAGCCACAAAAATTTTGTCGGCAGGCGCCATGGAACGCAGCCGTATACTATTGTTAATATCCACGGTAAAATCCTTTAAGTTTCTGTTATTTACACCGATAATTCTGGCGTTGGCCTTTAGTGCGGATTCCATCTCCTTCTCGTCGTGGACCTCCACCAGCGCGGAAAGTCCAAGAGTATCGCACAAGGATATATACTCCGCAATCGTCTCTGTATCCAGAAGGGCACAGATGAGAAGCACCATGGAAGCGCCCAGGACTTTTGCCTCATAAATCTGATAAGGGTCCACTGTGAAATCTTTTCTAAGCACAGGAATGTTTACGTTCTCTGCGATCTCCTTCAGATACTTGTCACTCCCCATAAAATATTTCGGTTCTGTGAGGCAGGAGATCACAGCTGCGCCTGCCCGCTCGTATTCACCAGCGATCTCGAGATAAGGAAATTCTTCTGCAATGATTCCTTTGGAGGGTGATGCCTTTTTCACCTCGCAGATAAAGTGTATCCCCTCTTCCCCCAATATCTGCTCTGCCGGGAACCCCGCATCTCTCCCTTTTTTCAGAGCCTCCTCCCGGATGGTATGGTACGGGATTCTTTCCTTTGCTTTCTGTACCCTCCGGACGGCATGGGCTGCAATTTCTTCCAGTATCATCCTTTCACCTCTTTCGTTGCGGCAACAAACTCGTCTAATTTTGCCAGAGCTTTCTTTTCATCTATCAGGTCTGCGGCCATGGCAATTCCCTCCTTAAGGCTAATGTCATCAATTCCCAGATACAAGCTCATGCCGGCATTCATAAGGATTACATCTCTTTTTGGCCCCCGTTCGGTTCCCTCCAGGATATCCCTGGTAATCCGCGCATTCTCTTTTGGGCTGCCGCCTACCAGCTGAGAAAGCTCACACCGTTTCAGACCAAATTGTTCCGGTGAGATATTGTAGGAGGATATTTCCCCGAACCGAATTTCATATACTGTAGTCTCACCGGTCAGGGTAATCTCATCCAGGCCGTCATCTCCGCATACCACCACGCCTCTGGTCACTCCCAGATTCGACAGCACCTGTGCCAGGGGTTCTGCCAGTTTTCTGTCATACACCCCCAGAAGCTGCATAGTTGCCGCCGCCGGGTTTGATAAAGGTCCAAGAATATTGAATACTGTCCGGGCCCCCAGCTCCTTCCGCACAGGCGCTGCGTATTTCATGGAAGAGTGATAGGTCTGGGCGAACATAAAGCACATATTCGTCTGTTTGAGAACCTTTTCATTTTGCTCCGGGGACAATGCCACCTCAGCGCCGAGATGCTCCAGAACGTCAGCTGCTCCGCTTTTGCTGGATACGCTGCGGTTGCCGTGTTTGGCCACAGGAACGCCTCCGGCGGCGACAACAAAAGCAGAAGTTGTTGATATATTAAAGGTTCCGGCCTCATCGCCTCCCGTCCCCACAATATCTATGACCTCTCTCTCTGGCTTTAGTTTAATTCCCTTTTCACGCATCACAGTTGCAAATGCTGTAATCTCGTCTATGGTCTCCCCCTGCATGCGGAGCGCGGTTAAAAATCCCCCCATCTGGGCCTGGGTGGCTGTACCATCCATCATCTCTTCCATAACGCCTTTTGCCTCTTCATATGTTAAGTCTGAACCGTTTAATACTTTATGAATTGCCTCTTTAATCATGTTATCGTCCTCCTGTTTGTCATCGTTTTATTCTAAATTTAAAAAATTCTCCATTATTCTCCGACCGTTGGGAGTCAGTATCGACTCCGGATGGAACTGCACCCCGTATACCAGATACTTCTGGTGCTGTACTGCCATAATCTCACCATTTTTTGCCCTGCCGATTACTCTCAAACAGTCCGGCATAGTATCCGGGACCGCCACCAGGGAGTGATATCTGGCTACCGCTATCTCTCTGTCCAGTCCCCGGAACAAATAGCTTTCGGTATCTATTGTAATTCTGCTCTGTTTGCCGTGCATCAGTTCTTTTGCATGGCCGATAGCCGCGCCATAGGCTTCGCATATTCCCTGATGGCCCAGACACACCCCCAGAATGGGAATCTTTCCCTGAAGCTTTTTTACTGTCTCTTCACATATCCCCGCATCCCCGGGGTATCCTGGTCCCGGAGAGAGTATAATATGGGATGGCTGCAGCGCTTCGATCTCCTCCACTGTCATAGCATCGTTGCGGATGACCTTAATATGGGGGCAGATACTACCTGCCATCTGTACCAGATTATATGAAAAACTATCATAGTTATCGATCAGCAGTACCATTATTCCAGCACCTCCCCTGCATGTATGATTGCGTTCATCACTGCCGCCGCTTTATTGGCAGATTCCTCATATTCTTTTTCCGGAACACTGTCGGCCACGATGCCGCCGCCTGCCTGAACATATACTTTTCCGTCCTTTTTTACTGCCATACGTATGGCGATGCAGGTATCCAGATTGCCTGTAAAATCCAGATATCCCAATGCTCCTCCGTAAATTCCTCTCGGTTCGCTCTCCAGCTCCTCGATGATTTGGCAGGCCCTGATCTTAGGGGCTCCGGAAAGTGTTCCTGCGGGCAGCACTGCTTCTATGGCGCTTAATCCGTCGCATTCCCTGCGTATCTCTCCTTCTACCTGAGAACATATATGCATGATTTTTGAATACTTGTGAATCATTTTATACTGGGTCACCTCAACTGTATCAAACTTAGAGATTCTGCCTAAGTCATTTCTTCCCAGGTCCACCAGCATATTATGCTCTGCCAGCTCCTTTTCATCTTTCAGAAGCTCTTCTTCCAGGTTTCTGTCCTCTTCTTCGGTCTCTCCTCTGGGGCGGGAACCGGCCACAGGGAATGTCGTCAGTCTTCCATTTTCCAGCCTGACCAAAGTCTCCGGGGAGGAGCTCATAATCTCTTCCCCGTCAATATGAAAATAGACCATATATGGAGAAGGATTGGTGGTTCTGAGCACCCGGTAGGGAAGTATCAGGCTGCCCTCATAGGGGCTTGTGAACTGTCTGGAAATCACTGCCTGAAAGATATCTCCATCCACAATATGCTCCTTGGTCTTCTCCACAATCCGGCAGTATTCCTCTTTGCTCACATTGCAGGAGAACTCTATCTTTTCTTTGGGAGCTTCCTGCTCTCCCACCGGCGCGTTGCGGATCAGGCTAATGATATTCTCTATATCCGCCATTGCCTTCCCATAGTTTTCCATCACCTTGTCTGTTTTCATATTCACAACAATGCAGATTTTCTGTTTCAGGTGGTCGTAGGCGATCACCTTATCAAAAAGCATCATATCGTAATCATTAAAATTGCCCTTTTTAATATTCAGGACCGGCTCTGCATATCCCATCATGGAATACGCGAAGTATCCCACGAATCCCCCTGCAAAAGGAGGCATCCCGGACAATCTTGGGGCTCTGTGGGATTTCATCACCTCACGGAGCACTTCCAGCGGATGTTCTGTGGGGATCACCTCTTTCTCCAGGCCCTGCTCTTTTATCACCTGATCATTTTTACAGAAAACACGCATCACAGGATCATATCCCAAAAAGGAGTATCTGCCCCACTTTTCACCGCCCTCTATGCTCTCCAGCAGAAAAAAGCGGTTGCTGATATTTGCCAGTTTTCTAAGTAGTGTAATTGGCGTAATTACATCTGCATAGATTTCCCTGCACACAGGAATTACCTGGTAGTCTTTTGCCAATTCTAAAATTTCTTCACAGCTTGGCTGTATCATAATATGTTCCTCCTTTTTGATTAGATATCCAAAGATCAAAAAAACCTCTGCCCCTTCTGAAACGAAGGGACAGAGGCAAACTCTGCGGTACCACCCAAATTGCCGATCACTAATCGGCCACTCTATCATGCACTGACATACATGCCCTGTTGATAACGGATAAGGCTCCCGTCGGTGTCTACTCTCTTCCAGGAAGATTTCAAGCCGCCCTCGCAAGTCCATTCAATAAAAACTGTTATTGCTGCTATCCCACCACCAGCAGCTCTCTGGAAATAAATATTTTTACCTACTACTCTTGCTCATTGGTTTGTTCTTTGAATTAGTTCTTTAATGTAATACAGTATATGGAATTTTTCTGTGTTTGTCAACCGTTTTTTTTATTCAGATTTGCAAACGGCATCCTGCTTACCGGGATGCCGTTTAATGCTTACCAGAAAAGATATTTGGTAAATTCAGAATTCTCCTGGAAAACCAGGCAGGTATCCTGAAGTCTGTCCTCTGCAATTGCGAAGCCCAGATGTATTGTTTTTGACTCTGAAGGCGCAAAATTCATATAATAAAAATGTTTTCTCTCCTGCAGATAGCTGGACTGATCGAAATAGAAAGGCATCTGATCCGGCTGTATGCCGTACATATCCTGGGATAAAATCCGATAAGTATCGCTGTCCTCACTGCCGTACGTATACAGCCTGGGGGTTAGACCGATATCTTCAATCGTTTCCTCTGTGGTATTTGTCATCTCCATGGTCACCCAAAGGTATTTCATATTCACAGTGCCCAGATCCTTAGTTTTTGTCTCATTATCCTCCCAGACCACCTCTGTCCTCTGATAGGGAAGAAGGGTTCCGTCTTCGCTGATATACTCTCCAACTGCCTCCGGATCACTGAAGTATTGGGAATCCAGTGAGTCTGTGGGCACTTTATCAAGAATATCCACATCTTTTACCGTATAGGTCAGACTCTCTTGCCCGGCTCCTGCACTCTCCCCTATATCCTGGAAGTTTGCGTACGGCAGGGTGTCTCCTACACGGATGATGTCATCCTGTCCGAATTTCATCTGTTCCTCGATCACCTCCGGATCGTCCTTTACAGGTTTCTGAAAAGCCTGATATGTTTTGTCATCCTCCTGGACAACCTCATATCGGATATTCTCCGCCACCTTGATCACCTCGTCCAGAGGGATTTCATCGGAAGCCATAATCTCGATGACATTTCCCGTCTCTTCATAGAAAAGATAGATTATATGACTGTATTCGGATCCCTTTCTTGTTATTACCGTTGCTTTGACTCCGTTAATCGTAGTATCCTCTGCCTCGCTTGCCCCCGGCACGGTCAAATCACTCTGCCAGTTTGCCGACACAATCGAAATTCCGGTTCCTCCGTACTCCCCATTCAGAGAATATTTGTTATCATCCCACTCCTGATATCCCTGAGGCAGGTAATCTGCATAAATTTTAATGGGGGGAACGTATGTATCGTCTGTCCGTTCCAGATGAATATTCGCCTCTCCCTTATCTTTATCCACGTCTACACTGGCTTGATAGATAGAAATGGCCGCATATACGCTCAGCGATACACTCAGTACCAGCACGGCACAGGCGCAGGCCGCAGCTGTTCTGCTCCATCTTCTCCTGGTTTTTCCCCCGGCTGCTGCCAGAAGGCTCTCTTTCTTTTTCTGATATTCCTGTGAGAATTCATGATCTTCTTCCTGCTGAAGCTGTTCTCTCAGGTACTCTTCCCCCAGATTCTTCAATAATTGCTCCATATTGGGTTTCTGACTCATTTATTTCATCTCCCATCCGTTTTTCTATTAATTTTCTGGCACGCTCCATTCTTTTGGATACTACATCCTCTGATACATTGAGGATTCGTGCCGTTTCCCGGTTGCTGAATCCAAAGTAGCAGCGAAGTTTAATCACTTCCAGATAGATTGGCTGCAGTTCATAGAGAACCCTGCTTAAGAAATCTCTGTCCACAGCCTGCTGCCCGATATCTATAGATATTACCTTCTCCTGGGACAGCGCATCCTCCACGGTACACATCTCGCTGTCTCTGTAATTTTTCCTGTATTGATCAATGGCCGTTGTTTTCAGTATCCGCATAACCAGCCTTTTGGTTTTTCCGCTGTCAGCTTCTGTGATCCTGGGCAGATATTTCATCAGTTTTACAAATGCATCCTGTACGGCGTCCTCTGCCTGCTGCACCTGGTGCAGAACACAATACGCTGTCTTATACATATCCTGCTCATAAAGCCGGTATATGTCTTCCAGGATCTCTCTCTGGTCTGCCTTATTTTTAAGACGCAGACTCATCGATTCCACCTCCCCTTTTTCTTTTTTCGAGCGCTCTTATCTAATATAACGAATGGGGCTTCTGATTACTGACAAAAGAGCAGAGAAAATTACTTTCTCTGCTCCATTTCCTACAAGGTTACTTTTCTGAAGTTCTTTTTGCCTCTTTTTACAACAATGCCATCCCCTTTCAGGGATTCCCCGGGAACCAGATGCTTGATGTCCGTTATCTTCTCTCCGTCCACAGAGACGCCGCCCTGTTCCACTGCACGTCTTCCTTCGGAACGGGAGGGTACTAATCCGGATTTCTGGAGGAGTGAGATAATGTCAATGCTGCCGTCCGTAAGATCCGACTCCTCCAGCTGTGAGGCAGGCATATTCACCGCATTTCCCTTTGAAAACAACGCTCTTGCACCCTCCTGCGCCTTAAGGGCTTCCTCTTCGCCGTGCACAAGATTCGTCAGTTCATATGCCAGAATCTCTTTTGCCTTGTTCAGCTGGCTGCCTTCCCACTTGTCCATCTCGTCAATCTGTTCTATCGGAAGGAAGGTCAGCATACGCAGGCATTTCAGCACATCTGCGTCCCCCACATTTCTCCAGTACTGGTAAAAGTCAAAGGGTGATGTTTTCTTCGGATCCAGCCAAACAGCCCCAGACTGGGTTTTACCCATTTTTTTGCCCTCTGAGTTCAAAAGCAGCGTTATGGTCATGGCATACGCATCTTTTCCCAGCTTTCTTCTGATAAGCTCTGTACCCCCCAGCATATTGCTCCACTGATCGTCCCCGCCGAACTGCATGTTACAGCCGTATTTCTGGAACAGTGCATAAAAATCATAGCTCTGCATGATCATGTAATTAAACTCCAGGAAGCTCAGTCCCTTTTCCATACGCTGCTTGTAGCACTCAGCTGTCAGCATCCGGTTCACACTAAAATGAGGACCTACCTCTCTGAGAAGTTCTATATAATTTAGATCCATCAGCCAGTCCGCATTATTGACCATGAGTGCCTTGCCCTCAGAAAAATCAATAAAACGGCTCATCTGCTCTTTAAAACAGTCACAGTTGTGCTGGATCGTCTCCACCGTCATCATCTGGCGCATATCCGACCGTCCGGAAGGATCACCAATCATGCCCGTTCCTCCTCCGAGCAGGGCAATGGGTTTATTTCCGGCCATCTGCAGGCGCTTCATCAGACATAATGCCATAAAATGCCCTACATGAAGGCTGTCTGCCGTTGGGTCAAACCCAATATAAAAGGTTGCCTTTCCGTTATTGACTAATTCCTTAATCTCCTCTTCATCTGTTACCTGTGCAATGAGGCCTCTTGCCTGCAGTTCTTCATAAACTGTCATTTCTGTTCTCCCTTTCTCTTTTAAACTTATTATTCCATCTTGCAAGTTCTATAAGGATAAGAAAGCAAAAAAACTCCCGTCCTTCCCGTTGCGAAAGGACGGGAGAGATTCCCGTGTTACCACCTTACTTCACAGCCAGTTCACACTGACTGCCTTATCAAGTACAGCATTCGTTGCGATACTTCTGCACGGTAACGTGTGCAATTCCGTCGCAGCCTACCAACACAGTGTGTGCCTTCAGTGCGAAGCTCCAAGATGTATTCAGAATCAGTTTCTGCCTGCACCTCTCATCCGCCGGTTGCTTTCTGTAAGTTCCCCTGATTCCTACTTGTTCTTTTCTCTGCTTTTCTTTATCTTATACTCCGGGGACCGCTTTTTCACGAGTCCTCTTCGTTATGCGACATATGAAATTAAATTCAGTATACAAACAGCATTCCCGTTTGTCAAGTATCAAATACAACAGTAACTGTGGTTCCTTCCTCCAAACTGCTCTTTACCCTAATTTTTCCCCTGTGATTTTCTGTGATTGTCCTGGCAATGGCCAGTCCCAGTCCGTAACCTCCTGCTTTTCTGGATCTGGACTTGTCGGAGCGGTAAAACCGTTCAAATAAATGTTCCAGCTCTTCTTTCGGGATCACGTCCCCGGTATTTTTTACCTCCAGGTGAATCTTTTCCTGTTTTTTTTCCAGATTTACGGTTATCTTTCCTTTGGGCTTTACGTACTTGCAGGCATTGTCCAAAAGGATGGCAATCAGCTGCTTAATCTGCCCCTCATCTCCAAGGAAGGATATCTCCGGAGAAATATTTTCCTCCAGAAGTACATCCCGCTCAAATGCCAGAGGTTCAAAGGGCAGGATACAGCTCCACAATACATTGCTCAGATCAAAGGCAGCGTATACCACAGGTGTCTGCATGGCATCGGATCTTGCAAGGAAAAGCAGATTGTCCAGGAGCTCCTTCATGCGCCCGGCCTCTGTCTGTGTATTTTCCAGCCATCTTTTTTCTTCCCGGATTGTTCTGTCCTGATGGTTGGAGAGAATGCTGAGGTTGGCCAGAATCACGGTTAGAGGCGTTTTAAGCTCATGGGAAGCATCTGCGATAAACTGCCGCTGCTGCTCCCAGGCTTTCTCCACCGGATTCAGCGCCCAGCGGGACAGAAAAAGGCTGACCACAAAAAAAGCAAGGAAGCCTCCGGCAAATACCAGTGCGCTGGCTGTGAACAGATTTTTCATTCCATTGATTTCTCTGCTGGCATCCACAAAAGCGATGATATTCCCCTGTTCCGTCTTTTTTATCTGATATCTCAGCTGGTAGCTGCGGAGCAGTCCTTTTTCTTCCCCCTGGCTGCGCACAGTTTCTGCAATCTCTATGGCATCCTCCTGGTCAATGTCCACTCCGCTGTCATCAATATTCAGGATATTTCCTTCCCCATCCAGGGCTATCACAAACAGAGCACCCATATTTATGGGGAGCTTTTCCTGTCTGGGCCTCATCTCCATCCTTGGAAGCAGGCTTCCCCTGCCTTCGCTCAGGGCATGATTCAGCGCAATATCACTGTCCATCTGGTATCTTTTGTAATTGGTGAAGCACAGTACACCGAATACAATCAACAGGACCAGAGTAACCAGTGACATATTTATAAGAATAAATTTTTTCCGAAGCTTCTTGATCATGCTTCCGCGGCCTCCAGCCTGTATCCCGCCTTGCGGATTGTGCCTATGGCTGTGCGGGATCCTAAAAAGTTCAGCTTCTTTCTCAGAAACGATATATAGGCTTCCACATTATTATCCTCCACATCCGCCTCCACGCCCCATACCTTTGTGATCAAAGTATCCTTCGATACAATAATTCTGGGATTGGACATTAGTATCTTCAGAATTTCAAATTCTTTATACCCTAAATGTATATTTTTTCCTCCGCACCAGAGGTCATTGGTAGACAGCACCAGCGTAAGGTCCTGAAACTTGAGTTCTTCCATAATTACCTCTCCCATGCGCCTGGTCAGTGCCCGTATTCTGGCCAATAGTTCTTCTTTTACAAAGGGTTTGGTCATATAATCGTCAGCCCCTTTATCAAGGCCCACCACTTTATCCCGCACCTCATCCCTTGCGGTAAGCATCAGGACGGGAACTTCTATTTTTTCTGCCCGAAGCTCCTTTACAATCTGGAATCCATCCAAACCGGGAAGCATCACATCCAGAACCACCACGTCATACTGACCGCTCAGAGCATAGCTCAGCCCGTCCCTCCCGTCATATACCACATCCGCCATATATTTTTCTTCCCGCATTATCTCGCCCAGGGCATCTGCCAGTCTGATCTCATCTTCTACAATTAATACATGCAATTTTTGTTCCCCGCTTTCCAGGTTATTCCACGTCCTATCACTATATTACAAGAATATAGTATCAGGCTGAAAATAGTCTGAAAGCCTTTCATCTGCCCTGCAGTCTGTTCAGTTTATTCTATACCTGCCACTGACGCTGAAGACTTTCTATCTCTTGTTTCAGTTCCTCTTCCCTCTCCCGGAATAAAAGCTTTTTGCTGCAGGCGAAGTATTCCGGACAGCCGTGCCGGCGTATGAAGTCCATCCCCTCACGGTTTTTTGACAGCCCGGTGACAAACAATATCATCTCCTGGTCATCCCCGAAGGTATCCTGCATAAAATCAAAGGCTTTTTTCAGAGCCTTTTGGGTCCGGAGTATTACCTGCTTTCTGCGTTCAGTCTCAAGAGCAAACAATGCACGCAGTTTTTCCACTGCCAGGTCTGCCCGGGTTAGTCTCTCCTCTTTTAAGATTAGCAGATATCCTTCCATGATACGCAGCACCTTTTCTTCCAGTTCCTCTTCTTTCACAGATATCAGTTCCGCCTGTACCTTTACCTCCAGACTATGTCTCTGCTGTTCCAGAAAGTCTTCCAGAGCTGCTGAGCTGCTGTTGTCCGAAAGCCAGTCCCTGGCGGATAACAACCGCTGATGCAGACGCTTTACCAAAGCTTCTGCTTCTGTATATCTGCCAAAGTACTCACTCAGCTGATCCAGGAGGAGGCCGGCAATTGTCAGCCTTTCATCAAAGGCAGCCGCCTGTCCCATATCTACTTTCCGGGAGTATGCCTCTGCCCCCAGTGTTCCTTCCAGCATCTCTGTAATCTGATAGTCTCCCTGATATTTCTCATACAAATGATAATAGGAGGCAAAATCTCTGGCAATGTCCTCTTTCTGCAGATACTGTACCATTAAATCTTCTGTTACAGGTATATGCAGTTCTTCGTAGCTCTTTATCATTTCCGAAAGATCCTCCCAGCCTCTTGCTGTGACGAAGAATTTGCCCTCTGGGGTATTCTCTACGAGATAAAAGTTGTCTTTCCTGATATTCAGATACGACAGAATGCCCCCGTGTATACGATTTCCGCTGGCATACTCCATCCAGACACTGCAATCTGCCTCTACAAGAATCTTTTTTACACGGTCCAGAGTGACTACGTCAAATTCCCGGACGGACTTATTGTACGCAGGGGGGTTCCCTGCCGCCACAATCACCCAGCCTTGGGGAACCTTATGACTTCCAAAGGTCTTATTCTGCAGAAACTGAAGCATCGTCGGAGCCAGTGTCTCTGAGACGCAGTTAATCTCATCAATAAACAGGATTCCCTCCTGATGCCCGGTGCGTTCTATGCACTCGTATACAGAGGCAATAATCTCACTCATGGTATATTCGGTGACCTGAAAAGACGTGCCCTGATAAATCCTCTCCTCAATCCTCGGAAGTCCTATGGCACTCTGGCGGGTGTGGTGGGTAATAGTGTATGCCACCAGTCCCACGTTGCATTCCTCTGCAATCTGCTCCATAATAGCCGTCTTTCCGATTCCCGGAGGTCCTATTAAAAGTACCGGCCTCTGCCGGCTGCGGGGAAACAGATACTCTCCCCTCTCGTTTTTTCGGGTATATGCCCGTATGGTATTTTTTATCTCCGTCTTTGCCTCTTTAATGTTCATGGGATCCTCCCTCTAAAATCAACTTTGCAGCCCAGGCGGGAAGCATCTGCTGCTTCAGGCTTTCCTCCCGCAAAAATACAAATGCGGCCTCATAGTCCGGTTTCACCCTGGGGTAGATGCCGTCGCCGTCTGTAAAATATATCAGGGCTTTTAGATTTCTGATCTCTTTTTGCTTTTTCAGCTGCTCCACATAGTTAAAAACAGGGCGGAAATCAGTGCCTCCCCGGCCCTGGATCCGAATATGATCCCTATAGTTTTTCCAGGTCTCCCGGCTGGTAACAACGGCCACATCCTGAATATAGCAGTCACACTGTATGATAAATACTTTCATTTTTTGAAAAAAGTTCTCTTTTTCGCTTAAGATTGTATACGTTTCTTCCAGAAATCTCTGTACCATTTCCCTGGAGCAGGAGCCAGAGGTGTCAATGGCTATGACAAGCTCCTCCAGCTTATGTCCCTCTTTGTATTCCAAAGGCTCGATCAGGGGCATATTCCCATAATGCTCCATCCCGTAATGATAAAATATATAGTCAAAGCTCTCGGTATCCAGCTCCACTTCTTCTCTGGGTACTGCAAACCGCTTTAGAAAACTACGGTAGTCATATTTTCCCTTGTGCAGCCGCTCCACGCAGTCAGACCGGTCCCCTTTCCGGCTTCCCGCTCTTTTGCTCATCCCCCGCACATTCTGGCTGGTATAGGCTGTAATTTTCTCCCATTTATGTTTGACTGCTTCCAGTCTGCTGGGATCTGCCTTTTGTATCCAGAAGTGATGGTCATCTCTCATAAACGCTGTTCTCAATGCTTCCGCCGGCCAGGGGAATACCTCTTTCCGAAGCATATGGTAGAGGTTCTCAGCGGAAGCCGGGGTGCCCTGAAGACAGGCCATACAGTCCCGGGCTTCCGGTGCCAGCGGATACACAGCTCCCGCCATCCTTGCTGCCGCCATCTCGACCGCCATATCACAGGCCAGGTTCCACAGCGGGATATCCTTGTCCGGCTCCTCTGTTATATGCAGAAAGAGGCAGTGAAGTACCATATGAAGATATGCTGCCTTCACCCGTACAGGGGACTCCCTGTAGCAATCCATTACATATTCCGGGGAATAGTAGACCGAATCCCCATCCGTACCCCAGCTTCCCGTATCCTTTCCTGCCTGAAACCTCAGTCCTCCCAATGCTGCGGGATACAGAGGAAACCTGGTAAAAAGCTCATTTCTGCAGTTTTCCCATATTTTCAGGCACAGCAACTCTTTTGCCTGTCTAAGCGCCCGCTTCCTGTCTGTCTCCATTTGTCCTCACCTTTTCCGTTTTATCGCACTCCTTTTACTGTTTTCATCAGAAAGGAAATTCCTCATCCTCAAAGGAAGAATTCTGCTCCTTCCAATGGAGCAAAAAAGTCATTGCTCCTATCCTTCCCCTGTCTGCAGCCATGGTAATAAACGAATCTATCAGTTCTGTCTGCAGCCAGCCCAATTTTGCCGTACGGGTCAAAAGCTCCATATTTTCTTCCTCTATCAGCCGCTCCATCATAGGGCGGATTCTGCTTTTCAGATACCTTTCATAACGGTTTCTCAGCTCTTCATCAAAAACCTCCCCTGAAAAGTAGCGTTCTAAAGCAATATCCAGCTTAATCCTCCCCTGTCCCGACTCCAGAAATTTTTGATCCCGGGGATCCATGCGTTCGCCTCCCTCATCAGTTTCTATTCTTAAGCCATTATAACAAAAAATGCGTAAAATTTCTAATTTTGGTAAAAATATAGAGCATAAATATTGAAAGGATGAATTGTCATGTCAATTGATTTTAAAAACAGTGAAACAAAAGAAAACCTCATGCGTGCCTTTGCGGGAGAGAGCCAGGCCAGAAACCGCTATACCTTTGCCGCCTCACAGGCAAAAAAAGAGAAGCTTCCTGTCATTGAGGCCGTGTTCACCTTTACCGCCAATCAGGAAAAAGAGCATGCAGAAATATTTTATAACCACTTACAGGAGCTGGCAGGAGAAACTATAACCGTGGATGGAACCTATCCGGTTGACATTCACAGCAGCGTAGAAAAGCTTCTTAGAGCCGCACAGCATAATGAATATGAAGAACACGATGATGTATACAAAAACTTTGGAGATAAAGCAAAGGAAGAGGGATTTCCCAAAGTAGCTGCCTCCTTCCATATGATTGCAGAGATCGAAAAATTCCATGGGGATCGTTTTGGTAAGTTTGCCGAATGGATGGAGCAGAACAAACTCTTTGTATCCGATGTAGAAACAGGCTGGATGTGCCTCAACTGCGGATACATTTATCACGGAACCGAAGTTCCGAAGGAATGTCCTGTCTGCCATCACGAGAAAGGGTACTTTATTCGTCTGGAACTGGCACCTTTCTAAGTCTAAAATGGGACGTGTACTTTCTAGAAAGTACACGTCCCATTTTAGACTCAGGGTGTCCCAAAATAGAACTGCCCTGTCCCTTTTTATTTATAGTTTGCAAAACATTCCCTCACCTTAGGCACTACATAGTGGCTGCCTCCCCTGTCTTTCACATCTTCCACCATCATTCCTATGAGCAGACAGGAATTCTCATCCCCGTCACGAATCCCCATAAAGTAGCCCAGCTCTGTACCGGTGGTATCTTCCTTGGAAGCCTTGATCTCTGCTGTACCGGTTTTGCCTGCTATGGTTTTTCCTTCGATCATGGCTTCATGCCCGGTCCCGTCCGGATGATCGACCACCTGAACCATATCATTCCATACTGTTTCCGCCGCTTCTTTGGTAAATACGTTTTCTTTCCAGTAGCCCGTTTTCTCTCCTTCCTCTTTTATCAGATAAGGAGTTATCATACTTCCGTCGTTGACAAAGGCAGAATACGTTACCGCCAGGTGAAGGGGATTGACTAGTATTTTTCCTTGTCCGTATCCGCTGTCAGCCAGTTCTGTCTCACTTTGTATCTTTCCGTCTTCCCCATACGTTGAGGGTTTGTACTCCATTGTAAATGGAACGGGTTCATTAAATCCCACAGAATCAAGCCCCTTCTGGAAATTCTCGGTTCCCATATCAAGGGCTGCCTGGGCAAAATAAATATTGTCAGAGTAGATAAGGGCATTTTCCAGATTTTTCGGACTGTAGTCCGTCAGGGTGGTAACGTAATAATTTCCCCAGCTGCTGTCCTTCTGCCACTGCAGTCCCTCGTACACTGCCTCTGTGCCGGCTGTCAGCGCTCCCTGGGTCAGACCCAAAGCCGCCACGATGGGTTTGAATACAGACCCAGGCGCCCAGGTAGATCGGCAGCGGTTGTACAGGGGCTTTGACGCGTCATTATTCAATTCCTCCCACGCTTTGCTGGTATAGCCCATCACAAAATCATTGGGATTATAAGCCGGCGTGCTCACCAATGCCAATACTTCCCCGGTTTTCGGGTTCATTGCAGCACCCCAGCCTTTATCTTCAGCCAGCTGCCGGTACATCTGCGACTGAAGGATGGAATCTATTGTCAGCGTAATGTCCTTTCCGTCCTCCCCTTTTTGCTCCACAATTACAAATTTCTCATTTCCATCACTGTCCACAATAGATACTTTACACCCTGTGGTGCCATGAAGCTGTTTTTCACAGACCTTTTCAATGCCGCCTTTCCCAATCTGGCTGGTGGCGGTATAGCCTTCACCGGCATGTTCTTCCAGTTCCTCCGCTGTGATATTCTGCGTATACCCCACAACCTGAGCAGCCGACTGCCCTAAGGGATAATACCGCACGGTTGTATCTGATATCTTGACGCCTGGAATTGTGAGAAGCTGAGCCTTCAGCGCCTCCTCGGTCTTGGCCACAGTGCGGATTGGTACAAATAAATCGTCTTTCACCCAGTTTGCGCTTAAAGCGGTTTCGATCTTCTCTTTGCTGACATCCAGGTACTCTGCAATCTGAACAATTGCTCCCTCCCTGTCTTCCGGTAGTTTCCCAGGGACAATTCCAACTGAAGATGCGGTTCCCTCACCTGCCAGCATTACCCCATTTCTGTCGTATATATTACCCCGTTTGGGATAACTTGTCTCTGCTTTTATCTCTTCTCCTTCTTTCAAATGAGGATGCAGATCCTGTACCGACCAGTTCAGCATATACATCTTATCCTTATTTTTAGATAAGATAGCGCTGTTCTCAAAGGAAAGCTCCCCCGCCAGCGTACTCATGGTGAGCTGATAGGAAAGTGTCCGGGCACTTTCTCTCTTAGAATTGGATTTGTCATCCTCTGCAATAGAAATCTTGATCTGGTTTGCCTCCATGCTTCCGTAAAAATTCTGATTCTTTTCTATAAATGCTTCCTCAGAAATTGTACTCCGGCTGTCTTCTGAGAGCATCTGATACATTTTTTCATACTTTTTGTCATTGGCAAACTGAAAATACTGTTTCAGTCTCATTTCCGGCGTCTCAATTTTACTGTTTTGATACAGGAAGAACCCTAGGATTCCTCCCAGAACCAGAACCGCCGCGATTATTATAATTGCTGCTGCCTGCTTCGGCGAAATCTTTTTATTCTGCTCCATTCTATTCCCCTCCTGGATGGTGTCTGGCTGTCCGGGACAGCAGTGTATTAACAGTAACTAACATGTATTGTAATATTATCTTTCTTCCGTGTCAATTTGTCTTTCCCCTTCCTTTGTGATATCATATTCCTATTATAAGTATTGACCAAAGGAGGGATTCATTATCATGACACGAGAAGAAGCATGGAATCTTCTGACCGAATATAACCAGGAAGAGTTCCATCTGGAACACGCGCAGATAGTAGAAAATGTAATGCGGTATTTTGCAAGAGAGTTGGGGTATGCCCAGGAAGAGGAGTTCTGGGGCATTGTAGGTCTTCTTCACGATCTGGATTTCGAGCAGTTCCCTCAGGAACACTGTACCAAATCTCAGGAAATTATGGCAGAGCGAAAGATAGATCCCGCAATTATCCGTGCCGCCGCAAGCCATGGATACGGAATCACCGTAGATATCAAACCTGAGCATGAAATGGAAAAAATATTATTTGCCACAGATGAACTTACAGGTCTCATTGGAGCTGTTGTAAGGATGCGCCCTTCACACAGTGTACAGGACTTGGAAGTAAAATCCGTAAAAAAGAAATTCAAAACCCCCAAATTTGCAGCCGGCTGCTCCAGAGAAGTAATTCAGCAGGGTGCCGATATGCTGGGATGGACCCTTGATGAGCTGATGGAGAGAACCATTCAGGCCCTCCGGACATTTCAGGAGTAGCCGCCCGCCCATAAAAAGGAGGCTCTCCCTTGCCGGTAAAGCCTCCTTTTGCCGTGATTTATTTTTCATAATAATGAATCAAAGCCTGCGTTCCCAGATCCTCCATTCCTTTTTGCGACAGCTGCTCATACATATTCAAAATTTCTTCCAGAACAGGCATGGAAACCGCCCTGTCCTTCCCCTCTTCTACTGCAATCTTCATATCCTTAATATAATGCTTCATAAAAAATCCAGGCTGGAAATCGTCACTTAAAATCTTGGGAGCTATGTTGCTCATCTGCCAGCTTCCCGCTGCCCCCTGGCTGATGCTGTCCAGCATTACCTGCAGATCAAGGCCTGCCGCCTTTCCATACGCAAGGGCCTCACACACGCCTGCCAATACCCCTCCTAAGGCAATCTGATTTGCCATCTTAGTATGCTGTCCGCTGCCTGCCGTTCCCTCATAGTGGATGGTCTTTCCCATAGCCCGAAACAGCTCTTCACACGCCTCAAAATCCTCTCTGGTTCCTCCGGCCATAATGGAGAGTGTCCCATTTGCAGCGCCAACGTCCCCTCCGGATACGGGTGCATCCAAGGCTTTAAGGCCTCGTCTGACAGCCTCCCTATTGATCCGCACGGACAGTTTGGGGCTGGTGGTGGTCATGTCAATAAGATATGTCCCTTTGGCAGCATTGGCAATAATACCTCCCTCTGAGAAATAAACCTCTTCCACATCTTTGGGATATCCCACCATAGTAATCACTGCCTCCTGCTCCCTGACACACTCCGCAATGGTATCCCTCCACTGGGCCCCCTCCCGGATCAATTCTGCTGCCTTCTCCTTTGTTCTGGTGTAAACAGTAAGCTCATAGCCGGCCTTCATCAAATTGCGCGCCATCCCTTTGCCCATAACACCGATTCCTATAAAGCCTATCCTTTTCATCTGTCTCTCCTCTTTTCCATGTCATTTCTGCTGGTACTTTTTTTCTACTATAGCACATTGGAATGGGACAGACAAGCTTGCAACGCCCTAAAAGCCCAGCAGGAATTTCTCCCCCACCTTCCCAAAGCACCACTGGAAATCTAATTCTCCCACTGACTTAGACGCAACGATAGGATACTCCTTTATCACCTCTCCATTCAGCTTATACTGAACACTTCCCACTGTCTGATGCTCTTTCACAGGTGCAGTCAATGATTTGGGAATATCATAGATAATGTCCACCTGCTCATCCCTCCGAAGAAGCATAGTAAGACTTTCGTCTCCCTCCATATCTACAGAAACCGGCACGTACGCTTTTTGGGACATTTCCCCCGCAGAGGATATTCCATCTTTTACAAATACATCCTGCATCTCTTTATCCTGGTCCAGAACATTTTGATATGAGTAATTATCCAGTCCGTAAGTCATCAGCTTCTTCGTGTCACTCCATTTATACCCTTTATTATTCGGCCATCCGCAGGCCAGAAGGGCTACGATGAATGTCTTGCCGTCCCGGTTAAGCGCTCCTACATAACAGTAGCCTGCTTTTGCCGTAAATCCGGTTTTCCCGGACAAGGCACCATCCATCATAGAGAGGAATGCATTATGATTGTTACAGCTATAAGAACTTTTCCCCTCCAGATCCGAGAAGCTGTAAGATGCCGTTCTGGTCACCTCCAGAAACTCCTCTTTTTTGGGAGACTCAGTAATGCAGTATTTCATAATCCGGGCCAAATCCGCCGCTGTTGTGGAATGTACCTTCTGCACACTGGTTACCTGGCCCTCTGCATCCGTCTCCTCCAGTGTTTTAGAAGCATCCAAGCCATTGGGTGTGATAAAGTAGGTATCTCTGCATCCAAGCTCCCGGGCCTTTTGGTTCATCAAATCCGCAAATCCTTCCACAGATCCCCCGATATGCTCTGCAATAAGGACAGCTGCATCATTGTGGGATTCCAGCATCAGGGAATACAGAAGATCCCCCAGCCGGAACTGCTGGCCCTCCCTTACTCCAAGATGTACTTTCGGCTGAGAGGCAGCATAGGCGGAAGCCGTTACTGTGTCCTCCATATTTCCTTGTTCCAGAGCCACAATACAGGTCATGATCTTTGTTGTGCTCGCCATTGGTTTTGCCTCATAGCCGTTCTTTTCAAATAGAACACGTCCGGAGTCTCCGTCCATCAGCACAGCAGAAACCGCATATAGGCCTGAAGGCTCCTCTACCGTATCTTCTGTGCCTTCCGCATAGACAGGAACAGTTTTAAACACTCCTGCCGTCAATGTAAGTATTGTAATCCATACAAAAAAAAGTCTCTTCATAGACTCCTCGCTCAAAGCATTATATAAAACTATATGCAGACAAAGTTAAAAAAATGAGTGTGTCCCCAGCCTTAAGCCTGACCGGGATCACCACTCATCTTTTCATGTTCTCTCTTTAATTCTTCATACAGCTCCAGAGAATTCCATTCTCTGTTCGTATCCGTCAGCACAGCCTTCAGATTTACCTTATCCAGTCGTTCTCTCCGAAATGCACGCAGCAGATCGTTCAGCTGCCCGTCTGTGAATCCTTTCAATAGCATCATTTCCTCCGAAAACCCCGGCCCTTCGTAGGCTTCTGCACCTTTCTCCATACCCGGAATCTTGGCCAGGGCGCCCACCGGCTGAAGATACTCTGCAGGTTCCACTGTTATAATTTTAGCCCCCAGACGGACACAGATAAATTTTATTTTCTGTTTTCGTCCGGGATTTGTAATATTGTATAGCAATACGGTACATCCTGGGTTCATACCATCACCTCACCCTTCTATTTTTGTCGTCTTGCGAAATGCAATGAGTCCAACCACAAACATCAGTGCCAGCATGAATACCCCTGTTTTAGAGCTTCCGCTCAGCTGTGTGGATATTCCCATAAGCATGGTCCCCATAAAAGCTGCCCCCTTGCCAAAAATATCATAAAACCCAAAATATTCGCTGGACTTCTCCTTCGGAATTATCTTTGCAAAATAAGAACGGGACAGTGCCTGAATGGCCCCCTGGAATACCGCTACGCACACCGCCAGAAACCAGAACTCCCATGCCTTATCCAGCTGCAGGGCGAACAATGCAATCCCCAGATACCCCAGAATAGCGATCATGATCAGATTCTCGCTTTTAAACCGCTTGGAAAACCTCGCAAACAATATGGAACAGGGGAACGCCACAACCTGTGTTAAAAGCAGGGCCAAAAGCAGATGCGTATCGCTGATTCCCACATCTTTTCCATAGGAGGTTGCAAGATCGATAATAGTATATACTCCATCAATATAAAAGAAAAATGCAATGAGAAAAAATAAAACCTTTTTATTTTTGCCGATATGCGTCAATACATTTCCCAGCCTGACGAAACTATCCCGCACAGGGGTATCAGATACCTCAACCCAATGCGTCTGCTGATAATTCTTCAGAAGAGGAAGTGTTACAAAAAACCACCAGGCGCCTGTAATGGCAAATGCGATCATAGTGGCCGTAACCCCCGAGATCCCGATTGCATCAGCTCCAAGTATCAATAGAAGTGAAGCGACAAAGGGGATACAGCTGCCGATATATCCCCAGGCATACCCATGGGAAGAGACTACATCCATCCGCTCGTCTGAAGTGATATCGATCAGCATAGAGTCGTAAAATATAAGACTCATATTATAGCTTGCCTTTGCGATTACAAGAACAATTAAAAAAGCCAGCCACTGTTTAGGAATCATCAGACTCAGGCAGCCGATAACACCAAGTATAAAAAATGCTGCAAACAAGGGCTTTTTATAATTACGGGTATCCGCCAGGGTGCCGAATACCGGTCCCATCACTGCAACCAGCACGGTACAGACTGACAGAGCATAGCTTAAATATGCGGTAGAATCCGCCAGTGAAATTCCAGCCTGAGAAGCAAGATTTTTAAAATAAATAGGAATGATTGTGGTGCACAGCATTACAAAGGCGGAATTTCCTACATCGTACAAAATCCACTGCTTTTCCAACCTGCTCATTTTATCCATGCTATTGTCCTTTTCTTTCTCCATACTCTATTCAAAGTTGCGGTAAAAGCGTTCACTGAGTTCTTCTCTTCCCATCATGCACTCATAGAGGTTCCCCAAAGCTTCCGCGGCCTCATCAACTGCCTTCTGGTACATGACAATCAGCTCTTCATTGGATGCTTCACACTGTGGGTTCTTATGCTTCCTCATAACCTGACCCTCCATGGAATCATAGCACCCCAGAACTTTTAAAAGAAAAAGAAGCAGCTTCCTTTTGCATTCTGTTCTGCATACTAAAATACCAGTATAGAACTTCATCCCTCTCAGGGACTCCCAAACCTCCTCCGGGCGGATGGCCGGAAACAGGGAACTGATAATTTCATTTCCCTTCCGGGTGGGGCAGATGGACACAGCCGGGTGGTAGGTAAATGGATTTTTCTGCTCCTGCTCCATGAACATTCTGTCCAGTTCTGTCTCAATCTCCGCATGTGACACCCCTGTGATTCTCTGATATTCCCATATATAAGGGTGGCAGGCACTGTCCAGAATATAATGACAGGCAAAGCCCAGGAGATAGGACATCATTTTATCTGAGGGCTTTTCCTGTACCTTTTTAATCCCTCTCTGAAAAAATGATGCTGCTATTTTCTCATGCACTTCCATAGCCGTCCTGTTGACTTTATTTTTGCTGAAAGGTTTATAGTAAAAAAAGATGTCCGGTCCGTGCAGGCCTATGAGATACAAGCTCTTAGATTTTCTTATTACGTCTTTCAGGTTATCAGGAAGCCGCTTGAAAACTTCCTTTCCAAATAAATCATGGGTATATGTTGTTGGCATAAATTTTCTCCTTTTATATATCCAGCTTCAGCTGTACTTCCTCCTCAGCCTCTGCCTTAAAGTCTTCCAGCTGCACCGGATCCAAAATCGGCAGGTCGTCCAGTCCCTGAACGCCAAAATTCCTCAAAAATTCTTCTGTGGTACCAAACAGAATGGGGCGTCCCGGTGCGTCCAGTCTTCCCAGCTCCTTCACCAGGCGGTATTCCACCAGCTTATTCACTGCGTGATCGCTTTTTACCCCTCTGATTTTTTCAATTTCCTGCTTTGTTACCGGCTGTTTATATGCGATAATCGACAGGGTTTCCAGCATAACATCCGTAAGGACGGCTTTTTTAGGCTGCAGAGCCAGCCGCACCAGATAGTCATAATATTCCTGTTTCGTGCACATCTGAAAGGAATTTTCCAGCTCAATAATTTTAATTCCGTGACTTTCTTCCTCATAACGAAGCATCATATTCCGGATAATTTTTCTGGTGGTATCTGTATCATGTTCAATGGCATTGGCAATTTTTGTTATCTCAACTGCCTCTCCCGCAGCAAAAAGCAGGGCTTCAATGGCACCCTCTATATGCTTTATCTCCATCTGCCTTCCTCTTTTCTTACAATGTTTCTATATAGATATCATCAAAAAGCCGCTCCTGGCTAATCCAAATCTTCCCGGTCTTCATCAGCTCCAGAATAGCCAGAAAGGTAACCACAATCTGTGTCTTGCTTGCCTGCTTCTGCAGCAGATTTCGGAAGCTGAACTTCTTATGGGTACTGGCATATGCCTCCACATAGTCCATTTTATCCGGGAGACTGACCTCTTCCCTCTCAATTTTTCCGAACTTGCTTCGGATGGGATCCAGCTTGTCCTCCTGACGGCGAATGATAGATTTAAATATTTTATTCAGCTGAGCCAAGGTAACTCCTTCGAGAAGCTGTGAGGGATCCACAGGCTCTCTGTATTCCAGCACCTCTTCCGGGATCGTTGGCTTTTTATAAATGGAACGTGCAGCTTCTGCCATTCTGTCTTTCAGCTCATAAGACATATATTTATACATCTTATATTCCAGCAGCTGCTGTACCAGTTCATCCCTGGGATCCTCTTCCTCCCCCTCTTCGTTTATCTCCCGGGGAAGGAGCATTCTGCATTTTATTGAGATGAGAGTAGCTGCCATAACCATAAATTCGCTCATGACATTCAAATCCTCTTCCTGCATTCTGCGGATGTACTCAAGATACTGCTCTGTAATTTCCACAATGGGAATATCGTAAATGTTCACTTTATTCTTTTCAATCAGGTGAAGCAAAAGATCCAACGGACCCTCGAACACCTGCAGTTTGACGGGAATTCCCATATTAACCCTCATTTCCTGCGGTCAGCAGGGCGTCTTTACCGCACCTGCCTTCATTTCCAGACATTCGAAGCTAATTTTACAACATTTACAGGGAAAAGTCCATACTACTCTTCCGGCTTCAGTATAATTACAAGCATTTCTCTGGGGTTAAAGATTCTGAGGGGAATGGTATGTTCCCCCATTCCCGCGCTGACCACCGCATATTTTCCCTCTTTTGTAAATAATCCATGACAGTACTTGGGAAACAGCGTCATATACGGGCTGATTAGTCCGTTCGTAAACGGAAGCCGCACCATTCCCCCATGGTAGTGTCCGGACAATGTAAGGTCTGCTCCCCAATCCAGGTAAGCATCTGTAAACCTGGGATTATGTGCAAGAAGAATATTATAGGCATTCTCCTCTGGTTTGCCCAGCAGCAGTTTCAGTTCCCGCTGAGACAGGCCGTGTCTCCTCTTTCTGTCGTAATACTTCATTGGGAGTTCCAGTCCGTAAATATTGACAGATGTTTTTTTGCTTTTCAGAGGGATATGCTGATTTTCCAGGAGAATCACCCCGGCCTTTTCCAGCTCTCTTTCATATCTCTGATACTGATGTTCATACTGTTCCGGATTAATCTTCATTCTGTACTCATGATTTCCCAGCCCGTAGTAGACCGGGCAGCATCCCACAGCCTGTCTCACAAAGGATAAGGCAGGCAAAACGGATGCCCCTGGCTTACCTATAAGCAAATCTCCCCCTATCAGAATACCGTCCGGGTTCTCCTGGTATATCTTTTTCACCAGGACCGCATTGTTCTCCCCGAAACAAACATTGTGCAGGTCGCTTATCATAAGAAACTTCAACGGTTCTTTGACTTTTGGGGAACTAAATTCATATTCCGCTGTTATAAACTTCTTCACTGATAATTTCTATTCCTTTTCCATGAATTTTACTCTTACTATACACTACTTTTTCCTCCGGCGCAATTTTGAGAATCTTTTCCAACCAAAAAGCAGAATATGCAAAGAGAAGTTTCTCTTTATATATTCTGCTTTTTTTAAAATTTTATGACGATTCTGCTACCAGCCAATCCTGAACAGATTTTTTGATATAATCAAAATAATTCGATTTTTCCACATCTGTTTTAAATACAATGTCAACAGATCCTATCTTTTCTCCGTCCAGATAATACTCCGCGGTTCCCGCTTTATCTCCCTTTTTTACCGGAGCCGTCACTTCTTTTTTCAGCTTAATTTTCTTTTCTATCTTATCAAATGACTGCCCTTTGGTATCCAGATACTGAAATGGTCCCTGGTATTGACATTGGGCTTCCCCGTCTATAGATTTCTTTACTGTTACAGGCTTTAACTCATCCTTATTCTCATCCGTGTACATATTGCAGCTGCCAAAGCCCAGATTCAGCATAGCTGCTGCATCCTTAAAACGAACTTTATAGTCCGGAGCTGTCATCACCACACTGATCAGCGTAATTCCATCACGTTTTGCCACAGCCGACACACAGTATTTTGCTATGCTTGTGCTTCCTGTTTTCAGGCCTACACAGCCGTCATATCCCCTTACCAGTTTATTTGTATTCGTAAGGCAGAATTCCTTTGTCCCCTGGGCAGTCACATGTGTTATATCTTCCATCCATATAGAGGAATAGTCCAAAATCTTCGGATATTTGGTAATTAATTCCCTGGACATCAAAGCCACATCATTTGCCGTTGTATAATGATTGGAAGACTCTGTGAGACCGCAGCAATCTTCAAAATTTGTATTTTCCATTCCTAATCCTTTTGCTCTTTCGTTCATCCTCTTTACAAATTCACTCTCACTGCCGGCAATGTGTTCTGCCATAGCAACACTGGCGTCATTTCCCGAGGCTACTACGATACACTTTATCATAGTTTCCACCGTCTGTTTTTCCCCCTCCTCCAAGAACACCTGGGAACCGCCCATTGATTTTGCATGGGCACTGGTAACAACCTCATCCTCCATATGTAAGGTTCCCTTCTCTAATTCGTCAAATATGAGAATCAGTGTCATAATCTTGGTAATACTGGCGGGGCTAACCTGGGTATCCTTATCCTTCTCATAAATAATCGTCCCTGTACTCGCCTCCATTAAAACCGCGTGGGGTGCTGTAATCAGCTCCCCGCTTTCCGTCTCAGCAGTTTCAGCTAATACAAGGGCAGGAGAGATACTGAAAAAAATAGTAAGAATTGAAAGAAGAACTGCTAACTTCCGGGCCATGGTTATCTCCTAGATATGCTTTCTACTATTAGTTTAAGCGGGGGGGATGGGAAATATTACAAATTATAGTTTTTTGTATGTGGAGTTCGGAGTTATGTAGTCGGCGAGCGCATCGCAGACGGACGGATATAGGAGGGAGCACCGGGGAGACAGGGCCAGGGGCCGGAGTATAAGGGCAGGTCAGCTCGAGGCTCCGCTCCCCGGTGCTCCTTCCTATATCCTGGCAGAGACTCACTTCGCATTCACGGAAAGCGGGTGGGGAAGGTCGAATGTTGTACACTTTTCATATTATTCATCATTTATGATCGCTCAATGTTTTGGATAAACATCCAAACCGGTTACCGTTATCACTTCTATACTTTCTGGCTACATTACAGTCATATCCTATGTGAATGATATCATTCCCCTTCTGATAAATTTACCCTCTGGAACTTCCCTATATCCAGGTGAGAGGAATCCCGCGGCGGTTGGATGGCTGGGTTGGGCGGGAGGGAGGCTTAAGTTCCGCGGACGATTCCGCAGGAGTGAGTAGAGAGTCTTAGGCAAAAACGGGATTCCCGCAGGAGATTTTTTCGGCAGTCCGAGCCGAAAAAAAGTGAGCATGGGCAGAGAATGCACATCAAGCATTCTTTGCACATACGAACGGTGCTCTGGCGGGGATTTCGGTTTTGTCTTAGACTCTCTTCATGACGGAGGTGTCCCCGGAACTTAAGCCTCCCTCCCGTCCGGGCCAGCCAGCCCGCTGCCGCGGGATTCCTCTCACCGTCCCCCCCTGCCACCCCACACCTTCCGACTGGAAAATCTCAAGCTTACGACATTAAATTCCAATTTCCCAATTATTTGACATTTCCCCCATTTAGTGCTATTCTAATTTCAAACAAAATATTACAGTCAGGGGAGCCTGTGAGCAGGCTGAGAGGAAGTACTCAACTTCGACCCTTTAACCTGATATGGATAATGCCAGCGTAGGGAGATGAAATTAATAATCCGGAGAGACGTTTTGGCGTCTCTCTTTTTGATTTCTCTAAAACAGACGGGAAAAGAGGTGATGCATCTGCAATATCAGGGATTGTAAAAAGGAGGGAAACAGTGATAGAAAAGAAAACATCAGTCTTCGGCAGCAGTCTTATATGGTTTGGAGCTGCCATTTCAATTGCCGAGATTATGACAGGTACGATTCTGGCGCCCCTGGGGATGAAAAAAGGAATAGCTGCTATATTGCTGGGGCATCTCATCGGGTGCGCGCTGTTTTATTTTGCAGGCCTGATAGGAGGTGAGACAGGAAAAAGTTCAATGGAAACCGCCAGGCTGTCCTTCGGACAGAAGGGTTCTCTTCTATTCTCGGTCCTTAATGTCATTCAGCTGGCCGGATGGACCGCAATTATGATTATCGGCGGTGCACGGGCCGCCGGAAGTATCTCTGCCTCGCTTACAGGGGCAGACATGGAATGGCTCTGGTCCCTGATTATTGGAGGTCTGATCCTGGTCTGGATCCTAATCGGCGTCACCGGTCTTGGGAAAATAAATACGGTAGTAATGTCTGCTTTATTTCTTCTCACTATTATCATGAGTGTCATTGTCTTTAAAGGAAAGAGTCCCGGTTTGGCGGAGGGCAGTATCAGTTTTGGAGCTGCTGTAGAACTGTCGGTGGCCATGCCTTTGTCCTGGCTCCCTGTCATCTCTGATTATACAAGGACAGCTCAAAAACCGCGCTCTGCCACCCTAGCCAGCACAGTGACTTATTTTATTGCCAGCAGCTGGATGTACCTCATTGGAATGGGCGCCGCTGTCTACACCGCAGAATCTGACATTGCCGCAATCTTTCTGAAGGCGGGTCTGGGCGCCGCTGGCTTGATCATTTTTATAGCTTCTACTGTAACCACTACGTTTCTGGATACCTACTCAGCAGGTGTCAGTGCTGCAAGCATCAGCAGTAAATTCAATGCCCAAAAGGTTGCCGTATTTGTATGTGTAATAGGAACAGGCTTGGCAATTCTTGCTCCTATTGAACAATTTGAAAACTTTCTCTATCTCATCGGATCTGTATTTGCACCTATGATTGCTGTTATGATTGCCGACTATTTTCTGCTGAAGCAGGATTTTTCCGGGGAATCCTTCAATGCTAGAAATCTGATCCTTTGGGGTGTGGGATTTCTTATTTACCGGATATTTATGAGAATTGACACTCCGGTAGGCAACACACTTCCGGTAATGCTCATTATTATTTTGTTATCTGTCATTACATACCAATTTGTCAGGAGGACACAAACATGCTAGGAGAAATGCTTGAAAATGTTAGAAAAAAATCACCTTTGATCCAAAATATTACCAACTATGTAACCGCGAATGACTGTGCCAATATTACTCTGGCCTGCGGAGCTTCCCCTACGATGTCAGACGGGGAAGAAGAGGCAGTGGAGATGGCCACACTCTGCGATGGGCTGAATATTAATATGGGAACCCTGCACCCCCGTTCAATCAAAGCAATGCTTCTTGCCGGAAAACAGTCTAATGTATGCGGACACCCCGTAGTTTTGGATCCTGTGGGGGCCGGAGCCTCTTCTTATCGTATGGAGACTGCAGCAGCTCTGTTAAGTGAGATACAGTTTGCTGCCATTCGGGGAAATATTTCAGAGATAAAGACCCTTGCCAACGGAAAGGGGAGTTCCAAAGGAGTGGATGCTGACGCCGCAGATGCGATAACAGAAGATACCCTCCCGGATATGATAGCATTTGCAAAGGAATACGCCGGAATTACCGGTGCTGTCATTGCAGTCTCAGGAGCCATAGATATCGTATCAGACAGCAAAAAAGCCTATGTCATCCGCAATGGACATTCTGTGATGGCTCAAATTACAGGATGCGGCTGTATGCTCAGTTCTCTGACTGCCGCTTATCTTGCCGCCAACCCCGAACATCACCTGGAAGCTGCCGCGGCTGCCTTCATTGCTATGGGCTTATGCGGACAATTAGCCTATGATAAGATGGCAGCACAGCAGGCGGGGAATTCATCCTGCCGCAATTATCTGATCGACGCAGTCTACCATTTAACCGGAGAGCAGCTGGAGAGAGGAGCTAATTATGAACTGTACTAAGGAATCTATGCTTTTATACGCCATCACTGACAGAACCTGGGTAGGTAAACAGACTTTGATGGAACAGGTGAAAGACTCTCTGGAGGGCGGCATCACCTTTCTCCAGCTTCGGGAAAAGGACTTGGATGAAGCCCATTTTCTGGAGGAGGCGAAAGAAATGAAAGCGCTTGCCTCAAAATACCGCGTCCCCTTTGTCATTAATGACAATGTTGACATTGCACTTGCATGCAGCGCAGATGGGGTCCACGTGGGGCAGAGTGATATGGCGGCCTCTAAAGCCAGAGAAAAACTGGGTCCGGATAAAATAATCGGCGTGTCTGCGCAGACTGTGGAACAGGCTTTGGCTGCGGAGAGGATGGGGGCTGATTACCTGGGAGTGGGGGCTGTATTTGCCACCTCTACAAAGGATGCGGATGTGATTGCACGTGATACATTAAAAGAAATCTGTGGGGCAGTATCTATTCCGGTTGTAGCAATCGGAGGTATTAATCACAATAACATTCTGGAACTGGCAGGAAGCGGCATCGACGGTGTTTCTATTATCTCCGGCATCTACGGACAGCCGGATATTAAAGAAGCCTGCAGGAAGCTTTTAAAACTATCTAAGGAAATGGTGGGAATATGAAGAACCAATTAAAGGGGGCTATATTTGACGCAGACGGAACACTGCTGGATTCTATGTATCTTTGGGATGCTCTGGGAAATGCCTATCTTAACAGCAGAGGAATCACACCCAGGGCGGATCTCAACGCGGTATTGGAAACTTTAAGTCTTCCGGAAGCCGCCGAATATTTCAGGGCAAAATACGGAGTTAAGGAAAGCGCCGAAGAAATCATCCGCGGAATCAATCGTATTATTTTCTGCGGCTATAGAGATACCGTTCCCCTGAAGCCGGGCGTTGTCAAAGTTTTAAACTCTTTTTCTCACATGGGAATTCCTATGTGCGTCGCAACTTCAACAGACCGGCCACTGATTGAAGCCGCCTTTGCCCGCAATGGGATCCTTAAGTATTTTCAAAAAATCATTACATGCACGGAAGCCGGCACAAGCAAAAGAGAAAGCAAAATATACTTTTTGGCTGCTGACACCCTGGGAACCAGTCCTGAGGATACCTGGGTATTCGAAGATGCATACTTTGCAGCACAGACGGCTAAAAATGCCGGTTTTCATTTGGCAGGGATCTTGGATCCCTCAGAAAAAAACCAGGAAAAGCTCGCGGAAATTTCAGATATATATCTGCACTCCTGGGACGAATGGGAGGAATAAAGTATGCATACAGTACTAACCATAGCCGGTTCCGACTCCAGCGGCGGAGCCGGAATCCAGGCCGATATAAAAACCATCACCGCACATAACATGTACGCTATGAGCGCTATTACAGCCCTCACAGCCCAGAACACCACCGGCGTATACGGAATTCAGGAATCCACCCCTGATTTTGTCGCCCGTCAGCTGGACTGCATCTTCCAGGACATCCCCCCGGAGGCAGTAAAAATAGGAATGGTCTCTAATGCTGAGATCATCCGCATTATCGTAGAAAAGCTCAAAGAATATAATGCCCAGAACATTGTGGTAGATCCTGTTATGGTTGCCACAAGCGGAAGCAGCCTTATGAAAAACGACGCCGCAAAAGCGCTTATGGCAGAGCTTCTTCCCATAGGTACCGTTATTACTCCCAATATTCCTGAGGCGGAAGTACTGAGCGGATATCCTATCAGAAATACGCAGGATATGGAGCAGGCTGCTAAAAAAATCTCTTCCTTTGTCCCAGGAGGAATTCTCATAAAAGGAGGCCATCTCACAGACACTGCCGACGATCTTCTCTATACCCGTGAAGCCTCGGCGTGGTACCGGACTGTGCGCATTGAGAATCCAAACACACACGGAACCGGGTGTACGCTCTCTTCTGCCATCGCCTGTAATCTGGCCGCCGGATATCCTCTGACCGTCTGCATTCAAAATGCAAAAGATTATATAACCGGAGCCCTAAAAGCAAATCTAAATCTGGGGAAAGGCAGCGGGCCGCTGAACCATATGTGGCAGGAAAAGGGGACGTGTTCTTTTTAAAAGGAACACGTCCCAAAATCATCTCAGGGTGTCCCAAAATAAAGATGCCCTGTCCCTTATTACTTTTCCAGCTCAATTTCCTCGGAATATACCGCACATGCGGCGGCCTTTTCCTGATCTTTTGCTTTGATGGCCGTAATATCATCTACAATTACATACAGAGATAACTTCGTAATTTCTTTTTCCTTCAGTGCATAGGTTTCATAGACTCCCATATCTTCTACCCAGCGCACTCTCTGTCCGTCCTGATCAAAAACGGCAACTCCTATATGCAGAGGCTCGGAACTGTCCAGATATGCCTCTGTATAGAATTCTTCTGCCTGTTCTTTTCCCAATGCCTCTTCTGCCTGTTTTTTGGCCTTGTCATATATCTTCCTGATCTGCTCTGACGAGATTTCGGGTTCTATGGGTTCTACTTTTACCTCATAAGGGGTAACCGTAACTTTCCCTATGCCGATGCCATCCTCGTTGGTGTTGTTTACTTCATAAGTCTGAACATTGTCTGAGGTAACGGATACTGGTATGGCAAGGACCCATTTTCCCCGAAAGAAGCATATTCCCTCATTGCCTTCTCCTGCGACATCACTTTCTACGGTGCCTGATTTATCTCCCCAGTTAATTGCATCCCAGGATATCTGCAGTTCGTAAGGCGCTTCCCCTGCATTTAACTCTTCCATCAGGTTGATTTTTACAACTCCCAGAAAAGTAGTTTCGTTTACCTGTTTTCCCTCCAGACTGAAATCGTAATCTTTTTCCTGGGAACCATTAATCGAGTAACTGCCTAAAAGCTGTACCAAATCTGTCTCTCCGCCGCCATTTCCCCATCCTGCATACTGATTATCATATCCCCACATAACTCCCAGAGATTCTTTTCTTTCCATTGCTATAGTGATAAACAGTGAAGTCCCGTCACAGTATACTTCTGAAGCTGTCAAAGTAATATCTCTGTCTGTGGCAGAATAAGCCTGTGCAGTTTCCTCATATTCATTCTCCCCGCCTTCTGCGTCCGCATCATTGACAGTATTGTCTTCGGGAACCAATTTTTGTGCTTTATGGGAATAGTCGCCTGAAAATGAAATATCCTTTTCCACTTGTGCAAAGATATCCCCTATAAGCGGCAGCTTACTGGCCATCACAGGGTTGGCAATACAAACTACAATGACACAGACAAATACAGCTGCCAGACTACCCACGCTGACCATCGTATATTTTTGTATTTTCCTCCTTCTTTTTCTTTTTAAAATACCTATACTTTTCTCTATGGTTTTGTCCAGTTTTTCTTCCGGAATTGGAATCTTATGAAATTCATTGTACATATATATAATCCTCCTTGAGATACTCTTTCAGCTGTGACTTGGCTCTGTGCAGATAGGACTTTACGGTTCCCTCAGGAACCTCCATGGCATAAGCAATCTCCTGAATCTGCATTTCATTAAAATACTTTAAGATAATCACTGTCTTGAATTTTTCCGGCAGAGCATCTATGGCATCATACAAATCCCATTTTTCCTCCAGTCCTAGCCCTTTTTCCGTTTCTCCTGTATACGAATCCTCATATTTTTCATATTTGGCACTTTTTCTCAGGTGATCCACTGCCGTATGGATTAGAATTCTGGTCAGCCATGTCTTAAAGTATTCAGGCTCCTGAATATTTTTTACTGATTCAAACCCCTTTAAAATGCAGTCCTGGACAATATCCAGTGCACTCTGCTCTTCTTTTGTATATGTATAAGCCATACGGTATAAATACTTCTTATATATCTCCACCAACTGTCCATAAGCAGTCACATTGCCTCTTGCGGCCTTTTTCACCAGCTTTAACTCTTTCTTATCTATCACCTTACTGGCAACCTTCCTTTCTGCAAGCTCCCGGGTAAGCTTTTGCTTTTTCATTGTACATCAATTAGACGGTACAGGGAGCGAAAAGGTTGCAGGAATAAAAAATTTTTTACTTCTTTCTGTTAAGATTAACGCCATTGACCCCAAAAGCGTGATGTGATAGGATGTTATAAGATTGGAGGAAATAACATGCAAATCAGAAAAATTACTCAGTGCTATTTTAGTCCGAGAGGTACTACAAAAAAGGTTGTTACCGCCATTGCCCGTCAGTTCAGCGGTCCCAGTGTATCCTTTGACCTGATGGAGCAGCCCTTGACTAAGCAGGAGCAATTATCCAGTGACACCTTACTCATTATCGGCATGCCTGTCTATGCCGGAAGGATTCCCAAAATGTGTGCAGAGATGCTTAAAAACCTGAAAGGTTCTAATACGCCTGCAATTGCGGCTGTAGTATATGGCAACAGAGAATACGACGATGCTTTAATAGAGTTAAGAGATCTGCTGAAGGAAAATGGCTTTTCTCTTATCTCCGCCGGTGCTTTTATAGCCCGTCATTCCATATTTCAGGATGTGGCTCCCAACCGTCCGGACACCAAAGACAGACGTATTTTAAAAGAATTCAGTGAGAAATCTTCTCTCATTCTAGATAAATTTAATGAGAATACCGCCACAGACCTTGAGGTGAAAGGAAATTCTCCATACTGTCAGCCTGGAAATGTGCCATTAAAGCCCAGTGGAGATAAAAAATGTACCGCCTGCGGCCTTTGCGTCAAAGTCTGTCCGACTCATTCCATTGACATTGCCAATCCAAAGAAAACAAAAAAAGACACCTGCATCTCCTGCGGTGCCTGCATCCAGATCTGCCCGAAAAACTCCAGGGGATATCATGGGCCTTTGTATAAAATTGCGGCGAAAAAATTCAGAAAAAAATGTGCGGAATATAAAAGGCCTGAATTATTCTACCTTACATAATCCGGGTGTAAAAAGGGGAAAAAGGGGACGTGTACTTTCTAAAAAGTACACGTCCCAAAATCGATCCGGCCTGTCCCAAATTCAAATTGACCTGTCCCCGGTGCTATCTTCAAATTTTTTTTCTATCTCCTGAAGCATCCTGGCATAGGATAAGAATTCTCCCGCCATCTTCTCTTTGTCCTCACATGTTCTCTTATAGCAGATCCTATGCTCCATACTAGCCCAAAAATCCATAGACATTGTACGAAGCTGAATCTCAACAGGAAAATACGCCATACCGTCTTCATAGTATACCGGTACCCCCAGAACAAGGTGATAACTTCTGTATCCGTTAGGCTTTGGTTCTCTTACATAATCCCTCTCTTTTATGAGCACCAAATCTCCCTGCTTTTTAATGGTGACAACAAGATGGTATATATCTTCCTCAAAGTAGCAAATCACCCGGATTCCGGCTATATCCTGCAGGTTTTCTTTTGCGTCCTCGGGCTTGGATTTAAGCTTCAGCCGCTTTAATTTGCCTTCAATACTTTCCTTTTTCTTAATCCTGTGCTGAATATAGTGAATCGGACAATTCTGGTACTTTTCTTCCAGATTGTGATTCAATGCCTCCAGTCTGGACATCAGAATCTGGCTGGCATCCATATACGGCTGTACTAAATCATTATACTGCTCTATTGTCATAAATACTCCCCTTTATATGTATATCCAGTGTCCTCACCACAACCACCACTTTATCCCAGAATTGTGTCTATTCTGTGATAAAAGCTTAAAACTACTATTAAGAATAGCGGTAAGAAAGGCAGGTGCTGTCATGCCAAACAGCTCCTGCCTTTCTTAGCAGTAAACTCTAAATTACCTGGATAAGATTCAGTTTGTCATCCACAAGCAACAGATCAGCCTCTTTGCCCACTGTCACAGATCCGGTTCTGTCATAGATTCCTATACTTTTCGCAGGATTTCTTGTTGCCGCCAGAACTGCCTCTTCCTCCGGCACTCCGAAAGAAATTGCCTTTCTCATGCAGTCAAACAGATTAGTAGCCGAACCTGCTATGGTTCCGCTGTCCAGCACTGCTTTCTGGTCTTTCACTGTTACTCTTTGTCCTCCCAGCTCATAGGTACCATTCTCCATACCGGTTGCCATCATAGAATCACTGATTAGTGCCACACGCTCTGGCCCAAACATCCTAAAGGTTGCTCTCACCACTGAAGGATGAATGTGGATTCCGTCACTGATTAACTCCACAACACACTGAGGATCATCCATTGCCGCCCCGATAAGACCAGGTTCCCTATGGGTAAATGGCTGCATCGCATTATACAAGTGAGTAATATGATGCGCACCCCGCCTCATTGCTTCTCTGGCCACCTCATAATCTGCTGAAGTATGACCCAGAGAAATGCACACCTCATCCTTTAATTCATCAATAAACTCCATGGCTCCCTCTGCGGTAGGCGCCAGAGTCACCAATCGAATCAAATGACCGCACCTCTCATTGCATTCCCGGAAGAATTCCACATCAGGCCTGACAATATATTCCTCTACATGGGCACCCTTCTTTTTCACATCAATAAAGGGACCCTCCATATTAATTCCGGGAATAGAGGAACAGCCTTCTTTTTCGCCCACTTCTGCGGCTGTACCAAAGATGGCAAGCAGCTGCTCTTTGGGCAGTGTCATAGAGGTCGGGCAGTAAGAAGTAATTCCATGCTCCCTCTGATACCTTAGAATTATTTCAAGGCCTTTTACATCTCCGTCGGAAAAATCGTGGCCATATGCACCGTGGCTGTGGATATCTACCAGGCCCGGAATCACCTTCTTTCCCGCCGCGTCTATCTCAGTTACATCTGTCACTTCCTCCCGGGAAGCCACAATTTTATGGTTCTCAATAAAAATATCCCGAACCGTGTACTTTCCATCTTCCCCGAAGACAGAACCATTTCTAATTATCATTCCTTACAGCACTCCTTTTTCTCTGCATAAGGAGAGAGCTGCTTCATCTGCAATAATTACTACATCCGTGTGCAGCTGCAGGGCGGAAGCAGGCACCTGAGGGGTAATTGGTCCAAAACAAGAATCATAAACGGCCTGGGCTTTTCCTTGACCGGAAGCTACCAGCAGAATTTTTTTAGCAGACATGATATTGCCTACTCCCATGGAATACGCATATTTCGGCACGTCATCAATGCTGTCAAAAAATCTGGCATTAGCCTGAATTGTACTCTCTGTCAATGCGACGCAGTGGGTTCCCTTTTCAAATGAATCTGAAGGTTCATTAAACCCAATATGTCCGTTGCCGCCGATTCCCAGCAGCTGTAGGTCCACGCCGCCTGTAGCTTCTATCACTTTATCGTATCTGCTGCACTCATAGGCAGCATCCTCTTCCAGTCCGTTTGGTACAAAGGTATTTTCCTTATTAATATTTACATGGTCAAAAAGATTTGTATTCATAAAATACCGGTAACTCTGATCATTATCACCCGGAAGTCCTTTATATTCATCCAGATTAACTGTTGTCAGTTTGGAAAAATCAAGATCTCCCTGCTCATACCATTTTACCAGCTGCTGATAAGTTCCTACAGGTGTAGAGCCTGTGGCAAGCCCTAAAACCGCATCAGGCTTCATAAGAATCTGCGCTCCAATAATACTGGCCGCCTTTTTGCTCATTTCCTCATAATCCTTAACTGCATAAATCACCATATTACCCCAATCTCCTTTTCATCATTATTTATTATGATCACCTTTGCAATCATCATTATAAAACCTGTTGATAGTAATTTCAATATATTAGCCAATTTTGAAAATACTTTCAAAAATTGTGCATAATACACGTAAAATATGTAATAGAAAGAAATAAAAATAGGCTGTTTTACTTTCTCCCTAAAAGTATTTTCGGCCCGTTTCAACAGATTTTATATTCATATAACAGTGTAAATATATCATTTTCCTGTGCAAAACACAAGAAAAAAACTGACTGACAGAATTCACTATGGAAGGGTGGGGATTTAAACCCCCCCTCCCAAGCCTTGGCAATCTCGCCTGGGTTTGCTAATTGCCCATTTATTCATGAAATAGGAACGCATAACAAAGGCTGTACTGAGTAATATCCAGCCTGTAAGAATTCTGATTTCATCTCAACTATTGGCGGTGAAGAAGTCTCTTTTTCAGTACTCTGACTTTGTTAATATGTCTGCTTGTATAAATTACAGCTGTTATTAGTGCACCCAGGGCCAGCCCTTCACAGAAGTCCGCAAATGCCCCCGGAACTCTTCCCGCTGCCATCCCCGTACAGTCCAAAACTAAGAAAATGAGAAAAGATATTACGCCCACCCAGGCAAAAACATGCAGTTTTTTCATCAGCTTTATCTTCTCATCGCTGCTATAGTCTGCAACCTTCAAAACCGTCTCTTTAATTTCTTTATCCATAATCATCCCGCCTTTCCTTTCTCCATCAATCAGTTCCCCTATCTCTACCTCATAAAAATCTGCTATCTCAATAAGGAGATCTAAGTCCGGCATATTACTGCCTGTTTCCCATCGTGATATAGTCCTACCTGATACATTTAATTGTTCAGCCAGTTGTTCCTGGGTCAGTCCTTTTTCTTTGCGCAGTTCTTTAAAGAAACTGCCAGTTTTTTTCTGATCCACGGCAAAGCCTCCTTTCAGCCATATAGTAACATTTCACAGTAAGCAATATACACGACACAAAGCGGGAAAAGTCATATATTTGCTGTAAAAAGCGGGTAGACATGGAATGTCTGGTGATACTTTATCCCCTCTCCGACAAAAACGCAGTAATAACCCTCTCATATCCCTCTGTCTCCAGCAGCATGGCCAGATGCCCTCCGCTGATATCTCTGCGGATCACAGGCTCTGGCATGATATCTTCCAGGGCTTTTTTCACAGTATGGTTAAATGTAGTATCTTTCTCTGACAGCATCAGCAGAACCTTTCCTCTGTACTTTAAAAAATCCTCCGGTGTGTGATCCCAGCAATTCTTAAGATCCAGAACCAGCCTGCAGACGTGTTCCACATAGGAGACCGGCAGTTCCTCCATAAGCACACGTACAAACTGTGCCACATACTCTTTCTGGCCCTGGCTGTACCCTGTCAATTTTTTATTCACCATGGGCCAGAGAGCGGATTTTATAAGTCCCAGGGGAACATGCCGGAGGACCTTGGTGATCTGCTGCAGTTCTCTGATCAGAGCCTCCATCCCTTCTTTGCCTTCTCTGTCCATGTCCTTGGCCAAGGTCCCTGTATTTGTCAGGATCAGACCTTCGACTGCCTCAGGATGATTTTTAGCCAATACCTGTGCCATCAGTCCCCCGTAGGACTGTCCGAACAAATAGTTTCGATCCGCTCCGAGCCTGAACAGCAGGGCAGCCACTGCGTCTGTCAGTTCCCGGCAGGTTGCGTACCCCTCCTGATAGTCAAAAGCCAGTACGGAGTATTCGGAAGACAACGACTGAAAAAGCTCCCAGAACAATTCTGTTTTTCCAATTCCTCCTGTAAATAATACGATGGTAATTTCACCGCCGCTGTGATATCTGTAAAAAAACTCTTTTCTTTCTATCTCTGCTCTCTGCAGAGGATATGCATTATGAAATTTTCTTAATTCGTCCTGTATACTCATAAAATCTCCTCACCTGATCCGCTGTCTATTAGATAGTATGATTCTACCACGGAAAACGTCTTCTTAATACCCATATTTCTTCTTATACTTTTCAAAAAAGAAAAAGGACAGCACTGCCGCCATCAGTTCCGAGACCGGCACTGCCAGCCACAGCCCATCCAGTCCCCACAGTACGGGGAGTGTCACGACTGCTCCTATCAGGAATAGAAATGTTCTGCTGAAAGAAATGACTGCAGAAATCAGGCCATTGGACAATGCTGTGAAAAGCATGCTGGAAAAAGTATTAAAACCCACCAAGAGCAGTGCAGCGGAAAAAAGTTTATTACCTCGTATGGCTAACAGGTATGCTTCTGTTCCCGGATGTGCAAATATACCAACCAGACTCTCTGAACCGGCAACTGCACATATTGTTGTAACTGCAGCAACCAGGCCGATAAAGAATAAGCTGATGTTTCTAAGCTTCCTCAGTTTTTCCCTGCTATTCCCCCCATAGAAATAACTGAGAAGAGGAGATACTCCAAACATATACCCCATATACAAGGCACTCATGAACCCGAATACATAAAAAATAATAGTGCTGGCGGCAACTCCAGCCTCCCCTGCGTATCTGAGCATACACTGGTTAAAAAGCAGCATTACAACGCCGCTTACCAGATTTCCTGAGAATTCGGAAAAGCCGTTAGAAGCTGTCTTCAGAAGTATTCCCGGCCGGAATCCGGGCATAGCAAAATGAAGCATATGCTTTTTACGCATAAAGTATACTGTCATAGTGAGGCAGGGAATCATCATTCCCATGCCGCTGGCAATGGCTGCCCCTTTCATTCCCATGGAAAACACTTTTATCAGCAGATAATCAAATAGAATATTAAAGATTCCCCCAAAGATTGAGCTGAACATGGCAAGGCCGGATCCTCCCGAAGCGATAACATACATTTCAAGATTAGAAAACAGCAGATGAAAGACTGCAAAGAACATATATGAAAACAGATATTCTTTGCAGTAAAGGGAAACCTCCGTGGAAGCATGGAAAACGCCCGACAGCTGCCCTGCAAAAACAGTTCCCGTAATTGTAAAAATGCCGCCTATCAGCAGATTGCAGAGCATCAGCATGGTAAAGTCCTCACATGCCTCCCTGTGACGCCCCTCTCCCATCTTTTTCATAACAACAGCGCTCCCCCCGGAGGCAAACATCGCGGCAACTGCTGTGAGTATATTAAAGTAAGGGGAAATCAGGGTCAGCGCAGACAGTGCCGACTCACCTATCAAATTTGCCACAAATATACCATCAACTATAGAATACAGCGACTGCACCAGTGTCATTACAATTGTAGGCAGTGTAAACTTCAGTACACTGCCCATACGAATGGGTTTTTTATAAATTTCATGAATCATTGCGAATAATCCTCCCTGCCTTGACTTGAGTTTTTGGAAACCTGTGCCCTCCCGCAGTACTTGCATTGGGGAGCGCCCTTTGGGTATAATAAAGGATACAGTAACTGTAATGTCAAGAAGAATTTTTTACGGAGGAGGATGCCAATGACCCCCCAAAAGCAATTGTTTACCGCCGGGGAATTCGCCCGGCTGACAGGCGTAAATAAGAGAACGCTGCACTATTACGATGAGATCGGCCTGTTCTCTCCTGCCCAAAAGGGCAGCAACGGATACCGGTACTATACTTATGAACAGAGTCTGACACTGGAAATGCTTCTGGCCTTGCGGGAAGCAGGTATGTCAATCAATGAAATCCGACATTATATGGACCACCGTTCCGCCAGGCTTTTCCACGAGATGGTTCGGCAAAAGACCTCTGAAATTGATGCCTCTGTCAGGAGACTGAAGGCCATAAAGGAGATTCTGGAAGAAAAGGATAAAATGCTGTCTCTCTCCGAATCGGCAAAGCTGAACCAGATAACCATAAAAGACTGCCCGGAAGAATATCTGGCATTAAGTCCGGCGGTCTCTGATCCAGAGCAGGAGATGGCTGCACTCATCCGGCACATGAAGGAAATAACAGCCTATACTCCCTACCGGAAAAGCTTCGGCAGTATGTTGTCGGCAGAGAAGATACAGGCAGGCAATTACACGGATTATGACTATCTGTTTACACGAATCAGCAGGCCCAAGACTAAAAAAGGCCTTTACAAAAAGCCCAAAGGCAGGTACCTTCAGGCTTTCTGTAAAGGAAGCTGGGATGATATCCCTTCTGTATATCAAAAACTTATGTCTTACGCGGATTCCCACGGGTTACTGCTGCGGGGGTATTCCTATGAGATAGGCTTAAATGAGATGGCCATCACCCGGATGGACGAATATGTGACTCTCATATCTATTCTGTGTACAGAGCGTATGGATGCCTGACCCCTACACCTGCAGTATTCTTGCCAGATCTTCTTTCGGGGTACTGATAGGCGCAATGTGATAATTCTCTACCAGATAGTTCAGTACATTTTCAGAGACAAAAGCAGGCAGACTTGGCCCCAGATATATATTCTGTATTCCCAGATGAAGAAGGGTCAGAAGGATACATACTGCTTTTTGCTCGTACCAGGAGAGAATCATAGACAGAGGCAGCTCATTCACACTGCAGTCAAATGCCTTTGCCAATTCCACTGCCACCATAATAGCGCTGAAAGCATCGTTGCACTGCCCCATATCCAGGATTCTGGGCAGCCCGCATACCGTTCCCAGATCCATGTCGTTAAAACGGTATTTTCCGCATGCCAGAGTAAGAATCAGGCTGTCCTTAGGCGCCTCCTGTACAAATTCCGTGTAATAATTTCTTCCTGTTTTCGCCCCGTCACAGCCTCCTACCAGGAAGAAATGGCTGATCTTTCCGGATTTGACACCTTCAATCACAGTGTCGGCAGCGCCTAAGACAGCGTCTTTCCCGAATCCGGTAGTCACCTGGGTACCTCCGTTTATGCCTGTAAAGGTCATATCCTCCGGATATCCACCCAGCTGCAGGGCCTTTTCTATTACAGGTGTGAAATCCTTCTCCCCGCCGATATGGGTCATTCCCGGATAGGCAACTACATCTGTAGTAAACACTCTGTCTTTATAGCTGTCTCTTGGCGGCATAAGGCAGTTCGTGGTAAACAGTACCGGTGCAGGCAGATCTGCAAATTCCTTCTGCTGGTTCTGCCAGGCGGTTCCGTAATTTCCTTTCAGGTGGGAATATGCCTTTAATTTGGGATACGCATGCGCCGGGAGCATTTCTCCATGTGTAAAAATATTGATTCCTTTTCCTTCTGTCTGTTCCAGAAGAAGCTGCAGGTCACGGAGATCATGTCCGCTTACTACAATAAAGGGGCCTTTCGGGACAGAAAGAGGAACGGTTACAGGAGAAGGAATCCCATAGGCAGTTGTATTTGCCCTGTGGAGAAGCTCCATACATTTCAGGTTAACCTCGCCCACCTCCAGGACCAGAGGGAGCAGCTTCTCCATGGGGAGTTCCGCTCCCACCGCAAACATTCCTTTGTAAAAGAACTGGTTTACCTCTTCGTCCGAATATCCCAGCACCATAGCATGATAGGCATAGGCCGCCATTCCTCTTAATCCGAACAGCAGAAGGGATTTTAGGGAACGAATATCCGGTTCCTCCTTCCATAGCTTTTCCATATCGTATTCGTCATTTCTCCCGCAGGGCGTCCTGCACACAGAGCACTGTGACACCAGAGCTTCCTTCTCTCTTCTCACTTTTTTAATTTGTGACTGAATGGATTCCTGGTCAAAATTTACATTCGTCAGTGTGATAAATAATCCCTCAATCATAGCACGGTGGGTACTCTCCTGAGGCATAGTTCCCTCCGCCGCCCTGGACAAGGCTATGAGTGCTCCTGTCAGTTCATCCTGCAGTTTGGCAACATCTGCACTTTTTCCGCAGACTCCGGCTTTTCCTGTACAGCCGGTACATCCGGCTGTCTGTTCACATTGATAACAAAACATGTTTCCCATAGTATTGATCTCCTTTTCTCTATCCCGTTAACGGGTTGTTTTACTTCAGAATGTTACCCTTAATTCCAATTGTTACGGTGTGTACCTGTAAATTTTTCCCGCTGTTTTTCACAGCATCCTCCACTGCCTGCACCATTCCCCGGCAGCAGGGCACTTCCATGCGCACAACCGTAATATCTTTAATCTCATTTTCCATGAGAATAGATGCCAGTTTCTCGCTGTAATCTGTACTGTCCAGTTTCGGGCAGCCGATCAGCGTTACCTTATCCTCCATAAATTCCCGGTGGAAATCTCCGCAGGCATAAGCCGTACAGTCCGCGGCAATCAGCAGCCTTGCGTTCTGGTAATAAGGGGCTGACAGGGGTGCCAGTTTAATCTGTACCGGCCACTGCCGCAGACATCCGTTTAATTTCTGAGGCTGGCTGCCCGGACATCCCTGGAAAGGGGCTGCCTCTCTCTCTTCAAAAGATATGGCGCCTGTAGGACAGACCGGAAGACAGTCACCCAGGCCGTCGCAGTAGTCTTCCTTCATCAGCCTGGCTTTGTTATCTACCATTTCTATGGCACCTTCATGGCAGGCTTTTGCACACAGACCGCAGCCATTGCACTTTTCTTCATCAATTTTAATTATTTTTCTCAGCATAACTTCAGCCTCCCTGAGTCAAAATGTATCGTTACCTTTGGTTTCTTGACTATCTGAGGAAAGCATACTATACTTGCAGTAGTAAATCGGTTGTTTTTACAACAAAAAGAGGGAAAATGAAAAAACAAATAGAAATTCTAAAAGATACACCTCTGTTTTTCGGGGTGCAGGAACATGAGATCGAGGAAATGCTTGGCTGCCTGTCCTCTTCGGAAAAGACTTATAATAAAGGCTCTTATATTCTTACCGCACAGGATCCTCCTGTTAATGTGGGGATTGTACTGGAAGGCAGCGTTCATGTGATCAAAGAAGACTTTTGGGGAAACCGGGCTATCCTGGCCAGAATAGGAGCAGGAGGCATGTTCGGGGAGGCTTTTGCCTGTGCACAAGCGGACCATCTTCCGGTAAGTGTGGTAGCCAGAGAAGACACGGATGTACTTTTCATTGACTATAAACGGATTATTACCACCTGCTCCTCTGCATGCCATTTTCATAGCCGTCTCATAGAGAACATGCTTCACATCCTGGCAGAAAAGAATATCCTGCTCACCCAGAAAATGGAGCATATTGTCAAACGGACAACAAGAGAAAAGCTCCTGTCCTACCTCTCCTGGCAGGCAGTGCAGGCCGGTTCCTCTTATTTTATGATTCCGTTTAACAGACAGGAACTGGCAGACTATCTGTCCGTAGACAGAAGCGCCTTGTCCAGTGAACTGGGAAAGCTGCAAAAAGAAGGAATTCTGGAGTATCACAAAAACCAGTTTAAGCTGATTCATGCCTGAGGTTTCCTCCCGGTCTCTCAGGCATGAACACGCTGCATTATGTGCCAAAATTAGGGAATAAAAGGTATGCATATACCATGGACAAAACGCAGTAAACGATTGTCATAATAATAAAAGCTTTAATAGTCCTTTTAAAAACTTCTCCTTCGGCATTCTTTAATCCCAGAGTTGCATTTACCGCAATAATATTATTCGGACAAATCATATTGCCCAGGGAACCTCCCGCGCTGCTGCTCGTAACCGCTACTATCTGGTTGATGCCAAGTGTAGTTGCCGCTTCCAGATGGAGCATGCAGAACAATTTATTGGATCCCAGGCAGGATCCCGTAATAAACGCTCCGATTGCACCGATAAGGACAGAGACTGCAGGATAAAACTTCCCGGCCAGGTCAGCCAGAAACTGAGCAATCTGGGAGATCATACCCGAACTGTTCATCAGGTTTGCCAAAGCGTAAAGGGAACACAGTGTGATAATAGGTTTGATTAATTTTAAAATTGCATTCTTCTCGCACAACAAAAATTTATCTGCGCACCCCATAAAAAATGAACTGATGAGAACTACAATATGAATAACAGCCCCAATCCAGGTGGCATAGCCGTACTTCGTAAGTGCACTCAGCGGAAAGCTAAAGCGCACCGCAGGCAGTAAAATCAGGAGCAGAAGATAGGGCAAAAAGGCTTTGAAATTTGACTGATTTGTTTCAAACTCTGTGGAAGAATCATTTATGTATGCAGCATTTTCCCTGACGCCCACCAGCTTTAAATAAGCGACGGATATAATCACGCCCACTACACCGGATATTAAATCTGATAGTTCGGCTCCGATAAAGTTAGACACTAAAAGCATAGCTATACTCATGCCTATACATACCGTCGCCAGATATCCCCACATACCTTTTAAACTTTTGGTCCCATACAAGACAATCAAAAGAACAATTGGCACCACCAGGCATCCTACCGCCAGAAATCTTCCTGTCATGGCAACAATATCCTCCAGCGGTACGGTCCCTGTAATCGCGCTCATGCCGGCAATTGTAGGAACTCCCGCACCTCCAAAGCACGGCGGCACCCCATTGCAGATCAGGCAGGCGGCGGCAGCCACCAGGGGCTGAAATCCCAATCCCAGCAGGAATGGGGCCAAAATTGCGGCCGGCGCACCATTTCCTGTGGCTCCTTCAATAAATACTCCCAGACAGAAAGCAATGAGTACAATTTGCACGCGGCGGTCTCTGGTGAGAGAACTAACCGTTGTTTTTATGCGATTCATGCCCGTGCTGACCTGCATTAATTCTAACAGAGAAAATGCGCCCCATACCAGAAATGCCACCTGCAGGGCAGCTATCACACCGCTCCTGGAAGTATCAAGCATACCGGCCGGTTTTCCGGAAAATGCTGTGACTGCAAGTAAAAATGTAATGGCGACGCCTATCAGAGCGACTATCCAGGCCGGTTTTTTCAGTATTACAATTCCAACTAATACGATTAAAATGGGAATTATTGCTAATAAAAGAGACAATAAACTTCCCCCTTTCTGCAGAATGCCTGTTCACTAATAATTTGCACTTGCTATCATACCGCTTATTTTTTCCGCAACCTTGTCCAGTTCGAGTCTCCTCTCTGGGGTGAGCTGCGGAATAATCACTTCCTTCGCGCCTCCACTACCCAGTTTCACCGGCAGGCCCATGGCGCATGAGGAATACCCCAGATGCTCACAAAGCGGCGTCGAACATGGGAGGATAAGATCCCTGTCCTTCACAATAGCTTCCACCATCATTGACATTGTTACCCCGGAAGTATAGCCGGTAGTCGTGCCCGTCTCCAAATCCGTCCAATGCCTGAACCATTCACCGCATTCCCTCTCTATCTGCGACTGCTCTTCCTGGGTAAGTTCCAGGGGAACACCTCCATAGGTCATGGACTCATACAGCCGAAGAGCTCCGCCCCCGTGTTCACCGATACACAGTGCGCCGATATTTGCATATTCTTTTCCTGTAATCATTTCAGTGGCCCATTTGAGGCGAATCGTATCATTGCCTGCCAGACCCAGAAATTGTTTTTTATCCCAACCCAGCAGCTTTTGGTAGATGTAGACAAAGACGTCCACCGGATTTGCAGACACAATGACAACCGTTGTCGGCTTACAATGTTTCTTTAATTGTTCACAGATGGGAGCTATAATTTCTACATTCATCTGCAGCTCCTGCGCCCGGTCTTTGATCTCCTTAGAAAACGGCTTTGCTGCAGCACTTAGAATGATGTCACAGTCAGAAAAATCCGAATACTCTTTTGCCAGAGAAACCTTTGTCCGGCTCACCGGAAGAAATGCCTGGTTCATATCCATCACATTAGCTGCCGCAAAATTCTCCTTCACATCCATTAATTTTATTTCTTCCACACAGTCCCGCAAACCCACACAAAAAGCGGTTGTCGCTCCCAGGCGCCCCGCGCCTCCTATTACACCGAATTTCATATTTCTGCTCCTTTCTATCCTTCACTCCATTCCTTATTCTGCCAGCCTCATAAGTATATGGAATCTCTGATCCGCTATCTGCTGAATACTGTAGATATCTTCATCTGTAAGATTCTTGAATTTTCCAATCCCCTGTATAAAATCCTTTACAGATATAGGTGTTTTATTGCTCACATTCATGTGATACCCGTCCTCGTCCATCTCCCATAGAGGAAACATGTTAGACCTTACGGCATTTCTGGCTACCTCAATGGCTTTTTCCGGGGAATATGCCCATCCCGTAGGACAGGGAGAAAATACATGCAGATAGGCAAAGCCTTTTTTGCTGGCCGCCAGCCCTTTCTCTACTTTTCTCACAAAGTCTGCCATGTGGGACGGTGACGCCGTTGCGCAGTAGGTCAGTCCATGCATGGACATAATCAGAGGAAGATACTTCTGCTGCTGCTGTTTGCCGTTTATCACCGATCCTATGGGGGTTGTGGATGTCCTGGAACCCTTAGTCGTTGTGGAGCTTCTCTGATAGCCGGTATTCATGTACCCCTCGTTGTCATAGCAGACATAGAGCATCTTTTCATTTCTCTCCGCAGCTGCTGAGAGACTTTGAAATCCGCAGTCGGCTGTGGCTCCATCCCCTGCGATTCCTATAATATTCACCTCTCCCCTTCCTTTCCGCTCATACATCTGACTCAGCCCGGTAAGGAAGGATGCTGTATTATCCAGCAGAGGGATATGCACAGGAATCTTAAGGCCGTTGGCGTAATTCCACCCTACCACACCGGCTCCCGCCATGCATCCCGGGGGAATCCCGACAATCGTGTTTTTACCTGCTATCTTCAGAACTGTTCTAAGTATCAACTCTCCGCCGCACCCCTGACAGGCAGACATGCCCGGAGTTACCTGATCTTCTGCTTCTTTTAATATATCAATATAGCTCATTTATCTTCCTCCTGTCTAGTCAACCATATACCACTGGGTTTCTCTTTCCCCCGGTTCATTCTTATGGGCGTCCAGATTTCTGATTGTCTCCATCATCATTTCAATGGAAATATCTGCGCCCCCCAGGCCGCCGATTGCGGAAAAATGGCAGTATCTGCTGTCAGCGTCCGCCAGTGCCGCCTTGATTTCCATATGCATAGGTCCCTGGCACCATCCAAAACTTACACTTCTGTCGATCACTGCAAACGCTTTCTTATCTTTCAAAGCATCTCTTATTTTCTCTGCCGGAAACGGCCTTGTGAAGCGCAGTTTAAGCAGGCCTGCCTTAATTCCCTCTTTTCTGGCCAGATCCACCGCATCCATTCCTGTTCCGGTCATTCCCCCGATGGTTACGATAACAACATCCGCATCCTCTGTCCGGTACTGAGAGACTGCTCCGCCGTAATAGCGTCCGAAGGCATCTCCAAATTTCTTGTCCACCTCATCAATAACTTCCAGGGCTTTCTTCATTGCATCCAGATGAGATTTTCTGTATTTCATCAGAATGGGACCTGGTGTAAGAGGATCCAGGGCAAAGGGATGATCCGGATCCAGCACCCCGTGGTGAAAGGAAGGCGGCGGCAGGAATCTGTCCACCTCTTCCTGCAGGGGAAGATCCACGCCCTCTGTGAGATGAGAGCTGTAAAATCCATCGTAGCAGACATTTACTGGGAGTAATACCTCCGGGTGCTCGGCCAGCATATAGCTCTGGAGGATCATATCCACGATCTCCTGGTTACTGTCACAGAACATCTGAATCCATCCCGCTTCACGGACACTCATTGCATCCTGCTGTCCGCTCCACACAGTCTCCGGAGAGGTCATCTCTCTGGTAGCCAGAGCCATAACCATAGGAAAACGCAGGGTAGACATACGAAAGTAGGGTTCATACATCAGTGCCAGCCCCTGGGCGGACGTTGCTGTGAACACTCTGCCGCCTCCGGCAGCTGCCCCCTGAACCACACTCATAGCGGAATGTTCCGATTCTACCTGCACCAGGTTGGCATCTATGGCTCCGTCGTGAACCAGTCCGGCCAGATATTCCACTACAGACGACTGGGGGGTTATAGGATAGGCGGCAATCAAATCCGGATGACACAATGCTGCAGCTTCTGCCGCAGAGTAATTACCTGTAAGAACTTTTATCTTGCCCATTATCTTGAACCTCCTTCCAGTACCATAGCAATCGCACCTTTTTTGCACTCATTGGCGCAGATCCCACATCCTTTGCAGTAATCATAAGTAATCTCAAACCTTTTACCCACGGCGATAACGGCATTGACCGGGCAGCTTGCCAGACACATACCGCAGTCGATACATTTTTCCTTGTTCATCACTGGACGGTATACTCTCCAGCTGGCTGTATCGAGAATATACATTCCTTCATCCCCGATGGGTGTTATATGTAAATGCTTCACCATAAACTTCCTCCTACTCTTTTAAGCCGGCAGCCTGCCGGTAAGCCTTTTGGGCAGCCTCTCTGTTTGCAGCTCCAAAGGATGCCTCCACTTCCTGAAACAGCACATCTTTGTCCACCAGTCCCGAAATTTTGGCGAATGCCCCCAGCATCGCCGTGTTGGGAATATTGCGCCCCAGAAGCTCTTCTGAGATTCCGGTTGCATCAACTACAGCAACCTTCCCTGCACAGGAAGGAACTCTCAATTCCTCCGGGGTTTTGACAGAATTAATAATTACAGTACCACCCTCCTTCAGACCTGCATATGTACTTGGAAGGGATACCAGAGAGTCATCTAGTATCATCAGAATATCCGGTTCATACACCTGCATCTTTCTGCGGATGGGTTCATCGGAGATTCTCAAATAGCCAAATACCGGGGAGCCTTTTCGTTCTACCCCGAAAAACGGAATAAACTGGCCATACTTTTCTCCGGCTACGGCAGCCTTTACCACTATCTGGGAAGCTTTTACAACTCCCTGGCCGCCACGGCCGTGCAAACGGATTTCTTTCATGCGCATTTCTCTCCTTTATAGTTTATTTTACGAGTAACCTTTTGTTTTTCGTTTTGCATGTCAAAACATTGTTTTATATAATAAACACTTTGTATCTTTATAATATATTTAGTTTTTAATTCTGTCAACTATTCTTTAGCTGTAAAAGTGTAACATTTTTCATGTCCATTTTTGTCTATAATATATAAAACATTCGTTTACTATGTGAAACAATCGTTGACGGACAAACTGTTTCTTGTTACACTAAAACCATATTATCCAAAGGAGGAATGCCACTTGAAAGAAACCGCCAATAACGAAAAATATATTCTCCATTCTGTGGAAACTGCGCTTTCCGTTATGGATCTCTTTTTTACTTACGAAGAACTAAGCCCCAGCGATGTAACCCGCTATCTGGGGATTAACCGCAGTACTGCCTTCCGTTTTCTGGTGACTCTCGAGCAAAGCGGCTACATTGTTAAGACAGAAAATTCTAAATACCGTCTCAGTGTCAAAGTGTCAACGCTTGGCCAGATTGCTCACAACCGCATGGAACTTATCGGACTCATACATCCTCATCTTTGCCGTATCTCAGAGGCAACCGGAGAGTCTTCCCATTTGGTCATCATGGACAATCCAACTCATGTTACCTTTGTAGACAAAAGCATCGGATCCCTGTGGCTAAAAATGGATATTCTTCTGGGTTACACACAGTATGCACACCTCACAGCTACCGGAAAGTCCATACTTGCCTACGAGTCAGATCAGTTCATCAACCAATACATCCGCTCTGCAGTCTTTGAGCAGCACACACCATACTCCATTAAAGATGCCAAAGAACTGCTGAACATCCTGGACAAAGTAAAAACCGATGGATATTCCAGTGATAACGAGGAAACAGAGATCGGGCTGTCCTGTTACGCCGTACCAATCCTCTCGTTTTCCGGAAGGCCCGTGGCCGCAATCAGCTCCTCCGGACCGACCACAAGGATGCTGGCCAATAAAGAGAAACATCTGGAAGTACTACACAATGCAGCAGAGCAGATCCAAAAAGGGTTGCAGTAAAAAAGGGGGACGTGTTCTTTCTAAAAAGAACACGTCCCCAAATCGATCAGGGGTGTCCCGAATTCACTTTGCCCTGTCCCCTTTTTATCTTTCTTAATTTTCATATTGACTCCCATACCCTTATATGATATATTCTGATTAAACAAGTTCATATATTAAAACGTCGTTTATTATATTAAACACTTTGTAAATTGCATTAATATCATAAGGAGGCGTTTATGAACTATCGACTGCTAATTATTAATATGGGCTCTACCTCCACAAAGGTAGGTGTTTATACTGACGACACTGCGCTCTGGGTTCAGTCGATTACTCATCCCAGGGAAGTGATTGCAGGATATCTGCATTTTATGGATCAGTATGAGTATCGTATGAAGGCAATCCTCTCTCTGCTGAAGGAAAAAGGTGAACTGCTGGAAGCTTTTCACGCTATTGTAAGCCGCGGGGGCACAATACAGCCTGTAAAGGGAGGTACCTATGAGATCACGCGCAAAATGCTTGCGGATTCCCAGTGCGGCAGATACGGGGATCATCCATGCAATATCGGAGGGCAGATCGCCTATGATCTCGGACAGAAATACAATATCCCGGCATTTACCATAGATCCCCCGGTATGTAATGAAATGTGTGAGGAAGCAATTTATTCCGGCCTTCCGGAGATTGAAAGGATTGCTTCATTTCAGGCTCTGAACCACCGTGCCACTGCGAGAAAATACTGCCGGGACCACGGAGTGGATTACTCAGAGGCTCATCTGATAGTGGCTCATATGGGCGGTGGAATTACCGTTGCCGCCCATGAGCAGGGCAAAATTATTGATGTGAATAATGGACTTGCAGGGGATGGTCCTTTTGCTCTGGAGAGAAGCGGTGACCTCCCGGTAGGAGAATTGATTAAGCTTTGTTACAGCGGCCGGTACACGCAGGATGGGATGCTCCGCAGGGTAAATGGGCGCGGAGGCATGGCGGCATATCTGGGCACAGTAGACGGACAGGAGGTTCAGCGCAGAATTGATTCCGGCGACAAAAAGGCTGAATCTGTCACCAGAGCTATGGCTTATCAGGTTTCCAAGGAAATCGGAGGAATAGCCGCAGTGATGAAAGGAAGGATAGACGCCATAGTTTTGACTGCTGGTCTGGGATATTGGGAATATTTTGTCAATCTTATCAAAGAGAGGGTCTCCTTTCTCGCTCCTGTCGCTGTCTATCCAGGGGAAAATGAGATGGAATCCCTGGCTTTGGGTGCTCTCCGTGTCCTGAGCCGGGAGGAACCTATACAAAATTACGATGAACAGTCTGCCTGAGAAAGGAGGATTTCCATGTATCACAACTTTGAGGAATTCATGAAAGAGATAAGTAAGAATACTGATAAGAAAATCATAGCCGTAGCCGCTGCTCATGACTCAGAGGTTTTAGCATGTGCCGCCTTGGCGCGAAATGAGGGAATTGCCGCTTTTACGCTAATCGGAATCGAGGATAAGATAAGAGAAATTCTCCTGTCTCTAGGAGAAGAACCGGATATGTGGAATATTATCCACGAGCCGGATGACACAAGATCTGCCATGCTGGCTGTGGAACTGGCCGCGAAAGGAAAAGCGGACGCTATTATGAAAGGTCTCCTCCACACATCAGCCTTTCTGCGTGCCCTGTTTCACAAAGAATACTGCCTAGTACCCCCAAAAGCGCTTGTCAGCCAGATAACCGTCAGTGAATTTCCCCAGGAAAACAGGTTTATCCTTCTGACTGACTGTGCGATCAGCGTATGTCCTTCCTATGAGGATAAGGTTCAGATTATCAGAAATGCCGTATCTCTGGCACATAAACTGGGAATCCATTGTCCTAAGGTTGCCTGTATCGCTCCTGTGGAGGTGATTAATGAAAAAATGCCGGAGACCATTGAAGCGGCTATGCTCTGCAAAGCCAATGAGAGGGGCCAGCTCAGGGACTGCTGCGTAGACGGTCCTCTTGCTCTGGATAATGCTGTGTCTGCCCAGGCCGCAGCCGCAAAAGGCATTTCCAATCCCGTCGCTGGCTCCGCTGATATTCTTCTTCTTCCCAATCTATGTACAGGAAATGCTCTGGATAAAGCGCTGCGGTATTTCGCCGATCTGAAGACGGGAAGCGCAGTCATCGGCGCACGTGTTCCAATTATAATGACATCCCGGTCAGATTCTGCCCGGAATAAGCTCCATGCTGTGGCGCTCAGTGTTTTATAGCCTTCCAAAAACGGAGTAGAAAAGCCTCTGTAACCTATGGCTTTTCTACTCCGTTTTTTTCACATATATCTGCAAGACAGCACCTCTCGCAATGGGGTTTTGTCCTGGCTGTACACACATCTCTGCCGTGATAAACCAGCCTGTGGCAGAAATCACTTCCCTCTTTCGGAGGAATAAGCTTCCACAGTGCCATCTCTACTTTTTTTGGTTCCTTTATCCCATCCACAAGTCCCATGCGGTTTACCAAGCGGATACAGTGCGTGTCAGTGACAATGGCAGGTTCCCCAAAGACATCCCCCATGATCAAATTGGCACTTTTTCTTCCCACACCGGGGAGCTTCAGAAGACTGTCAAAATCTCTGGGAACCTTTCCCCCATACTCATCCTTTAATATTTTCATACAGGCACTAATATCTCTGGCCTTGCTCCTGCCCAGTCCGCAGGGCTTTACAATGCGCTCTATATCCTCCGGATCCGCAGCTGCCAGGGCATCCACATCCGGATACATGGCATAGAGATCCTCTACCACCACATTTACTCTGGCATCTGTACACTGAGCAGCCAGACGGACACTCACAAGCAGCTTCCAGGCATCATCATAGTCCAGCGTACATCCGGCCTCCGGATATTCGATTTTCAGTCTCTCAACAATTTCAAGAGCCAAGTTCTCCTTTGTCATACAGTTTCCTCTCTATTTTCCCAGTCCTTTCCCCTGCAGGCAGACATTTCCTCCAGCGCCTTTTTCAGCGCCGGATTAAAAAAGTTCCAGTCATGGATCCCTTTCCACTCTTCATAGGCAAAATCGAAATCCATTCCTTTCATTTCTCTCTGAAATCTGTCATTGTCCTCATAGAGAAAATCACTTGTACCGCAATAAGCCCGGATCACAGGCTTTACTTTCTCCCCTTCTATCCTTTTGGCCAGTTCTGTGATATCATACTCCGGCTTATATTCCAGCGATTCTCCAAAAACCAGCCCCAGATCCGGAATACCCGGAATATCTGGAACATCTGCCCCTCTCTGCTCATCCAGGATCTCCCTGATATACAAAAACGCAGAGGAGATAGCGCCACAGAAACCATATTGTTCCGGCCTGGAAAGGGCACACTTGAGAGCACCGTATCCACCCATAGACAGCCCGATAATTGCCGTGTCTTCCCGTTTCAAAGATATATGAAAAATATTCTTACAAATCGCCGGCAGTTCCTCTGTAATATATGTAAAATACCGATACCCATGTACCATATCTGTATAGAAGCTTCTCTGCACCTCGGGCATAATATAGATAGCCCTGCAATTTTTTCCGTAATCTGCCAGCATAGTATAATTCAGATAATCTGTACAACTGCCGCTTAAGCCGTGAAGCAGATAAACTGCCTGATAGCTCTCTGAAGGCAAAAGTTCATCTGGGGCCATAACAGAAAGACCTGTATTCATCTGCAGTGTCTGTGAAAATATACTTCCTGTTACAATCATATATCCTCTCCTCCTAGTTTGTTGACAGTGCATCCTTCAGTTCCGCCACTGTCCGTCCCAGTACCGGATGCCTGAAATACGGAGCAATCTGAGCCATGGGCAAAAGCACAAAGTCTCTCAGGGGGATTCCTATATGAGGAATCTGCAGCGTCTCCGTGTCCAGGATTAAGTCATCATAAAAAAGGATATCCAGATCCAGAGTTCTGGGGCCCCAGTGAAGCACCCGTTTTCTGCCAGCATCCTGCTCAATGCCATGAAGCATATCCAACAGTTCAAAAGGGGTCAGAAGAGTCATCACTTCTGCGGCCCCGTTCAGGAACTTATCCTGATCTGTTACCCCATAAGGCTCTGTAACAATAAAGTCTGATACCCTGCCCACCCGGCAGCTCTCCTGTTCCTTCAGCGCCTCCAGAGCTTGGGTAAGATATTCTTCTTTGTCCCCCATATTGGACCCAAGGGCAATGTAGGCTCTGTGCCACCCTCTGGTAATCTCAATAGAAACCGTATCCAGAGGAAGTCCGATAGGCGCCCAGGGCTTTTTAATCTCCAGAGTCACCTGGGTCAGCAGGGAGAAGTGAAGCAGCAATTCCCTTGCCAAGTTTTCCACCACTGCTTCTATGAGCTTAAAGGTGTGGTTCTCCATGTATTCCTTCATAAAATGGCTGACTTCTCCGTAGTTAACAGAACGCTCCAAATGATCTGTCAAACCCGCTTCTCTGGTATCCATATATAAGACAGCAGAAATCAAAAACTTCTGTCCCAGCTTTGTCTCCTCCGGAAACACTCCGTGATTGCAGTAAACCTCCAGATTCTGTATCTTAATCTTATCCATTATTCAGCCTTTCTTCCCAGGATCGCTTCCGTCATCTGTATCACCCTGGCATTTTCTTTTATATCATGAACCCGCACAAAAGCAGCCCCCTTTGTCACACCCAGCACGGTGGTAGCCAGAGTTCCCTCTACTCGCTCACCCGCAGGCAGATCCAGGGCCAGTCCAATCACTGATTTTCTGGAGGTTCCCAGCAGGATGGGGCACGCCAGCTCATGGAGTCGTTCCAGACACCGGATAGCTTCCAGATTATTTTCATAAGTTTTACCAAATCCCACGCCGGGGTCCAATATAATTTTGTCCATTGATATGCCGGCTCTTTCGGCAATAGCCAATGTATCTCTCAAATCCCTGCACATATCTGTCATAAAGTCTTTATAGTCCGGCTGGTTTCTGTTGTGCATCAGGCAGCAGGCTGCCCCTGACGCTGCAATCACTCCCGCCAGTTCAGGATCATATTTTAACCCCCAGATGTCGTTCACCAGATCAGCCCCTGCCTCAAGGGCTGCCTTTGCCACCGCACTTTTATAGGTATCCACTGACACCGGAACATCAAATCTGGCCTTGACTGCCTCAATCACCGGTACAACACGGCGAATCTCCTCTTCCTCGGTAATCTGAACATGACCGGGACGGGTGGACTCCCCACCGATGTCAATGATATCAGCGCCCTCCCCAATCATATCCTCTGTGTGCTGTAAGGCCGACTCTCTGTTATTCCATCTGCCTCCGTCGGAAAACGAATCGGGAGTCACATTGAGAATTCCCATAATATAGGTATGATTCGCTGTGTCAAATATTTTATTTCCAATTGTCATCATAACTTCCGTCTCCTGTATTCCATTAGTACTTTAAGATTAAATTTTTTTTCTCCGGGCTCCAGTCACACTGCGCTTCAGCCTGGCATCCGAAGCAGCTCCTGGACATCTTGTCAGCCCGGTATATGATACCTGCCAGATTCTTCTCTCCCTGTACCGTACTGTCCCTATGCCTGATAATTGCTGTGAGAATCATCCTGCGCTCTTCCAGTTCAAAGCCGCAGTCTGTAAGGATCCCATCTGCTATGGGGACGCTCGCTTTCTGATGAGGCGTCTTGTCCCGGTATTGTACATGGCGCCCGATATCATGAAGAAGTCCAGCCGCATAAATCCACTCTTTTTCTATCTTTAATCCTTCTTCCAGACTAAAAAGATAGGCCAGACGAGCCACATCCAAAAAATGCGTCATGTCATGGCCACAGAAAATTCGTTCTTCTTCGTATCCTCTTATCTTTTCAAGACAATCTATGTACGTAGGATGCTGTAAAATCCTGTTTACTCTCTCCATCTATTTCACCAGCTGATAAAAAGTGTTCTGCAGTTCTGTATTGCCTTCAAAGACTCCCCTGGTTACCATGGTGACGGTCTTGGAACCAGGCTTTTTGATTCCTCTCATGGTCATACAGAGATGTTCAGCCTCTATCATCACCATAACCCCTTTGGGGCTCAAATGATCCATGAAAGAATCTGCGATCTGCGCCGTCAGCTGTTCCTGAAGCTGAAGCCGTCTTGCAAACACTTCCACCGTCCTGGCAATTTTGCTCAGGCCTACCACTTCATGATCCGGTATATATGCGATGTGTGCTTTTCCATAGAATGGGAGCATATGGTGTTCACAGAGAGAGTAAAACACAATATCCTTTTCTACTACCATCTCATTATTTGTCACATGGAAACGTTTTTTCAGATGCTCTCCCGCATCCTCCTCCATGCCGCCCACCAGCTCTGTATACATTCTGGCAATGCGATCCGGGGTCTCTATCAGGCCTTCCCTGTTAATGTCCTCCCCGATCCCTTCCAGAATGAGTCTGACTCCTTCTCTGACTTTATCCTGATTTACCATTTCTTTTGTCTCCGTTCAAAAATACTTAGTATACTAATCGATTTCTTATTATATCATGCCTTCGGCATGATCGCCACTCGCCGCTCACCAAAAGTGAGCAAAGCTTCCTATGGCTCGCTAACGCTCATTATATCATATTTTCCGGCAAAAGAAACGATAAATTTATACATCTATCCCTAAAACTGTACATTCTTCTACTTCAAGGCCACACAATTCACCCGCACAATAGTATCCCCTTCGTTCCCTTTGATTATCACCTGGTAATCCGTGTCCATATCATAGGGCTGCATCAGAGGCTGAATGCCATATTTTTGATACATGAGCCTCTTTTCCAGGGCTTTGATCTTTGCTTTGCTGTCTATGGTCTCCCTTTTGATAGATACCCGGCCGTAATCGGTCCAAGAACCGGACTCTTTTTCCTGGGTGACAGCGACAATCTTAAGGATCTCGTAATCACTGAGTCTTTTATCTGCTGGGATCCCTTTCCCTTTCAGGAAATTGACAGTTTCTGTAAAAGAAGGGTAAATATAGCCAATGCCTCCGTTCATACTTCCTTCCTTTGAAAAATTCAGCATACCGAGGGGCACACCCTCCGTAGCCTCCTCCATGGATAAATCCTCCAAATCTCTTCTATAACAGGCGAACAGCTCCATTTTTTCTTCGCCGCTGAGATCAGGCGTCAGCGCAGACACTCCGTTGGACCAGGTAAACTCATAGCCATTATCAATATCCTCTTCCCCATAGGAAATTAGTGACACCGTTCCGGCCTTATACTCCCCGCTCTCATATATGGGCTGAAATGCTTCCAAATCCACGGAAGAGGTTACAGGATACTGCCGATAAATATCGGATCCATTTTTCATATGATAGGCAACCGCAGCATAAGTAATGGCCTCCTGTTTTCCCTCCGAGTGTTCTGACAGACTCCGGATCCATTCCAATGCCGCAGATTTTCTCTCCCCGGTAAGTTCCATATGACGGAAACGGCTCTCCGCCATTAAATCATTCCTTAGATCCTCTTTTCGGAATTCGCTGTAAGAAGCGGTATCATCCATACCCTTAATACTTACCGACACAGAGCTTATCTTTCCTTCCTCCGGCAGATAAGAATCATATCTCCAGAGATCCCAATAAAAGCTGCACGCAATCAATGCACACACACCTGCAGTAAGAAGCATCTGCCGCTGTCTGGACAGCATGGCCCGAAAACGGAACTGAAAAATCACCTCCGCCAGTCCGTGGAAGGTGAACACTGCCACCAGTATTCCCGCCAGCACCCATACCACAGAACTGCTCTGTCCCCCGCAGAGGCGGAAGAAATATCCCCCCATCAGGCCCAAAGGAACTACAAGCAGGAACCGAAGAACTGGCTGCGCGGCAGGAAATGCTATTGCTTTACCTGCCGCTTCTGCGGGGCGGCGGTAAAAGAATACCCTGACCAGAACGTACAGAACAGCTGCCAATCCCAGGGCAGCCGCAAGATACGGGGCATGAGCACGCAGAGACCACCTGCCTGCCCCCGCCCCATATTCCCCGGAACCGGCCATCCTCTGATATAAATCCAGAGGAGAAAGATACAGTTTTATACGCTTCAGCCAGTCGGCCTGATAAAAAGTCTGAAAGAACATCTTACTGTACATCTGTACAATAACCCCAAAGGTCACCGACACGTAAAAAACGAAAAAAGCCAGCAGCCCCCCAGCAATCACAATATTTCCCGTCAGCAGCACGGCCAGCAAAGTAATATGGTAGAACAGAAGAAAGCCTGCGGCTGCAACCAGAAACCCTGCCAGTGCCAGAAAAAGACTGTCCCCCAAGTGCTTTGAATCTTTAATAAACCAGCTTAAAAGATGGGAAAGCAAACAGGGCGCTGCAAAAATCAGAAATCCATTCCAGTAAGCAGCAGAGAATAACGTTCTTCTCCTCACAGGCAGACTGAAGTAAAAGTCTGTCCTGTCCTGGGAAAAGAGATAGGAAAATCCCTGGATACCGCACAGAACAGCCAGGAGAATACTGATCGCCATAACAGTCTGGTTCCCCGGACCAAGTCTGTCATCCCCGGCCCAGAGCAATCCATTCCCCCCGGACGCAGTTTCCAGTACGTACATGCCAAACAAATAGCAGGAAAGTACCATAAGCCATATTCTCCTCTTGAAATCCTCCTTCATTCTTTTAAGAAATGAGAGTCTTGATGTCATATCCAATGGCCTCCGTTTCATTCACAAATATTTCCTCCAGAGTAAGAGGCAGAAATTCCCAGCATTCCGGTTCCAGACCCTCTACCGCTGCCCGAACTTCCTCTTTCCCCCCTCTTGCCAGAAAGGTAGTCAAAAATCCCGTCTGCCTGCAGGACACCAGGGTAAGTCCTGCGGATAACAATTCCTTACCGGAATCTTTAAAAATGCCCTGCACCTTATGAATTTCATATTCCATATTCTGTATATCTCTGGACAACAAAACACCGCCCTTATGCAAAATTCCAATGTAGTCGCAGCATTCTTCCAGCTCTCTCAGATTGTGGGAAGCGATTACCAAAGTTAATTCTCTTCGCCCCATCTCATCCTGAAGGATCCCTGTGACGGACTGACGCACAATAGGATCCAAACCGTCGAATACCTCGTCACAGAGTATGTATTTTGTGTTGGCGCACACAGCACATAAGATGCTTACCTGCTTTTTCATCCCTTTCGAAAACGTCCGAAGCCGTTGATTTTCCTCAAATCCAAAGTATTCCGCCAATTCTAAAAACCGTTCTGCTAAAAAGTCTGGATATGTATTTTTATAAAACCGGGCCATGCTGGCGATGGTTGCATTTGGAAAAAAGTATGGTTTATCCGGCAGGAAAAATATTTTTTCTTTCACAGCGGGAGTATCAAAGATATTTTCTCCATCAGCTGTAATCCTCCCTTTGTCCGGCCGCAGAATACCGGCTGCGATTCTAAGAAGGGTGGTTTTCCCGGCCCCGTTAGTCCCCAGAAGGCCGGTAACGGCCCCGTCCTGAATCGTCAGCGTTACGTTGTTTACCGCTTTGATCTCTTCAAAGCTTTTGCTTATCTCCCGTATCTCTATCATTTTCTGTCAGATTCCCCTTTCTGTCCGGCAGCATTACTGTAAATACAGTCCTATCCTCCCCGCTATCAGCATAAATCTCTCCTCCGTGGGCCTGGACAATTTCTTTGGCAATGGCTAGCCCCAGACCTGCCCCTCCTGTATGGGTTGAACGGGAACTGTCCAGACGGAAAAACTTCTCAAAAATGGTCTCCAGCTGGTTCTGAGGAATCGGATCTCCCAGATTAGAGAACGTGATCTTCACCTTGTCCTTTGCATGGCACGCCCGAATTTCAATGACAGTGTTCTCATAGCTGTAGGCAATGGCATTTTTCAGAATATTATTAAATACTCTGGCCAGCTTTTCTCCGTCCGCCCAAATCCACAGCTCTTCCGGAGTGTGGATCTCGACTTTTTTCCTTTGCTGCTCCAATATGGGATAAAACTGCTCACCCAGCTGTTGGAGAAGAAAACCAAGATTGGCTCTCCCCAGATTGATCTGTATTGCCTGGAGATTGAATCTGGTAATATCAAAAAATTCGTTTATAAGTTCCTCCAGACGGTATGCTTTATCCAGTGTTATCCCAATATATTTTGCTTTTTGCGCCGGGGGCATCTCCGGCACCTCATCCAGCAGGGACAGATATCCGATAACCGAGGCAAGAGGAGTCTTCAGATCATGAGCCAGATACGTAATCAGATCGTTCCGCTTTCTGGTTTCCTTTTCCAGAATCCGAACCTGTCTTACTTCTTTTTCCCGAATCTGATGAAGCTGTGCTTCAATCCTGGCGTAATCTCCTGGAAGAGGAGGGATCTCCTTTTGATTTTCCTGAAATTTTCTGAGGATATCAGCTATTTTACCAATATCCTGCTGATTCTTTTTTTTGGCCATACGGACGGCAAACCATCGCACCAGAAAGACCACTACCAGCACAAATACAAGAAAAGCAGGATACAAAAAGCTTTTCAGCGCATACCAGTTGATTGTCTGGGATTCTATATAATCATTTGTCTCGGCATTCAGAAACGTATCCCGGTAAACAAAAGAATTGGTAAACCAGTCTACAAATATCCCGTTAAATGTTGTATCCAGAAGCGTGTAAAGAAAACTGCAGACTGCAAGCACAAGGATGCCAAGCCCAACTGCCTTTACTGCTCTTACCCAATTATTCTTCAACCTTATACCCCACTCCCCAGACATTCTTAATGTATTTCGGATTTTCCGCGGAATCTTTCATTTTCTCCCGGATATGGCGGATGTGTACCATCACCGTATTATTGCTGCTTGTAAAATATTTCTCTTTCCAAACCACCCGAAACAGTTCCTCAGAGCTTACCACCTTCCCTTTGTTTTTGCAGAGATACCAAAGGATGGAGAACTCAATAGGCGTCAAGCTGATAGGCTTTTCATTGAGCCAGCAGCCGTGCTTTTCTCTGTCCAGAACCAGCCCGGATACAGTAATCACGTCATCCTCTGTCCCCGGACTGCTGTATCTTTTATACCTGCGAAGCTGCGCCTTTACCCGGGCGATTAGCTCCAGCGGGCGAAAGGGCTTTGTCACATAATCATCTGCCCCCAGCGTAAGACCTGTAATCTTGTCCATTTCCTGCTCTCTGGCAGTGAGCATGATAATAGGGTACGTATAGCTCTCCCGGATCCTCTGACACAGCGTGAAACCATCCAAATCAGGAAGCATCACATCCAGAATCGCCAGGTCCAGGGATGTAGTTTGTACACATTCCATTGCCTCCGCACCTGTATAATATTTATATACCTGAAATCCTTCATTTGTCAGAAACAATTCCACCAAATCCGCAATTTCTTTCTCGTCATCTACTACTAAAATCCGTGCCTCCACAGTTCTTCCCCCTATGCTTATCTAAATGTTTTATGTCCTGAGCCATTATAGCAAAATTTACTTTCTTTTCTATTAACGATTTATACAGAAATGCTTAAGATTTGCTTAATCTTTCTTTCCATATTTTTTAGGGACTCTCCACACTTTATTCAAGAAACCATCACAGATATTTCACATTTATCCTTTATAGTTATAAGTGTTAAGAGGCCAACAACCTAACGCAAAACTTTTTCTTTTTCATAAGCCAGTATCCACAGGGTACTGGCTCTCCTTCTTTTATATAGCAAATGGGGGCGGATATGTGTAACTTCCGCCCCCATCGCCGTATTCCCGTGCACAAGTGTCCGGCACCCCGGGCTCTTCTCTTTAAAAACGTCCGGATGCGCCTCCTCCCCCCGAAGAACCGCCTCCTCCTGAGGAACCTCCGCCGCCTCCGAAGCCTCCTCCTCCGAAACCGCCTCCAAAGCCCCCTCCGAAGCCTCCGAAACCGCCGCCGATATAAGGACCGCGGAAACCTCCGCCTCTTCTGCCGCCTCTGCGGTTATTGTTGTTTAGAAGAATCAGGATAATCACTACCAGAATAATCCACAGGATGTCTCCTGTCTTAGAATCATCGCTGCTCTCCCCGCTGTCTGCCTCTTCTTCGGGGAGAAGGCTTTCCGTGTCAAGCTCTGAGGGCGGCTGCAGTCCATATTCCTCATAGACAGCCTCCATTACCCCGGTATACATCATTTTTATTCCTGTATTCCAGTCGTCCTCTTTTAAATACGGAGTTCCCTGGCTGCGTATTATCCGGCCGGCCTTAGCATCATTGATGGCTCCCTCCAGGCCATACCCCACTTCAATCCGTACCTCACGGTCCTGGATTGCCACAAGGATCAGAACCCCGTTATTCTCTTTCTCATCACCAATTCCATACTGCCGGAACATAGTATTCGCATAATCCTCAATCGTGTTTCCGTCCAGACTTTCTACAATGGAGACAACTACCTGGGCCTTTGTCTCCTCAGCCAGAGCTTTGCTTCGCTGTACCACATAGGTTTCTGTTTCTTCACTGAGTACATCCGCAAAATCATTGACATAGAATTCACTGGTCTGCCGGGGAATCTCAGGTGCGCCAAAAACCTGTACGGCCTGTACAGTCAACAGGCAGACCAGAAACACTGGCAGCCATAGTATTTTTCTCTTTTTTTTCATATTCTCCCCTGTTCCCTGTCTTTACTCGTTAAAATTCACTTCCGGAACACTTTCAGCACCTTCCGCAGCCTGGAAATACTCTGCTTTCTCAAATCCGAAAATACCGGCAAACAGATTGGACGGAAACCGGCGGATTCTCTGGTTGTAAGTCTTTACCGCATCATTGTAATCTTTTCTGGCTACCGCAATCCTGTTTTCAGTCCCCGCCAATTCATCGGACAAAGACTGGAACTGCTCGCTGGATTTCAGATCCGGATAATTTTCTACTACCACAAGCAGACGGCTGAGGGCACTGGAAAGCTCACCGTCTGCTGCCGCCTTCTCTTCCATTCCCTGTGCCCCTGACAGCTTTGCCCTAGCATCGCTGACGGCTGTGATGACTTCCTCTTCCTGTTCTGCGTATCCTTTTACAGTGTTCACCAGATTAGGAATCAAATCAACTCTTCTTTGCAGCATCGTGTCAATATTGGCCTGCTGGTTCTCCACATCCTCCCGGATCCCTACCATGGAGTTATACTGGCTTACACAAAGTCCCCCGATCACAATCACACCGACTATGATCCCCAGCAGTACTATCTTACCTGTTTTTTTCACAATGAATCCTCCTCTTCTTTCCCTACTTGGGATACCGTTTTCCCGTAAATGATGACACGGTTACCTTAATAACTGAAATGATAGAGACCAGTCTCTCATTAAAATCAAACTCTTTTCCTGAGATACATTTCATCAATATCTTCATAGCCTCTATCTTCTCCCCGGGATCTTCGATAATTTGGGCCGTGCCGTGTCCTACGATACTGGCGTATTTGTAACCGTACTGGCAGGGAACTTTCCCCTCTACCAGCTGATGATCACAGTCCAGTTCCACGCCCACCCGGCTGTATCTGCGAAGGACATCCAGTTTCTTTCCTTCTACTGCTCCGTGAAGATAAAAAACAAGTTCTCCGTTCTCATAAGTATACCCATAATTCATGGGAAGAATGTAAATCTCCCCGTCATCATACATTCCAAGACGCAGAACTTCACATCGGTCGATAATATCTATCATATCCTGTACATCTTCAATTTCCCTGTCCCTTCTCACCTACTGTATCCTCCTTTATCATTTGTCTTCAAACGGTATGCCATTATTTTAACACAGCAGCTTCTATTTTTCCTCCAATTTCAAAAATTTTTCGATATATTTAATAAAAGGAAGCCCATGTACCGGCAGATCGCGCCGGCACATGGGCCTCCATTTTTCATCCTTACAAACCGAATTAGGTTGGAATACTGGAAAAACAGCTGGGGTTGACAACCTCCAGACTTCCGTTCTCGGCAGTGACATCCAGAAGAAGCTGTCCCTTTCTCCAGAAACGATATCGAATCACACAGGATAAAGCTTCCTGTATTTTCCCGGACATCCTCCCTTTTACCGGTGAGCGCAGGCTCTGTCCGCCTTTCCACGGATACTGGACCCACAGAAGATCTCTTCCCTGGCAGATCATAAATTCCCCGGAATTCCACCGGAAGATTCTTGCCCCGAGATAAGAGGCCAGCCGGTACTGTCTGCCTCCGTAGTACACGATGGCTATGCACCCTGAGAATTTCCACCTGCCCACAGGTACCTTCGCCACAGCAGCCGTAAAAGCCATATGCCCTTTGTCAAAGACACTGCACTGTGTCCACACATAACCCTCAGGAAATGAAGTTCCCCAATCCTTTTCAATATATCCGCACCCGCCGTTAAAATTATACCGCTCACCATTAATCATAAGACTTCCATGTATCTTATGGCTCAGACTCAGAATACCGTGATTGCATTCCATGGTAAAATAAGACAGAGGGCCCATAATATCCCGGGAAGGGGGCGTCAGGCTTCCATATCTCAAAACCCCCTGTATTTCGGCCGCCTCACTCTTTAGGTTTACCCGGATTCCTTTTTCACAAAATACATTCTCACCGATCTGGCAGTAAAATCTTTTTCTGTCCCCATAGTACTGGCTGGGCAAAAATCGGAATTCCCATGCGTTCTCTTCCGTGATTACCTGAATGAGAATGCTTATCCTTCCGTCTTTTTCTACATGGTACGAGGGAATAAAGCTGATCGTTTTATTCCCCTTCTGGTGTTTCAGATACCATCCCTCAAAATACTCTCTCTTGTCTTTTCCTCCCATAAATGCGCCGAATCTGCGCCCTCTTCTACTGGTCATCCTGCATTCCTCCGATATCATTCTGTGCCGGGTTATCGATAAGTTTCCCCTTATAGCTGAATCTGGAACCATGACAGGGGCAGTCCCAGCTCTTCTCCTGAGCGTTCCATTCCAGCTGGCAGCCAAGATGAGGACAGCGTACTGACACTGTAAATACTTTTCCGTCTTCTCTCTTATATACACCTACCTTCTGCCCCTGCATATCTACAATACCGCCTTCCCCTATTGTAAGATTTTCCAGGACGTGATCAGGCACCGCAAAGGCCCGCTTGAGCAGACCGGCGGCTGCCTTTGTGCCGTCCACTGCCATATGCTTCGCCGTAGAAAGTGTGATTCCTCTCTGGGGGGAAAACACTTCTTCCCATGGGTTTGGCACCTTTCGAATCAAATCACTGATTAACATAGCTGCGACCATGGACGAAGACATCCCCCATTTGCTGAATCCGGTGGCGACATACCAGTAGGGACGGCGGGCGGAATACCTGCCTATATAAGGAATCTGATCGGGTGACATACAGTCCTGTGCCGACCACATAGCCTCCGTCCTGCACTGAGGCCACCAGAGCGCCGCCTTGTCTCTCAGCTTTCTAAGAGAAGCGTCTGTAAGATTTTCTCCGGTTCTGTGGCCCTCTCCTCCTAGAATCAGAAACTCCCCGCTGTTGCGAAAGGAATAATCCCACTTGGTATCCGTGCCCAGATACATCCCGTCCATACAGGCGGCACCGGAGAATGCTACGGCATAGCTTCTCTCCTGATGCATCCGCATAAAATAATATCCCGGACGGTTTATAAATGGATAATGAGTTGCAAAGATAACGTGTTCTGCCTCCACCACCGGACCTGCCTCAGTAATCACCCTGTGCTCCTCTACACGGAGCACTCTGGTTTTTTCGTATATCTCTATATCACGGGCAATCCCCTCTAAAAACAGAAGTGGATGAAACTGAGCCTGGGCGGGATAGCGGATTGCCCCCTCAACAGGAAAGGGCAGCGAGGTAATTGTTGTAAATTCCCCTGCACAGCCCAAATGATTTACTGCCTCTACCTCTTTTTCTATCTTTTCTCTGTCTGACACAGAGTATAAAAATGAAGGCACCCGCTCAAACATACACTCTATATTGTGTTCCGTTATTATCTGTTCGTATTTTAATATTGCCTCCCAATTGGCCCCCAGATACAGGCCCGCTGCTTCCCTGCCAATCTTCTGGATTAGCTTATCATACAAAAGGTTATGTGAGAGCGCTATTTTTGCTGTGGTATTTTTTGTCTGCCCCCACCCGATCCGGTCTGCCTCCAAAAGAATCACTGAGACTCCTCTGTGTTTTAAGAGATAAGCAGTCAAGATACCTGCCATTCCTCCGCCTATCACCACGGCTTCCGTGTTTTTGTCAGAAGTAAGGGACTGAAAGTTCGGGAGTTCCTCCCTGCGCATCCAAATAGATTCCATGATTTCACCTCTTCTTTAAAGTGCGCGGACTGCGGATGTTTTATACTAAAAATTGACACTTCCTTCAGAATTTTGTATGATTACTTTGTAACTAGAAAGGAGAAAAACATAAATGTCTAATTCTATTTATCACATAGCAATATGTGACGATGATCCCATTTTCCTGGAGAATATAGAACAGCTTACAAAATCAATTCTTTCTGAAAAAAATCTGCCCTGCGGGGTCACGTGCTTTCACGACAGCATCCATTTTTTAGATGAAGTCATGGGAAATCCAAAAAACTATCAGCTTATTCTTCTTGACATATTGATGAGGAATTTGGATGGAATAAAAACAGCAGAAAGGATCCGCCAGGAAAAACTGGATATTCCTATTGTATTTATATCCTCCACTGCAGATTTTGCCCTACAGGGATATGAGGTACAGGCTCATCGGTATCTCATAAAACCTATAAATAAGGAAAAGCTGCAGGATGCCATTCTGAGCAGTCTTAGATTAAAGAATGAAGAAAAGATGATCCTGCTGAAATCCGGAACCACCTACAAAAAAGTAGCCTTCTCAGATATTCCGTATCTTGAAATTAAAGGTCATGTATTAAAGGTGTATCTGCAAAATTCTTCTGTCATTCCTGTATCTATTAAAATGTCTGAGGCCGAATCCCGCTTCCCTCAGAACTATTTTTACAGATGTCACCAAAGTTATATGGTAAACCTTGCTTTTATAGAAAATATATCCCGCTATCAGATAACCCTTATTGACGGCACCATTATCCCTGTTAGCAAATCCCGTTATATAGAGACTCGTCAAAGGCTGCTGGACTTTCTGTCCATATAGCGGTTTCGTAAAAATCATGTCAGGAGATACCTATGGAAAAGAAAAAAATTCACTTATTACATAAGATTATTATAAATTATATATGTCTTTTTGACTATCTTTTTATATCTCCTTAAATGTCCGCAAAGCCTTATTTTATAGGCTCTACGGGCATTTTGCTTTTGTGGTAAACCTCACATATCTAGGTCTATCTTCTTATATTTTCGCTATCAAGCGTGGTTAAAATCGTGGTAAATACTTCTATGCGATTAGACGCTGAACCTCTGATTTTGCGGTATCTATGGACGCATGAGCGTACCAGTTCATTGTGATACTAATGTTTGAATGTCCCATGATATACTGTAAATCTTTTGGGTTCATGTTCTTGCTTGCCAGTCTTGTGCAGAATGTATGGCGTAGCGTATGCGGTGTGATATGTGGCAAGGGATTGTCCTTGTGGTGCTTGTTATATTTCTTTACCATACGGACAAATAAGGCGTTGTAATCAATCGCAACTTTGGGCTTGCCTTTATGATTGACAAATAAGAAATTGCTCTGTCCGTCTATCACAAATGGTTCTGCCTTCGGGCGTTTCTTCATAACCCGTTGAAATGCCTGTATTGTTTCTCTACTTAATGGCACTTGTCTTATTCCGCTTTTCGTCTTAGGCGTTTCAATATAATAGCCCTGTTCCTTGCTCTTTAGTAACTGGTGGTCGATAATTACAACTTCATTCTTGAAATCAATATCAGCTACTGTCAGTCCGCACAGTTCCGAGATACGAAGTCCAGTCTTTAACAGTATCAGCACATCATCATAATGCTTGTGATACACATTGTCTGTCTTGATAAATGAGAGTAAGGCTTGTTCCTGTTCCTCTGTCAATGCGACTTTCTCTTTGGTATCATTTTCTAGGACTTCACTTAACTTAAAATCAAAAGGGTTCTTCCTTACACAATCGTCTTGTATGGCGATATAGAATGACGCTTTTAACGAGCGTTTATGGTTGTTAATGGTGTTATAGGAAAAGCCCTTGTCTTTCATGCGTAACGCCCATTCTTTAGCGTCAGAGGGCTTGATTGTATCAATGCTCCTAGCACCTAATTTGTCCTCTTTCAATAACCGCATGAGTTGTTCCCGTTGTTTTTGTGTGCTTTTCTTCACATTTGCCCTCTGTAAGTTCTGTTTGGCATAGAGTTGGCAAAGCGTCATTTTCTTGCCTGTGCTGTCGATACCGTCCTCAATATCCCGTCTTATCTGCTGTTCCAGTTCACGAAGTGAGGGTTTTTCCCGTTTTTCCTTTGGTGTCGGGTCTGTGGGTGTCAATCTCCAAGCATACACATATTTTGTGTTTCCAAATGCGTCTACATATTTATATAAGTATTTCCCGTCTGTTCGTTGGCTCTCTCCAGTATGCAGGATACGTCCTTTACTATCCCGTCTTTTTTCTTTCATGGTGTCTGCTCCTTTCCTTGTTGGAAAGAGCCTTGATATGACTTGTGTTCATCATAACACATACAAGGCTCATTTGCATTAGATTGCGTCCAATTTGTCAATAACCTGTTCAAACTGTCGGCGTTTAATCTGTATGCGGTTGCCATTCATAATGAGCCAGCCAGCGCCCTTGTTTTCCTCTGCCAAGCGTCTTAACTTGTTTTCTCCGATACGGAAATACTTTGACGCTTCTTCAATGGTAAGGGTATATTTTTCCCATACGGGAATATCCTGTGCATTACTCATAAAACACCCCCTCACTTTCGATTACATCTGCTATATCCGTACACATCTGTTCTACAAGCATTTCCTGTTTTTCGGAAAGGTGGGTACATTCATCAATCATTTTCATGTAGTTTGAGCCTGTCAGCCTGTCGATTTCCTCTATCATCACGATTGACGGCATGACCTGTCTTTCCAGCCATTGCAGAGTGCGTTCCATATTGACAGGTACGGGGTTCATTTCAAAAGGTAAACTGTCATGGGAAATGAATATCTCCCACAGCGGATAATCGGGAAATTGCACAAAATCAGTAATAAGGTAAAACACCAACCCATGAGGGTTATATGTCAATAACAATTCCTCAACTGCCTGTACTGCCTTTTTATCACGCAGACGAATTTCAAAACGGTTGATAATATCCGTATGTTTCTTTTTGGTTGCCTGCTCCTTTTGTTTTTCATACAGGCAGAAATATTTTGTGCTTGCCTTTGAGCCGATATAAAGGGTACTTGCTAAATTACGTTTTTTTTCGCTTAGTTTTCCACCTTGTACATTTTCATAGTTTTTACAGCGACAATCCGCACCGCCATTTTTGTATTTTTCAGACAAAACGGGAATATCCAGCAGACCGCACATATCATTGATTGCCAAGTCAAAACGTCGGATAACACCGCCACAGTCAAGACAGCGGTTTAAAAATGAATACCAATCCCTGTTCTGTGCCTGTAAGACATATTCCATGTTGCGTGAGCCTGCCCCTTTTAATTCTAAAAATACACCCATGTGTTCATCATCAGAAGCCATGACCTTGATTTCCCCGTAGGCATAATGCTCCTTATAGCCATAATACCCATAGTCATAATGGATAAAATAGTCCGCTTTCATGCCAAGCACCTTTCGGATAACTTCTAATGCGTCAGTCGTTGGAAAACGGACAGACAGATAATCAACGAGCAGATAAAAAGGCTTATCACAGACATAGTAATTCAGACAACGCAGGATAATGTTCTGTGTTTCTTTACTTGCGTTGGCTTTTCCGTTCTCAAAGCGGTTGATACTATATCTTGATACATGGGTAAGACTTGCAAGTTCTCCTTGTGAAAGACCGCTTGCAAGACGTTTGTTCTTCATTTCAAGTGCAAATTCTAAATTGTTCATTGTATTCCTCCAATCCCACAATAGCCTTAAAATACCTGTAAACCACTATTCAAAAGAATGTGAAGTTACTATCTTCTTAAAACTCCTCATTACTCCTTACAGCTTTGGGGTTGTATGGTTTTTGACTTGTCTTTTGTGAAATAGTGCCCCCCTGTTAGATAACGGGGGCACAGTCAAGCCTCTCAGGCTCGCCAGCCGACAAAGCATTTCTTCCCCTTGACACAAGGTGTCATGGCGGTAAGCCTGAGAGGCTTCCGCCACCGTGTCAGAAATACTTTGTCAGCAAGTCCTGTTTTGCCTTTTCTAACAAGTTCCATTTCAACCGATATTCATATCTACGGGTTTAATCTGATAGGTATTTCTTTTTGAATATTTTTGTATTTCATTCTATTGTGCTTATTCATTTACAAGAACATAGTAATTCTTATATGCTTATTTGTCAATATCTTTTTTTGCCTTTACAAATCATATTAAGCATGATAGACTTATAACAGTGAAGATATAACGAGATATGGAGGGTTGTGCAATGAAAATAAGCCATTTAGGAAATAATATACAGACCATAAGAAAATTTAGGGGAATGAAACAACAGGAACTTGCGGACAAAATCGGTATCAATATGCAGAGCCTTTCCAAGATTGAAAGAGGGTTGAACTATCCTGCTTATGAAACGCTGGAAAAGATAATGGAAGTGCTGGACGTAACGCCGAATGAATTATTATCGGGAGAATGGAAGTATGTCAATCAGTCTGAAAAAGAAGTCTGTCAGTTTTTAAGAACAGAAGAACGTCTAAATGCAGAACTGAAACACGGACACTATGATAACTTCTTTGACAGCGAGGAAGAATGGCTGGAATATGAATTGGAAAAGTTACGGGAATACATTACAGACTATATCAACGGGAAAAGCATTGAAGCGTCCGACCTTTACCCAATCAAAGAATTTATCCAGCATTTGAAGTTTCAAAAATTACTAGACCGCTATGATGATTTATACAGTATGGATATGTTTGGGGAAAGCATAGAGGGACATAAATATAGGACACCTTATCAAGTCGTGAAAATGATAAATCCGAACTCAAAAGAGGATATGGAACTGTTACGGGAAGTATTAAGAAATAACCATTTTGATGATGAGGACGAGTAATCTTTTTCCTCTTGCGAGAAGATACAGCAAACAAAAAGCCCGATCAAGAGTGCAAAGCACCACCAATGGTGGCAAGCTCTTGACAGGGCTTTTTCTTTTCTGTTGTGGGTACTCAAGAGGAAAAAAGGAAAAGTGTGATGTCTCAATTTTTTTATCTTGCACGCATAAAAAGATTGAAAGAGGTGTTTGTTTCCAGTATAATGTTTTTTGTATAGAAGCAAGGATTGAATTTTTTTGAAAGAAAGGGTTGACAGTCATGTTCACACATTGTTACGCTTGCGACAGACAGACAGACAGACAGACAGACAGACAGACAGACAAGTAAATTCTGCCCTTTTTTCAATTCTATCAATAATAAACAGAACGCACAGATTATCCAGTTATAAGGGGGAGTTTGTGCGTTTTTCTATGCAAAGAATTTATGAAAAATAAGGAGTGAACAAACTATGAAGAAAAAACAAGTCCTTGCAGTAAGTTCCGCATTGATGATTGGAACAACAACTGCACTTACAGGGCTTCCTACTCCTGTCATGGCACAGGAAAACACAGAAGTTGTGCAGGAAGCCGTTGTAGAAGAAAACAAGACAGAGCAAGTTCCTGTGGAACAGAAAACAGAAAACGCAGAAGTACAAGAGAATATAACAGACAAGGAACAGGAAGAAACTGCTGAAAATGCAGAAACTTTAAAAGAAGAAAGTACAAAACAGGAAACACCTGCAACACCAGAAAAAGAAGTGGTTACCGAAGATAAGACCGTTGAAGCAAGCAAAAATACAGAAGTAAAAGCTGGAAGCATTGCTATTGATGAAACACATTTTCCAGACAAAGTATTTAGAGAACAAATCATTGCAGAATTTGATAAAGACGGCGATAGTGTGTTATCTGTTGATGAAATATCAAAAGCCCAATTCTTAAACTTACATGGTATGAAAACGATATCTTCATTAGAGGGTATTCAATATCTAACAAATTTGCAGTCTTTAGATGTTTCTACGACTTCTGTTTCAGACTTAAGTCCGGTTAAAAACTCATCTTTAAAAAGATTAGATTGTCGTTCTTCAAAAGTAGGAAGCGTTGATTTAACACGTTATCCGAATTTGGAAGCTTTCCTTTGCGATAATACATCAATTAACAGTCTTGATGTATCTAAGAATGAAAAATTGAATACGTTATTTGCAGATAGTACCTCTATTTCCAATTTAGATGTAACAAACAATCCTAACTTAGAACAACTATCTTGTAGCAATACAGGATTAATGGAACTTGATGTCACACATAATCCGCAATTAGTCACTTTAGATATAGGAGATACAAAAGTAAAAACACTTGATATAAGTAAGAACCCTAATTTGAAACAACTATCATGTTATATGACAAATATAGCTGAATTAGATGTAACAAAAAACACAAAACTGACACGCCTTTTTTGTCATGATACAACTATTAAAAAATTAGATTTAAGCAATAATTTAGAACTTGAAATGCTACGTTGCGGTGAAATTTTTGAACAAGGGATAAGAGGTCTTGATATAAGTAAAAACACAAAAATTAAAAAATTAATTTGCGATGATTTATACTGGTTAAATGTCGGAGAGAATAAAGTTCTTGAAAATAATCATGCTTTTGTAGGCAACGGTTATATTGATATTAAAGGGAATAAAATCGACTTAAAAAAAGATGTTGAACAAGGAATAGATATTTCAAAAGTAAAAGTTACTGCAAATGGAACTTTAGATAAAGATACAGGAATTATAACGGTAGATGATGTAAAAAAACCAGTTACTTATGAGTATGATTGCGGTACTTATAAAGACGGAAACGTTGTTTTAAAAGTAGAATTATCGTTAAACTCACAAGGAGAAGATAATACAGCACCAACTATTTCTGCAAATGATGTTACATTGAATGTAGGCGATACTTTCGACCCATTGGCAAATGTAACAGCAACAGATAAAGAGGACGGAACTATCACTTTGACAAAAGATAATATTGTTGCAAATGATGTAGATACTTCTAAGGCTGGTACTTACCATGTGACTTATAAAGTAACAGATAAAAACGGAGCTTCTGCTAAAAAAACGATTACTGTAACTGTGAAACAAAATACAGGCGACCTTAACTCTGCTCCAATCATTTCAGCAAATGATGTTACATTGAATGTAGGCGATACGTTCGATCCATTGGCAAATGTGACAGCAACAGATAAAGAGGACGGAACGATTATTTTAACAAAAGATAACATTATTGCAAATGATGTAGATACTTCTAAGGCTGGCACTTATCATGTAACTTTCCGTGTAGTAGATAAAAATGGTGCAATTACTGAAAAAACAATTACAGTTACCGTAAAAGAAAAAGCAACAAATAAACCTGTAAGTCCACAACAGCCACAGAAACCGAGCAAGCCAACTACTCCAACAAAGCCTAGCGGACAAAAGAACCCTGTAAAAACAGGTGATATGACAAACGTAGGATTGTTTACTTCTATGTTTGCTGGTTCAACCGGTGTATTAGCTGTTTTATTCGGTAAAAAACGTAAAAGAAATAAGAACAATTAACAAAATGTATAATAACAATCAATAGCGACTAATGATTTTCATGTAAAAGGACACCAAACTATACGGTGTCCTTTTCAAATTCTTACGTCATACCAAGGCTCATTCAATCGTGGTAAATTCGTGGTAAAATGAGTGCTTTCCTATATTTCAAAATGCTTGAAAGTATAGTGTTTATGCGGATAATCAAAAATCAGATATAAAATTTCACAATAAATTATTATTTATGGGGATTCTTGCCTTCACCGTTATTATGGCAGTTATCTCCTGTCATCTGCTTTTTATATATCTGTTTCCTCTCTCAGGGGAATATAAAAATATCTCGGTAATGGAGCCAGGAAATGAACAGGAATGGGAACTTTATACTAACGAGCAGGGTACAATAAAATCACTTAGCACTGCAGACGGTTACTCTTATACGGGTCTTGACTATGAAGGCCAAACATACTATATGTCCAGAAAAATCCAGGAGAATTACAGCGATATTATACTGGAAATTGATGCTGTCACAAGTCAAATCTCCATTTTCCTGGACGAGGATCTTCTGTATACAGACAACAGTGCAGCAGATAATCGTATCGGATATGTGGCTCTCTCCCATCTTCCCAAAGAGCGCCCCAATGGGCTCAGGCTGTCCCTGCCTCCTGATTGTCTGGGAAAGACACTAACCATAGCTGCCTGCCAGCCCTTTGCAGAGGCTTCCGGGGATCTTATGACCATTTACCCCTGTAACGTTTCTGTGTACAGTACTTACGCCTTAGAAAGCCTAAACGTTTCCAGTGCAACTAAAACTGCCTATCCTGCCATCCTGCTGGCTATCCTGGGCTTTTTTTTGCTAAGTTTGTTTTTATATCAGTGTTTTCACAGGGAAGCAGACTGGGGTCTCTTTTTTCTGGCTTTCTTTTGTCTGCTCTGGATGGCTGATGTTATCTTTCGTTCTCCCTACTTTGGAATTTATTTCGGGTATAAACTGGACTTTGCAGAAATCTATCTTCGTTATGGCAGTGTCAGTTTCCTGATGCTCTTTCTTTTTATTCGTATGAACAGATGCAGGAAAATCTATCTGCCTTTTGTTGTTTTACAGCTGATATCTCTGATATGTCTGTACCTGACTAATAATACGACGATTGTCTTTGAGTATCCTCTGTACGGTGTGCTCCTGAATCTTCCAGAATATGCAGGACTTACAGGACTTTTGGTCATTTTTATTTTTATGATTCCAGAACTAAAAAAGGGGAATGGATTTTACCGCATGCTGGGAATTTTTACTGTCGCTGCCCTGGCGGCAGTGCCCGTTGGCGCAATCCTTTATGCTTTACAGTTTATAGGAAGCTCTGCAGAGATGAATAACTGGATCACACAATATCTTCAAAGTTATACCACAGAAATACGAGGCCCCTACTACTACATGCTGATTGTCAGTTGTTTTCTTTCCTTTTCCAGTTTTATTATCAGCCTCTATCGTTTTATTCTGGGAGTTGTTCGTAAATATACTTCCATAGAGTTACTTCGTTTAAAAAACGAACTGGCACAGGAAAGCTATCGCCAATTGAACCAATATACGGAGCAGGTTATGATGCTGCGTCATGATGAAAAAAAGCACTTCTCACTCCTGGCCACCCTGCTGGAGAAGAACGATAGCGAAAAGGCGCTGGAGTATACTTATGAAATCATTCAGCGGGCTGACGATGTGACACCTATAGTCAACACACAAAACTACATGATTAATACGATTGTCAACAGCAAGCTGTCTTCTGCAATGAAAGAGGGAATCCAGATAACCATACGTCATGCATCGGCCCCAGAGAAGCTGAATATCGCCGATTCGGATCTCTGTTCTCTGCTCATGAATGTTTTGGACAACGCACTTGCCGCCACAAGTCTTCTTGAGGAAAAAGATCGCTATATTACCCTTAATCTCTATGTCAAAAACAATTTCTTGTGTATTTACTGTGAAAATGGTATAGCTGACAAAACCGAATGCAAAGAGGAAAAGGACGTAGAGGGCATTAAAGCTCATGGTTACGGTTTAATTATTCTGGAAAAAATCGTAGATCGTTATAAAGGAATTCTGGATATTAAGCAGGTAAATCAAGCCTTCATCGTGAATATTGCTTTGCCTGTATAATTTAGAATAACAAATAACATCCGCCGCTTCACAGGATATATCACCTGCAAAGCGGCGGATGTGCCGTTTGAATGCTTTAATTTTCCGTGAGAACCCTGGGTGTGCCATAATGATAAACCTCTTTTTTTGCCCTGAAAAAATAAACAGAAACAAATATCGTCATCCCTTCAGCCAGAGGGACTGCAAACCACACGCCGTCAACACCGATCAGATACGGAAGTAATAATACACTGGCTACGATGAACACAAAGGTCCTTAAAAAGGATATCGCAGCTGAAACCTTTCCATTGGAAAATGCCGTGAACATAGCGGACGCAAAAATATTGATTCCGGCAAATACATAGTTAAAGGAAAATAAGAAGAACCCTCTTCTTGCAATCTCATAGATTGCAGAGCTTTTGGGTGTGAAGATCTCTACAATTATAGAAGATCCGGCTAATGCAAAGATGCAGATCAGCACGGAGGAGATCCCGATAAAACTAATGCATATTTTATAGATTCGCTTCAGCAGCTTCTCATTCTTGCTCCCATAATTAAAGCTGAAGACAGGAGCCACCCCAATAGAGAAGCCCAGGTACAGGGCATTAAACAGAAACTGGCCGTATAATACAATGGTAATAGCGGCTACCCCTTCTTCTCCCAGAAGTCTCAGCATAATAATATTAAACAGGAACGTAACAATAGCGGTTGACAGATTCGTCACCATCTCCGAGGAACCGTTCAAACAGCTGTCCCCCAGTACCTTCCAGTCAAGTCTGGGACGGATAAAGTGCAGATCATGGTTCCGGGAAGCAAAGTAGATAAGACCCGAAACCGCCGGGATAAGCTGTCCGAAGCCGGTTGCCAGCGCCGCTCCTGCGATCCCCATCTGCAGAGGCCCCATCAGTATATAGTCCAGGACAGCATTGGTAATTCCTCCTGCCACAGTGACCGCCAGACCTATCCCCGGGCGGCCGGCAGTTACAAAAAAGCTCTGGAACAGCAGCTGAAGCATACAGGCAGGTGCAAAGAACAGCAGAATACTCAGATATGTAATACAGTATTCCATAATCCTCTCCGTTGCCCCCATTGCCGTTACCAGGGGATGGATGAATAGATTTCCCGCCGCCAATGCCGTGGCTCCAAAGAGAACCCCCACCGTAACAATCATGGTGAAATTTTCTTTTGCCTCCTTCTCTTTCCTTTCCCCTATCTTTTTAGCAATGATAGCGCTTCCTCCGGTTGCCAGCATAACTCCTGCAGCAATCAGAATATTTACCGCCGGATATATAATATTAGCTGCAGACAGCGCATCACTGCCTACCAGTCTGGATATAAATACCCCGTCAATAATTGTGTACAAAGACATGAATACCATCATTGCCATAGAGGGCAGCGCAAACTTTAGTAATGTAAAAAATTTAAAGTCCTGTCCGATTGATTTTGTCATAATATCACCTCATTTTCTTGCATTTTGCGCCCTTATTAGATATGATATGGTATAGGGTAACCCGATAGTCAAGAGGAAAAAATCATGAATCAGAAAGAAATGTATTTAACCACCGGAGAGTTTGCCAGGCTTACCGGGGTAACCAAACACACCTTATTTCACTATGATGAGATTGGCCTGTTTTCTCCTGCGGTGAAGGGAGATAACAATTACAGATACTATACCGTATCCCAGCTGGATGTGTTTGATGTCATCTGGACACTAAAAGAACTGGATATGCCGTTAAAAGAGATCAAATCTTATCTGGAACATAAAAGTCCCGGAGCTCTGCTTCAATTACTGGAAAAGGAAGAGGCCATTATTGACGGGAAACTGTCCCAGCTGAAAAAAACGAAAAAGTGGCTCCGCCGCAAAAGACAGTTCATCACCGACGCGCTGGAGCAGGATTACACTAAGATTCAGGAAAAAGAATGCAATGCCCAATATTATATAGCCTCCCATGCAGATGCCGCAGATGATTTTTCCCTGGCTCTGAAAATCGGAGAACTTATCGATTACTGTGAAAAGCTGGGGTTCAAGAGTACTCACAATATCGGATACCTCCACAGCAGGGCTCAGATAGAAAAGGGAATCTATGACGATTACCGGAATATTTATCTGATCCTGGATGCTCCGCCATCCAAAATCAGATACCGGCTAAAACCTGGGGGAAGATACCTTTTTGTGTATCACAAAGGGCATTGGAAAACCATTGGGGACTCTTATAACCGGCTCTTTTCCTATGCACGGGAAAATAAGTTAACGCTTGGGGATTTCTTTTATGAAGACAGTCTATTTGACGAGCTTACCATGTATGGATATGAAAATTATATCACTCAGATATCGGTACAGATCCTATAGACTGCTTATGGCCGGGAATCCCCAGGTCCTTCTTTCTCCTCCCCCCTTTGGTGACTGAATTCATACTCCTCCTCTTCATTTTTAATTTCCCAGTTAATAAGAACTGCCAGTATGGTCCTAAGAATAATGATTGCGCCAACCATAATAATCTCAGACATATCCCTGATAATAACCGTGCGCAGAATCTCTCCTCCCAGCTTGAATTCCAGTCCCATGGAAAGTCCTTTTGCCAGGATCAGCCTGGTATTGGGTTTTCTGCGTATGTAATTTACAATCCCCTGGAGGCCTGAAAAGGTAATGACACCCACTCCGATGCACTCGAAAATCAGAATTGCTGCCCGCGTTACCAGAATCAGTATATCTTCTAAATATTCCATAGGCACCTCCCTCAACGATTTTTTATATCCAGCCAGCGAATGGTGTCTGTCACTGTATCATACAGATCTCTCGGAATGTACCCCAGTTCACTGGTGGCTTTATCATGAGAAAACCTGTCGTTGCTGGTCAGCGTATACAGAGAATAGCTGGTATATAAGGGGCGTTTTTTTCTGCATCGGGCGTAGAATCCTATTAAAGGTACCGACGCCCTTGCCACCCATACCGGCAGCACCGGGAGGCAGCGTCCTCCCTGAATCTGCCGTATCATTTTAATAACTTCACGGATCTCATAATGGCGGTTAGACAAAATGTAGCATTCCCCGCATGTTCCCTGTTCTGCCGCTGCGAGACATCCTTCCGCTACGTCACGGACATCTACAAAATCATAACCGCCCTTTACTCCTGCGGGAAGGCTTCCTTTCATATAATCGTATATAAACTGGACAACATAGTTCCCCTTTTTGTCATAAGGCCCAAGTATCCCAGAGGGATGCACCACCACGGCATTTGTACCTCGTCCGGCGCTTCTGAGCACCTCCCTGGTGGCCTGTGCCTTAGTCTTGGCATATCCGCCTGCTACCAAATCAGGGGAAAATTGTTTTGCTTCTCTTATCACATGCAGCCTGTCCCCCTCCGGAATGGCATGTACAGAACTTACATAGACCAGCCTGTCAACCTTATACTTTCTGCAGGCTGCCAAGATTGTTCTCGTTCCCAGCACATTGACTTCGTACATCCTTCTGGTTAATTTCCCTGAGATATCTACGATCCCTGCCGTATGCAGCAAAATGATACTGGATCCCTTCGTTCCCGCAAACAGGGGTTCCAATTCCTGCAGATGCCGCACATCACCGCAGACGTAATCCACTCCTTTCAGAAGGTTCTCTTTTTCCCCTGGAAGTATAAGCCCCCTTACATTCTCGTGCCTTTTTTGGAGCAGTCTGATTAAAGTACTGCCCAGATGGCCATTGGCCCCGGTAACCAGATAAATTCTTCTCTTCATCACCTGTACACCTCCCCGAACACTGTACGCTGTATAAACACTTTTATATTATCTATTATAATGTAAGAATTCAGGGTGTACAACATTATTTTATCTCACGTTTCTTCCTATTGCTCCTGGTTTTCAATATAGTCCTTCAGGAAATCATATACCTGGTTTTCCGTAGGCGGACAGCCCTTTAGGTAACATTTGAATCCCCTGGTACAATTTCCGATCCCCAGCAGCCCCTTTTTGCCTTTATAACCCTGTCCAATGGAGATCTTCGTATGCAGCTGTTTCAGAAGCCCTTCTTCTTTTAATCTGTCCAGGGCCGGTATAAGGTATCCGTAACAGGCACTGCAGGAGTCCACCTCCTCCACTGCGTCCTGAAGCTCTACAATTTTTCTTGGAGAAGATATCTTCTGCAGTTCTTCCTCCTGGCCGCAAAAACGGATCACAGCCTTTGTAAGATCACAGCAGCCAACTCCCAGCTCAGCCGCCAGTTTAATATACGGCACATCGGATATGTCATACTGTAAAAGACTGCACACATAGGCATCACAGAGTACCGGATCTGCAGCTGTGAGAATGCGGTTCATAACTACCGGATTTCCACCATCCTCAAAATCCAAATCCCCGCAGATATTATCCACTACAATGAAATCCTGCCGGATTCCCGCATTCAGATGGGCAATAGGCTTGTGTAGCCCCATGGTATGGAAGCGCCTCTTTTCTTTGTTCGGTATCAGGCCCTTCATGTTCTTCAGGGCACAGGTTATCTTTGTCTGGCAGTGGCCTTTTAGAACCGGTACATTAATTAGAAAATCCAGGGCGGAAACACTGTCGCAGATCTCAAGATTCATCCCTGCGCAGCTGCAGCTTTTGTGTCCGTCCTTCTGGGTATCTGTAAATTCTACCTGGTATTCAGAAAACAGCCTGTCGTAACCGCATGCCTCTACAGTATCCCAGGTTTTATCCCCTACCCAGGATCCTTCCAGAACCACAAGATTTCTATAGCCCCGCTCCTGCAGGTATTCGATGATGCCTGCTACAATCTCCGGGTGAGTGGTAGCTCCCCAGGAAGGTGCAGAAGGAGATACCAGATTGGGCTTTATCCCGATACGGAAGTTTTTGTCCGGTATACGGGCTTCAAGATCCGATTCCTCCAGAATACGTTTTGTCATCTCTTTATAATCTTCTCCGCTGATAATCACGATTTCATTATTTCTCATTCTCTCATCTCCTCGTATAATGATCACTTTCAAAGTATTGGCGTTCTACAGATATATAATCAGGATTCCCACCATCATACCCACAATTACGGAGAATGCCGGGGATTTGCTGCGGTACATAAGAATAGCCTGGGGCAGAATCTCCCCGAATACAACATAGAGCATGGCACCGCTGGCAAAACAAAGACTTAAAGCAAGCCCCAGAGGGCCGATGTCACCCAGCCAGAAACCAAGCAGAGCTCCTATTATAGTAGGGGCCCCGCTCAATGCCGTCACTGCTATGGCTCTTCCCCTGCTCATTCCGCCGCTTATGAGGGGCACTGCCACTGCCATTCCCTCCGGTATGTTGTGCAGCCCGATGAGAACTGCCAGTACCAGAGCAGAGCCCGTAAAAAGACTCTTGGAATTTGCAAAGGATGCCCCTATGGTCATTCCCTCCGGCAGATTATGTAGCGCTATGGCGCAGGCCATAACCGCCCCGGCAATAAACAGAGATGCTCTGGAATCTTTATTCCTTCTGTGAGTCTCAAGGTGATCGCTGTGAATTAACTCCTTCAGGTCGTCTGCCGTGCGGGGATGATCCGCATCTATGTGAGGCACCTCAGAGTTGGTACGTTTGTCAATGATATAATTCAAAAGAGACACCAGGGCTATTCCTATAAGAACCCCGGCAATAATGATACCTATATTGGTCTTAGTGTTGATTGCACTTATTAATAAATCAAAGCACACGATGCTCAGCATGACTCCCCCTGCAAAGCTTAACAAAAGACTCACGGTTTTCGTAGAGTCCTTTTTAAACAGACCTCCTATAATCCCGCCCAATCCGGTTCCTCCGACTCCCGCGGCCGCTGTAATAAGTATCACACTTTCTAATGCACTCATACTCTTTATCTCTCCCTGTCTCCTTATATTGGCTCAAAGCTTGTTTTAAACAGTATCTATTTTACACCATTTTATACTGCTTGTCCGCCAAAATTTGACATTATTTTTAATGTATAGAGGGGACACCTATCTGAGCGGCTTGACATCCCCCGCGGCTGCATTTATCATCTAAGTAGCATTGCATACATAAACATTCAGAAAGCAGGAATCTATATGAATCTTTTATCTATCGGAAGGTCCGGTATCCGGACACCTTATATTTCAATGGGCACCTGGGCTATCGGGGGAGGCACCTGGTGGGGAGAAAATGATGACGCGGTCTCAGTGAGAACCATAGAAGAAGCTGTTGCTCTGGGTATCCGATGGTTTGATACCGCACCGGTTTATGGGATCGGTCACAGTGAGGAGGTTCTTGGGAAGGCACTGAGAGGTAGGCGCAGTGAAGTTATTTTGTCAACCAAATGCGGCCTGGAGTGGGACTATGAGACCCCCTGCTTCCATAAAGTAATGGAGGGCAAAAATGTGTACCGCGATCTCTCCCCCCAGGGAATCCGAAAAAGTCTTGAAAACAGTCTACTCAGACTTGGAAGCGATTATATTGATATACTGTACACCCACTGGCAGACCCCGGATCCTGCTCTCTATCCTCTGGAAGAAACTGTAGAGACACTCATGTCCTTGAAAAAGGAAGGGAAGATTCGGGCGGTGGGAGCATCTAATGTAACTCCGGAGATCATACGAAGCTACTGCCGATACGGACAACTGGATGTGATTCAGGAAAAATACAGTATCCTTGATCCCCATATCGCCAGGGACCTGGTTCCCGTATGCCGGGAACTTGGGGTCTCGGTCCAGGCCTATTCTCCGCTGGAACAAGGACTGCTGACAGGGAAAGTAACTGCTGACACTATCCTTTCCTCGGAAGATATCAGAAACAAGAACCATTACTGGCAGCAGGAAAACAGGAAGCATGTCCTCCGCCTTTTGGATGACTGGAAACCTCTGACAGAAAAATACAGCTGTTCTCTGGCGAATCTCATCATCTGTTTTACAGCGGCATCCATGAAAGAACTCAACATTCTCTGCGGTGCCCGCAGGCCGGAGCAAATACGTGACAATGCAAAAGCGCTCACGCTTGAGATAGAGCCTGCAGATCTGCTTTCCATGCAAAAACAGGCAAACGCCCTCCAATCCATACTCATTCAGGGAGGCTCAGATCATGATTGATTTTAAAAAGGCACATCAGGCATTTGAAACTTATCTGGACAGCTACAATCGGAAGGATGATAAGATCCGGCTTAAAATCATCCACACCTACGGAGTTATGACATACAGCGAAGAAATTTCCCGCCGCATGAAGCTCTCCAGCCAGGATACCGATCTGGCAAAAATCATAGCCCTTCTCCACGATATTGGCAGGTTTGAACAGCTAAAACGCTTTGACAGCTTCCAGCCAGATACCATGGACCACGCAGCCTACGGAGTACAGATACTATTTGAGGAAGGCATGATCCGGCAGTTTATAGAGGATCCGTCCTGGGATTCCGTAATCCGTACAGCCATCGCTCTCCACAGTGATTATATTCTGAGAAGCATACCTCATCCCCAGACTCAGCTTCACGCGAAGCTGATAAGAGATGCCGACAAGCTGGATAACTGCCGGGTCAAATTAGAAGAGCCCATAGAGACACTGCTGGGCATATCCCCAAAAGAGCTTGGACGTTCCCAGATAAGTCCTCACATTGCAGAGGCATTCTTTCACAACCAATGCATAGAATCCTCCCAGAGAATCACACCTATGGACTACTGGGTATCCTATATCGCTTACTTTTATGATATAAACTTTCAGGCAAGCCGGGATATCATCCATGAGCAGAACTACATCTCCCGTATAATACACAGAATTACGTATGAAAACCCAGAGACCAAAACACACATGGAGCAAATGGAAGTACATCTAAAAAGATACTTTGGAGATTTTGGGACGTGTTCTTTCTAGAAAGAACACGTCCCAAAATAGGCAAGGGGTGTCCCCTTTTACAACTGCCCTGTCCCCAGTTTCTCTTTTTCTGATATATTAACTAAACTGCTTTTATTTATCATCTGTGCAAATAAAAAAGCAACACCTCCGGGCTGCGAGGTGTTACTTTTTTATTTGCCGTTATTTGGTTGTTCTTCTCCTTTTATAGATGATTGCACCACCAACTGTTCCGGACAATAAGAGAGCTAACATTGCACTGCTAATTGGTGTATTATCTGCTGTCTTTGCGCCTTTCGTCTTGGAGGTTGTTGATTTTTTCGCATTGCTTTTCTTAGGAGAAGCAGGTGATTTTTTTGTTATCTTGAATGTTTTCTTTATCGTTCCCGTATAGTTGCCCTTGAATTTAATTTCTACGGTTCCTGTTCCCACGGATGTGTTTTTACCGTATTCCAGATCATAATCTGTGCCTTTTTTAAGCTTTTTATCACCAAGTTTAACGGTAGGTGTAGGTTTGATTTGTTTGCCAGTCGAAGTATAAGATGAAGAGATACCAGTGATTTTTACATCATCAGCAGTTAGTTTCATTGGATCAACGGTAATGTCTAGTGAAGCTGTCGCTGATTTATAGTTCGCATCTTCTTCCTTTGTTACCTTAACCGTTGCTTCACCTGCAGCTTTAATCGTCACTTTTCCTTTCTCATCCACTGAGATAACGTCTTTGCCCTCTTCTACACTAAATGTCATCTTACCGTTTCCTTTAGCCCCTGACACATTAAGCTCGAATGGAGCATCGCCGAAGACTTTATCCTTTACTTCCTCAATGGAAAGAGTTTGTTCCAGCTTTTTCGGTGTAACCTCAATCACTGCATCTTCGGCAGCACCGCTGTAGTTTGAATCAGCATCTGGCTGGTATTCGGCCTTAAATGACAGCTTCTGGCCTACTGCGTCCACCTTATATAGATATGTTGCCTTCCCATTATTAAGGGCTACAACATTATTCTCCAGCAATTTTGTCCCCTGAGAAAACTTAATTGCACCGGTAGGCGTATTTCCGGTTCCGTTCGGTGCGGCAGTAACTGTCAGCTCAATTGCCAAACCACCATTATCCACAGCTTTTGCTTCTATACTCAGTTTAGTTTTAGCTTTTTCAATCTCTATTTCACCTGTATTAACTGTCACGATATATTTAGGATTAGAAGCCTCTGCTGTGACATCATTATATTTACCAACAGCCGCCCCAGGATCCAATGCCTTAGATTTGTAAGTCAAACCCAAGTCATCTCCGTCAATGACTGTCCCAGATGTTACGTCATATGGATTATTTGAAGTAAAAGTACCACCATATGTCATTTTTAAATCCTTTTTTATATCGATTGTAACTTTTCTAGGCTTTACTGACACTGTGACACTTATATCACCTGCATCATATGCTCCCGGATCTGTTGGCGTAAATGTAGCTTCATATGCAATATCTCCTACATCACTTAACACCGTTGAAGGATCTTTCCAAGCATAAGTCCCCTTGTCACCAGCAAGGCTAAGTTTCTCTAACTTATCTCCATATTCAGCCTCTCCGGATACATTAGGTACAGGTATTGAATTTTTAATTACTTTAGCTGTCTTATCACTTGTAATATTACCGGTAAAGCCAGCTGTACCTGATACCGTTACCTGTAAGGTATTTCCCACATCTGCATTTGTTATTGTATACTTGCTGGCAGTAGCCCCTGCAATATCCACAGGTTGCTTCCCATCCTCGCATCTCTGCCACTGATAGCCAAGGCTCTGTGCAGCATTAGAAGGATTCACTTTACTTACATCAGCAGTTAATGTCTGTCCCACTGCCGCAGTGCCAGTGACAGTAACTGTTCCTAGAATATTGTTTACGATCTCTGCCTTATCGTTCTTCACCAGATTACCGTCCCCGGTTTTCTTAACGACTGCACCCACAGGGGTTCCGGCATCCAAGCCTTTTGCAGTGCCGTCCAGCACTAAGGTGCCCGTCATTCCCTGCTTGCCCAAGGTAAGCACAGCGTTCTCAGCCGTAACATCAAACATATCTCCGGCAAATTTATCCACTCTGGAGATTGTCACTTTTGGGACATCTTTGGGAACAATAGAAATCTTCTGGCCTTTTTTCAAGACTAATGTCTTGTTAATGGTCTGATCCGCTTTCAAATCAATCTGTGCCGCCGCCCCGTTTAACGCATTCAATGCCGCTTCCAAGGACGCATACCCAGTGTTTTCAATAAAAACCGTATCTGCTGTCTTTGGGGTTCCGGGTGTCTCTGTTCCTGTGCTGCTGGCCATAACTGTAACGCCCAGATCGCTTCCCACCGTGGTTCCCACCAGCAATCCGGCAAGCAGAAAGCTCAGGACTCTCTTCCTATACCCTTTCTTTGCCATTTTATTACCTCCTTTGTCTTCAACGAAAATCTTCACCCTCTATGCAGGCAGACTCCTACATTGTTTAAATTATACTAAAAAAGCCTGACATTTACAATAGAATTGGAAAAAACAGGAGATTATTAAGATTTTTTTAAGAACCCATGGCACAATTATACATCCAGACCTTCAAAGAACTCGTCGTAGCTGCATTTATACAGCTTATGAAGCGCAACCAACAGCTGAATCGGTACATTCAGTTCACCGGTTTCATATCTGGAGTATTTACTTCTTGTTATGCGGATACCAAAGTTAGTATCCAGCTGTGCGATCAGCATATCCTGAGTGAGATTGCTGCGCTTTCTCAGCATGCGTAAATTATTTCCTATGTTCATTTCCCCACTTTTAAGTTTCTGCATAATACCCGCCTTTTCGCTCACTATATTGAGCATATAGTAAAGTATATGTTATGCTGTAAGCAAATAGGCTCAAAATATTGAGCAGAAGGAGGCAATCATGAAATTTACTGAAAAATTAAGAATCATCATCGAAGGAAAAATCATTGAAAGCAGATTAAAGCCTGATGAGGCAGACAATAGGAAACCCCCGGAGGAGTTATACCAAAGGATAGTTGAAGAACTAAAACAAAAGGGAATCTATCGGGAAGAGGAATCGGAAGATTAGATGATAAAAAAATAAGCCACTGCAGCAGGTGGAAAAAGCAGGAGACTTGACACTATTTCTCGTGCCAAATCTCCTGCTCTTGAAACAAATCTTCTACAATAGATTCATATACTGACAGTTTTTCACATTTTCTTATCTTCTTTACATACTTTCCACTGTTCGTAAAATTGGTTCCCATATAGGACCACAGCTCTTTCATCTTAAAAAGTACGGTTTTTTCTCCAAAGAGAACCTCTTGATATTCCCGATAAACCGCATCATGAAATTCTCTGTAACGCTGTTTATCTGGCAGCTCTCCGTTCTTGACACGGCATATCAGACCGGGATCTGATAGTATTCCCCTGCCAAGCATCACAGTATCCGTCTCTGGAAACTGACGGATAAAGTCTACAAAATCATCCGTCGTAAAAAGATCTCCGTTATAACATACCGGATTTCTACTTAGCTTCAAAGCATCAGAAAACACTTGAAGATTGGGGTGATTTTTGTAATAATCTCTCTGGATCCTCGGATGTATAATCAGCTCTTTTAAGGGGTATTTGTTATATATTTCAATAAGTCTGTAAAACTCTCCCGGGTCATCCCTTCCAATTCTGGTTTTTATGGAAATGGATAGATCCAAATTAGAAAAAACATCCTCCAGAAACTGATCCAGTTCTTTAGGACAAGCCAAAAACCCGGACCCCCTGTTTTTAGAAACTACGGTTCTGGAAGGACAGCCCAGGTTCAGATTCACTTCTTTATAGCCCAGGCCTTTTAAATCCTTTGCTGCCCGAATAAAGTCTTCCTGCCTGTTGGTCAGTATCTGGGGAACCAGCAACATCCCCTCATTATGTCCCGGAAGTATATCGTTTAATTCTTTGGCGTTAAAACTCCGGTTCTGATTAGGCGCTATAAAAGGGGAAAAATATTTATCTATCCCCCCAAAATACGTGTGATAGGCCGTCCTGTAAATGTAGCCGGTAATTCCCTCCATAGGTGCAAAATAAAACTTCAAGTCAGTTATTCTCCTTGTTACAATTCATTTTTTTCCAGTTTAGCCATCTTTTCCTCTGAAACCAGCAGTATTTTTACTGCCGCCCTTCCCTCCTCTATCAAATGAGGCTCCATTAAAAGAACGGCCGCCGCTCTGCTTTTTCCGTCCCGAATCTCATACTCAACAGTCTCAAATATAAGATCCTCTCCCACCTCTGTGATACTGGCATCCTGTCCCATTCGAAAGGTAACTGTAAAAACCGGGACTGATCCCTCCATATTTTTCTTATGTATGACTGCTTTGTCCAGTACCTCTTTCTCAAAGGCATATCCTCTGATGCTGTCGGCCAGATCATGGAGCTTTACATATCCTGTATAATAATAATTTCCTTCCTGTCTTGCATCCTGTACTCTTACTCTCATATAAATCTCCTTTCGGAACCTAATTTAGCAGAACAAGGTGGGCTAACCCACTACAGCTCCCCGAAGGGTTTATAAAAAGTATATCATACTTCCGCTGCTGCGTACACCGTTACCAGATATCTCAGAAAATCATTGTAACTTTGCCTCTTTACACAAACTGATAATAAACTCTCCTGCCGTGACAGCATCCTCTACTGTCAAATAATGATCTGCATTCTTTTGTACCAAAAGCCTTGCCGACGCAGGGAATTCTTCATCTCCAAACCATAGATTCAACATTATGGGATAGCGTGGAAGAAATGGAAATACTGCACACAGGTCCGCCCTGGATTCTACAATTTCAGCCCCAAGAAGCCGGCAGATATCCTCTGCCTTTCCCTGGGACAATTCGCCGAAAAGGTTTCCCAGCTGTTCATTTACTGTATGAGCGAATTTTGTACCTCTGATTAACCCGTCTTTCAATTCCCCAAATGATATCCATTGCGGGGAGACAGGCATTCCATCAGCAAGGCTCAGATAATGCAGCACCAGCAGGTGGTGCCAGTGATTCAGTTTTTGTCTGATTTCAAACCCGGGCAGCTCTATATCTATCATCTGTGAGAGACTTTTTACTCTGAAAGAAGAAGTCTCTTTCACATATTCAGCTCCGGCTTTCCCTGCTATATCCTCCGGACTGCGGCTCACCAGAGATTCCCGCGCATGTTTTAGCATCTCATAGAATGCACGGTCTGCAGACAGTGTCGTATCCCCGCAGGAAATTCTTTTATTATCCATATCAGTATTCTTCCTCTTCTATAAATTTCATCAGGTGTACTCCATCCGGAATAAAATATCCGCATTGTGTGCAGCTGCTTTCCCCCACAGTCAGGCCATCCTTTTCAAATATTTCTATACCGTTTGCCTTCTCACAGGAAGGACAGTCTATTTCCTTTATACGAATCATATTTCTCGCATCCATACAGCCAGCAAATACGCTCATAACTCTGCCTCCATAATTTCAAACGCATCCCCTAAAGTTTAAGTTTATCTATAATTCCGGCCAGAGCATTGCGTACCTGTGAGTCTTTAGGAAGCTGAACCGTTGGCCTTCCGTCGCAGTCAAAGCGGTAGACCATGTCGTCATGGGGAACGACCCCCAATAATTCCAGATTCTGACTGCGGATCTCTTCCATTGTTCCTTCATCCAGCTTTCCGTCCGGCGCCCGGTTTATAATCAGTCCCGTCTGCTTTGGCTTAAAATTCAGTTCCGCCATCAAGCCTGCTATTCGGCCGGCTGCCTGTACCCCTCTTCTGGAGCAGTCACTTACCAGAATCGCCGTTTCCATCGTGGGGAGGAGTCCTCTGCTGATATGTTCCATCCCAGCCTCATTGTCCACTACAACGAAAGGATAATGGCTCTGCAGTTTCTGAATCTGCGTCTGTACCAAACCATTTACAAAGCAATAACATCCCTGTCCCTGGGTGCGCCCCATCACCATCAGATCATAGTCATCCTCTTCCGTTATGGCATCCGCAAGTCTCATCTCCAGATATGCCTGTTTTGTAATTCCTGCAGGTATCTGGTAACGGCTGTCTACCCCTGCTCTTTCCAGCTCCTCTCTCAGTTCTCCTAACGTCACTTCTGTCTCCACACCCAGAACTTCATTCAGATTAGAATTGGCGTCAGCATCCACCGCCAGTACCGGTCCCCGTCCGCTTTCACATAAATATTGAATCAGCAGGCCGCATAAGGTTGTCTTTCCCACACCGCCTTTTCCTGCCACTGCTATTACATGTCCCACACTCTTACCTCCATCTTTTTTATAATTTATGAACAATGTGTTGATTATTTCTATATTAATGATTATAATATTTGATAATAAAAAGACAAGAAACAATATTTGGGATCTGTACGGTTCCTGAACATATCTGTGATATTGTTGATTTACGAGGAGGTTTTATGTCAGTTGATACACGAAAAGAAGACCGTCGGACAAAATATACCCGACAAGTAATGAAGGAAACACTGTTCAAACTCCTGGAAAAAAAGTCCTTTTCTAAGATTACCGTTACGGAGCTGTGCAGACAGGCAGAGCTCAATCGGGGAACCTTTTATCTTCATTATTATGATATGGATGATGTACTGGATGATATCTTAACTGAAATGATAGAGAAAACCGCGAATATCATTGATCATGTGCTATGTCCGCGGCAGCTCACTTCCAAATGCTCCTATCCCTTCTGTGACCTGATACATTCTAATGAGCAATACAGGGTTTTGTTTTCCGACGATTCAATTACGCCAAGAATCATAGACAAAATAGCAGATTTAAATAAAGAAGACTATGTAACCTGGCTGATGTCACATAGCCTTCTTACCTTTGAAGAAGCAGAAGCCATCTTCTATTTTCAGATGAACGGGTGTCTGACCATTAACAAATTGACCCTGCACAACAAATGCAATGACTGGCAGAAGATACAGAAAACGATTGACTCTTTTATCAAAGCGGGCATCGAAAGTTTTCTGATTCATGATCAGAGAGATGAACCAACAGGATCCTCCTAACCTTCATAAAGCAATCAGAAACATCTCTTATTCTTCTCCTCCCACCGCCGGCAGTATCTCAGCATACTTTTCAGATTATCTATACTGATCGGCTTTGCCAGATGATCACTCATACCGGCCATCTTTGCTTTTTTTACATCCTCGGAAAAGGCATCCGCCGTGAGGGCAATAATGGGCAGCTCCTGGATGGCTTCCTTGCCGGAAGATCTTATCTGTCTGGCCGCCTCGTAGCCGTCCATCACCGGCATCTGGATATCCATAAACACAAGGTCATAATAAAAGGGGGGATTCCCCAATACTTTGTCAACCGCCTGCTGTCCGTCCGACGCAATATCCACCTGCACCCCCAGAAGTTCAAGCATCTCCGATGCAATCTGCTGGTTCATCTCATTGTCCTCTGCCAGGAGGATACGCATGCCCTCAAAATTTTCATAAGCATCCTCTGCCGATGAGGTATACTTCTTCCCGGGCTCCATACACTTTTCCATAGAAAAGGTGAGAGTAAACCGACTGCCCTTACCATATTCACTCTCTACTTTTATATCCCCGCCCATCATCTGCACAATATTCTGTACAATAGTCATTCCCAGACCTGTTCCTGGTATTTTCCTGTTTCTGGTATCATCGGCACGGCTGAAGGGTTCAAATATATGCTCCAGAAATTCTTTTTTCATTCCCATGCCGGTGTCCTCTATCACAAACCGGTAAATGCCTATGTGGTCTTCTTCTTCCCCCAGCTCTTCCGCAAAGATACGGACAGTTCCCTTCATCTGCGTATATTTGGACGCGTTTTCCAGGATATTCACCAGAACCTGGGAAAGCCTCTGCTTGTCTGTGAGGACTTTTCTGTGCATATCTTCTGAAAGCGATACCTCCAGTTCCTGTCTTTTTTCACTGACTCCAGGCTGCACAAGCAGTACTACTTCCTGCATCAGTTCCCCCAGATCTGTCTCTGATTCTGACAGTTCGACTTTGCCGCTTTCGATCTTGTTCATGTCCAGCACTTCATTGATGAGTCCCAGGAGGTGAGCGCCGGAAACCTCTATCTTATTTAAATAATCTAAGAGCTTTCCCTCTTTCCCAATGTGAAGCTTTGCCAGAGCTGTCATCCCCATAATAGCGTTCATAGGAGTCCGGATATCATGGCTCATCCTGGAGAGAAAATCACTTTTTGCCCTGCTGGCCGCCTCTGCTTTTTCCAGCGCATCCTTTAACAGTACAGTGGCCATACGTTCCTTTTTCAGATTTTCTTCCTGCTGCTGCCGTTCTTCGTCTATATCCTTTGACATGGTAATCTGAAGCACATCATCCGAATCCGGATTCGCAACCCTCACTGCCTGGGTAGAGTTCCAGTGATACTTTCCGTCATCCCCCATCTGACGCATTTCCATCGTAACCTTTTTCTCCCCCCTGGAAAAAGCCTCCAGAAGAGCTTTCCGGGAAAACTTTTCTTCAAACTCCCGGCGGTAATCGGGATCCAGCGTAGAAATGCCCACTTCTATCAGGTTGTCAAAACATCCGGACTCCTGTGCCTTTTTAGTGGGAAACCTGTCGTACTCCAGCATCTGGTAGGTATTTTGTGTAAGATTTACCGCTATCAGCATCTGGTAAGCAACTCTGGCTGCTGTGGCCAGCTGGCTCATGTCCAGATCCCTCTTCCGCTCCAGCAGATATTCCTCGTTGACATCCCGGAATACCAGTACACACCAGTACTCATCCCCCAGCTCCAATGTTCTGGTTGCTGTAAATTCAACCATGTGATAAGTCCCGTCTCCCATCTTTCGCCGCAGCCGCTTTGCAATCTGGTTTTTCCCGCTTTTAAAAATCCGGAGCATAGACTCCCTGGAAAAGTGTGCGTCAAAGCAGTCCACATCATCCGGATGTATGGTCCGGCGGGAATATTCTCTATTCTCTGCCCCAAAATTTCCTCTCTCCGGAATATCTGTCCACATCACGTCCTTCTGACAATTTACATAAAAATCCTTGGTGAGGTTCGCAATGATGCATTCGTTAAATACAGTAACCAGGCTCTTGGAATATATTTTCTCAATCTGCCGCAGTCCCTGTTCCTCCTCATAGTTAAGCTTATGGGGAGTGATAATAATCACAAATGCCGGAATCCTGCCGTTCCACATCATCCGGTTCGCTATGATATCCACTACTTTACCAAAGGGGTCATTATAATGGATGGAATGGCTGGTTTCCCTGTCTCCAATAGTGAGCAGAGGACAATCTGAACAGGTACCTTCCCACAGCTCATGGCACTTCACCCCCAGCTGTACATCTGGGGTAACATCTTTAATTCTCCGGTTAAAATAAAGCAGTCTGTGTGTATTCTGTTCTATGACATATACGCCAGTCTCTTCCAATGAGTCAAGCATTGCTCTTATATTCCAATCCTCCATGTGGCCGCCTCCTGCTCCGCTTCTAAGCCATACACTACTATTATCTAGTCAAATTATACTATAAAACGAACTTTTTATCACTAGAATTCCTTGTATAAACCAATAGAAATATACCGTATATGAAAAACAGCAGCACTGCCCTTTTCTCCACAAATCCGGACCGTACTGCTGCATGCCTGTTATCTGATTTTTTTTATATAGAAGCGGAAGCTCTCATACTCCGTCTTAGCTTTTGGAAGGGGAATCCCCCCCTCCATAAGCACTCCCCCGGGGTATTCCCTGTGATTCACCAGGTATATGCTGTTTTCCTCCAGCCCTTTCAATTTCATCAATACAGACGGACCGTTGGGATGAATCTTTAGCGTCACCACACACAACAGAGCCTCGCTTTTATCTTCTGCGGCGAATTCCCAGGCATGATACCCGTCATTGTATTCCGGGTCCGTCAAGCGGAAATAACACCCTTCCTGAATCAGTGGATAATAGCTCCGATACTCCTCCACCTGCCGGCGGACAGCCTGCTTTTCTTCCCCTGTCATCTGATTCACATCCAGTTCATAGCCAAAAGTTCCCGCCATAGCTACCGTGGCTCTCGTCTCCAGGGGCGTATTTCTCCCTGTCTGTTCATTGGGACACCTGGATACATGAGAACCCACTGCACTTATTGGGTAGCCGAAGGAAGTACCGTGCTGAATGGTCAGACGTTCGATAGCGTCCGTATCATCGCTGCACCAGCTTTGGGGCGCGTAATAGAGCATCCCTGCATCGAAACGTCCCCCGCCTCCGCTGCATCCTTCCAGAAGGAGATCCGGATATCTGTCCGTAAGCCGCTCCAGAACCTCATACAGACCCAGGATATAACGGTGGGCCACCTCCCCTTGCTTCTCCGGGGGAAGTACGGCGCTGTAAATATCACAGAGGCTTCGATTAAAGTCCCATTTTACATATTCAATCCTGGCATTGTCCAAAATACTGCAGAGCCGGCCGAATATATAATTTCTCACATCCTGCCTGGAAAAATCAAGAACCAGCTGGTATCGGCTTCGGACCGGTGCTTTTCCCGGAATACGAAGCGTCCAATCCGGATGTGCCCGGTACAAATCACTGTCCTCTGATACGCATTCCGGCTCAAACCAGATACCGAACTTCATCCCCAGCCTATGAATCCTCTGTGAGAGTTCTGAGAGCGTGCATCCCAGTTTCTCTTCGTTTACTGTCCAGTCACCCAGTCCGGAAGTATCTGTATCCCTTTTGCCAAACCATCCGTCGTCCAGCACAAAAAGTTCTATCCCCATTGATGCGGCCTCTTTTGCCATGGCAAACAATTTTTCCCCTGTAAAATCAAAATAAACCCCTTCCCAGCTGTTAAGCATCACCGGTCTTCTGACTGTTTTATATTTTCCCCGACAGAGATTCTTTCGATAGGCCCGATGGTAAATCTGGGACAGATTCCCCAGACCCTCTTGGGCATAAGCCATTGCCGTCTCCGGTGCCCAAAAGGATTCCCCGGGTTTTAGACGGTATCTGAAATTGCCGGGATGAATGCCAAGTACAGCTCTTGTCTGATCATACTGATCCAGTTCCACCTCTCCCAGAAAGTCCCCGCTGTACAAAAGAGAAAACCCATAGCACGCTCCATGTTCTTCTCCTGCTGTTTTCTCACAGAGAATATAGAAGGGGTTCTGCTGATGGCTGGATGTTCCTCTGGTGCTTCCTACAGACTGAATTCCGTGTCGGAGACCCATTCTCTGGGGAGTACGCTCTTTCACATGCCTGCCGTAAAAAGTCAGCAGTTCCCAATCCCTGCCTGGGTAATCCACACAGGTGCTCATCACACGCTCCAGACAGATAGGAGCCTTACCTGTATTTTCCACTACAGCTGTTCGGGTAATCAGATCCAGCTCCTCTAAAACTCCGTAATATAAGGTGACCAGCACTTGTCCTGTGGTGTCCCTCATGCACACTTTTAGTGTCTCTGCCCCCGTCTCTTCTTCCCAGTACAGTGCCGGAAGACCGGGAATCCTGTATTTCCCTGGCCTCACTTCAGCCCCTGCAAACCGCAGTTCACAGGAAGTGCTGCCATCCGGAAAGACCACCTTCAAAGCGCTGGTACGGTAGTCCCCGCTTCCAAAAGAGGAATACTCCTGAGGCAGCGCGTCCAGGGAATAGGTTCTGTCGTTCCCCTTATCGTAGGGATTGCCTGAGAACCCCCGGTCTTCACAGATTATTCGGTACGAATAGTCCCAGACCGCCGTCTTTTTTCCATAATATGTGTGCAGCAGTACTCCGGCCTCGTCCACCTTCATCTGATACATGGTATGGGCCGTCAGCAGTGTAAACAGTGTCTGACTATCATTGATCCGGATTGCCATAAAAAACCTCCTCGTCCTTCTTTTATTTTACCGCCCCGTTTAGTATCTGTTTCTGGCAAATCAGTTAAAAAGCCAGTACCGGCAGCAGCTCTTACATATCCTCTTTCCTTATTTAAAATAGTAGCATTTTACCCTTTTTCCGTAAATATTTCTATGAGTCAGCATTTATTCCCTTATTCGTCTTTCCACGGAAATAGTTGAAGTATAGACGCATTTTGGTATATAATAGAACAAAATTACGGTTCTCTGCCGGAGGTGAAATATGTCCAATGTTTTATTTTCTATTTTTCCGAACGAACATTTTATGGATTTAACTTTATACCAATTTGGGTATGAAAAATGTGCTCCGCTTCACTCTTTCGGCCCCTTTGTGAGAAATCACTATTTATTTCATTACGTAATCTCAGGAAAAGGAACCCTGCACTCCAATGATGCGCATAACAATGCGGTCGTCTACCACCTGACGGAAGGGTCCGGTTTTTTAATTGAACCGGAATTTGTCAATCTTTATTATGCGGATGAAAAAGAACCCTGGGAATATATCTGGTTAGAATTCGGCGGATTAAGAGCCAAAGAATTTCTGGAGATTGCCGGCCTTTCCAGAGAGCATCCAGTCTTTACCCCGGATACTCCCCTCCATGGGGAAGAGCTCCTGAACGAAATGTTTTCTATTGTCCGGAATACTGCCGCCTCTCCCTTGGGCCAGATTGGCCATCTCTATCTGTTTATGGATCGGCTCATAGCAGGCTCCTCCGTCAGAAGGAAGCTCCAGGGAGGACGGCTGAGCGAATTCTATGCCCGGGAAGCAGTAACTTTTATCGAACAAAATTATTCCAGGAATATCACTGTCTCAGATATGGCCAAACGCTGCAGCCTGGAACGCAGTTACTTCGGCAAAATCTTTAAAGATGTCATGGGACAGTCCCCTCAGGACTTTCTCATTCACTACCGTATGTCAAAAGCCGCAGAGGCCTTAAAACTGACGGATTCCTCCATCGGTGAGATAGGAAGTTCTGTGGGATATTCGAATCAGCTTCACTTCTCACGGGCTTTTAAAAATGTCTGGGGGATTTCTCCCAGAGAGTACAGGCAGAAGTATAGGCTCATACCCCCCGGGGAACCGTAAAAACCCGGAGAAAAAGCAGCAGGCAGGGAAATGGACGTTTTCCTCTGTCTGCTGCTTTTTTCTATGATTTGTGCAAACTTTTATGTTCTCCTGTATCTGTGCAGTCCGGGTTTCGTCAGCAGCCAGCCCTTTCACATCCACAGGGTTTTACTGTAATTGATGAAATCTTCTGCCGCTCCAGATACCCGCAGGCAGACAGGCCGGCTCTCACCACGGTGTTCCATTTCTGGGCGGAAAGATGGTATACGGTCTCGTCATCAAGCACCACCGTGCAGGCGTCCTCCATAGAACAGTTTTCTGAGTATGCTACTTTATACATGTTTTTTCTGCTGATGGCTCCTATCTCCTCCAGCACATTCACCATGCGGTATACCGTTGCTGCGCCGATTCTCTCATCTACCTTAGACGCCATATAAAATATTTCCTTGCAGCTTGAGCACTCATTCTTAAGGATAATATCAAGCAGAGTCAGGCGCTGTTTAGTAATCCTGCAGCCACGCTCCCGCAGTTTTTCTATGATAATCTCCCTCTGCATCTGCGTACGCTGATAGCTTCTGGAATCTGGAAGTTTTCTTTTCTCCTTATTATTTCTTCTATCTGTCACCTCAGCCTCTTTCCCTTTCTAGTGTCTGCAGTGACCGCCGCAGTGTTTGCAGTCACATCCGCACTGGAGCGATTTTCCATTCTTTTTACTCCGTATCATACTTCTTACCGCCAGGCCAACCACACCTATGACAATAACTCCAACTACTATGGTTCCCATATGCTCTTGCACCTCCTTATAGTCTGAGCCTGCATCTCTATGCAGGCTCATGCCGGGCTTCATGCTGCTTACTGTTTCGCATTCGCCATTCTTTTGAGATTTACATTCAGTGTCTTGCTTTCTCTGTACGGTCTTACCAGCAGATAGATAAATCCAATCACAAGAAGAATCGCTGTCACAGTTCCGATTCCGAATACTCCTGCAGTCATCCAGTTACCCAGCTGGTATACACAGAGGGATACCCCATAGGCAAGAATAGTCTGATATCCGATGGCAAACCAGAACCATTTCACATTGTTCATCTCTCTCTTGATAGCGCCCATTGCTGCAAAGCAGGGTGCGCACAGCAGATTGAATACCAGGAAAGAGTATGCCGCAGCTGCTGTCATACTGCCGGCAAGGGTTCCCCAGATCTCGGTTCCGTCCTCTGCCACTTCTGCGAAGCCATAAAGGATACCAAAGGTTCCCACTACATTTTCTTTTGCCACCAGTCCGGTAATTGCTGCCACAGCAGATCTCCAATCCCCCCATCCCAGAGGAGCAAAGATCCAGGCGACTCCGTTTCCTATAGCCGCAAGAATACTGTGATTCAGTTCCATGTCTTCCAACATTCTGAACTCGCCGTCTACCCATCCAAAATATGAGGTAAACCATACAAAAATGGTAGAGAGAAGTATGATTGTGCCGGCTTTCTTTATAAAGGACCAGCCTCTTTCCCACATACTGCGAAGTACATTGCCAACGGTAGGAAGATGGTAAGCAGGAAGCTCCATAACAAAAGGCGCCGGGTCCCCCGCAAACATTTTTGTTTTCTTTAATATAATTCCGGAGCAGATAATTGCCGCGATTCCCACAAAGTACGCGCTGGGCGCTACCCACCAGGCTCCCCCGAAGAGGGCCCCTGCAATCAGGGCAATAATAGGAAGCTTGGCGCCGCAGGGAATAAATGTTGTTGTCATAATGGTCATCTTGCGGTCTCTGTCGTTTTCAATGGTCCGTGAGGCCATAACTCCCGGTACACCACATCCGCTTCCAATTAACATAGGAATAAATGATTTGCCGGACAGACCGAATTTGCGGAAGATTCTGTCCATAATAAATGCAATTCTGGCCATATATCCGCAGGATTCCAAAAATGCCAGGAAAATGAACAGCACCAGCATCTGGGGCACAAAGCCAAGAACGGCGCCCACACCGGCCACAATGCCATCCAAAATCAGCCCCTGAAGCCAGGCAGCGCAGCCAACCGCAGTAAGAGCAGACTCGATCAGTACGGGAATGCCCGGTATCTCAAGTCCAAATAAGCTCCAGCCGTCTCCAAATACTCCTTCATTCGCCCAGTCAGTGGCCCAGGTTCCCACTGTAGTCACCGAGATGGAATATACAATAAGCATTACCACCGCGAAAATGGGCAGTGCCAGGAACCGGTTTGTAACAATCCTGTCAATCTTATCCGATGTGGTAAGTTTCTCTTTGCTGTGCTTCTTATAACACTGGCTGATAATGGAACCAATGTACTCATACCGCTCGTTGGTAATAATACTCTCTGTGTCATCGTCCATCTCTTCTTCTATCTGCCGGATCTCCTCTGAAACATCAGGTGCATGCTTCATCTGGGATTGAATCTTATCATCCTTTTCCAGCAGCTTGACAGCGAAAAATCTTCTCTGTTCCTGAGGAACTGTGCCATCAAGTTTATCTTCTACTGCTTCCAGGATCTGTTCCACCCCGGGTGCAAACTTATGCACTGGAGGGGTTCCCTCCTTTTTGCCTGCTGCGGCAATGGCTTTTTCAGCAGCCTTCTGGACACCGTTTCCTTTCAGCGCTGAGATCTCAACAACTTCACATCCCAGCTTCTGGCTTAGTTTTCCGATATGTATCTTGTCACCTGACTTTTCTACTACGTCCATCATATTGACAGCCATCACTACCGGGATTCCCAGTTCCATCAGCTGTGTGGACAAGTACAGGTTTCTCTCAATATTCGTCCCGTCTACAATATTCAGGATGGCATCCGGCCGCTCACTGATCAGATAGTTTCTGGCCACCACTTCCTCCAGTGTATATGGGGAAAGGGAATAAATCCCCGGCAGGTCCATGATAATAACATCTTTATGACCTTTTAATTTTCCTTCCTTCTTTTCTACGGTAACCCCGGGCCAGTTTCCTACAAACTGGTTGGAACCTGTAAGCGCATTAAATAATGTAGTCTTTCCGCTGTTAGGATTCCCTGCTAACGCAATTTTAATTGACATGTTCTACCTCTTTTCTGCCAAAATGGCAATTCTTTTTGCTTTATCTGTTGTATATTGTAATGTCTGTACACACTAATTATAATTCGTTCAAACTATCTTTAATTAGTTCAAACTAACCATTGGGCAAAAATCATTCCACCTGTATCATTTCAGCATCTGCTTTCCGCACGGACAGTTCATATCCTCTCACTGTGATTTCTACCGGATCTCCCAGAGGTGCTACCTTGCGTACAAAAACCTCCGTACCTTTGGTAATCCCCATATCCATAATTCTTCGTTTTACCGGACCCTCCCCGGCTACTTTAGTCACTTTTACGCTTTTCCCACAGGGAATTTCTTTCAGTGTCATTCTTGTCTCTCCTTCTTTATCCTACCATAATTTTGTTGGCCATATCTTTTCCGATAGCCACACGGGACTCCTTAACATTCACAATCATATTACCGCCAATCTCTGAGACTACAGTAACAATGCTGCCTGTTATAAAACCCAGATTTTCCAAGAATCTTCTTGTCTCTTCTTTTCCTCCAACCTTACGGATTACGTTAGGTTCTCCGGCTTTTACCATTGTTAACGGCATCATATCCCCTCTACTTTCTTAAAGATTGAAATTGATAATAGTTTTCATTTCTGTAGTTAGTATATTCTAACATCCAATTATTGTCAAGAACCTTATTGATACTTTTTCTCAATTACCTTTTGTTTGCTGTTGCGTGCCGGATATGTTATACTAATTGAATCTGACATACAAACAGTGAATATTATGGAATTAAGGTGGGAATACCATGCATGTGAATGAATCTGCTGAAAATTATTTGGAAACTATACTTGTCCTAAGCAAGTCACATCCCGTTGTCCGCTCCGTAGATATTGCGGAAGAATTAGGATTTAAAAAGTCAAGTGTCAGCGTGGCTATGAAAAACCTTCGTCAAAAAGAACATATCGTCATGTCAAAAGAGGGGTATATCACCCTGACGGAATCGGGACAAGAGATCGCTGAGATGATCTTTGAGCGCCATGAACTGTTAACAAACTGGCTGGTCCGTCTTGGGGTGGATGACAAGATTGCTGCAGAGGACGCCTGCAGAATAGAGCATGTGATCAGTAAAGAAAGTTTTGAGGCTATAAAAAGACATATCAAGTGAAGATCATACTTCCATTGCAGGAGGCAGCTGGTTCAAACCAGCTGCCTCCTGTTTCATCATACATAATCAAAGTCATCCGGCGCGTCAAACCATTTGCCTTTTCCCAGATTCAGGATAAAACAGATTACCGCCATCACCAGATAAGCCAGAGCAAAGGGAGAGGTGAGATGCAGCCCCAGCTCAGCGCTGTGGATAAATCCAAAGGCAGACAGCAAAGCACCCACCAGACAGGTGATTCCCACTGCATTTAGCTTTTTCTCAATAATAAACACGGTCATTGTGCCCAGAAGAATCCCTATGATAATTGCCCCTGACTTTACCGCCGGCACTCCGTTCCACATAACCCCGGCATCGACCAGCTGTTGATTAATTTCCGGAGCGTATCCGGAAAGCCCGTTGGCCATTGTTTCTGTATAAGTTCCTGTAAGGCTTACCGCACCTGTAATCTGTGTAAACAGATAATCAGCAACCGGGGGCACCATTGCTATCCCCACTGCTGCATAGTGCCTCACCGGCGTATCCTTGAACGCCTGGGATACCATAACAATGGCACACCAGATATATGTAATAGCACAAACAGCAGGCGGCACCAGATTATTCAGGAATGTAAACAGTCCAAAAATGCCGGCCAGCCCGAATACGATGCCCGAGACTGCCGAATAACCGATTCCTGCCTCTGATTTCTTAAGTCCCGCATGCCCCAGCCACACAGTGTTGGGAACTACGCCTCCAAATAAAGCAGAAAACATGGTACATATGCCGTCAGCAAACTGTGCTTCCCGGACACTGTAATTGTCTCCCGCTGCATTGGCAGCCTCCACATTGTCCATCGTCTCTATAAAATTATAGATTTCAATGGGGATAATAATTGTAAGGTAGGGAGCTACAACAGCAAATCCGCTGACAAGCGCCTGCACTGTAGTAACCGGATTCGGAAAATAAAAACCTATTCCGGAAAAGTCGAAGTGTGTCCGCCCCAGGCAAAGTGCATAGATAATGCCTCCCACAATTGCCACCACCAGAGGAGGAATTTTTTTTGGAAAGAGATATCCTCCAAATACACCGAACATGGCTACTATAAAAATAGGCAGCCCCACCACAGGATCCCGAAACACGTCAAACACACCCTGGGTTGCCATCCAGATAAACCCGATCCCGGCCACAGTGCCGAGAAGAGCTGCTCTCGGCACTTTTTTCTTGATCCAGGGGCCGATGATGCCGCCGCAGAATTCAACAAACCCGCCGATAAAACAGGCCGCCACTGCAGCGGACCAGGCAAGCTGTGGATCCCCCAGCGCATAGTGAAGAGGGGTGATTACCCCGTAGAGCATTACAAACATAGCGGGAGTGGAAACACCGGAAGGCAGCGCTGTTACATCACTGCGCCCTTCTTTTTTAGACAGCTTGTATCCCATATAACAGTAATACAATCCTCCCAGAAGCAGTCCGATGGACATTCCCGGTATCACCCGGCCATACACAATTTCATCCGGCCACTTAAGAACCCCTGACAGAGTGGCAATTACAATGAGATAGTTCACAATGTTATTGGTCACAATATATGTGATACCGCCCAAATCCCCGCGTTTAAAAAAAGGTACCGTAAGTTTTGTCTGATTCACTTTTTCCCATCCTTTCTCCTGCTGTGGCTAAAAACAGATTCCCATGGTTCTCAGCTCCTCTTTCACTTCCACATACATAGCTTCCCACTCAGGAATTGGAGTTACTGTCTCCATGTCGTACGCCTCGTCAAAGCGTTTTCCTTTATTCTTATCCTCCATCTGGAATATATGCTCATATTTTCCCAGAAGCTTTAACACGATCTCATTTGCCTGCGCCCGGGTCATTCCCTGTCTTGCCACAGCTTTGCCTACCTCGCCCATCAACCTTACTTCAAGCCCTGTGCCGTTGGGCTCTCTTCCGTTTGCAGATCCAAGCCCTTCCAGGTGTCCGCCGCATACGGTTACAACAATAGAATTCGCCGCCACTTCATAGAGAAGCTCTTTGGTGAGCGCGCCGCTGCTGGGCCACAGATCACATACAATAATGGCGGGAGCACATTTTGCAAAGATCTGGCAGAGTACTGCCTGAAGCCACAGGCATCCCCTGGCCGTGGTGGCCACTTCTTTGATATGGATGGGATGACAGAGGTGATAGTCTGCCAGGCACAAAATATTAGCTGCCAGGATAGATGCTGTCATTACAAGAGTGGCACCCGGAGCATCTCCCGCCAGGCCTCCCACCATAGTGCAGGCCAGAGAGGCATTTTTCATTCCATAATCAAGGGAGTTGGCAGCACGTATCAGATTCCCGTTGTCAATAATCAGTTCGTTAAACATCGCCACCAGATGGGAGTCGCATGGACGCAGGCAGCGCTCATAGGAGGCACTCAGATCCCCCATTTCTGTAACCGCACTCTCAGCCGCCAAAAGCCCCATACCAGGCCTTCCCACAGCTTCCAGAGCCTTGTGGAGATACTGAAGTTCCCGCCTCACGGCAATCACTTCCGTGGGATCCCCGCTTTTCACAGTATGGCCGTCCACATCTACCAGAGATCCGCAGGTCAGCAAATCGACCACTGGTTCCTGGGCAGAGCTTAACACATTGGCATAATACATACGTTCCGGCGTAGGGCATCCCGGATTGCCGGCCCAGACAGCCGGTTCTCTTCTGTCTTCTATGCCTCTGGCTACAAGAGTATACGCGTCTTTGCCTTCTCCCATCACCAGCTCCTGTTTCATGTTCTTAATGCCCTGCTCAATCTCTTCCTCCGTAAATGTGATAATACGGCCTGTGGACATATTGTAGACACCGATTTTCAAAATCAGGGCTTTAGCAGCCGCCAGCATATCCTCCAAGAGGCGGTCATCCTGGGGAATGAGAACCTCTTTGTCCCAGCTGAAGCTGTACTCCTCTACTAATTCCCGGACTTCGTCTATCAGATAGTCCATGTCCCACTCATTCTTTGTTACCTTTGTTCCAGTATAGCTCCTGGAACAGATTTCCAGATACTCCTTTGCATTCATCTGTTCATCCTCCTTATCCTATCACCATTTGCCAGATACTTACCGCAACAAGCACCGCCTGTCCCACATCCAGTCAGTTCTTCCGCAACTCTGAACTGCAGCACTTATGATAATACCGAAATCTGTTTCTGCAGATTTCTATATATCAAAAAAGGACGAAAAACCTTTAAATCTAAAATTTAAATAGGTTTTTCGTCCTTTTATACGGTTGTTATAAAACTATTTGTAATATAATACCATATTTTGTTATTTTTATCAATATTTTCTATTGTTATCAGTATTTATTTCTGCTAATCCTTTTATAAGCCCTGCTGATAAAAGGAACTTTCCGGTAACTTATTGATTTTACAGAACATCTGTACTATACTGTAGACAAGCTTAGAACTGAAAGGAGAAATGATTATGTTAAATAAAAAAGTAGCTGAACTTTTAAATACACAGGTTAATAAAGAGTTTTATTCCGCTTATCTCTATCTCCACTTTGCTAATTTTTATGTGGAGCAGGGTCTGAACGGCTTTGCCAACTGGTACCAGGTACAGGCACAGGAAGAGCGGGATCATGCTATGTTATTTATACAATATATGCAAAATAATGATGTACCCGTCACGTTTGAGGCAATTGAAAAGCCTTCTTCTGGTCTCGGTGGAAATATGGATGCCCTGAAGGAGGGATTGGCCCATGAGCAGTATGTCACCGGCCTGATTCACAACATCTACGATGCCGCTTATAGTGTAAAGGATTTCCGGACCATGCAGTTTTTAGACTGGTTTGTCAAAGAGCAGGGGGAAGAGGAAACAAACGCGAATGATTTGATCAAAAAAATGGAGCTCTTTGGTTCGGATCCAAAAAGTCTCTATATGCTGGACCAGGAGCTTGCAGGCAGGGTATATGCTGCGCCTTCTCTGGTGCTGTAAGGCAGAAAAAAGGGAGGAGAGACCTATATGCGTCTTGAACAGATACAGGCACTGCTGAAAGAACGGCAGCAGCCCTACTCCTATGTGGAAGAAGACGGCTGCGGCAGCATTGACTTTGAATACCGGGGAATTGCCTATCATGTCTGGGAATTCCAGGACGAGGCCTGGGGGGCTGAGACCAATGTGAGAAACGGCGGCTACAGCGAAGATCTCTACGGGGATTATGAAGCCCAGATCATACAGATTATTAATGAATGGAAATAAACCCGGAAACCCGGAAAACCAACTGATTGGTTTTCCGGGTTTTCTCTTTGGTGCTATTGCTATTTTCTGGTCTTCCAGGTAGGACAGCCGTCTATGGTACACCGGTTTTTCCAGCCTGCAGCAATACAGAACGCAGATATCAGCAGCAGAATGATAATGCCAAATAAAACCGGACGGTAATCATTCATAAAATCATAGATAAACCCGTAGGCTGGAATCAGGAGGATAGATGCCAGAGGAGCTCCCATGGAAACCTTGGCATATATCTGCTCATAATCCTTCTGTCCATAAAAGGTAAGGGTCAAGATAGGCGCCAGCACCATAACGCCGGAGCTGACCAGGCCGTGCAGAAAGGTCGCTAGTCCAAAGATCATAAAGCTGTGAGATGCGAAAAGAAAGCCTGCTGCCGCCAAAAGTCCGATCACAATGATACCATAGCAGGTTTTCAGACTGCCGATGCGGTCACTGATCATGCCTATGGCCACGGATCCGATGGAGCTTCCAACAGAGGCAAAGGCCAGCGCCATCCCTGTACTCTGGGCGGAGTAACCCAGCAGCTGTCCGTAGGTGGGAATATGCTGAACAAATACCCCCACTCCTGTAATCGCAATCATAAATATCAGCAACAGATAAAAAGATATGGATTTTAAGGCTGTCTTCTCCTCTATCTCTAGCTGCTGTTTGGGTTTTCCTTTGTCTGCCGCCGTCTTTTTTTCTTCTGCTCCATAGGGCAGCATACCGCTGTCTTTGGGCGAATTGCGCAGAAGTATTAATGACGACAATAAAATAACGGCAAATGTAACCCCTCCAACCATGATATAAGCAGTTCTCCATCCGCTTCCGGCTATGACAGCAGAGGTGACCGGCTGAAGGACAGCTCCAAATAGACTGACGCAGGCCATCTGGATGCCGAGCATAAGGCCTACATTTCTGGAAAACCACCGGTTAATCAGAATCGGCCCCAGAAGATTTACCACTATGGCCGCCCCTATGGCCTGGGGAACCGCAAGAAGATACCATCCGTATACCTTATTTAAAAACCCGCAGGCCGCAAATGAAACAGCCTGCAGTGCAGCCCCGGCCAGCGTCACTATCCGGATATCGTACTTGTTGATAAGCTTTCCCGCAAGGGGAAGAAAAAGTACCAGCACTACGGAGGAGATGCTCATGTAGAGGGAGAGACTTCCTATTCCAACCCCAATTTCCCGGGATACCGGCAGGAGGAAGAGACCTGAGGTCATATTGATTCCGCCCCCCGCAAATCCCCGTATTAGTATTACTCCCAGCAGTATATTCCACGCATAATGCCATCTTCTTTCAGTCATAGCTACCCTTCCTTTTCTATCTGCTCCAGAATCTGTTCCATGGAGAGTGCCCCGAATACGGTCTGTTTTTCATCTATAATCAACGCCGGTACACTCATAAGGCTGTACGTTTTTTTCAGCTGGGGGAACATACTGATATCTATCATTTCTGCCTCTATCTGCGGGTTTAAGACAGCCAGATGCTGTGCGGCTATTACGGTCTCCGGACAGAAATGACAGGACAAAGAGATTGCGATCTGCAGCTTTACCTTCCTTTGGACAGCCATCACCCGGTTTTGCACAGACTCTTCCACTCCCTGGCCAGGACCTGACAGATTATAGACAGCCAGCACGAAGGAATTAAACTCGTGGCCCGCCGGGATTCCGGCAAACTTAACCCCGCTGTATTCTTTTGTTTCTTTCAGAAGCGCAATCATAGGGAAGTTCTCAGCATTTACTTCTGCTTCCAATTCTTTATCCTCCCCCTTGCGCAGGATTTCCATATGAATCTTATTGCCTATACTGCATACCTCTTCACAAAATTTTCTAAGCTCTTCCGACTTTTTGCTGTCATCCAGGATAACTGCCAGGTAAGTCTCTCTCTCCAGTTTGTCAAACACCGTCTGTACCTGAGAACGCAATTCCTGTGAGATAATAGCAGGCTCATCTACAGGGTCCGCCTCTTTCTGCTCTGACACATCCCGGCTTTTTTCCTCCCGAATGCCGTGCCTTTCCTTGTATTCTGTGATGTACTTTTCTACCTGTGTTGCCGCAATCGCCCCGTCAGAGGTAGCTGTCACCAGCTGCCTAAGAAGCTTTGGCCTGAGATCCCCCGCAGCATAGACGCCGGAAAGATTTGTCTCCATCCGTTCATTGGTTATCACATGCCCTGCCTCATCTAATGCAACCTGTCCCTGATACAACTCTGTGGAAGGCTGATAACCGATAAAGACAAAGATGCCGAAGGTTTCATCCTCCTTCGCAGCTTTGTACTCAAAGCTCTCTCCCGTCTGATTATTTTTAAATACAGCCCCTCTGAGCACAGTATCCCCGTATGCCTCTGCAATCTCCGTATGAAACATAACTTCAATCTTCGGATGGGAAAGCACTTTGTCAGAGATGGATTTTGCGCACTTAAAAGCGCCTTTTCTCACCACAACAGTCACTTTTTTCCCAAACCGGGTAAGGTAGAGAGCCTCTTCAGCCGCACTGTAGCCGCCGCCGATTACAAAAATATCTTTTCCCTCAAAGAAAAAGCCATCACAGGTAGCACAGTACCCGATTCCTCTGCCCCTAAACTCCTCTTCCCCCTGAAACCCCAGTTTTTTAGGCTCTGCGCCTGTGGCCAGTATAACAGCCCGGCTTCTTAAAACCCCGGAGCTTGTCTCTACCTCTTTAATCTCCTGGGTAAGCTTCAGGTTCACTACATCCTGCTGGATAAATTCTGTTCCAAAGGAAGTAGCCTGCTCCAGCATTCTTTCTGCCAGTTCGGTCCCGGATATTTTTTTAAAGCCCGGATAATTCGCGATCTCATCTGTAATTGCCGCCTGACCGCCGGCTCCCTGTTTTTCCACAACAGCAGCCTTTAGCTTTGCACGGCCCGCGTAGATTCCCGCAGTCAGACCGGCACAGCCCCCTCCCAGAATCAGCAGATCATATATATCATTTTCCATATTTAAAATTCCTTTCCTGACCGTACTCAAAAATGCCGCATGGGGACCAGCTGCAGGTCCCTGCGGCAGATTCTTATAATTTTCCGATTAAATCAAGACTTGGAGAAAGTGTTTCCTCCCCTGGCTTCCATTTTGCCGGACATACCTGGTCGCCGTGAACTGCTACAAACTGTGCAGCCTGTACCTTGCGCAGAAGTTCTTCCGCATCTCTTCCGATGCTGTTATCGTTTACTTCATACGCCTTTATGACTCCTTCCGGATTCACAATAAAGGTTCCGCGAAGAGCAAGTCCCTCCTCTTCTATCAGTACTTCAAACATGCGGGCCAGTTTTCCGGTAGGGTCCGCCAGCATCGGGTACTGGATCTTTCTGATGGTATCTGAAGTATCTGCCCATGCTTTGTGGACGAAATGAGTGTCTGTAGACACAGAATAGATCTCGCAGTCAATTTCCTTAAACTTCTCATAATTGTCAGCCAGATCCCCCAACTCGGTAGGGCATACAAATGTAAAATCTGCCGGATAAAATACAAATACCGACCAGTGACCCTCTATACAGTTTAAGGTTACTTCTTTGAACTCTCCGTTCTGATAGGACTGCACCGCAAAATCCTCTAATTTTCTTCCAATTAACGCCATAATTTCACCTCCTGATTTATTCTGTTTTAGTATCTGCGTACATGGCTGCTTTATGCAAAAAACGGAGTGTATATTTTGCGTACATCCGATAAAACTAACTGTAACATTATAAAATGAAGGTGGTAAAACATGAAAAAACTCCAAAACAAAACAGCTCTTGTAACCTCTGCAACAAAGGGCATCGGCCTGGCCTGTGCGTTAAAATTAGCAGAGGAAGGAGCCAGGGTATATATGGGTGTCCGCAGAATGGAGGATACTCAGAAAATTTGTGATGAATATAAAGAAAAAGGGTTTGATATGGCCCCAGTATATTTTGAAGCCACTAAAGAGGAGAGCTACGCTTCTATGGTGGATGAGGTGTTGGACCAGAGCGGCAGACTGGATATTCTGATTAATAATTTCGGCGTCGGCCGTCCCTCTGAGGATTTGGATCTGATTCACAGTTCCGAAAAAGCTTTTTTTGATCTTCTGCATCTGAATCTTGGAAGTGTGTACCGAATCTCCAAGCTGGTAATTCCCCATATGATAGAAAACGGCCAGGGAAGTATCGTAAATATATCCTCCGTCGGAGGGTCTATCCCGGATATCACCAGAATCGGCTATGGGGTATCCAAGGCTGCGGTTAACAATATTACACAGCAGATTGCCCTGCAGTATGCCCGGGATAACATCCGCTGCAATGCCGTTCTTCCCGGCCTGACAGCTACCGACGCCGCACTGAATTCCATGCCGGAATCCTTTGTGGCATCCTTCCTGTCTCATGTTCCCCTGAACCGCATGGGCAAGCCTGAAGATATGGCCAATGCAGCACTTTTCTTTGCCAGCGATGACTCCTCCTATATTACCGGACATATCATGGAAGTAGCAGGCGGGTACGGCCTGGGAACACCACAATATGCAGATATGGTTCGGAAATCCTTATAGGGAAAGCTGTCTAATGGGTATTTTAAGGAATCTGCCAAAAGAGGGCCTGGAGCAATCCGGCTCTCTTTTGGCATAACACTGACTCTTGACTTCCCTTCTCCCCCATCTTATAATTATCTTATATTTATTACATATGTAAGACTTACCCAGCTCTGAAGGAGGGTCTTTTCATGAACGAGTTTGGTTTACGGTTTATACTCAGTAATCTGTTTCTTACTGTTATAATAGCTGCCATTCTGGCAGTAAAAAAACTTTTTCAAAGACACATGTCGGCCAGCCGCCAGTATCAGCTCTGGTTCCTGTTTTTACTGCTGTTAGTTCTGCCTTTTCTGCCCGCTAAAAATACCGGTTTTTCTGTCTATTCCTTGATATCCGGACATAAGACCGCCAAAATAGGCAATTTTACTGCCCCTGGCACAGTTACCGTTCAAAATGGAGACGCCCTTCTTTTAGGAGATTACGCGCTTCCTGTGAAGCAATCAGATGTCTTCCGCCCGGGCAGTATTCTTGTAATCCTGTGGGTTCTGGGAATGGGGGTTATGTGCTGGTACACTCTGCGCTCTAACGTAAGATTATACCGCCGCCTCAGTGCCGCCCTTCCCATACAAAATGTACAGGTACGGGGTATTTACCGGCAATGCGTCAGAGAAAGCCGGATGAAACGGGAAATCCCGCTCTTCAGCAGTGCCTTTCTGCGCTCACCCATATCCGCAGGATTCTTTCACCCCAGGATTATTCTTCCTATTCATTTATTATCCCATACAGATAAGAATGACATCCGGTACATCCTGCTGCACGAACTCCAGCATCTGAAAAGAAAGGACCTGGGCATGAATCTGGTGTTATGTCTGGTTCAGATTGTATACTGGTTTCACCCTGCCGTATGGTATGCTCTCAGACGGATGCGGGATGACAGAGAGCTTGCCTGCGATTCCCAGGTGCTGCAGATATTGGATGAAGGCAGCCGCAGAGAATATGGAATGACTCTGCTCAAATTTGCAGGCAGCTTTTCAGAGGAGGCATTCACTGCTGCTACCGGTATGGGAGGGCCAAAAAGACAGCTTGAAAAGCGTATTCTTGGAATTCTCAGTTATCGCAGAGAATCACCTGTCTCCAAAGTTAAAAGTATCCTGGTCCTTCTTCTGACAGGTATTATGGTCCTGAGCAGTGCACCTGTCCTGTCAGCAGGTGCTTCCCCAGAACCTTATCCCGTCCCTTCCTCCAAGGTCAGTAATTTGGAAGCAGATTCCTATTTTCAGGGATACCAGGGCAGCTTTGTGCTGTATGATATGAGCGAAGATCGATGGGATATCTATAATAAAGAAGGTGCCGCTGCCAGATATTCTCCTGATTCTACCTATAAAATTTATACCGCTCTTTTCGCCCTGGAAAGTGGGATCATTACCCCCCAGTCCTCCGGCCTGTCCTGGGATGGCTCTGCCTATCCCTTTGAGTCCTGGAACCGGGATCAGGATTTGGATTCTGCAATGAAGAATTCGGTCAACTGGTACTTTCAGAAATTGGATGCAGAACTTTGTGCGGATAACGTGGGAAGGTATCTGAAACAAATTAGCTACGGAAATCAGGATATCTCCGGAGGAATGACCCAATACTGGCTGGAATCCTCCTTAAAAATATCTCCCGCTGAACAGGTAGAACTGCTGGTTGATTTTTATAAGAACAATTTCAAATTTTCTCAGAAAAACATACAGGCTGTAAAAGATTCCATATTTATCACTGCAGAGGATGGGTATCGGCTGTACGGTAAGACTGGCACTGGAAATATTGAGGGTGAGAACAAAAACGGATGGTTTATAGGTTATGCAGAGACGGACAATAACACCTATTTCTTTGCTGCAAACCTTCAGGCTGACTCAAATGCCGACGGTTCGCATGCAGCCCAGATCAGCCTGGATATTTTAAAATCACTGGATATCCTGTCATAAGGCGTTTATCCTGAACGCTTCTCAGACACATGCCTGCTCTGGGTGAGTATGCAGGTACATCATTTATGTTAGCATTCTATTTAGGAGGATTTAAGTATGAAGAAATTACCTCAGATTACAGAGGCAGAATATGAGATTATGAAAGTTGTCTGGAAAAAGGCTCCCGTCAGCACAAACGAGATCACAGAATTTCTCGTTAAGACAACGGCCTGGAGTCCTAAGACCATTCAGACGTTAATCAAACGTCTGGTAAATAAGGGTGCGCTCACCTATGAAAAGGAAGGACGTGTTTTTGTCTATACTCCATTAGTGCGTGAAGATGAATATCTGGATTATGAAAACAGCACTTTTTTGAACCGGTATTACGATGGAAATCTCACTTCTATGATTACCAATTTTCTGGAAAAAGAACGCCTTTCCCCGGATGAGATTCAAAAACTGAAAGACTTGCTGAACCGTAAGACAGATAAATAGTTGGTGTGACTTCTTCTAAATCCCATACACCGGCTCCCTTTTATTGCTCTGAAAAGTACTGTTCTAACATGTGGTTTACATGTTCCACTACACAGCCGCTCCCGCCCCTGTCCTTTACATCCTCTGTCATGTTCAGCAGCAAAAGAGGTTTTTTCTCATTGGGATCCGCCGTAAAGACTCCAAACCATCCAAGTTCTGTACCCCCGCTGTCCTCTTTGGAAGCCTTAATCTCCGCTGTGCCTGTCTTTCCTGCCAGAACTACATTCTCTCTGTGGGCAGCATATCCGGTTCCCTCCGGCGTATTGATCACTTTTTCCATCCCCTTTTTTACCTGTTCTGCAATTTCCGGAGTAAACGCACCAGGAATCCAGTATTCTGCCTCGGGTGTCTCCCTATACTGCAGATAAGGCTTTACTACACTACCGTCATTTACAAAAGCTGTATACAAAACCGCCAGGTGCAGGGGATTTACCAGAATCTGTCCCTGCCCATAGCCGCTGTCTGCCAGCATTACTTCGGAGTCAATTTCTTTGCTGTTAGAATACTGCGATATTCCCATGGGGATCTCAAAAGGAATCTCCCGGCCAAAGCCCAGTTTATCCAGGGCCTCCTGCAGGGGTTGTGCTCCTATTCTGAGAGCCGCCTTTGCAAAATAGATATTGTCTGAACAGATCAGCGCATTTTCCAGGGTCGCTGGTTCACAGGCATGAAGGGTAGTCACAAAATAGTCCCCCCAGCTTTTGTCTTTCTGCCAGCTTGTTCCCTCACTTCCATAATCCTCATTCGGGTCAATTGCCCCTGCCGCCAGCCCAATAGCTGCCGTTATGGGCTTAAAAGAGGAGCCCGGTACCAGTGTCTGGCGATAGCGGTTAACCAGAGGCGTAGACTTATCCTCATTCAGTTCTGACCATCTCGCCTCTGAAAACCCTCTGATAAAATCATTGCTGTCAAAAGACGGTGTGCTTACAAGAGCCAAAACCTCCCCTGTATATGGATTCATAGCCACAGAGCAGCTTTTTTCCTCTCGGAACTCCTCATAAAGACTCTGCTGAAGTTCTGCGTCAATGGTCAGCTGAATATTCTTCCCGTCCTCTTTGGCAGAGAATGCCAGCGTTTCTTTTTTGTTTCCGTCTTGATCTATAATCTCAATCTCATATCCGTCTCTGCCTTTCAGCTCTTTTTCATAGAGACTCTCAATACCGCTTCTCCCGATTACACTATTTGTCCCATATCCTTCCCCCTCATGTTTCTCCAAATCCTCAGCAGTCACCTTCTGAACATATCCGGTCAGATGGGAAGCGCTCTTATTCAGAGGGTAAATCCTTGTCTCTACATCAGATAGCATAACCCCCGGTATTTCCAGAAGCGCATCCTGCAGCGCCTGGTTCTGCTGTGTCTCTTCCTCTGGCTCATAAGTTAAAGTATCCAGCTCTGAAATCTTCGGCAATGTGGCGATGGGCACAAAAGTATCCTCCCTCACCCATTTCGCATCCAGCCTGGTTTGAATCGCATCTGCAGATGTTCCCAAAAGCCCGGCCATTTTTTCCAGGTCCCCGGCAGTATCCTCTCTCATCTTTCCCGGAACCAGTCCCACTGACGTTGACAGCCCCTGACCTGCCAGTACCACACCGTTTCTGTCCTGAATCTCTCCCCTTGCTGCTTCCTGGACAGAAACCTGTACCTTATCCTCCTTCTCCAGGCCGGGAAATATCACATGATCGTCCCACCGAAGGGCGTACCCCTTCTCCTTTACAAATGCTGCCTCATTTTCAAAGAAAAATTCTCCCGCTACTCCTTTGATTGTCTGTTGATAAGATACTGTTACCTGAGACTTATGTTTTTTTATCTCCAAAACCTCTGTGCTGACCTCAGAAGTCTCTATCCCCTCATAAATGTTCTGATTGCGCAGGATAAATGCTTCCTCCGTATATGCAGTCCTGCTCTCATCGCTTAACATAGCATACATACCCTTGTAGTCCTTTTGTTCTATACACTCCATATAGTGAACCAGAAGTTCCTCCGGCTTTTCGTAAAATCCAGGAAAAGTCCGCAGAAACACCCCGGCGGACACTGCGGCCGCTCCGCATATTCCCAGCACGATTACTGCGGCCTTCCTTCTTTTTTTTCTCGTCTTCCTCTCTGTCCCGTTCCCCATAGTTCTGCCTTTCTTACTATTGTTAAATACTCCCTGTGTAGTCTGTTGCATTTAAATATTACACTTGTAAGATTTAAATGTCAAGTTTTTTCTCTGTCTCCTCTCTTGCCTTTTATTCTCCATCCTGTATATAATATAAACAAACGCTCAAAAAAGGCACTACATATAATTAGATACTATGGAGGTTTTTCTATGGATAACATGAAAAAAATACCAGAATGCCCTGTTGAAATTACACTGCAGCTCATCGGAGACAAGTGGAAAGTCCTTATCATCCGCGATCTCCTCACGGGCACAAAGCGTTTCAGTGAGCTGATGCGTTCCGTCACAGGCATCACCCAAAAAGTCCTGACCAGCCATCTGCGGGCTATGGAAGCCGCCGGCCTCGTCTCCCGCAAAGTCTATCCGGAAGTCCCTCCAAAGGTAGAATATTCTCTGACTGAAACTGGGTATAGTTTAAAGCCAATATTGGATTCTATGGTGTTGTGGGGGATGCAATATAAAAGTAAATTATAGTTTTGTGTATGTGAAGTTCGGGGTTATATAGTCGGCGAGCGAGGCGTTGCAGACGGACGGATATAGAAGGGAGCACCGGGGAGACAGGGCCCGGCCCCTGGCCTGGCCCTGTCTCCCCGGTGCTCCCTTCTATATCCTGGCAGAGACTCACTTCACATTCACGGAAAAAGGGTGGGGAAGGTCGAGAGTTGTACACTTATCCTCTTGATGTTTTGGATAAACTGCCAAAAACCTCCCTCATCCTGGAACTTTCCTCTCACCGTCCCCCTTGCTCCCGCAGATCAATACACCTGGTACATACCTGCTTTGCAAGGGCCTTGTTGTGTGTTACCATTAAAAGCCCTATATTCCTCTCCTGCACTTCCTTTACCATCAGATTCCATATCTGGGCCTGTGTAATCACATCCAGCATCGTACTCATTTCGTCCGCCAGCAGGAAGCGTGTTCCCTGAAACAGGGATCTGGCCACACAGAATCTCTGAAGTTCTCCTCCGGACAGCTCCCTGGGATATCTCCCCAGCCAGTCCTTCTCAACGCCCAGGGCATCCATCACTTCCTCCCGGAACATGCCGGATTCTTCCAGAACTTTTTTCATCTTCCACCTGGGATTAATTGCTTTTTCCGGATGCTGATAAATCAGCTGTACCGGGCTGACCCCTCTTTTTTCCAACGGTTTCCCGTCCAGAAGAATCTCTCCGGAAGCTGGTTTCAAATATCCTCCCATCAGCCGAAGAAGGGTACTTTTCCCATAACCGCTGGGGCCAATCAGACCCACACGCTCCCCTTCTTCTACCATCACTGTCACATCCTCCAGAATCCACGGGGATCGCTCATTATACCGGAAGCTGACATTTTTTGCTTCAAGTCGCATGGATACACCTCACTGTTCCCCCACGCAATTGTCGCATGGGTATTGGTTTTTCACACTCTTCTGTATGGTTCGGACATCTGGGCGCGAATAAGCACCCCTTAGGCAGTGCCTTCGCATATGGCTGAAACCCAGGGATCGGGACGAAACCGTTCTGGGGCAGTGCCCTCCACAGAGCCTGGGAATAGGGATGCCGGAGAGCCTCCGGGCCTTCCCTGAAGTCTTCTGAGGGGGCAATCTCAACCGTCGTCCCGGCATAAAAGACAGCCACACGGTCTGCCACATGGAATGCCAAATCAATATCATGAGTAATCAGGACCACTGCTTTGCCTTCGTCTGCCATTTCGCGGAAACAGGTTAATGCCTCCACTGCCATCTCCAGATCCAGTCCCGGGGTAGGTTCATCCGCGATAATCAATTCCGCACCGCTGATCAGTGCCGTTGAGACCAGAACTCTTCTGGCCATGCCTCCTGACAGCTGAAAGGGATAGAGCCGCTCCACATGTTCTTCCAGATGCAGCCTGGAGAATACCTCTTTTTGATCTTTTCGCTTTCTCTGGTCTGGCTTTTCTCCCAGTACCTGTGTCCCTACTCTCATAGAGGGATCCAGGTAGGCAACTGACTGGGGTACAAGCGCGATTTCCCTTCCTCTCAGCTGTTCCTTCTCCTTCTGTATCAGAGGCATACCTTTATAATACATCTCTCCTGTCGTGGCGGCATTGTCCGGCAGCAGTCCCATCACCGCATGGGCCAGCAGACTCTTCCCCGATCCGCTGGATCCTGCTACCGCCACAATTTCTCCCTGCTTCACATCTATGTTCAAGTTTGATATTACCTTCAGATCATACTGCTCAAGCCCCGTATCGTACATGTGAAAGGATACGGAAAGATCTTTCACCTCTAAAAGAGGATGTGCATACTCTTCCTTTGTTTTCTTTTCCATTCCTCTGCCTCCTATTCATGTGCACTGTAGGGATCTACAATTTTTTTCAGGTTCTCTCCCAGACGGTCAAAGAGCAAAACCACGATGACCAGCATCAGGCCCGGGAAAAAAGCCAGCCACCACATGCCTGTGGACAGATATTTCATAGATTCCGACAGGATAATTCCTATAGCCGGCTGCTCCGGCGACAATCCGAATCCCAAAAAAGTCAGGGAAGATTCATGCATAATGGCATGGGGAAACATCAGGATTAATCCGATGAGGAACTGAGGAATCATATGGGGAAGAATATGATGTATGGTTATCCACCTGCTGTTATGGCCCAGCCTTCTGGACACTTCGATATATTGCTGGGAACGAATCTGCAGCACTTCGCTTCTGATGAGTCGGGCCAGTCCGGTCCAGTGGGTCACAGCCACTCCGATCAGTACTCCCCTCAGTCCTTTCCCGCAGGCAAAGGATATTAATATGAGCAGTACTGTATGAGGTATACCCATAACCAAGTCAATCAGCCAGTTGATAAAATGATCCAGTCTGGAGGATCCTGTTGCTGCGGCCACCCCTACAAACAGTGCGATAACCGCACTTACCGAGGAGGCCACCGTGCCCACCACAATGCTGATGGACAGCCCTTTTATGGTTCGCACCAGCATATCTCTTCCTAACAGATCGGTGCCAAAAGGATGCTCCCAGGAGGGCTTTAAGCCTTTTTGGGAAAAATCTGCCTGTATCAGCTCATCAGACATAATAGTTCCCGCCAGATAGATACCAAAAAGAAAGGCAAAAATAAGTATCAGGGTCAGTATGGTTCTGGTTCTCCTGTTTACAGGAAATCTTCCGGTCCTACTCTTCATGTTCATAACCCTCCCTTATCTGGGGATCTGCAATTCCATAGATGATATTGGCCAGCATATTTCCCACAAACACAAATACTGCGCTGAATAGCGTAATTCCAAGAAGCAGGGGGATGTCAGATCCCATTCCCGCAGCCGAAGCTGCCGCTCCCAGACCCGGATAGGAGAATACAGTTTCTGCCAGCACAGAACCGCCGAACAGCTCACTAAAGGAGCCAAACTGCATAGTTACTGCCGGAAGCAGGATGTTTCTCAGTCCGTGCCGTTTCCAGATACTAAAACGAGACTCTCCGCTGGCTTTTGCAAAAAGAACATAGTCACTCTCCAGAACGTCCACTAATTTCTCTCTGGTATGCAGAGCCACATTTGCAAAAGACAGGAAGCTCAGGGTAAGTGCCGGCAGGATCAGGTGGTGAATGCGCTGGAGCAAAGTCACCTGATCCGCCGGAACTCCTTTGGGCACGCTCATTCCCATGGGAAACCATCCCAATTTAACAGAAAACACCATCAAAAAGACGATTCCTATCCAAAATGTGGGGATGGCGCACATAGTAAGGCAAACTTTTTTGAGAATCCTGTCCGGCCACTTTCCATTGTAAACTCCCATTATGCAGCCTATGGTAAATCCCAGTACACCGGAAAACACCCAGGCGGTCAGCATAAGCGCCAGGGAAGCCGCAAATTTTTCCCCAATGATATCAAGTACCGGTCTGCGGTAGATCAGGGAGGTTCCAAAATCTCCGTGCAGCAGAGATTTGGCCCAGATTGCGAAGCGTTCTACCGGGGGATCATTGAGTCCCCAATATTCGGCAATTTTTTCTCTCTGCTCTTCACTTACATTCGGTACAGCGCCCACATACTGCTGTACCGGATCCACCGGAGACAAGCTTACCAGGATAAAACTTATGATGCTGATTGCGATAAGCAAAGTCACAAAGCGAATTGCATACCGCCCGGTGCTTTTTACTATTCTTTTACTGTTCATCTTCTGCTCCTTCTGACCGTCCCTGCCTCAGCAGGGCGCCCCAAAAAGGGGACCGGTTATCCGCCCGTCCCCGATTCTGGTTATTCCTTCCATTCCCACTCAGCAAGGTTGGCTATCAGAGGCCACGCTGCCCCGTGAGCATGGATTCTCTGTTCTCCTATATCAAGTCCTTCTTTTACGTAATAAAGGTGAGACATATTCACATAGAATGCCCAGGGTGCCTCTCCTCTCATAGAAGTTCCTGTAGTGCCGTCCCACTGGGCCTTCTTCCACCACTCCAGAGACTCTTCCATTGTTTTGGAGTTCATGGCCTTGTCCAGATAGCCGTCCACAACTTCACTAGTGAAAAATTCAGGATTGTAAAAGTCTGTCTTTCCCGCATTGCTGCTGTGGAAAAGCATATAAGAAGTCATTGGACTGTCTGACCCCCATCCCATGATCATTGGCTCGGAGAACATCCTCTTAACTGTATCGTCGGCGCTGATCCCTTCCACATGGATTGCAATTCCCAGCTTCTCCTTTGCCTGATTCGCCACGGACATAGCCACTGCCTGTCTCATGGAATCCCCGGCAAAGTACATCAGGTTAAATTCTGCCTTAAGATCGCCCTTTTCCCGGATCCCGTCTCCGTCGGTATCCTTCCAGCCGGCTGCCTCCAACTGCTGCACTGCATAATCAATATCTGTTTCAATGACATCTTCCTCGTTCCACCAGGGCAGGCCGTCACATTCTGAGTACGCAGGTTCTGCAAATCCATTTAGGGCCTCATCGATGATCTGTTCTCTGTCAATTCCGTAACTCATAGCCTTGCGGATTGCCAGGTCCGAAGTGACATTATTGCCAATTTTATATCCATCCTCTGTCGTCTTTCCCTCTTCGGGCAGCATAGGAAAGGTAATTCCCCGGTTATCCACTGACTCAACCGACACCACCTTCATCCCTTCGATTTCTGTGGCAGCCAGCGTTGCCGAGGTGAGCGCAAGATCTACCTCTCCAGCCTGAGCAGCTACAAATCTGGCATCCTCCTCCTGCACAAGGAAGACTGCCTTCTTTATCTTCGGCTGTTCCCCATAGTAATCTTCATTGGCTTCCAGAATAAACTGCTGCCCTTTGTCCCACTGGGTCAGTTTGTAGGGTCCGGAGCCGATAGGTTCCATACCAAAGGAATCCGAATATGTATCCTCTGGCACGATACCCGCCCCTGCCACTGTATAGATAAAAGTAACACAAGGTTTGTTCAATTTAAACTCAACGGTAGATTCATCTACTGCCCTGCAGCTCTCCAGCATGGTAAGATCCACATAAGTTGCCTTATCTTTTGTAGTATTAAAGGTAAATGCAACATCTGAGGCGTCCAGCTTTTCGCCGTTGGTAAACTTCACGTCGCCGCGGATTTTGAATGTCCAGGTCAGACCGTCCCCGCTCATACTGTATTCGGTAGCCAGGTCATTTTCCAGCTGATTTTTTCCGTTTACTTTTACCAGAGTGCTGAACAGAGGAGAGCCTGCATATCCAAATCCGCTGCAGGGATCCCAGCTGTCTGTATCGTTGGAGAATCCTACCGTAATTTCTGTCTTTCCTTCCCCCTTGGTCCCTTCCTCACGGCCGTCTGTGTTTTCTTTTTCACTGCTCTGTGTTTCCTTCTGCTGGTCCTTTGCTGCTTTTGTACCAGAGTCTCCGGAACCGGAACATCCTGCCAGCAGAGCTGCTGTACATATGAGAGCTAAAATAGCTTTTCTTCTCTTTTTCATACCTTACTCCTTTACTTTGTCCTTACCCCAAAGGGCAAGCTCTTAATTTTCTACAGGATAACCAAGAATCCGCAGCTGCACAAGCCACCCCCAGGGATATTTCATTTATCTTTTTTTCTCCAGAAAAGAGGCAGAAAAATGGCTTTTTCAAAAGACTCCCATCCCTAACCGGGGGTTCCCCTTCTCCAGAGAAATTAATAAAATCCTGGATTTTGTCACTTTATTGTCACCTGAAACGGCTATCATGGTATCATCAAATAAACCGAGAGGGAACCAGCAGCATGTACCCTCAGGACTTGCATGCGGCACAGCCGTATGGCAGCAGAAAGGAGACTATTTATGGAAATACTGCGCTGCAGCCACCTGACCAAAACCTATGGCAGTGGCTCTAATAAAGTAACTGCACTGAATGATATCAGCCTGTCCCTGGAGAAGGGCAGTTTTACTGCAATTGTCGGCACTTCCGGCTCTGGAAAATCTACGCTTTTACATATGCTGGGGGGCGTTGACCGGCCAACCAGCGGAAACATTTATATTGAGGACACAGATATTTCAACGCTCTCCATGGAGCAGCTGGCAGTCTTTCGCAGAAGAAAAGTTGGTCTGGTATATCAATTTTACAACTTAATCCCCACACTGAATGTTCAGAAGAATATACTTCTTCCGATTCTTCTGGACGGGCAAAAGCCTGATATGAACCGTTTTCATCAGATTACGGAGGCCCTCGGACTTTCAGACCGTCTCTCCCATCTGCCCCGGGAGCTATCCGGAGGACAACAACAGAGGACGGCAATCGCCAGAAGCCTTATCTACCAGCCAGCCATCCTTCTGGCTGATGAACCTACCGGTAATCTGGACCGAAAGAATTCGGAGGAGACCATAGAGCTTCTGAAGTTATCCAACCGTCAGTACGGACAGACGGTTCTGCTGATTACCCACGATGAAAAAACTGCGCTGGAAGCGGATCGTATCATTACGCTTGAGGATGGCAGGCTTCTCCATGATGAGGCGGTGACTTTATGAAAATAGTAAGAGAATATGTTTGGGATACCCTCCGGCAAAATAAACGCACCAGCATTGCCATTATGGCTGCCCTTTACCTTATGACAGCCATGATGTCCTGCTTCTGCGGATTTGTATACACCATGTGGACGGATTCCCTGGCTCTGACAAAGCTGGAGAACGGAGACTGGCACGGGGAGCTTTTTGACACAACTTACGGCAGAGACCTGGAACAGATAGACAATTACGCCTCTGTATCCGCCGTGCTTGTAAAGGGTCCCTGGGAAGTGGCACAGCTTGGGGACAGAGGCCGCCGCAACTACATTATCTCCCGGGGCGCCAATAAAGAATACTGGGAATCCATGCCTGAAAAGAACATACTGCTGGAGGGAAGGATTCCCCGAAAAGACAATGAGCTGGCTCTCTCAAAACAATATTTTGACGACCATCCGGAAGCAAACCTCGGAGATACGCTTACTCTTCCTGTAGGACAGCGAATGTATGAAGGCAAGGTATGTCAGGAGACAGCCGGCTATCATGAGAATGAAAGCTTCCGCCAAAGCGGCACAAAATCCTATACCCTTGTGGGCAAGCTGGATGCAACAACCTCCTCCTCTGTTCCCGCCTATACCGGACTTACCTATCTGGACACGAAAAGCCTCCTTCCGGACGATCAAATTACCGTTTATCTGCGGTTTGATCCCATGCGCAGTACATACCGGGAGCTCCCTTTGCTGGCAGAATCCATTGGATATGAGAAAGATGAATATGAATCCTATTCACTAAAATATAATGCAAAGCTCCTGGCCCATTATGCCATCCTTCCTCCGGAGCTGAAAGAAAGTTCAGCCCTACTGGAGGCCTTTGCGGTTCCACTTATGTTTCTCGTAATAGCCGCTTTAATTGTAGGGGTTTTTGTCCTGATGATTCACAATGCCTTCGCGCTCTCTGTCAGTGAAAAAATAACCCAGCTGGGCACTCTTTCAGGCATAGGAGCCACTCCCGGACAAATTATGTCCGCTGTGACCTCAGAAGGTTTTATACTCATGCTGCTTCCTCTGCCACTGGGACTGGTCACAGGCTGGGTGCTAAATACAGGAGTATTCGCCCTGATCAATGCTACTAACAATGTAGGAAGATCCTCGCCTGATATTGCGGCATCCTTTGGGATTCCCTCCATCCTTCCCGCTGTACTCCTGTCCTGGATCACGGTCTGGCTTTCTGCGCGGATACCTGCTAGAAAAGTTGCTAAAATGATGCCTGTGGAGGCTCTTCGTCAGGGAGACCAAATCAAAGGAAAGAGACTGAGAAAAAGCCATATCACCAGCCGTTTTGGAATTATCGGAGAACTGGCCGCCAATGCCCTGGCCGCCAGAAAGAGGTCTTACCGGACTGCAACTATCTCTCTGTGCCTGTCCTTTTTGCTTCTGACCGGATTTCTGTATATTCTTACGGCCCAGAAGGCTGCTCAGGCTGTCTATCAGGGAAAATCAGACAGAAGTCAGCATATCACCTTTACCATAAGTGATGGACGCCCTCCGGAGCAGGAAGCCCTGGATGCTGTTAAGAATATTCCCGGCATCGCCAGGGCAGATATCTACAACACTCTGGCCTGTGCCACCTGGGTGACAGAACAGGAAGCCTCCGACGATATGGAGACCTATCTGGGGGGATTTGACAAAATCGTATCAGAGAAAAAATATTCTACCATTGAGCGTGATGGAAAATACAGGATTTTTTCTACCCTGATCGGACTGGAGGAAGACAGCTTCAGAGATTACTGCCGCCGGCTTCAGATCGATCCTGCGCCTTACTTTGCTGATGCTTCCAGAGCATTGATTTACAATCGGACCGAGGACCCCAATGTGAGTACCAGAAAAACCAGTGTGTACAGAGATCTTCTGAAACTCTCCGAAGGCCAGAGCATCCCATTTACAGAACAGGCTTATGACGAGGACACCGGCAGCTATGAATTTGCTTTGACCGCAGGAGCGCTGGTAGATGAACTGCCCTCTCCCGCAATGCGGTTTTCCAGATTCACACTGATTGCCGTCATGCCTATGGAGCATGTTCTGAAAATTGGTGCATCCTGCGGTGAAAAAAGGCAGTTTTCCTCCAGCAGCGTTACCGGCATCCTTCTTACAAGCGAAGACGGCAGTGTCTCCTATCCCCGGATCCAAAAAGCCTCTGAAAGGACAGAGGCTGTGCTGGCAAAATATTACGGAAGCGGAGATTATGTCGTATCTGATTTGGCTATGAGAAAGAAGATGAGCGAAGACTCCAGTCTGGCCATGAGTATCATTGTATCCTGCCTCACATGCCTCCTTGCCCTGATAGGTCTCTCCAATGTGTGGGCCAGCATCTCTGGGAATCTCCGCCTTCGAAGCCGGGAGTTCGCCATGCTGAAATCTGCAGGCCTCTCCCCCGGGCAGCTCTGGAGGCTGCTGTATCTGGAAGGTATCTCTCTGGGTCTGAAGCCGGTTCTGTTAAGCCTGCCCTTTCAGGCTGCTATCCTGGGGACATTCCTCTCAATCAATGAGATTTCCCTGTCCCAGTACCTGCCTTATGCCCCTGTCTTTGCCCTGCTGGGATATACCCTTCTGATACTGGCTGCTGTCATGGGGGCCTACATTGCAGGAGGACGAAAAATTCAAAGAGAGACTATCATTACAGCTGTAAAAAACGATACCCTTTAGCAGTCTGCTTTCGTACTGCTATGAGGTTCAGGATAAAAGCGCAGGCGAAAGCGGGCATGTCCGGCGGGGGAATTCTCCGCCTGGATATGTCCGTTTTGGCTTTCTACAATCGCCTTTGCCAGGGCCAGACCAATTCCCGCACTGTCCTTAACTGCTCCTTCCCCTCTGTAAAAGCGCTCAAAGAGATGAGGGAGATCTTTTCTCGAAAATCCCCGTCCTCCATCCTCCACCTGAATCTCAGTATACAGTGGATTCTTATGGTAATTGACGCAGATCCTCCCCCTCCTGGGCGTGTGCTCTATACAGTTTTTCAGAATATTAAGCAGGGCCTCCCCTGTCCACTGTTCATCTGTCGAAAAAAAGACATCGTCCTCGCCTTTCGGTGTGATCTCCAGGGTTATGTTCTCCCTTTCCAGAATTTCCCGAAGGGGTTCAGCCGCGTTTTTGATAAGCTCCAGGGCCTCCACACGGCTTTGCTGAAACTGAATCACATGGGAATCCAGCCTGGCCAGCGTGAGCAAACCATTCACCAGACGGGTCAGACGGCCCACCTGGCGCTTCAGATGTGCCATATATCCGGCCGCCTCCTCTGTCTGATACTCTTCCAGAAGTTCCGTCATCAGCGACATAGACGTAAGAGGCGTCTTCAGCTGATGGGCAATATCCGCAATCCGCTCTGATAAGACCTCATGTTCCTTCACTGCCTTCTCCTTTGTACAGGCCAGTTCCATCACCGTCTTATAGATCTCATCCTCCAGGCGGGAGAACTCATCCTCCGTCCTGGAAAGGGCGCCCGCCTCCCCCCGGTTCACTGCCTGCAGATATTCTGTCAGTTCCCTGATCCTTTTTCTCTGCATACGCCGTCTCTTCACTCTGTGGGCATAAAGGCATCCCCCTGCCGCCGCGAAGATCAGAGCGTGTATGCCCCAGGCAAACAGCAGATTATGTTCCAGATTTCCATAGGGACGGTATCCGTATTTTTTCAGATATTCTTCACCTCTTTGGACATCCTCGTCTGATTTACCCTTGAGACCCTCTGCCACAGAATTGCTCTCCAGTACGGCTCCTGTCAGACCGGCAGCTTCCCGGTATTCATGAGCTGTTAAAAAAACAGCGGAAATACTTCCCGCCGCCAATCCTACTATCAGCCAAACGATAATTGCCTTTGCAAAAGCTTTACCCCCAGTCTCCGTCATCTGTTTTCCTCCAAACGGTAGCCAATTCCCCTGACCGTTACAATATACTCCGTATTCCCCAGTTTCTCTCTCAGACGTTTTATGGTAACCGTGAGGGTGTTATCATTTACAAAGTTCCCCTCTGCGTCCCAAAGTTTTTCCAAGATCAGTCTTCTTGGCAGTGTCCTTCCCTTATTTTCCATCAATACCAAAAGAAGCCGGTACTCCAATGCGGTTAAACCAATCTCTTCCCCTTCCAGAACCGCCTGCATCCGCTCTCTGTCAAGTGAAAGTGCACCGCAGGTAAGAACGACTTCACGATGTGCCGATACCCGCCTGAGAACAGCTCCGATACGGGATTCCAATACCGAAATATTGAATGGCTTCGTGATATAATCATCCGCTCCCATATCCAGACCTTTTGTAATATCCCTCACTTCATCCCGAACCGTCAGAAATATAACCGGAATATCCATACGCTGCTTCACCCATCGGCAGAGCTCATATCCGCTTCCATCCGGCAGATTCAGATCCAGCAGAATCAGCTGATACCCCCCTGAAAGCAGGCTTTTTGCCTGTTCCATTGAGGAACAGGCAGTCACCTGATAACCTTTTTTCTTTAATGCCGACGAAATACCAAAGGAAATGGCATCATCATCTTCAATGAGCAATAATTTTGTCATTTTATATCCCTTTCATCTCCTGTTTTCTCAGTTCGCAGCCAGCGTCTTACCTTTTATTTTAACACTTTTCCTGCCAGAATTCTATCCGCATTCTGAATCTGGAAGCTGCTGCTAGGATTCATCATACACCAGTTCTGTGTCTACATATTTTCTCTCCATCTGATGCCGGGCTTTTCTCTTTTCCACGCTGTCAAAGATAATAGAAAAATCATAATCCTCCGGATAAAGCTGCTGGGCTGCCACCTGCAGCTTGATTCGTTTATGGCTGATCCATATTTTTTTGTCCTGCATCTGTACCCGCAGGACCCCTTTTTCATTGGCTGTCTGACACACAATGCCAATCTTTTTATCGGGGAAAACCATAACACTGTCCCCTAACTGATATTTCATAGCATTCTCCTGGCGGGATACTTTTTTTGTTTTCTGAATCCTGGGATGGGACGTCTTTTGGAATTCTTCCCCTCCGGTGATACCGCCCCACCGGGCGTCAAAGGTTTCTGCATAGGCTGCCTTTGCAGCTCTTTTTAGCATACGTTCCGGCATTCCCAGCTTGCCTGCAATATAAAAGGCACAGCTCTCCCCAGCCTCGCCGATGACCAGCTGGTATAAAGGCTTCAGACTTTCTTTGTCAAAGGTCATCCTGGCATTTACGATCCCCGACTCCTGTTTTGCATATTCTTTTACCTCCGGATAGTGGGTGGTAACTAAGAAAAGGGCGCCGCTTCTTTTCAATTCTTCCAGAATTGCGATGGCAATTCCCATTCCCTCCGCAGGGTCCGTGCCAGAACCCAATTCATCCATGATAACCAGGCTGTCCCGGCTCACAGTCCGCAGGATATTCAGCACATTCGTAATATGGGCGGAGAACGTGGACAGGTTTTCCGACAGATTCTGTCCATCCCCGATGTCACATAAAAAGGCATTGTTCATACATATTTCTGCCTTCTCACAAGTCACATGGAGTCCGCACTGAGCCATCATACAGGTAAGAGCAACTGTCTTGATGGCAACTGTCTTTCCTCCTGTATTCGGCCCTGTGATAATTACACCGTTTACTCCTTTTCCTATCTCAAAATTAAGAGGAACATTCACTTTCCTGTCCATAAGCGGATGTCTCGCGTTCCTCAGCCGTATATATCGCTCCGTATTAATTTCGGGAGGGATTCCGTCATATTCTATACTCAATTTTGCCTTGGCAAACATAAAATCCAGCTTCTCAATGGTATGGCTGTTTTGTTGGATTACCCCGGCCTTATCTGACAGCATTGCGGTTAACGTGTATAAGATCCTGATCTCTTCATTTTCCTCATCAATTCTTAGCTCCTGCATCTGCTCATATAATTTAGCCACAGTAGATGGTTCTATGAATAAGGTATTGCCAGTGGAAGATTTGTCAATCACAGAACCGCTGATTCTGAATTTATACTCTTTTTTTACCGGAATGCACAGCCGTCCGTTTCTTACAGTACTGAAGCTGTCCGCCATATACTGCTTATTAGCCTTTATCACAGAATCGGCTTTTTCATGCATTTTTGCATCTGTCCGCTCAATGGCTTCTCTCAGTGTTTTCAGCCGCTTAGAGGCATAGTCATCTATTTTCCCCCCTCTGATCTTCTGGTTCAGTTCCTCCCTGATTTCATCCAGAGGTTCCAGATTCTCCTCATAGTAAGCCATCCCTATTTCATAGGCTTTTCCTCTGTTCAGATAATCCTTCATTCTTTTCACAGCGGAAAAGGTAAGCGCAATAGCCTCCAGCTGCTCCGGAGTCAGGCATCCCCCTTGTTCTGCCAGTTTAATCCATGCTTCAATCCCCTGCAGAGCTGTCAGAGGCGGATTACCGCATGTTTCTATCATAACCTTTGCCTCTGTGGTCTCTCGTAACTTTGCTTTTACTTTTGTCTCTGATAAGTAGGGTGTTAAACTCTGTATCTTTTCTTTGGCTTTGTCTGTACATGCCAGTTCTGTTAGTTTTTCTTTTATTTTATGGAACTCAAGTAATCTTTCTGTGTCTGTCATATGACTCACCTTTCTCTTGCCTTTCTTGTTTTTGTAAAAATAAAGCCGCGGAAGTATCGCCTTATCAGACATACGACTCCCGCGGCACACAGATTTGCTGTATAATGAAACAGACATAAAAAAGCACAGCCATAGAGCCATGCTTTTTTTCCGTTCATTTTATATACAGAGTTCTGCAAAATGTATGTTAGCATTGTATAAGGCAGATAAAAGGGCGCAACAAACCTCCTGACGGAATCTGTTATACCCTCACAACTATTTAATTAGCTGTATTCTCCATTATAACCACAAGTAACATACACTACCTCTTTTTCATTTTAATTTTTTTTGATTATAAGCTATCTTTCACCCGTTGTCAACAGATTTCCTGTTTTTTATCTGCAGTCTTATGTACTTACAGGATAAAAAATTCATTCTCCCGCCGCACGTCCTTCAGTGCTCCCAGCATCTGATCCATGCGCTCCTGCAGGGGAGGGGGCAGAATTCGGGACTGATTGGGACAGACTGCGGTACAGGCCATACAGAGAATACAGGTATTTGGATCTGTGGCAATGTGCCCCTCATTCACTGTAATCGCAGCTGTAGGACAGACCTCTTCGCATTTGCCGCACAGGCTGCAGGTTTCCAGGGATATGGGCGGGGCTGGGATCGTCATTGCCTCTTTATAAGGCTGATTTCCGGGAACCGTAATCTCTGTACGGCTCCGATTGTCCAGCTTGCTTTCTACTCGTTTGGCAAACCCGGTGATTTCAGAAACGTCCTTTTCATCCGGTCTGCCCTTTCCTACATCGGGTGCCATTGAGTGCTGAGCAATGCATGCTCCCGAAGCCGCAATCTGGAATCCCTGATGGGAAACCGCCTGATTCAGTTCCAGCAGCCCATCCTCATATGCCCTGGTACCATAGACAACAAACGTAACTGCCTTCTTACCGCTTCCGTCCAGTGCCTTTATCTTATCTGCGACGAGGGCCGGTATCCTTCCTCCAAAAACCGGTGCTGCAAATACTGCCAGTTCTCCGGCCGGATTGGCTGGCTCCTTCTCCCTGAGGCCCAGATTATGATCCATCACCTCCCCTGAAATTGCTTTGCAGAAAGCTTCACCCACCTTTTTTGTCCCTCCCGTGGGACTGAAATAATAAAAATCTGTCCTGTTCACCATAAAAACGCCTCCAAACGTTATTCATATATTATAATCAGTATAATCCCCTCTCTCTGTGTTGTCCACCCCGCCTTTATGTATTATCCTTCACACAGACACGAGAATCACTCCTGATGTCCCGGGAATGCAGCAGGAGCAACGGGGAATATCAATACCCTGTTGCTCCTGTTTACATTATGGCTGCGTGCTGCTTTTTACGGGAAGCATTTCAATATATCCTCTTGTACCGATGGGTTCCAGCTGGATGCGGGGATTCCCGGTATCCCACTGATATCCTGCGACGGCCGGCTGATATTTTTTAATGGCCTCCTGGACTTCTTCGATCGCCTGGCAGTAATCCTCCTCCGCAAAGGGTTCTCCCTGAAACACCACATACTCTGCCTCCGGAAGCTCCAGTACATCAAATCCCTCCGGAACTTCTCCGTGGTAATCCATGGGCACTTCTACTCCCTGCACATACTCGGAGGTACCCGGTCTGCGCATTCTCTCCGGAAGCCAAAGACATACCGGTTCTCCGCCGATGGACTTTATGCTGGTAAGCAGTCCCCATACATCACATCCCACTTCCTCACAGTACGTAAAGTATTCTGTGGCTGTTTTTCCTCTTTTAATCAAGGCCTTTCTTTCCGGCTTATGAACCATATGAATGTATACATTTTTTACCTCTGCCATTTTTCTGTTCTCCTTTCGAATCTCGTTGTATAAAACTCCATAGGGAACGAACAGATACAAAGGAACCGGATGTCTGGCATATTCACCGGGATTGCACCCGAATTCTCGGAAAAAGGCTCTCTGATATCCTTCCGCGCTTTGAAAGCCTAAATCAAAAGCCACATCAATCACCTTGGCATCTTCATCCCTCAACCGCAAAGCTGATTTGGACAGCTTTAATCTCCTGATGTAATCTGCCGGAGTATAATTCGTATACTCCCGGAACAGGCGGTAGGAGTACCAGGGCGAGAACATAGACGCCTTTGCCAGATCTGCCAGTGTAATGGTTTCTTCTAAATGTCTTTCAATGTAGTCCTGCATTCTCTGAACTGCCAAAGTCTGTTCCATCATCTGTTCACCTCCTGATGTGGCTATCATACCTTATCCCGTCATTTTCTTCTCGACTTTTTTTGCTGTGTTATCTGTAAGCCCCCTGCTGAAACAGAATATCTGCCTTTTCCATCCGTTCCACTACGTGTACTCCAAAGGGACAGCGCTCCTCACAGCCTCCGCAGCCGATACAATCTCCTCCGCCGGCGGTAAGGCCTATGTAATGGGCACGCACGGCGGAAGGCACCTCCTCTTGCATAACTGCCAGATCGTAAAGCTTATTAACCATAGCAATATCGATCCCTGCGGGGCAGGGGGCACAGTGTCCACAGTAGGTACACTGACCTGAATAGGCATGGCGGGGGGCATTTGCCAGAACAGTTGCGTAATCTTTTTCTTCCTCAGCGGCAGTCTCATAGGCCACTGCAGCCGCCACATGCTCCGGCGTGTCATATCCCACCATCACACTGGCCACAGCCGGTCTGGTCAGCGCATAATGAAGACATTGAACCGGAGTAAGAGCCACTCCGAAGGGAGACGTCTGAGCAGAGAAGAGACGGCCGCCGGCGTATCCTTTCATAACCGTAATGCCGATTCCCCGTTCCTCACAGATCCGGTACAGTGCTTCTCTTTCCGGTGCAATTCCCTTTAAAGCTTCGTCATAGGTTTCCGCAAAATACTCATTCATATCTTCTGTGGCAGGCAGCAGGTCAAAGGCCGGGTTAATGCTGAATAAAATCATCTCAATCTCCCCGCTTTCAGCTGCCAGTTTCGCAACATCCGGATTATGGGTGCTCATTCCAATATGGCGGATGATTCCCTTCTGGTTCAGCTCCCGGACATATTCTATAAAAGGGCCTGTCATTATCTGTTCAAACTCTGCCGCCTCATCTACAAAATGTATCATACCAAGATCCACATAGTCTGTTCGCAGGCGCGTCAGCAAATCACAAAATGCCTCTTTTACTTTTTCCATGTCCCGGGTACGCACATACTGTCCGTCCTGCCATGTGGACCCCAGATGCCCCTGAATAATCCATCGATCTCGTTTTCCCTCTATAGCTGCTCCAATGTTGGAGCGAACCTTAGGCTCTGCCATCCAGCAGTCCAATATATTAATCCCCTGCTTTTCACAGCATTCTATCACTTCTTTTACTTCCTCGGCATTATGGCGCTCCAGCCATTCCGCACCCAGACCGATCTCACTGACCTCAAGACCAGTATTTCCCAATTGGCGGTATCTCATCCCGGGTTTCCTCCTTCGATTTTACTTTTCCTTTTATTCTACTCTGTCTGTACCAAAACTGCCAGCACAAGTTGAACAGACCCCTGCCCCTCTGTCTGAAATTACCCGTTTAGTTTTGCTGCGAAGTCGGCCATGGCCTCTGAAATCTTTATCTGCTGGGGACAGACTTCCTCACAGCTTCTGCATCCGACGCAGGCACCCGGCTGTTTTTCTTCAGGAACCGCCATCAGAGCCATAGGGGCGATAAATCCTCCCCCGGTGAAACAATGCTCATTATATAACTCAAGAAGGGAAGGAATATCCAGTTCCTGAGGACAATGGCTCGTACAGTACCGGCATCCCGTACAGGGAAGTGCGATATCTTTCACCATACGATCCGCCACCTGAAGTAGGGCATCCATCTCTTTTTTGTCCAAAGGCTTATGGGACGCAAAGGTCCTGATATTTTCCTGAAGCTGCTCAAAGCTGGACATTCCTGAGAGCACTACAGTAACCTCCGGCAAGGTCTGAAGAAAACGGAACGCCCAGGCAGGCATATCCTCATTAGGGCGAAGTTCTTTTAATGTGACGGCATGGGCTTCTTTAAGAGACGCCAAACGGCCGCCCCGAAGAGGCTCCATAACCCAAACAGGAATTTCATATTGGTTCAATAGCTCTACCTTAGCTTTGGCATTCTGGAAAGACCAATCCAGATAATTCAGCTGTATCTGACAGAATTCCATATGTTCCCCGTATGCTTCCAGGAAACGCTTCATCACCTCACAGCTTCCATGGGCAGAAAATCCAAGATGACGGATGCGGCCTTTTTCTTTCTGCTCCATCAGATACGAAAAAATGCCGTAAGTCTCATTCAGATAAGCATCAATATTCATCTCACAGACATTGTGAAACAAGTAAAAGTCAAAATACTCCACACCGCATTTTTCAAGCTGCTGCTCAAAAATCTCTTCCACCTTATCCATATTAGAAAGATCATATCCTGGAAATTTGGTGGCAAGATAATAGCTATCCCGGGGATAGTCACTCAGCACTTTTCCCATAACCCTTTCCGAGTTCCCATTGTGATATCCCCATGCGGTGTCATAATAGTTAATACCATGTTCCATGGCATAGCTTACCATCTCTGAAACTGCACACTCATCGATCCTGGCATCATCGCCGTCAATAACAGGAAGCCGCATGGCCCCCATTCCTAATGCTGACAATTTCAAATCCTGAAAATCCTTATATATCATTTTACAGTACCCCTTTCTGTGATATAAGTTCAAATGAATGTCTAGTCCTGACCACAGCCTTTTCTTTAAAGTGCAGTCTCTGTATGTAGTACATCCATTCCTTAACTTTTCTACAGGATACTCCCTGGAGTTAACTCAAAGTCAAGTACTTTTATACATGTTTCGCTAACATGTAATAGTATCGTATTCCCCATCCTGAAAATAGGATGCCTATAACCCTTTGACTGATATCCCTATCATTACAGTCTCGCTGCTGCAGTTATTCCAAACTGCATGGGGAACTTTCCCGTTTACCAAATAACTTTCATCCTTTTTTACAATAATCGTTTCCTCACCAACTTCAATTCTCGCCTCACCTTTTGTCACTATGAACAAATGATTATGTTCATGTGTATGACGCTGTATAGGGCCACCGCCGTTCAAATCAACATAAGCCACCGAACCGTCTATGATCTGTCCCATTTCTCCAAACAGCCTTTTTGCTTTAAAGTTCACATGATTTGGAGGTGTTATAAATTCATTCATCTTCCAATTCTCCTTTCTCCCGACTTTTCTAATATCACAGTATCTTCTCCGACTCCCCTGAAATCTCGGTAATGTCGTACAAGTCATCAAAGGAAATCTTAGTATTTACTATTTTTAGAACTCTTGCCGTCTCATCAATTCTGGATACCATCCCTGTCAGTTTGATATATTCATTTTGACAGAAATATACAACTGTTATAATGTCATTTTTATGCACCTGCCTCAGTTTTCGATCCAGCTCTTCCTGATAGTCTTCCGACAGCTTTCCCTTTGGCAGCACTACCTTTTCTTTCCTGCGCAGGGCATCGGGATAGCCTTTCAGGGCGGCAAACGGCATAAACTGCTTTGCCCTTTCCTCTCTGCTCATTTTAGATACCACTTTTATGCCCTCCTATCTGCCGGTTACGCTCCATAGCAGTCGCTCCCTCCTGAAGGTTCATGCCTTTTAGAATCGCATTCTTCCCATATTTTTCTTTGATGTTAAGCATAGCTTCCTGCATTTTATGTTCCCGCTCCAGCTCTGCCGGATCCGTAAACAAGTCATACTGCTGATACCTCTCGTCCACCACATGGTTGAAAGTAAGATTTATCCTGTGAATGGGTGCAGACCGATCCACAATCCGCTCGTACAGCTTCATTGCAGATGCGATTATCTGCTTTGCGGAACTGGTTGTAACTGTCATAGAAGCTGTCCCATGTGCGGATTTCTTCTGTAACCGGCTGCTGTATCCCACATGCAGGGTAATGGAATCCGTCACAAGCCCTTTATCCACAAGCTCCAGAGAGAGCATATCAGCCATTTCCTTCACAACCAGTATGGCATCCTGATAGGTATAGTCACAGGGAAGCACCTGTCCGCTTGATATACAGTTCTCTTTTGTCCGATACGCTTTGATGTCAGCCATGGTAACGGGTTCCCGCCCCCATGCATGATCTATGAGAAGCTCCGCGTCAACCCCGAACATTTTGTACAGCATGGCCTCATCGGCCTTTGCCGCCTGCTCCATGGTAAAGATACCAGCCCGCTTTAGCCGGTTTGCTATCCCTGTCCCGATTCTCCAAAAGTCCGTAAGCGGCCTGTGGGTCCATAAAGTCTCCCGGTATATCACCTCATCTAAAACCCCGATGTGATCCTCCGCATGCTTTGCCGTGATATCCAGGGCAATCTTGGCCAGATAAAGGTTGCTGCCGATTCCCGCAGTTGCAGTAATCCCTGTGGTGTCCAATATATCCTGCATAATCTTTATGCTCAGTTCCTTTGCCGTCATCTGGTACATAGACAAATAGTCTGTAACATCCATAAAAACCTCATCAATAGAATAAATATGAATATCCTCTTTTGCGATGTACTTCAGATAAATGCCGTAGATCTCGGCAGAATAATCAATATAGAGCTGCATTCTGGGCGGTGCCATGATATAGTCAATTCCTGCCGGAATCTGAAATACTCTGCATCTGCCCGGTACACCCAGAGCTTTCATAGCGGGTGAGACTGCCAGGCAGATTGTCTTTTCCGTACGCTCCGGATCCGCCACCACAAGTTGGGCCTTCATAGGATCCAGCCCTCTCTCCACGCATTCTACCGAGGCATAAAAGGATTTCAAATCAATACATACGTAGATTCTGTTCTCTGTCACTGATGGACGCCTGCTTTCCTTCTTAATTTTCTTCACTGATACCATTTTACCAGAACAGGAGTTTGTTTTCAACTGGCAAACTCCTCACAGTTCTCCCTGTGAATTCATGGTTACTCTTTACTCGTGCCCGGTAACTATTCATGCAGGTCTTTGGATGTCAGCTCTATACCGGTGAAGTATAATACATATAAATAAATTTTTATATATAAAAAAATTTAGCCAATCTTTTTTACAAATATAAAACCCAAAGTACTGTACAGAGCATCCAATATTCCTCTTACCACCTGTCCTCGATTCCGGCAATAAAAAAAGTGCGCAGGCATCTAAATCAGCCTTTGCACCTTTTAATGAAAATTTGTAATCTGTTTTATCCACAGGCTTAAACAGGGTACTTCTGAAAGATTACTGAGGCTGTGCTTTTTCCTGGAATCTACATAAAAAGCATCGCCCTTATGAAGCACAAACTGCTGTTCATCCAGAGATATCGTCAATTCTCCTTCTAACACGAATCCGATCTCATCATAAGCATGGGTCCATTCCTTCTTATATTCGCAGCGGGGCTCCACAACAATCAGAAGTCCGTCCAGTCTCTCCGGGCCAAAATTGATGGATTCATAGCGAATCTGGCCCTTCTGCTCAAAAACAACTTTTCTGTCCTGAGCACGAATTACATTCTCCCCCCAATTCTTATCATCCAGCAATTTCACAAGTTCTATATCTAAAGCGGCGCAGATACGCTGAATATTATCAAGCGTAGGACTGCAGAGATTTCTTTCCAGATTACTGATAAAAGCAGGGGAAAGCCCAGTCTCATGTCCCAGCTCTGTGAGTGTCACTCCCCGCCTTTTGCGCAGATTCCGCACCCTTGTTCCTATCCCTTCTCCCATAAACCTGTTCTCCTTTTGTATCTGTATTTTTATACCGACGACAAAATCATATCATTTTTCACAAATACATTACAAGTATAATTTTTTACGATTGTAAAAAAATCTGTTGACTTTAATTGAAACTGCATTTTATAATACACCTAATCATAAAATAATTTTTATATTTATAAAATTTTAAGGAGGGTTTTTATGCAGCGCCAAAGTCCAAGTATTTTTAATGATATTGTCGGCCCCACTATGATTGGGCCTTCCAGCTCGCACACCTGCGGGCCTTCACGCATTGGTTTTCTGGCACAGCAGCTTCTTCCGGGAACTTTGAAAAAGGCTACTGTGGCTTTCGCTAGAGAAGGAGCTTACACTATGATGTACAAGGGGCAGCGCTCTGATATGGGGTATGTGAATGGTCTACTGGGCAGACGTCCTGAGGATCCCAGGCTTCGCAATGCATTTGGGGAAGCTGAAAAAGCTGGTGTAGAAGTCCGTTTCGAGATACAGGATTTTCCTGCTATTGTACCCAATATTTCACATATCACTTTGGAAAATTCAGAAGGAAAACAGGTTATTGTACATTCCGATTCCACCGGGGGAGGCACTGTAAAACTGTTAAAAATTGATGACTTCGACGTATCCATCACAGGGGACTGCTACGAACTCATTGTGAGAGCAGATTGCGATACTGCTGAGCTTGGGCACATCTGCACCTACATACAGGCATTGAATGACAGGGATGAAGGAAGCAGCATATCCGCCCGCGAAGAACGCGGGCTGATTAATCTGAAATACCGGACTCCGTTAAAGGAACAGGTTCTGGAGCAAATTAAAAAAATACCCTCTGTCTCTGAAGTCATTATGATGGAGCCTGTCCTGGCCGTTCCTTCTAACCGGCACTGCAAACTCCCATTTACAAGTGCAGAGGAAATGTTAGCATTATCACGCTCCGAGGGCAAGGGGCTGTGGGAACTGGCTGTGGAGTACGAAATGGTCCGCAGCGGCTGGAGCAGGCAGCAGGTATGGGATTATATGAAATATGTTGTGGATACCATGGAACACAGTGCAAAAGAGGCCCTGAAGGGCCAGATTGATATGCGCGGCATCATCTCCCCCACTGCAGGCAATGTTGAGAACTATATAAAAAAAGATTCAAAAGCGCTGGATATGGGCGTATTAAACACAGCCGTTCCCTGGGCCATGGCTACTATGGAATACAGCAGCGCCATGGGAGTTGTTCTCTGTGCCCCCACCGGGGGTTCAGCCGGAGTCTTCCCCGGAGCTGTGCTGGGCGTTGCCACCCATCTGGGACTCTCCACAGAAGAAAAAATCCGTGCTATGTTTGTTACATCCATCATAGGTATTGTCATGAGCAAAGATTGTAATTACTCTGCGGAATTATACGGCTGCCAGGTTGAACCGGGAGCCGCTTCCGGTATGGCAGCAGCCGGACTGGTATACATTATGGGCGGTACCTCCGAACAGATGTGTCAGGCCGCATCCTGTGCCGTACAGAATATTCTTGGCACCATATGTGATCCGGTAGCGGGATTAGTGCAGATCCCATGCATTAACCGAAATGCCATGTCCGCGGCAAACGCCGTGGTATCCGCTAATATGATTCTGGGCGGTTTTAATCCCCTGATTCCTCTGGATCAGACTGCGGAGACACTATTTCGCGTAGGACGGCAATTACCCTCTGAATTGCGTTGTACCTGCCATGGCGGATTATGCACGACTCCCTGCGGTCAGCAGTTAGCCGCAGAGCAAGAAGCCCGGGATAATGACAGAGCGTAAGACACCGCTCCGGCACTTATCTTCTGCAGCTATAGTTTACCTGCAAAAACCAGTATACACCATTATTTTCTCACCCTTAGTATCACATTTTCCATTGAACTGAAACCCAAGCTGCTTATACAGGTGTATTGCAGCCGTATTGCTCTCATATACGCTCAGATACACCTGTTTTTTTCCATATTCTTGGTGCAGCCGTTTCAGCAAAGCCGAGACGGCCTCCCTTCCATACCCCCTGCCCTGATGTTTTCCATCTATCAGGATACGATCCAGCCATACTTCACCCTCCCGTTTAGAAATTTGGAAGCAGCCATACATAGCAAACCCTACCAGCATATTACCGTCATAGATACCCACCGGCCTCCACTTTGGGCTCTCGTCCGCCTCTTTCATACAATCGCTGACACTCTCAATAAACCCGGTCTGTTCCGGTAAAGTTCGTAAGCTCTCCACATCTCTTCTGATTGCCGGATTAACCGGCACAAAATGTAAATTCATAGTCATACACCTGTTCTCTCTCTTTGTTTTCATATCTCTGTTCAAAAATAGTGCGGATTCCAGGCCTGTTACCTGCCCCTAAACAAAAAAACCGGACAAAACAGAGTCACTTCCGGCCGCCTTATGATGAAGTTGTACGCAAAATCATCTTAGCAGCCAGTTTGATCAAACTGTTTTATCCGGATCATTGCAGGTACGCCCGCATTCCGTATCTCTATACTAACAGACAGCAGGATTTTCGTCAATAATGTTCCGCCTTTTAGACACGGTGCCTTAATATGCTTATCCGTAACAATTTTGTTTTTATCACATACACTTTATTAAAAAGAGGAAATATATATGTGTTATAACGAGTGTCACTGCAGTTCCGGCAAACCGCAGGAACTGTGTTCCTATGCGCAGTATGGAGTCCAATCTAACCCGTCTTCTAATACTGATCTGTCCATGATGACTCTGTTCCAAGAGGGTAAGCAGATATCTTTAATGGATACTAAAATAATATTAGAACCAGGATATTTATATCTCATAGATTTTATTTTTTTAGCAACACCAGAGGCTGATAGTTTTATGCAGATTACTCCTAAAATAAACGGAGCCCTTAAGCTATTATACTCATTTTTTGCTCCAACCGGCTCTGCGTCACGTAATGCTTCTGCATCCGGAAGTTTCACCATCCCTGTCATCGAAGACAGCGCTGCAGTATCCTTCAATCTGACGTATCCGGAATCTGTCAGAAATATAGATATAACCGGCGCCATATCGGTTACTGCTCTGCACAAGATTACAGGAAGCAAATGCCGCTAACGTAACCTGTACCAGCGGTCTTTCTATATGAAAAAGTTTTCCGCAGATGATGCGTCCTTACTGTCAAAACAATTGCTGCCAAAATCAGCACGCTTTTCATCTGCGGGGAATCGCCTGTACAATATGCCGGCCTCGTACGCCCCAAGCACACCGTTTATCCCACTGCGCTCATTGCAGATAAGCGTCTCAGCCTCCCGCCACTTCTCCGGCAGGGCAAACGCCGCTTCCTCACAGCTAAAGTTCGCATACACCAGTATTTTGCCGCCCTCACAGCTCCTCGTATACGCAAAAATCCGCTCATCGTCCTTTTCAAGCAGTTCAAACTCGCCGTCTACAAACACCGGATATTTCTTTCTCAATCTAATTAGTTTCTTATAGCAGTAGTATACCGAATTCTCATCCTCCATCTGCTGTTTTACATTGACCTCCGTATAATCAGGGTTCACCTTTATCCAAGGAATTCCACAGCTAAATCCGGCATTCATTCCGTCGTTCCACTGCATTGGTGTTCTGGCATTGTCCCGGCTTCTGGCATGGATGGAATCCATAATATCCGCTTTGGAAAAACCCTTTGCCAGCCGTTCTTTATACATGTTGATCGTCTCTATGTCCCGGTATTCCCCGTACTCATACTGTACATTTTTCATGCCAATCTCTTCACCCTGATAGATGTAAGGTGTTCCCTGCATTCCGTGAAGCACAATGGCAAGCATTTTCGCGGACTGGCTGCGGTACACCCCGTCATTCCCCCAACGGGAGATTATTCTCGGCAAGTCATGGTTTTCCCAGAACAGGCTGTTCCAGCCGCATCCGTACAGTCCTGTCTGCCATTTCTCCATAATTTCCTTGAATTTAACCAGTGAAAATGGTGCAAGATCCCACTTCTCTTTTCCCTCCTGCTGGTCGATTCCCATGTGTTCGAACTGAAATACCATGGAAAACTCGCTTCCGTCCGGATTGCTGTAGAGCTTTGCCCGCTCCACATCTGCGCCCCAGGCCTCCCCTACGGTAATCAGATTACCCTTCCGGAAAGTCTCACGGCTCAGTTCACGGATAAATTCATGAAGTCTCGGCCCATTTCCTGTTATCAGGTAATCCGGCTCCTTGGCTATTTGATCGATAACATCGAGCCGAAATCCCCCTACCCCTTTTTTCATCCACCAGAGAATCATGTCATAGATCTCCTGTCGCACCTGCGGATTCTCCCAATTTAAATCCGGCTGTTTTACAGAGAACTGGTGGAAGTAATACTGAGACAGCTCTGGCACCCACTCCCATGCTGAGCCGCCGAAGGCCGCCTGCATCTCGTTGGGAGGCTGACTTTTTACACCGTCACGCCATACATAATAGTCATGATACGGGTTATCCCTGCCCTTTCGCGCTTCCCTGAACCAAAAGTGCTCATCTGACGTATGGTTGAGCACCAGATCCAAAAGGATTTTAATACCCCGTTTTCCGGCCTCGGCGATCAGCTCCTCCATATCCGCAAGCGTCCCGAACATAGGATCAATATCCTGATAATCCGAGATGTCATATCCATTATCATCCTGGGGAGAACGGCACACCGGGGAAAGCCATACGGCATCGATACCAAGATCGGCCAGATAGTCCAATTTGCTGATGATTCCCTGCAGATCTCCGATTCCGTCTCCGTCACTGTCTTTAAAACTGCGGGGGTATATCTGATAGATTACCGCCCGCTTCCACCAGTCTTTTTCTAATGCTGCTGTCACTGTACGAACTGTTGTCATTGCACTTGCTCCTCTCTGCTGCATCTCTTCGCCCACACAAATCCATGGGCCGGAAGCCAGACATCCCTCATCTGCCGGTTTTCTCCAGTAAATAAATCAATGTACATGCCTTCCTCCTGCATCCATGCCGTCCTCCTCTGACTGCTGAAGTTAAAAATCCCAAAAAACCTTTCTTCTTCTGTCTCCCTCATTATGCAAAGAACCCCATTGTCTTTTACATCGTATGTATATACGTCTGCATCTTGGGAAAATACCTTCTCCCTCCCGCGAATCCGTTCGAGCCTGAGAAGTGCCTGAAATATCTGCCCTTCCACCGCAGTCCCGTCCTTACGAAGCCCGGCAAGATCCCAGCGGAATTTTCCACGATGCACATAACGGGAATCCATGGATTTCAGCGGATCATCTTTATAACTGTAGTCATTGACCTGACCAACCTCATCTCCGCTGTAGAGCATCGGAATCCCCGTCTGTGTCATCATGTAAGCGTGGAGCATGATGTCCAACTGAACCGCTGCTTTTAGCCTGACAGCATCCTCCTCAAATCCCGCACTCTCTATTCCGCACATAGAAGCTGTTGTTCCGCAGAATCTTGCATCTTGTGTGACCGGATCATCATTGTACAGCTCCCCTCTGCTTACGCTTCCACAGAACCTGCCGGTGAAATAATCATTCAGAAACCGTTTGTGCGGTGCCTCTTTCATTCCCCACCATTTTAAAGTATCATAGTCAAGTCCCCAGCCTATATCATCGTGACACCTTAGATAGTTCAAAAAGGTATATTCTTTGGGCAGACTGTTGACGGTATCCAACTGCTTTCTCAAAAGCCGGATATCACCGACCGCCACACTGTTCCATGTAGTAGCCATCGTGGTCACATTATACAGCATATGGCACTCCGGTTTTTCTACTGTTCCAAAATACGGTACTACCTTTTCCGGTTCCATCACAACCTCACCCAGCAAAATAACGCTGGGGCAGACGATCTCGCTGATGATACGCATCATGCGCACTATCGTATGCACCTGGGGAAGGTTACGGCAGGCAGTCCCCAGTTCCTTCCAGATATATGGAACCGCATCAATGCGCACCACATCAATACCGCAGTTTGCCAGATATAGAAAATTGTACATCATCTCATTGAACACTCTTGAGTTGCGGTAGTTCAAATCCCACTGATAAGGATAAAATGTCGTCAGCACATGGGCATTTTGCTCCGGGAGATAGGTAAAGTTACCCGGCGCGGTAGTCGGAAACACCTGGGGTACTGTCCGTTCATACTGTCTCGGTATCTCATAGCTGTCGTAAAAAAAGTAGCGGCTCCTATATTCCCCATCCCCTTGTCTGGCTCTTATTGCCCACTCGTGATCCTCGGACGTATGATTCATAACAAAATCCATACATACGTTTATTCCTTTTGCATGGCACGCATCGGTAAGTTCGGTCAGATCTTGCATCGTGCCAAGCTCCGGTCTCACCTTCCGGAAATCAGCCACCGCATATCCCCCGTCCGAACGCCCCGCTGGTGTGTCAAGGAACGGCATCAGGTGCAGGCAGTTCACATTACATTCTTTCAGGTAGTCAAGCTTTCCCTGCACCCCCTTTAAATTGCCTGCAAAATTATCAATGTATAGCATCATGCCAAGCATATGGGGTTTTTTGAACCAGTCCGGCTCGCAAAGCCGCCTTTCGTCACGATTGTGGAGTTTCTGACTGCGCATTTTATAATATTCGTACATCTGTGTGCACAGCTCTGCGAACATATCCCCATTTTGGTACAGCTCCATATAGAGCCAGCGCAGCTCGTCATGGTGCTTTGCCATTCTGTTTTGAAAAATATCTTCTTTTTTCCCCATTGCTTCACTCCCTGCCTGTTTCCGCCTGGAATAGCTGTTCCACAGGGCCGCTTATCCCCCTTTCCAAGCCATAAACCACATTACTTACCACATACTGCCCCTGGTTCACGAACACCTCAATTAGATTAGGCTCTGCAAAGATATCAAGCTCATACCGTCCGCAAAGGGGGGGCGTACTGCTTGTCATGCGGTACTGCTCTGCCTCTTTTGTATCCCTGCCGTAATCTTTTCTTGCAAATACTCTGCGTCTGTCTGTGTGAATGCAATCGTTCTCAGCTTTGATACAGTATCCGCCGATATCCAGCATATCTCCTTCTTTTAACACGGTTTTTATCCGAAAGGGCTTCTGATAATCTATCTCTTCCCTTTGCAGCACTACTTTACTAAAATACTGCTCTGTCTCTGGGTGCACGCGGAAATAAATGTGCCCCGCCTCTTCTTCCACTACCCTCGGAAGACACATCATGCCCTTCCATGGATTCCTGTCCGGTGCATCGACTGCATAAGGCATCCGCATCCACGCAATCATGACCCGCCTGCCATCTTTATCAAGAGTCGTCTGGGGTGCGTACAAATCCAGTCCGTAATCCACAAATTGACTGGGTTGTAACAGTTCAAGCTCACAGCTTTCCTCCTCAAAATCCACCGGTACACATATGGATTGATGGGCATATTCCAGACCATCTTCCAGAATACCCATAGGAGAACCAATAAACACATAGCCTTCTCCTGCCTTGAAAATATCAGGACATTCCAGTATTTTCCCGAAGGCTTCATCCCGGCACTGGTTCACATAGGTCCATGTCCCGGCATCTCTGCTCTTGTAGAACAGCACCCGTCCATACTTTCCTTCAAAGGTGCTCCCCAGAATCATATAATAAGTATCGCCGCTTTTCCACACCTTCGGATCTCTCGTATGGACAGCATCAGCGATTGCCATATCTGTACTTACCGGAATAATCTGCCGTTTATCCCCCCAGTTGTCGAACTGGTACCCATCCGGAGAAATCATCATCGCCTGACTGGTTTCGAACGTTTCTCCCGGACACAGATGTATGTTTTCCGGATCTTCCTTCAGATACCGCACCGCCGAATAATACAGATACAGCATTCCGTCTTTTTCTATGGCACTGCCTGAAAATACCCCGTTTCTGTCATAGTCCTTCGTAGGGAAGAGGGCAACCTCCTTATGCTCCCAGTGAACCAAATCATCACTGACCGCATGTCCCCAATGCATTGTCCCCCACACAGGAGCGTAGGGGAAATGCTGATAGAACAGGTGATATTTTCCTTGATAATAGATAAAGCCATTAGCGTCATTTATCCAGTTTCCCGGAGCCTTAAGATGTAATATATCTTTTATCATTCCACTACCTTTTCTTTCCTCGTGTTATTTATTTTACCGCCCCCGCAACAACGCCGCTGATAATCTGCTTTTGAAGTATAATATACAGAATCAGAATCGGTATTACGCACAACAGAAGACCGGCCATAATTGTTCCGTAATCCGCAGAGTACGTGCCGTAGAAGCTGTAGGTCGAAAGCGGCAGCGTCAGAAGCTTTTTATCTGTCAGCACTAACGACGGAAGCAGAAAGTCATTCCAGAAGGCCAGCGCATTTAAGATTACCATCGTAGAGATAATTGGCTTAAGCAGCGGGAACACAATTTTAAAAAATGTCTGCCCTCGGGTACAGCCGTCTATGTAAGCAGCCTCCTCCAGTGCGATGGGCACACTGCCCTTGATAAAACCATGGAACATAAATACCGACATCGCCATAGAAAATCCTGTGTGCATAAATATCAAGGTAATTCTGTGATTCAGCATATTCAAGGTTCCCCCGTAAATGCTGACCAGCGGAATCATAATCGCCTGAAACGGTATAATCATAGATGCCACCATCAGTGCGAACGTAATTTTGGAAATCGTATTGTTGTGACGCACGATATAATATGCCAGCATGGCTGCGAACAAAGTCACAAGGAGTGTCGCCGAAACGGTTACAATCAAAGAGTTCTTAAAGGCATTCATAAAGTCCATCTGTGTAAATGCTTTAACAAAATTGTCAAAGGACAGTCCCTTAATTGTATACAGCCAGGAAAACGGGCTTTTAATAATATCTCTCTTCTGCTTTAAAGAGTTGATTACTACCATCAGGAACGGGAACATATAGGCAAGAAATATAATTATCAATCCCCCTGCAGCCAGTATATTAGTCGCTTTTCTTTTATTTCCCCCGATTGACGTCTGCTTCATTATGCTTCCACCTCCTTCTTCTTCGTCAGGTACACCTGAATACCGCTGATACATGCCACAATCAGAAACAGAATAAGCGCCTCTGCCTGCCCCAGGCCAAACTGTCTGGAGGTGAATGCTTTCTCATACACATGCATGGCGGCCATTTCTGTCGTTCCGTAAGGCGCTCCTGCAGTCAATGAAAGGTTTACATCGTATACCATAAATGCACGAGAAAGTGTGAGGAAGAGACAGATTGTCACCGATGACATCATAAGCGGCATAACGATACTCTTCATCTTTCGCCAGCCGGAGGCTCCGTCGATGCTGGCCGCTTCCATAACATCCTCGCTAAGTCCCATAAATCCTGCCACATAAATAAGAATCATATATCCGGACAGCTGCCACACGGATACGAGCACCAATGCGAGGAAAGCTTTTGTGGGATCAGAGAGCCACGATACCCCGAAAAGGTTCCAGCCGGTAGCCTCGCCGACATTTACAAACACTCTGGAAAATACAAACTGCCATATATATCCCAGCACAATACCTCCGATTAAGTTAGGAGTAAAAAATCCCGCTCTGAAAAAGTTCTGGCCTTTCATTCCCCGTGTCAGAAGATAAGCCAGCAAAAAGGCAATTACATTGACTAAGAGAACAACCAGTATTACATATTTGAACGTCAGCCCCAAAGAAGTCCAGAACTGCCCATCCTGCAAAACCCCCATAAAATTCTTAAAACCGATAAAATTCTTTGCTTTAGAAACACCATTCCAGTCTGTCAGCGTAAGGTATACCCCGTAAATAAAGGGGATAATTACCACAGCAAAGAAGCAAAACATACCCGGCAGTGCAAACATACAGAAATCTTTTCCTCTATTTTTATTTCTCATTCTTTTCCCTTCTTTCCTACTTCTGTTCTTTCCAATACTCTGCGATAGATTCTGTCAGTTCCTCCCTGTCGCTTCTCCCGGCCAGATATTTCTGCATTGCCCCACCCAGCACTGCCCAGTGATCGTTAGGTACGATGGCCGATGCATTATATGTCTCACCGGCCTGCACCTTCTCATAAATGTCTGCACTCAACGGATCCGTTGGCTCATATGGATTATTTATAAAAGGGGGGATCACATTGCAGGTCTTTACAAGCATCTGCTGTCCAATCTCAGAAAATACAATCCAGTTTAAAAACTCCCGGGCCGCAGCCTGCTCCTTCTCCGACGCTATTTGTCCGTCCAGCATCACCTGCTTCGACGGAGATGCCTGAATCTTCTTATTTACAAAGTCATCAGCATCGCTGTTTAAGAAATATGGAAGGAAGCCGTACTCCTCTTCCTCCCCGGCTCCTGCTTCGGTAAGATTGGGCCATGCCCAGTTTCCGTTGAACCAGAATGCCGTCTTGCCATCAGCTAAATCTATTGCCATCTCATCGTAGTCGGCTCCCAGCGGATCGCCTTTTGCCACATTATATTTTTTCAATACATCGAACATATCCAGAAACTCTTCCAGTCTGTCATATGTGTCAAGATTACATTCTCCGTCCTTAATTTGTTGAATCACCTCCTGTGCCCCTTCTGAAGTACCGTCATAGGTCTCATAGATATACTGCAGATGGTGCGCTCCAAGCGACCAGTCTTCCTTCGCAAGCGATACAGGCTTCTCAATTCCGGCAGCTTTTAGCTTTTCAAGAAGTTCTACAAAGTTATCTAGTGTACCAATGGACTTGGGATCAAATTCCTCACCCAGTGCCTCTTCAATCACTGCTTTGTTGTAAATCAGCCCTCTTCCCTCAATACATAGAGGAAAGCTGTAGACTTTTCCATTAACCTCTGTCAGATATTCTCCGGCCTGGGCAGTCCATGCTTCCCCTGTCAAATCTGCGGCCTTTTCCTCTGCCAATGCAATTACATCCGTGGTATCCAGAATCGCCATTGTAGGCGGTGTTCCAGAATTATACATGCTGACCACCTTAGTGTAGGGCGAATCACCGTCTGTCACCGGCATAACTTCCACATGCACTTTAGACTTCTCTTCAAATACAGCAGACATCTTCTCCAGCGGAGCCTGTATCTCTGCCTTTGAATTCAGAAGTGTAATCTCTGTTCCCTCTAACGACGCATCATATGTAAATGTATCTGTAGATGTGTCAATCGGTACCTCCTTTACTTCTTCGTTTGGATCGTCCGGGTCACTTGCAAATCCGAACCGGCAGCCAGACAGTGTTGTCACCGCCAGCGCTGCTGCAAGAACCCCTGCTATCCCTTTTGCCCTTACTTTCTTTTTCATCCAGTAAATCCTCCTAATCTCCCGCTACGCCATATACCCGGCTTTGGTACTTCCATTTACGAGCTTTGATTAACCGGTAAAGTAACCGGTTACTTTTGTAACTCCAGCATAGCATAGATATACTTCATAGTCAATCACCAAGCTAATTTTCAGCAATAATATACGGTATGGACTATTCAAAATTGTAGATATGTTACAAAACCGGTTACTTAACCGATTACTTGTTGCCCTGGTATTTGATTTTTGCTATACTTGTACATAGAATTACATTATAAAGAAAGCAGCGTGATAACTATGGCCCAGAAAAAGAGAGTCACATTTGACGATATTGCAAAATATACCAACTTTTCCAAAACAACGATCTCCCGCTACTTTAATAATCCGGATTCCCTGACGCTGGAGAACCAGCAGATCATCTCTGATGCGCTGGTGAAGCTGGATTACAAAGAGAATAAGGTGGCCCGCATCCTCGCCAGCGGGAAGACTGAGTTTATCGGCATCATTGTGCCAAACCTGTACCTTCGCTATTACTCTGAGATGCTGGATCAGATACTCTCCACCTATGAGACCTTTGGCTATAAATTCTTAGTCTTCATCGGCAACGGCAATGAGGAGAGCGAGCGGCGCTACATTCAGGAGCTGCTCTCCTATCAGATAGAAGGAATGATCATCCTAAGCCACACCATTCCCTCCCATGAGCTGGCCGGACTTTCTATTCCAATTGTGACAATTGAGCGGGAGGATCGTTTTGTATGCAGCGTCAACACCGACAATTATATGGGTGCTGTACAGGCCACAAGTCTCCTTGCCAGGCACAAGTGCGATGTACTTATTCACATAAATTCCCCAACTCCAGAAGAACGCCCGGCCTACGGACGTATCCAGGGCTTCCGGGATTTCTGCAAGGAACATCACTTGAAGCATCAGGTCATCATCGAAGATCTGGGAAGCACCCACGAAAGCAGCCAACGTCATATGAACCACATTTTAAACCAGATTGAAATGGACTACCCGGATCAGAAAAAAGGCATCTTTGTATCAAGTGATACTTATGCCAATGTCCTTCTCAACCTGCTGTTTCGTAAGTACGGTACTCTGCCGCAGGATTACCTGATTATCGGTTTTGACAATTCTCCCGTATCTGAAGAAGCTATTATCCCGATCAGCACCGTCGGGCAGCAAATAGAAAAACTGGCGTACGAGGCTGTCAGTATGCTCGTCACGCAGATGAATGAGCGCAAAAAGAGACGGCCCGTTCCTTTGAAAGAACCAATTCATAAGATGGTAACACCAATCCTTATCCGCCGCGAAACCACGGAAGGATTACTAGAATAGCAATAAAAGCTCCCGGATATTCCGGGAGCTTTTATTGCTATTCATGAATTTATTCATAATATGTTCCTGTCTGATAATGGGGAGTAAACTCTAGATTATAGCCATCAAGAGACAATTTGCTGTCACTGAAATATACATCTACCGTAGCTACTTGCTCCGGTTTCCATGATTCCACCTGACTGGCATTGCCACTGGCAATAATACTCCCATCTCCATCTAACACATTTACATCCGCATAGAAGTATTCAAAAGTACGATCTGTCGTATTCTTCATTGTCATTTTATAAGTCTTATAACCCCACTCGTCTTCAGTAGTATCGATTGTAAACCCTTCCGTCATCCTCTGAATGTTTTCTCTTACAGATTGCTGTTCCGCTGCAGATGAAGCATCTACCAATATATCTTCTACTGTTTCCTGATGCTTCTCATCTACTTTCAAGCCATAATCTTCAATAAACTTCTGCAACAGCATTGAACGTTTTGCATAGACATCTGTCCATTGAGTATAATATGTATTATAATCTACTGTATAATGCTTTGTAGCCTCTTTGGCTGCACGTACATAATCAATGTATGTACGAACATCATCTTGCAAGTCGGCATTGTCAAAGGTTTTGTCATAGAATGGTTCAATTTCTGCCAATTCAATATCACAATATTCGCTGAATATATCCGGATCTTCATACCCCTTACCCTGCTTTGTGTATTCATCGGATTTATCCCAACGATTCATTAGTCCCTTAGACATAGCACGCATATACTGTCCGTCTACAGATAATTCATACTTGCATTTCTCAACCATTTCTTTGCAATCTTCATAATCGCCAAGAGCAGCAAATTTTTCGCTTGCTTCCTCAAATCTTTCATCCTCATAAAGCTCAACCGCCGCTTTATAATTTCTTGCATCCGCAGTCATTATATAATAGCCTGCAATACAAGCGATAACAAGAACCACTATAACTGCACCTATGGCAATTATCTTCTTCGAAAAATGTTTCACATCTTTCTTTTCTGATGGAACAGGTTCTTTCTGCTGCTCTGTAACCTTTTTTTCTTCCTTTTTCATTTCGTCAATCGGATATCCACAGTGTGGGCATTTCCCGGCCTTGTCACTGATTTCACGATTGCACTCCGGACACTTAATCAATGCCATATAGTATTCCTCCCTCATGCTTTTCAATTTTTGCAATATTCTTTAAAACATCGCATCCATCAATATTTATTTTATCACGACTTAATGTAAATTCCGACATAAATTTATAATTATCTTCAAAACTTTTCCTCCTCTCCGTCCACAAGTGCTGAAGAAGCCGAGCCGATTTTTGCTGTCATAGCAAAGACAAGAAATATCCCCATGGAACAAGCGCGAGTTATCTTCAAATCCTTATTTTTGTTTGCTCATGGATATGCCAGTATGTTCGCAAACAACGATATGGAATACGATGAAGAAACCATTTTATCGGATTTAGATTTAATATTTGATGGTACGCTATATGCGTTAAAAGGAGGAATATAGAGTGTATCGTTTATATAAGAAAAATGTATTGAACTTTTCTTTGGCGTGGATTATTGCCTATGTTGTTTTACTTAGTGCTGCTGACAGCTTATCGGTTTCGCTCGGTTTTGAAAAGATAATCACCGCACCTGTGAGTATGGTCTTTGCCCTGCTTATGTTCTTTCATGGGGAGCCTAAAAAATTATTTATACTTTATTCCGCTTGGTTTGATGATAAGCGTTAATTTGTGGAATGGCGTTACAATGAATGTTTCTGTATTGGAGACCGTTCTATTTATTCTGAGTATGCTTTGTGTAGGATTTATTGAGGAAGTTATCTTCCGTGGTTTTCTTTTCAAAGCGATGTGTAAGGACAATATAAGGTTAGCGATTTTTGTTTCAAGTATTACCTTTGGCCTGGGGCATATTGTAAACTTGCTGAACGGCAGAGAGTTGTTACCCACGCTTTTACAAATCTGCTATGCAACCGCAATAGGCTTTTTATTTACGATTTTTTTCTATAAAGGAAAAAGCCTTTTGCCGTGTATCATTACACATAGCATTTTCAATTCAATAGCTATCTTTGCTGTTCAAAGAACGCAAATGTTCAGTATCATCACCTCCATTCTATTATGCGTTATTTCTCTCGGATATGCGTTATGGATATTGAAAAGAGCTGAAAAGTCTGCTTAATTTGACCTCTTATCCATGTCAAGTGCGATAAATCCTGCCGTAACTGCCAGTGCAAGCATAATGTCATGTTCTCCAAAGGGATTTATCACTATGGAATACAACAAAAATGCTGTACAAATCAGTAATACGGCTACTACAATCCTACGCAAAATTTTTTTATTCATCTGCAAGCCCCCTCCCTTTCACTTTACATAAATTCCCATTTTTTTCCGCTTCTTTGCAATCATCATAATAAACGCCAGTGAAAGGACATTTGACAGAACGATCCGCAGAATACTCAATTCGTCCGCACCGGTCTGCGTAACTATATGAAGGGAATTCGTTATGAAATTATTAAAAAAATGTTCAAACATTCCCGCCCAGATGGCTCCTGTCAATGCAGCACACATGCCCCACTCATATCCCAGAATTCCTGCAAGCAGGATATATCCTGCCGCCATCACCACGGCTGTTGGTATATTCATACTTCCATCCAGCACCCAGACCACCACCATCACCACATGCCATAGTCCAAATAGCAATGCCTGAATCAGATTACTTATTTTCTCCGGATATACAGTCTTTGCCATCTGCAGAAACAATCCGCGGAACAAACCTTCTTCTGCCAGCACATTCAGAATATTTCCTGCGATACAGATGGATACCGTAGCGAAGGATAGTCCTGTTATATTCTGACTGGTCAATGCAAAATTGGAAATGTAAAAACGTAGTCCAGGCTGTCTTCCCATGGCCATTAATATCATGTATTCTACGCCATAGGAAATAGCAAAGGAACTAACCCCTAAAGATAATCCCAGCACAGCGCTGCCTAAAATGCCTTTTCTACGAAATCCCAGCCAACAAAGATTTTTCCCTGACAAATAAAGTATGACTCCAATCAATGCAATGGCAAACAGCTTACAGAGAACATTTTCAGCTAAAATCGTCTGGTCTGTCCTGATAAATAGGAATTCTACATACTCCGCTATACTGCATAATAAAAAAACACATAGAATGCCCCATAGGATTTTCCTCTGCTTCATTTGCTGCCTCCGCCCTGGTACTGCTTCTTCAGCGCTTCAAATCCATCCGTGAGAAAACTGCTGATTGCCTCCTCGTTTAAATCCACGTAGGAAGTGGCAACCATAGAGGCAATGCCGTGAATGTAAAACACCATCTCTGTCTGAAAACGGTACGCTGTTTCATAATCCAGTCCAGTTTCTGAGGAAAGCAGTTGAATGATGTCATGCATCTCTGCTTTTCCGTCACTTTCCTGTTCCTTGGAGCGGTCGCGCATAAAAAGTAATCGAAACAACTCTCTTTCCTCTTTTGCGAATCGGATATAGGTCATCCCGATTCCCTTGTAGGGCGGATACATTCCTTTTTCCATGTCCTCCTGTACACAGCTTTGATACACCGCTCTGGCTGCTTTCAATACTTCCTGCTGTACCTCTTCCATATTTTGAAATACTGTAAAAATGGGACTTGCGGAGCTTCCAAGCTGCGCACTCAGAGTTCTGGCTGACAATGCTTGTGCACCGCTGCTTTTAATAATATGTAGTGCGGCCTGTATGATTTCCTCTCTGGAAAACTTTGCTTTTGGCGGCATGTTCTTCCCCTCCTGCTTTACTTTCATCTTTCTAATACACATGTATTAAAACACCTGTATTTATTATAGAAAGAACGTCTCATACTGTCAAGAGGGTTTTCTGTTTTACAATCCAAGACTGGAAAGCCACCCTGCTAGCTTCTGCTCCCTGCTTTTCAAGTCTCCCGTTTCCCCTTGATATTTTCCCAGATGCTTTTCACCTGCTATGACGCCATCCATCATGTACAGCACCCGCTGTGTTTTCGCCGCTACCTTTACATCATGGGTAACAAGAAGGATAGTTGTACCCTTTTCATTTATTTTCAGCAGTATATTCATAATCTCTTCGGCAGCTTTTGAGTTAAGCGCCCCGGTAGGCTCATCTCCGAAAAGAATTTCCGGCTGGTTCATCAGCGCCCGGCAGATGGATGCCCGTTGAAGCTGGCCGCCGGATGCCTGTGTAATATGATGGTCCGCCAACTGCAAAATTCCTGTCTGTTCCATGAGCCTTTTGCCCCGGTCCTTGATTTCCTGCTTTGTTTCCCTCTTTGAGAGGCAGGCGGACAGGAGAATGTTGTCAAATAAATTCAGGTTTTTCAGAAGGTTGCTCTGCTGGAAAACAAAGCCCATCCTATGCAGGCGGATTTCTGCCAGCTCGTCCTCTGACAATGCAGAAAAATCCATATCACAAAACCTGACGCTTCCCTGTGTTGCCCTGTCCATACCGCTGATGGCATATAAAAGGGTGGATTTCCCTGAGCCGGAGGGTCCCATGACAGAGATAAATTCTCCTTTTTCTACAGCTATACTGACATCGTGCAGCACCCTATGTCTGTTGTTTTTCCCCATTTCATATTCTTTGGTGAGATGTTTTACTTCCAGTATTGTATTCATATTAACCTCATTTCTGCTTTTCTTTTAATGAATATAGTTTTATTCCAATCTTGGAAAAAAGGTGCTTGCTCTATTTTGCTGCCAGCATGGCGTGGATACTCTGAATCGTCTGCCTGCACAGAATCATGGCTGCGGCTACTGCCAGCATCAATGACAGAGGGCATAAAAGCCAGGTATACATAGGATTTACCACAAATGTTATATCCGAGATTCCTGATATAAGCAGTCCTGCCAGCTTCTCACCCAGCAGGTTCGCCGCCAGTATCCCAAAAGCCACTCCTGCTGCCAGGAGTAAGACTGCACGGGTAAGGTATTGCTTCATGATATGATTGACTGTAAACCCCAGGCTTTTCATCACTGCAGTCTGTCTGGCCTCCTTTGTCATGAGCATCTTGAAAAACATGCCTGTTATCAGGGCTGCCACAGCAAGAGAAAGTACAAAAGCGGATTTCGCCACCAAACGCAGCTGATCGAGCACCCCGCCCAGCGTTTGATCCACATATTCCGTTACATCCGTTACCTTCGCCGGATGGAATATTTTACTGTATTCCAATCTCTTTTCCTCCCGGGAAACCCCCTCCTTCAGGTTGATATTCACCGTAAACCATATCACTTGTTCCATTTCCATAGGAAGAATAGCTTTCGCTGTTTTTCCCCCGTTGGTGACGTCCTGATAGATACCGGATACAGTCATCTGGCGTTCCTCGCCTCCCGCAACCAGAATCAGACTGTCTCCCGGTTCCTTCTGATACTCTTTTGCATTCATGGTTGACAGCGCAATTTCATTTTCCTTCTGTGGTGCAGAGCCTTTTGTATACTCCAGAGGGAATTGGTTAAAATCTCCGATTTCCACCTTCATATTGTCGTATGTACCCTCACTGTTCGACACCTTAAAAGTGCAGGTAAACAAAGCCGAATACTTGGAAACATCCCCATCCTTTTTCAAATATTCTTCCGTTTCCTTATATCTTGCAATAATATCCGGCGTATGCTGCAGGTCAAGACGGAGATCGCATTTTCCCGCACCCATGTAGGTGACAAAGTTTGGTGACTCTAAGGTGTCTAGAAGGTTAACGGGAACGATCATCAAAAAGGTGCAGAGAACAAACACAAAGCATAGAAGCCCGTACATCCGGAAGTGCTCCAATACCTCCTTCACTCCGAGAAACATGTTTACATCTTTTATCCGGCTGTGGGAGAGAGTATATTTTCCTGTCCTTGATCCTTTGTCCGGTGCCATGCCAAGACGCAGTGCCTCCAGTGCGGAAATCTGGCGGAAACGGCGCAGAATCACCATACAAAAGATAATAATTGCAACAAAAACAATTCCAGCGCCTGTAACAGGAAGCAGCCAGTTCCATATGGTCTGCTTTCCTTTTCCCATGTACAGAGAAATATTTGCTGTAAACAAGTTTCCTGCAAACAGAGATAGCAAATAACCCAGCACGCAGGCAAAAGCAGAGATAGCCGTGTATTTCACCATATAAAGTTTCCTGATATTCTGATTTGAAATCCCTATGGCCTTCATTACACCAATTTCCCGGTAATCCTCCTCTATGGTGGTGAGCATGGTAAAACGCAGGCAAAGCGCGGCAATCAAGACCAGCAGACAGGCAATAAAGATAATGACAGATGCGGCGATCCCGTCCGACATTCCATTAATCACCTTCACCAGGTAATAGCCCATTGCCGTACCCTTTTGGGGCATATTGGAATCCTGGTAAAGTGTTTCCAGCTCCTGTATCCTGGACATATCATGAAGCTGAAATTCAATTAAATATTCAATTTCACCTAAATGTTCATGCAAAAGTTCCCAATCTCCGTCACTGACGAGAAAACGCTTGGAATTTATCATGGAGGGGTTCATCAGGCTGTCACGTAAAAACGCTACAATGGTAAAATCCTTAGCAAAATCTCCATCCACCACCTGCACTTTGTCCCCGGGATGCAGATTGTATCGCTGCATATGATAGATTGGTACTGCTATTTCCCCATCGGATACCTGTAATACCTGATTATCTGTATCCAAAAGATAGTCAAACTGCTGATTTTGCCTGACAAAGGAGTTTTCCATCAAGCTGTCAGCCTCTGATTGCTCCCGGCCTCCTATGTAAATATTGGCCCCATTGATTCCCAAAAGCTCAACGGTCTGCTGTGCCTTAACAAGACTGCGGTTTTCCCTTACAAAATTGTCCAGTTCCGTCTGTTCCACTTCTCCTGCATGGAGCTGTGAGAAGTGAGCCACATCCGCACTCGCAAGCAGTGTATCCATGGAACCTGACAGCGTAAGGATAATCGTAATTGCACCTGACACCAACATTGCAGCCAGAATAAAAAATCCGCATAAGGAGGCGGTAATTATCCGGTTTCTCTTTAAATCATTTTTTAACATGTGAAGCATCATAAGTCAGCCCTGCCTTCCTGTGTACAAAATTATACTGGTGTTTTTTATATGATATACGTCTTTAGACCGTCTGTCTGTCGGTAGCTGTGTAAAAAACAAAGAGACTTTTTGTCCCCTTATTTTTCGCTATCCAGAAAAAGAGGAAGTATTGCTTCCTGCATACTGCCCCGCTCCATCCCCAGAAGCCGTTCTAAATTGTAGATAAATGCCTCTATTTTTATTCGTTTTATTTCCCCATCATTCTGGGCAAGGTCATCAAATACCGTATTGGAATACAGCAGAGTCATTTCCACCACTTCCGCCGGATAATCCGTGTGACATATCCCCTGTTCTATGGCTTCTTCTATCAACTCTGTAACCAGAGGATTAACTTCCGCAAGCAGGCTTTCCTGCAGCTTCTGGTGCAATAATGCATTCTGAGGCTTATGTACCTGCTCCAGAATCACACTTCCAGCAGGACTCTCTACATTGAGTGCACGTACAGCCAGTGTAAGGCGCTGCAGAACCGGCACTTCTTTTTGAAGGACAATACTTTTTGCCTTAGAAATTAACCTGTCTGTGATACGGTCAATCATGGCGTTCAGAATGTCTTCTTTTGACTTAAAGTGATAGTATAGGGTCCCTCTGGCAATTCCAACCTCATTCAAAATATCATTGGTACTGGTATGGTCAAAACCTTTTGTCCCAAACAATCTCTCTGCCACATCCAGTATTTCATTTCTGCGTTCCTTCGCGTCTTTTACCATGCGCATTACTTCTACCACCGTTTCATTACAAATTTGTATACCGACAATCTGTCGATAACACTTTATCATGAATATACACGAATGTCAATTCAAACCGCCATACCTTATGCAAACAATGCATCTGCCGGCGCATATACTTACAGTTTTGAACAAGAGGTAGTTATTGTACGGGATGATGGCATAGTTACAGCTAGTACACACCTTGGGTTTGTACCATACGACTACCATATACAGAGCCTGCTGGAAGGCGCACCTATTTATTGTGAATTGTAGTTTCGTGCAATGTCCTCATTGTAGTGCTTCTAAGACAATGTGTTCCAAATATTCTGGTTTTCTTTTATCCCCTAAATCTGTAAAAATTGCACTTGCAGCCACTAGAGCAGTTCTCATATATTGTGCGTTATCTTTAAACAACTCGCTATCAATAAAGAGCCCCCTACTTTCAATAAACTGACTGCAAAATGTAACGATTGTGCGTATGTTTCCTTCTCGATAGGGATGAATTTTCCACAATGCCGCCATATATTCAGAAAACATTTTTGTGACCACTCTATAGACTCACCCTCCGCACATCAATTTTACATAAACAAGCCCTCATAAACAACGTAAATACGCCATTTATAAGGGCTTATCTCTTAGAATATTAATGCAAAGTTCACATTACTGTCCCATCTGCTTTGCTACTTCCTCAGCAAAATTCTCTTCTCTCTTCTCAATTCCTTCACCAGTCTCAAAACGAACAAATCCTTTGATTGTGATGTTGGCATTGTTTGCCTTTGCTACCTCTTTTACGTATGCGCCAACGTTTTGTTTTCCGTCTTCTGCTTTTACGTAAACCTGATCTAAAAGACAGATTTCTTTTAATTCTTTATTAATACGTCCCATAACCATTCCGCTGATGATCTTGTCATTGGCATCTGGTTTTTCGTTCTTGGCCTGTACGGTTAAGATTTCTTTTTCGTGCTCGATGTAAGCCGCATCCACTTCATCTCTGTTGGTGTACAGAGGCTTAATAGCCGCAACCTGCATAGCAACGTTTTTAGCCATCTCTCTCACTGCGTCATTTATAACGTCTGTTTCCACGTCTACTAAAACGCCGATTTTACCGCCCATATGAGTATAAGATGCAATAAAACCATTCTCCTCAGACATCTGCTGGAATCTTCTGATATTCATATTCTCTCCGATTACTGCAATCTGTCCTGCCAAAGCTTCGGATACTGTCTTTGAAGTATCAAATTTCCATGGCTCTGCCAGGAAAGCTTCGATGTCTGCTGCGCTTGTCTCTGCTGCCTGCTCTGCAACCTGAGCAACATACTCCTGGAACTTCTCGTTTTTCGCCACAAAGTCTGTCTCTGCATTTACTTCTACAACCACAGCCTTTTTGTCGTCATTTATTAATAAAGTTCTGCACAGTCCTTCTGCAGCTATTCTTCCAGCCTTTTTCTGTGCTGTTGCAAGTCCTTTTTCTCTTAAGAACTCCATTGCTTTATCCATATCGCCTTCTGTTGCTGTAAGAGCTTTCTTACAGTCCATCATACCAGCGCCGCTGATTTCTCTTAATTCTTTAACCATTGCTGCTGTAATAGCCATTGTGTTTTCCTCCTGAAAATAATATGGTAATTAAGCTTCTTCGCTTTCTGCCGCTACAATCTCTTCGATGTCATCAGAGCCCTCTGTAACATCCTCAAAGATTTCTTCTTCTGCTGTTGCGCCCTGATTTGCCTCGATTACAGCGTCAGCCATTTTGGAAACGATTAATTTTACTGCACGGATTGCATCGTCATTGCCCGGGATTACGTAATCTAATTCTTCCGGATCGCAGTTTGTATCTGCAATACCGATAAGAGGAATTCCTAATGTGTGAGCTTCCTGCACACAGATTCTCTCCTTTTTAGGATCTACGATAAAGATAGCATCCGGAATCTTCTTCATTTCTTTAATACCGCCAAGGTTCTTCTGAAGCTTTGCTAATTCTTTTCTAAGAGCAATAACTTCTTTCTTAGGAAGAACGTCAAAGGTTCCGTCGGCTTCCATTGCTTCGATTTCTTTTAATCTTGCGATTCTGCTCTGAATTGTTTTGAAGTTTGTAAGCATACCGCCTAACCATCTCTCGTTGACATAGAACATTCCACAACGCTCTGCCTCTGTCTTGATAGCATCCTGAGCCTGCTTTTTAGTTCCCACGAAAAGAATTGTGCCGCCTTCTGCAGCAATATCAGCGATTGCTTTGTAAGCATCATCTACCATTCCAACGGATTTCTGCAGGTCGATAATGTAGATTCCGTTTCTCTCTGTGTAGATATACTCTGCCATTTTAGGGTTCCATCTTCTTGTCTGATGTCCGAAATGAACACCGGCTTCTAACAGCTGTTTCATTGAAATAACGCTCATGTTTTTACTCTCCTTTTGGTTGTTTTCTTCCGCATTCTTCATCTCCCGCAGGAACGTCATTCTTCCTATATTCATATAGAAGAATTCAGCACCCTCCTTTGGAATCCGGCTGCGTGTTTATTTTTGACCTTTAGCATTATAGCATGACTCTAATTGGAAATGCAAGGTATTTTTTGCCTTATTTCCTCATTTTGTTCCATAATATGAAATTTATCGGAAATCCTATTGACATCATATTAGTCAGTGCTATAATCGGAATTAAGATATCACATTACGAAACTTAGTTTCATATTATGGAACTTCAAAACAAACATATAAAAAAGGAGAAATGAACCATGCATGAAGTATTAGAGCAGATCCAGAAGCTTGGCATCGTACCTGTTGTTGTATTAAACGATGCGAAAGATGCAGAACCCCTTGCAAAAGCCCTGTGCGACGGAGGCCTCCCCTGTGCAGAGGTGACCTTCCGTACTGCTGCGGCGGAGGAATCCATCCGTATCATGGCAGAGAAATTTCCTCACATGTTAATCGGTGCGGGAACCGTACTCACTACAGATCAGGTTGACCGCGCAGTAGCCGCGGGCGCCAAATTCATCGTAAGCCCGGGTCTGAACCCGCGAATCGTAAAATACTGCGTAGAAAAAGGAATCCTCATCACACCTGGATGCTGTAATCCAAGCGATATAGAGCAGGCACTGGAAAATGGACTGGAGGTTGTGAAGTTCTTCCCCGCAGAACCTGCTGGCGGATTAAAAATGATCAAAGCTATCGCCGCTCCTTACGTGGGACTTAAGTTTATGCCAACCGGCGGTATCAATGCAGCTAACGTGAAAGATTACCTGGCTTACGACCGTATCGTTGCCTGCGGAGGGAGCTGGATGGTAAAAGGCAGTCTGGTAGATGAAGGGAACTTTGCGGAGATTACCCGACTTACCAAAGAAGCAGTTGCCATTGTAAAAGAAGCAAGAAGCTAAAAGATTCTAAACTCAATTTGTAACATAATAAATGAAAACTCTTTAATTAAGAAAGGACGAAGACTCATTATGGCAAAAAAAGTAATTACCTTTGGTGAAATTATGTTAAGACTGGCTCCGGAAGGATACTACCGTTTTGTACAGGCAGATACCTTTGGGGCAACCTACGGCGGAGGAGAGGCCAACGTTGCCGTATCACTTGCCAATTATGGATTTGATGCTAAGTTTGTCACCAAGCTTCCAAAGCACGAAATCGGCCAGGCTGCAGTTAACTCACTGCGCAAATACGGCGTTGATACCTCTTTTATCGCCCGGGGCGGAGACAGAGTAGGTATCTATTTCCTGGAAAAAGGAGCTTCCCAAAGACCCTCCAAAGTAATCTATGACAGAGCAGGTTCTTCCATTGCAACAGCAAACACAGCAGATTTTGACTGGAACGCCATCTTCGACGGTGCAGACTGGTTCCATTTTACTGGTATCACACCTGCGTTAAACGATGATGTGGCTGCTATCTGCCTGGAAGCCTGCAAAGCTGCCAAGGAAGCCGGTGTTACGATTTCCTGTGACCTGAATTACAGAAATAAATTATGGTCCAAAGAAAAAGCCGGACAGGTTATGGGTGAACTGTGCAAGTATGTAGATGTTTGTATTGCCAACGAAGAAGACGCCTCTGATGTCTTTGGCATTAAGGCTGCCAATACTGATGTTACCGCAGGTACTGTAAATCATGAAGGTTATAAGGATGTAGCCAAGCAGCTGGCTGACCGTTTTGGTTTCTCCAAGGTTGCGATCACACTCCGGGAGTCCTTGTCCGCCAATGACAATAACTGGTCCGGTATGTTATATGATGGTACGGATTACTTTTTCAGCAAAAAATATAAGATGCACATCGTTGACCGCGTGGGCGGCGGCGACAGCTTCGGCGGCGGATTAATCTGCTCCTGCTTAAACGGATGTGATTCTCAGACAGCCATAGAATTCGCGGTTGCTGCTTCCTGCCTGAAGCATTCAATTGAAGGCGACTTTAACATGGTATCCATGGATGAAGTGAATAAACTGGCAGGCGGAGACGCTTCCGGCCGTGTCCAGAGATAGTTTTTGAATTAACCTAATAACTTTTACTGTTTACATTTCCCTATTGCCATTGGGATGTAATTCCTGGGGATGCTGTTGCCATGCAGCATCCCACTTTTATAGAGGAGTTTTTTAACATGAAAAACAAAAAAGATTTTGATATTCTGGCACTTGGAGAATTGCTGCTGCGTTTATCCCCGCCCAACAACGAGCGCCTTACCAGGGGAGAAACCTTTCAGAAGCAAGTGGGGGGAGCCGAACTAAACGTTGTCTCCGGCGCCTCACTTCTGGGTTTGCGTACCGGTATTATTTCAAAGCTGCCCTCTAACGATATGGGTACCTTTATTAAAAACCGCGTGCGATTCTGCGGAGTCAGCGACGATTATCTGGTATACGATACCAGTAAGGACGCACGCCTCGGGGTATATTACTATGAAAACGGAGCCCATCCAAGGAAGCCCAGCATCGTATATGACCGTATGTATACCTCCATGAACAAAATAGATGTCTCTGACTTTTCCGAAGATCTCTACGCTTCCGCCCGCTGTTTCCATACCAGCGGAATCACCCTGGCCCTCAGCCCTCAGGCCCGCCGCACAGGCATCGAAATGATCAAGCGGTTTAAGGAACAGGGAACTATTATTTCCTTTGATGTTAACTTCCGGGGGAATCTCTGGTCAGGGGAAGAAGCCAAAGCCTGCATCGAAGAGATTCTGCCCTATGTGGATATTTTTTTCTGCTCCGAAGACACCGCCCGCCTTACTTTTCTGAAGGAAGGGAATCTAAAGGACATCATGAAAAGCTTCACCCAGGAGTATCCTATCTCCATCGTTGCTTCCACCCAGAGAATTGTCCACAGTCCCAAAGTCCATACCTTCGGATCCGTTATATATGATGTCAAATCAGACACATATTTTGAGGAAGAACCTTACAGGGATATCGATGTTGTTGACCGCATCGGCAGCGGAGATGCCTTTATCTCCGGCGCCCTGTACGGACTTTTGGCCCACGACTTTGACTGCCAAAGGGCAATGGAATACGGCGATGCCACAAGCGCAGTGAAAAATACCATTCCCGGGGATCTGCCCTCCTCTGATCTTACAGAGATTAACCGGATCATCTCTGCCCACAAACAGACAGGAAGACAGTCTGAGATGGATAGATAATCATTTATCTCCTGATCATTTTCCCGGCAGCCGCCAGCAGAGCACCGCTCCCCACCATTATCCACTGTATCGGCACCCGATCCGCCATAGGACCGAAGATGAGCATTCCCAGGGGCATAACACTTCCTGAAATTATTTGAAATACAGAAAACACTCTTCCTAATTTGCCTGCCTCAACCTCTTCCTGGAGCATGACTGTGGAAGCTGTGGCCAGGGCAGGCATAAAGGCCCCTGAGATCATCATTACAGCCAGATACATCCAGAAATACGGAGTCAGCCCAAGCAAAAGAAATGTGATTCCAAACCCTATATAGGAAACTGCCATGACTCTCCACTTGTCTTTAAAATTACCCTTCCAGGCCACAAAAATCCCTCCCAGAAGGGATCCAACGGTCCATACGATTTCATTGGCCGACAGCCTCCACACCTCACTCCCAAAAGTCCTCTCAATCATAAGAGGCGTTAAAAAGGCAGCGGGTGTAATAAGAAAGAAGGCAATTCCGTAAAAAATCAGTATCCTGGATACAATGGCATGGCCTGTGGTATATTGAATTCCTTCTTTCAATTCCTTCCACATGGAAACCTGGCCTTTGCTTACGGGCTTTTCCACCTTCAAAAACGCCATAACGCATATGGCAAGGGCTGCAGTTATCACATCTACCAGCATCGCCCAGGCAATCCCCACACTTCCCAGAAGGACGCCTCCCACAGCAGGAGAAATCATCATAAGGACCGAATTACACGTCTGGTTAATTCCATTTATTCTGGTAAGCTTTTCCTGAGGAATAATCTGAGGGACAATGGCTCCTACGGCAGGCGTCTGCACTCCCGCTCCCACTGAACGGACGGCTGATACCAGCATAAGCATCCACATCGAATCTTTTCCAACTAAAAACATCAGAGCAAGTCCCAGCGTTGAGGCAGCAATAAAGCCATCCGACACCATAATCAGCATTTTTCTGTGATACCGGTCAGCCCAGACCCCGGCAAAGAGAGAGATGAAAAGCTGGGGAAGCAGAGAGCACAGGATTGAAGCAGTCATCCACATACCCGATGAGGTTTTCAGTGTAATATACCAGGTAATGGCATATCCAACCACAGAAGACCCAAAAAGGCTGATATTCTGACTGACAAGAAACAAGATACATTTTTTCTTCCATTCTTTCATATTTACCTCACATTTTAGTTATCAGGCACCGGAATGCCTTTTTCTTTTTGAGTAAAAAAAACAACAGACAAACGTTCCCTTGGAACCTTTGCCTGCTGCTTACATCCGCAAAAAGAGCATAATTTCAGAATATACACTCTGTAAAAAACAGAGGCAGCCTGCTCATGCTTCAATTCCGCAAAATAAGTATCAGAAAAAAGCTCCCATCGGAACTTAGCTTCTCCCAAATCACTTATCTTAAACGAGTTGAAAACATGAACACTACCTCCTGAATTCTATTGTTGTTATAACATATCACAGCTCTCCATCTCTGTCAACAGTTCTTTGAAATCCTGGGGAAAATCCGCTGACAGCATGATTTCTTCCCCGGTAAAGGGGTGAATCAGTTTCACTTTCCAGGCGTGAAGTGCAGTTCTTTTTATGTGCTCCATGGGACCTCCGTACAGAGAGTCTCCCAGCAAAGGATGCCCCAACCCTGCCATATGGACACGGATCTGATGTGTGCGTCCCGTTTCCAGACACAGGGCCACCGCCGAGCAGGAATCCTCCTTTCCCCTCCCCATAACCCGATAATGAGTCACCGCAGTCTTTCCACTCTGGGATAATTTCATCTTCATAAGAGAGTTCTCCTCTCTTTCTATTCTGTGGTATATTGAACCCTTCCTTATATCAGGCACTCCCCGGACAACAGCTATATATTCTTTTTGAAACCTGCCATTTTCTTTTTGCTGAAAAAGACGCGCAGCAGCAGCCTGGCTCTTTGCAAAAACTACAATACCGGAAGTCTCCCTGTCAAGCCGCCCCACAGAGCGTATACGTACCTTCTCACCTCTGTTTATAAAATACGCTGCCAGCATATTAGACAATGTCCTGCTGTAATGGCCGGGGGAGGGATGGACGGTCAGACCGGATGGTTTGTCTGCAATTAGAAGATCCTCATCCTCATAGAGCACATGCGGCGTTTCCATACATGGAATCAAATGGCTTGATCCGGTATTCTCATCCTCTAAAAGAACCGCTACCTCGTCGCCTTTTTTCAATATAGTATTGCTTCTGCTTCTTATTCCGTTTACACAGATACCCTGCTCCCTGAACTTTGCCTGACGAATCTGCCGCTTGGTCAGTCCCATCGTACGGTTCATAAAAGTACCCAGAAGCATGGTATCTTCTTTATCTGTGACGGTGCGCCTTACTGTTTTTTTCATCTTTCCGGCCTTCTGCCTCTCTTTTTTTTATCTGATATGATTTATTTTAGGGGCATTGAAATGTAAAGTCAACAACTTAGATTTTATGATTTACAAAGGGAGTCGGCTATGCTAGGATGATCATATCCAGGTACGCCAGGCCGGCAGTCCTGAGACAGACTATACTATATAATGTATGCCGTTTTTTGGCAGAGGAGGTACTATGTTAATTTTAAAGAACTGTAATTTCATCGCAGATTTAGTGGAGGGGTTCGGGGAGACAGCCGGAGATATCCTTGTAGAGCAGGACAGGATTAAAACCATTGCCCCCTGCGGAACACTTCAGGCTAATGAAGGAGACCAGGTTTTGGATATGCAGGGGCAGTATGTTCTTCCCGGACTTTTTGACCTTCACATTCATCTTACCCTGTCAGGCGGTGAGACTCTGGTGGACAATGCCAAATCTCCCATCCAGCAGGCTCTTGATGCTGTAAAATATGCCGCAGATACTTTAATGGCCGGCTTTACCACGGTCAGAGATGTGGGTTCTTCCTATAATGTTGCCGTAGAGCTGAGAGATGCTATTCAGGCAGGAAATTTTCCTGGCCCCAATATTATTGCCTGCGGCAGAATCGTCACCGCTACCGAGTGCGGAAATGACTATTTCCAGGGCATGTATGCGGAGGCTGACGGAAAAACTGAGATTTGGAAGGCCGTACGGGAAGAGATGAAGCGCGGCGCTGACTTTATTAAGATCATGGGCACCGGAGCTGTTATGAATCCCGGCGGAGAGCCTGGACAGCCTATCTACACCTTAGACGAGCTGAAGGCTGTGGTAGAGGCGGCAGCATTTAAAGATACATACGTAGCAACACACTGCCACGGCACACAGGCAATTAAAAATTCAATTCTGGCAGGAGTGCGTACCATTGAGCATGCTACTATCCTGGACGACGAAGCCATTGAGATGCTGAAAGACAGCACTACATCTTATATAGTGCCCACCCTCACCAGTCTGTACGCTTTGGCTGACAGCGTTCCTGATACTTCTATTTTTATGAAGGCAAAGGCACAGAAGATTCTGGGATGTCTGAAAGAAGGACTCCGCAAGGCATATGAAGCAGGCCTTGTGATTGGTTTCGGCACAGACCAGGGTGGTGTTCCTCTGGTACACGGGGAAAATGCGGATGAATTTGCACTGCGAAGAGATTTCTGGGGAATGAAAGAACTGGATATCATTAAGCAGGCAACCATCAACAGCGCCAAAATTGTGCGCGTGGAGCAGGACTACGGAACTTTAAAATCCGGAAAAATCGCTGACATCATTGCCGTATCCAAGAACCCCCTGGAAGACATCTCAGCCTTCCGAAATAATCTGACAACTGTAGTAAAATCCGGCTGTGTTGTAAAATCATGATTCCTGCTGCAGCAATCCGAGAGGAGGCCCAAACTTATGTCTTTGGTAGATCAGAAATTAAAAGATGCCGTTATACATTTAAGCGATGAAATATTCGAATTTTCCTCCTGGCTGACCAGACATCCTGAGATCTCAGGGGAGGAAGAAAAAAGCTGTGCCTTTATCGTTGATTTTCTGCAGGAACATGGCTATGAAATAGAGTCTCCCTGCGGAATCCCCCATTCTTTTAAGGCGAAGCGAAAAGGTATTCCCCGGGATCTCTATCCAAAAGCTGCCGTAATGTGTGAGTATGACGCACTGCCGGGTATGGGGCATGGATGCGGCCACTCTGTAAGCTGTGGGATCAGCATCCTGGCTGCACTTGCCCTGCAGGAGGCATACCCGGAACTGCCCATGCAGATAGATCTTGTTGGAACTCCTGCAGAGGAAACCATTGGCGGCAAGATTATTATGGTAAAACAGCACGTATTTGACGAATACGATCTGGCGATTATGTCGCATCTGGCCAATGACAATTCCGCACAATGGCCTTTGTTGGCTTCCAATGACATGCTAATTACTTTTTATGGAAAACCGGCTCACGCCTCCAGCAATCCCTGGGACGGGATCAATGCCTACAACGCGGCACAATTATTTTCCCACGGAGCAGATATGCTCCGCCAGCATCTTACCCCTGACTGTCAGTTTCATGGAATCATTACGGAATGCGGCAGTGTTCCCAACATAGTTCCCGATAAAGCAATTCTGGATTATTACCTCCGTTGTGCAACGCTGTCAGGCCTCATAGACCTGAGAGAGAAGCTTGAGAATTGTGTGAAGGGTGCTGCTGTTGCCACCGGATGCACTTACACCATAGAACAGCGGTGGGATACTTATTGCGAGCTCTTCCCTGCCAGGGAGGCTTCCGCAGATATCCACAAAATATATGAAGAGCTTCATATGCCTTACTGGCCCTCCCAGCCGCCCAGCGGGAGTTCAGATCTGGGAAATGTAGACACTGTGGTTCCAACTATAGGTATGCGCTGCTGCTGTTCCGATGAATTTACCCCTTTCCATACCCCAGAACTGGAAAAACTGCTCTACGGCGACAGGGGAAAAAAGACACTTATCGACGGAACCATTGTCATGGCTGCCTACCTGGCACTCCTGGCATATCAGCCGGAGCGCCTGGCGGCGCTGCAGAAGGAGCATTCCGCATACAGAGCACAGAACAGGAGGGAGGACTGAATCATGAAACTCTCGGAAAAACTTAATGCATCCATTGACCGGTTATTTAATCCCTGCTGGAAACTGGGAGATTATATTACTAACCATCCCGAAACAGGCGGCTGTGAGAAAGAGGCTGTGAGCAAAATCACAGAGTTTCTGGCCAAACAGGGCTATGAGATCACAGCTCCCTACGGAGACATGCCCTATAGCTTCCTGGCCTCTGACCAAAGGCCCTCCTCGATTTCTAAGCCGAAGGCCGCCCTTTTGTGCGAGTATGACGCCCTACCGGAGGTGGGACACGGCTGCGGTCATTCCATCAGCGGAGCAATCAGCATCTTATCCGCCCTGGCCCTGCGGGACGCCTATCCGGATTTTCCCTTCCGCCTGGACATTATAGGAACCCCAAACGAAGAGGCGTACGGAGGCAAAGTTGCAATGGCCAAAAACCACGCTTTCGACGGCTATGAGTTTGCAATTATGGGACACTTGGACAACCGCAATTATCCCCAGATCAAAATTGTAGCCTGTGACGGCATCTATGTTATTTTCAAAGGAAACGCCACCCACGCTGCCTCCAGCCCTGAGCTGGGTGTCAATGCACTGAATGCGGCTCAGTTTTTCATGCATGCCTCAGATATGCTCCGCCAGCATATTCCCCCTGACTGTCAGATCCACGGAATCGTGGTAAAAGGCGGAGAGGTTCCCAATACAGTGCCTGACAGAGTGGAACTGGATTTTTATTACCGTGCTGCTACTATGGAACATATGAATATGCTGAAAGAAAAGCTGATGAACTGTATCCGGGGAGCCTGCATCGCCACCGGCTGTACCTATGAATTGAAAGAAGGCTATACTGAACTCTATGCGGATCTCAGCTACCTTCCCACAGCCATACGTACCATTGGAGAGATTTTTGACGCTCTGCATATGCCCTGGGAAGAAATGAAAAAGGCAGAGGGCTCTACAGATGCAGGAAACGTAGATCTCATCATCCCAACCTTCCATCTGGAACTTCAGTGCACCGACAAGTTCGCTGACTTCCACACCAGAGAATTCGAACAGGCAATGCATGGAGAACGGGGCAAAAAAACCCTCCGAGACGGCGCCCGGGTAATTGCTCAGTACATCAACTATCTGGCGAAAAGCCCGGAAGTACTCAGACAAATCCAAAGGGAGCACAGAGAATACCGGGGAGTTAAATTATAGTTTTGTGTAATAGTTTTGTGTATGTGAAGTTCGGGGTTATGCAGTCGGCGAGCGGGGCGTTGCAGACGGACGGATATAGGAGGGAGCACCGGGGAGACAGGGCCAGGCCAGGGGCCGGGGTATAGGGACAGGTCAGCTCGAGGCTCCGTTCCCCTCAGCTAAGTCCTACCAGCTGCTAAGCTCGTCAGGAAAGCCTTCCTCGCTAATCAGCTGGTGGACTGGATCTTCGGCTCACTCCGCTTAACCTCCCTGACCTGTCCCTATACCCCGGCCCCTGGCCTGGCCCTGTCTCCCCGGTGCTCCCTCCTATATCCTGTCAGAGACTCACTTCACATTCACGGAAAACGGGTGGGGAAGGTCGAAAGTGGTACACTTTTCATATTATTCATCATTTATGATCACCCGATGTTTTGGATAAACAGCCAAACCTGTTACCGTTATCACTTCCATACTTTCTTGTTACATTACAGCTATATTCTATCTGACAAATTTACAGCCATATCCTATGTGTAAGATTCCATTCCCGTTCTGATAAATCTCCCCCCTGGAACTTTCCTATCCCCAGGTGAGAGGAATCCCGCGGCGGCGGGCTGGCTGGGTTGGGCGGGAGGGAAGCTTAAGTTCCGCGGACGATTCCGCAGGAGTGAGTAGAGAGTCTTAGGCAAAACCGGGATTCCCGCAGGAGATTTTTTCGGCAGTCCGGGCCGAAAAAAAGTGAGCATGGGCAGAGAATGCACATAAAGCATTCTTTGACCATACGAACGGTGCTCCGGAGGGGATTCCGGTTTTGTCTTAGACTCTCTTCACGACGGAGGTGTCCCCGGAACTTAAGCCTTCCTCCCGTCCGAACCAGCCCGCCCGCTGCCGCGGGATTTCTCTCACCGTCCCCCCGCCACCCATACCTTCCGACTGGGCAGTCTCAAGCTTAGGAAGTTAAATCCCAATTTCTACACCAGTTCCACCCCATACGTCTCCATCCAGTAATTCACCTGCAGCATATACGCCAGCATCTGCGGCCCTGCCATCAGCTGGCCGTACCAGGGTTTTCCGTAATCGGAAGGACTCTCAATGAATTTCTTAACTTTCCCGGTATCCAATATCTTTCTCACCGGAGCTCCCGGATCTGCCAAAACTTCCTGTAATCTTTGGCCCAGCAAAGCCTCGTACTCCGGATGATAGGTCTTTGGATAGGGGCTTTTTCTTCTCCAGAGTACTTCATCCGGCAATTTTCCTGCCCCGGCTTCCCGCAGGAGACCTTTCACAATACCGTCCGGACACTTCATCTGCCATGGGACGTTCCATATATATTCCACAATCCTGTGGTCTGCAAGAGGAACTCTTGCCTCAAGTCCATTGTACATACTGGTTCTGTCCATGCGATCCAGCAGAGTAACCATGAACCACCGCAGATTGAGATAGGCAATCTCCCGGCGCCTTCTCTCCACAGCGTCTTCTCCCTCCAGGCAGGGAGTTTCATCTATAGTCATTTCATAGGCCTGTTTCGCATATTCTTCCAAATGAAGTTCCTGAATGACATCGTCAGACAACAGGACTTTCCTGGGTTCCATACTTGAGGACCAGGGAAAGGCTTCTGTCTGGAAGGCTTCCTGTTTATGAAACCAGGGATAGCCGCCGAAGATTTCATCCGCACATTCGCCTGTCAGTGTCACTTTATTATAGTCAACCACTTTAGAACAAAAGTACAGCAGTGAGGATTCCACATCCGCCATACAGGGTAAGTCTCTGGCATCCACAGCCTGGAACAGATAGTCTATGAGTTCCATATTGTCACACTCCAGATAATGGTGGTTTGTCTGGGAGTAATTCACCATTTTATCCACCCAGGGCCGGTCTTCACTGGGCTGAAAATCATTGGCTTTAAAGTATTTTCGGTTATCTTTAAAGTCAAAAGAGAATGTGTTCAGTATCTTGCCTTGCTTTTTCAGTTCTTTGGCACAGATAGCAGTCACCAGGCTGCTGTCCACTCCCCCGGACAGGAAAGTGCTTATGGGAATATCGGAAAGCATCTGCTTTTTTACAGCATCTTCTACCAGCCAGGCTGTCTTTTCCACCGTCTTTTCATAGGAATCCTCATGAGGCCTGCTCTCCAGCTTCCAGTAGGCCTGCTCCTCCAGAGAATCCTTGGAGAAGCGTATCCTGTGTCCGGGCAGCACTTCCTTGATATTTCGGAAAACTCCCTTTCCGTATGTCTTTGCCGGTCCCAGTGCCAGGATTTCGCAAAGTCCCTCTTTGTCCACCTGTGGTTTTACCCCTGGATACTCCAGGAGCCCCTTGATCTCCGAGGAAAAGATCAGCGTATTGTCCAGGAAAGTATAAAAAAGAGGTTTGATTCCCAGACGATCTCTGAACAGATAAAGAGTATCTTCTCCCTCATCCCATATGGCGACGGCAAATATACCATTCATTTTTTTTATATACGTCTCTCCATGGAGAATGTATCCTGTTAGGATAACTTCTGTGTCACTCTCCGTTTCAAATACCGCACCTTCTGACTGAAGCTCCCGCCTCAGCTCCTTCATATTGTAGATTTCACCGTTGTATACTATCGTCCAGGTTCTTCCCCCTGTTTTCTTCTTCATTGGCTGATGCCCTGTCAAAAGATCGATGATAGCCAGACGGACATGAGCCAGGCCGCAGTGGGAGGAAAGGAAAATTCCCTCATCATCCGGCCCTCTTCTCTTCTGCACTTTGTTCATCCTGGCAAGCAGACGCTCCCATTTATTTCTCTCCTTAGTGAATTCTCCCCTTAGATTACAAAATCCGGCGATTCCGCACATAATTCCACCTCAATCTATATTATTGTATAATAGGCTGCAGCTGTCTGCCTTCTAAAGCAGCTTCCAGTGTGGGAACTAATAGTCCCGTATGGGCAATCATCGAGTTTGGCTTCTTCACCGGATCGTCCTGTCCAAAGGGCACAAAGTATATGTGTTTGGCATTCAGCAGAAGGCCTATATTTTTCATGTTCATACCCAATGCATCATTGGTGGATACAGAGATGACCAAAGGCTTTTCATTCCTGAGATGCGCCTTCGCAGCCATGAGAACAGGGGTATCTGTGATACCGTTTGCCAGCTTAGCGATTGTATTTCCTGTGCAGGGAAATAAGACAAGGATATCCAGCAGGCTTTTCGGCCCGATGGGTTCCGCCTGGGAAATGGACAGCATAGGAGGGATTCCGGTAATCTCTTCCGCTTTTTTTACAAAATCCTGTGCATCTCCAAACCTGCTGTCAATGGTCTGCGAGGCATTGGAAAAAATCGTCTGGACTTTCGCCCCTTCCTTCACCAGCTGCTGCAGTTCTGCAAAGGCTTTTTTATAAGTGCAAAAAGACCCGGTAAAGGCAATACCGATATTTTTATTTTCTAATTTCATATTACAGCTCCTTCTTTGGAAAGTGTTAATTGGATAAGAGTTTCAGCAATCATTTTTCCGGATGAACCCGGCGCATATTTCCCGGGAAGGCCAAGGCAGAGACAGGCTTTCCGGTTCAGTTCTTTGGCCGCTTCATAGTCCACACCCCCAGGGGCAGATGCAAGATCAATGATAACTCCCCGATCCGGCATTTTTTCCAACAGACTGCGGTCTATCATTCTGCAGGGTACGGTATTAAAAATAAAGGAATACTGTCCCATATATTTATTTAATTCTTCCGGAGAAATCGTATCATCGGAAATGATAGACGCCATTGCCCTGGCTTCAGGACGTCTGGCACAGACAGTAACATTACAGAACATGCCTTTTAAATAAGCGCAGAGTGTTCTTGCACACCTTCCGTATCCCAGAACCAGGCAGCTGCTGTGTCCCAGGTTTTCAGGGCTGTTTGAGATTGCCTCTGCGATCGCCCCCTCTGCTGTGGCTATGGTGTTATAAAGGGTCAGCGCTTCATCCTTCATGAAATCATACACATCAGCGCCCTTTTGCTTTACTTCATCACTAATCCTTTGGGGGATACATCCGGCATAGAGGCACTGCCCCTTTTTCATTGCCCGGCAAAGTTCTCCGAGTGCAGCAGGCAGATTTTCGCTGGTACTGAAAATATCCTTCTGATTCTTTGTAAGAGGGATAGGGCCCACAATCGCCCGGGAACCCTCGGCTAAGCTGTCCAGAGATTCTGCCTTACTCACACAGTCTGCACTTTCCGGCATTCCGTAAGCGCAGATCCTGTATCCTTTATCCGCCAATATTCTGGCGCAGTATACCTGACGCATATCGCCGCCGACGAATCCAAAATCATATCTTTCAGGTGTCATATTCTTTCTCCCGGCAGTTTTAGTTCTTAATACTATATGTCCGGCATATTATTTATGTGCAAAAAGAGGCGCCGTTTTTAACCGGCACCTCTCATACAGAAGTATGTAGTTATACTTGATTCTTTTTTCCTTTTCCGAAATAGCTCTCTGTAAGTTTCACCACTACAGCCGCAAATATCCACAGGGATATCAGGTTTGGGAGCGCCATCAGGCCATTGACCGTATCCGCAAGATTCCAGACTACACTGACATTAATAACGGCCCCTAGAAAGGCAAACACACACCAAACAAAACGGAAAGGCTTTACTACCTTATCCCCAAACAGGAATGTCATGCCGGTTTCCGCGTACCAGGACCATCCAAGCAGTGTGGAAAAGGCGAATAAAATAGTGGCAACGATAACGATGATGCTTCCCCACTCTCCCGGAAGACCCACAGAGAATGCATGTGCACTGAGGGCTGCGCTGGTTTCTCCTGAATTCCATACACCAGTAGTCAGAATAACGAGAGCTGTCATAGTGCACACAACAATCGTATCAAAGAATACTTCCACAATGCCGAAGACCGCCTGCTCACAGGGGTGATTTACTGAGGCTGTGGCATGGATCATTGCTGAAGAGCCGATACCTGCCTCATTGGACATAATCCCCCTTGTAACTCCCTGCCGGATGGCAAACCCAATGGTGGCACCTGCAAAACCGCCTGTTGCCGCCTTTCCCTGAAACGCACTTGTCACAATAAGTCCAAGGGAAGGAAGGATCTGATCTGCGTGCAGAATTAATATCACAAGACCGGCCAGGATATAGATGCACCCCATGACTGGAGTAAGGATAGAGGTTACACGGCCAAGACGCTTCACGCCCCCGATAACAACCGCCCCTGTCAATACTGCAAAGATCGCGCCTATCAGCCATGCAGGCACGCTGTATGCCGCTAAGGAAGACACTACCGTATTCGTCTGAAGCATATTACAGCTGATTAACCCCACAAAGGTAGCTGCAAATGCAAAAAATCCACCCAGGAATTTTGCAAGCGCCTTATGATTGGGCAGGCCGTTCTTCAGAACATACATAGCGCCTCCATGCCATACGCCATTGTCATCTTTTTCCCTGTATTTCATAGCCAGTGCAATTTCTGAATATTTGGTGGCCATGCCAAAGATAGCAGCCACCCACATCCAGAAGATGGCTCCCGGACCTCCTATTGCCAGAGCAGCGGCTACCGCTGCAATATTGCCTACGCCGATACAGGAGGACAAGGCTGTAGCCAGGGCCCAGAAGGAGCGTATCTCACCATCCCCTGTTTTCTTTTTACCAAACATAGATTTGAATGCCAATCCAAATTTTCGGAATTGAATTCCTTTTGTCCGAAAGGTAAGGTATATCCCTGTTCCGAAATAAATTACCAGCATGTAAGGGCCAAACAAAAAGCCTGTCATTGTCGTTAACACTTTATTTACAGCATCCATATTCCTGCCTCCTTATCAGTTCTGCTAGACCAGCAGTTCTTTTACTTTTTTTGCCAGAGCTTCCGCCAGATTCCTGTGCCCCTCCGCGTCCAGATGAACAGCATCCACTGGACTTGCCTGGCAAACCTCCTGGGCATCCAGATACTCACATCCGTACTCCCGGCACAATTCTTCATAATATGGTGCGATCTGCCGGGAACGCCATTCACAGCCCCTGCCCATATTCTCCCCAAGATCTGTTTCCGGCAAATTGCCGCGTATGTGAGGCGGGGCTACCAGGAGTATCTTCGGCACCTGCTCCTCTCTGCCGGAACGGGAGATCAATACAGCGTCCAGCATGCGCCGCATACTTCTGGCTATGTTATAGCCGTTCAGCTGAAAGCGTTCCTGTGTATCATTGGTTCCCAGCATAATAATAAGCAAATCCAAAGGTCTGTGTGTCTGAAGACAGGGAATAAGATATTCCAGCCCGCTCCGATATCCGGTGACAGGATCCTCCCACACCACGGTTCTGGAGTTTAATCCTTCCTCAATCACATAGAATTCCTCCCCAAGAAACTCCTGAAGCCGGCCCGGCCAGCGGATTTTCCTATCGTACCTCAGCTTGCCGCTGCCTGGTATATAGCCCCACGTATTGGAGTCTCCATAGCATAAAATTGTTTTTTCCACATTTTCACCTGCTTTCTTTATCTAGTTCCGGCTAAAAATGGGCCGACTTGAATGTTTTAAAGATTCATCCTCCTTTATTTAAATTTTATAATGTTTATAATTTTTTGCTATTTTTTATTCATTTTTTATATTTTAACACTTATTTAGTTTATTGTCAAAACCAATTTGCATCAGGAGATCTGCGTCTGGAATATAATACTGCACTCAGCAGTGCCCCTATGGGAACGGTCATGATAATTGCTATGGTCCCGGAAATCCCCTGTGCAATCTCCATCGCGATAAAATCAGAATTCATAAGCTGCGCGTACTCTACTCCATATGCCTTCAGCATAAGAAGTGTCGTCAATGAGCTTCCTGTAAAAGCAAGAATCAGGGTATTGCACATGGTTCCAATCATGTCTTTCCCCACACGCAGCCCTGACTGAAATAATTCCCGGGGAGTGATATCTGCTTTGTGGCAGGTAATCTCATAGAGAGAGGAGGCGATGGATAATCCCACATCCATTACGGCACCAAGACTAGAAATCAGTATTCCGGCAAATAAAACCTGTGATATCTGCAGTCCCGTGTTCTGAGAGATCAGAATCAGCGCTTCCGCCTGATCTGTGTTAAATCCGCTTACATGTACCAGGGATGCTATAACCTGAAATATAATCCCTGACAAAATGACACCCATTCCTGTAGCTATGGTTGCCACCCAAGTCTTTTTATGATTGCCGTTCAATAGAAACAGAGATACCGCAGCAGTTATTACAACAGTAACAATGCAAACCCAGATGGGGGAATAGCCATTAAAAATCATCGGCAGCATAAATCCCAGTATGGTATACATAGTAAATAAAAGACTTACTGCAGAACGTAATCCTTTTCCTCCCCCGATCAGGACCATAATGCCTATCATAATTCCCCCGAACATAAAAATAACCGGTGCCCGGTAATAGCTGTACACCGTGATCAAAGTTTCCGCTTCCAGGGGATTATCAATGCAGGCAATAAAAGCCTGGCCGCTGTGCAGCCTCACATTATGAGTGGTTGATAGATAATTATCAATAAGAACCTCTTTTCCCTGAAAATCTCCCTGAAGTATTCTCGCCCGCAGAGTCTGGACTCCATAGTATCTGCCCTTGGTCGTTTCGTCTTCCCGCGCGTTCTCTTCCACTACTTCTATTACCTCAGCTTTTGCATAACCCAGGCTTTCGCTGTTTATCAGAGAAAGAGTAACAGGATTTTTGTCATTATAAAGATAAACCCCAAAACTAAATACTATAATCAGCAACAGGAAAATGATATCTGTCTTCTGCCTTTTCTTCATTTATTTAACTCCTTTTTGACAAAGTTTCCAATAAAGCGTCAGGCGGCAGATGACTGTCACCTGCCGCCTATTCTATAGTTCTTGAGTGTTCAAAACCAACAGAAGCCTTTTTGGTATATTACGGATTTACACATGCTCCGCTCTGGTCAAAACGGTACATTTTCCCATTAATTTTTAATGACTGGCCGCTGACCATTGCCCCATTTCCCTTCAGATAGTACCAGGTAGTTCCAAGTTTTATCCATCCGGTAGCCATGGCCCCGCTTTCTTTCAGGTAATACCAGGTTCCTCCCATCTGTACCCAGCCGGTAGCCATCGCTCCGCTTCCTCTCAGGTAGTACCAGGTTTCCCCTACCTGAACCCAGCCGGTAGCCATTGCCCCGCTTCCTCTCAGGTAGTACCAGGTTCCCCCGGTCTGCAGCCAGCCGGTAGCCATAGCTCCGCTGTCTTTCAGATAATACCAGGTCTTACCAGTCTGTATCCAGCCAGTGGCCATGGCTCCGCTTTCTCTCAGATAATACCAGGTTCCCCCCACCTGTACCCAGCCGATGGCCATGGCTCCGCTTTCTCTCAGATAATACCAGGTCCCGTCAATTTCTATCCAGCCGGCGGCCATGGCTCCGCTCTCTTTTAGATAATACCAGGTTCCTCCCACTTTGACCCAGCCGGTAGCCATTGCCCCGCTTTTGCTGAGATAATACCAGGCGCCGTTGGTATCCAGAAACCATCCGGTGCGCATATACCCCTTTTCGTCAAACGCATACCAAATACCGTTAATCTCCGCCCAGCTATTCGTCTGATAGGTTCCGTCAGAGAGCTTTAATCTCCAGCCCCTTCCATCATTTTCCCAGGTCTTGGTGATTGGTTTTTCATTTGTGGTTTTATGAATGGTAAATTCATCTACAACAGATTTGTCTGAGGTTCTGTATGTGGTAATTCGGAAAGTGTCCTCAGATACATCAATCTTAGAGATATTGGGCACATGCTCCTGATTTTTGACCGCCACATAATCTCCCTCCAGATTCGAAGAGAATTCATAATACTTACTGCCGCTGGCAGAGTTGGCAGTAATATAAACAATACCGGACGGATCTGTAATTTCACTGATTGGCTCTCCGTTTTCATCTGTGGATTCTTCCACCATAGGTTCCAGGCCATCCATCATGTAGCTTCTGGTATATACATGGTCATGTCCCATGAGCACTGCATCGATACCAAGCTCTTTAAATACCGGTGCCAGTGTGCTTCTCCTGGAAAGAATATCGTTATCTACCGCATGACTGGCTGTACTGTATATAGAATGATGGAATATAACGAATTTCCAGTCTGTGTCCGGATTTAAATGAATCGCATTCCTCATGAATTCTTTATGCTCTGCCGTACTTTGATTGTTAGAGTTGATTACCAGGAACAAGGAATTGTTATATACATAATAGTAATCACCGTTGGCATTGCCTTCCCCGCAGTCTCCCAGCTGGCTTACATTAGGCAGATTAAAGTGTGTATTATATGCAGTGCCTTTGTAGTCATGATTCCCCACAGCAGTGGCAAAGGGTACGCTGTACACAGGACTTCCGTCATAATTAGCCAGATAAGCGTCGTACTGAAGTTCACTGGTTCCTGCCTCCACATGGTCGCCTGCATTCTGGATAAAACTAACCTCAGAAAATAAAGGATCCTGCTGAATAAGATTCAGGGTGTTTCTCCATCCGTCCTTATCTGCGTCCAGATCTCCGGATGAACCAAGCTGAGGGTCTCCTGCAAAGATAAAGCTGAAATCACCGGATGATTTTGTTTTCGTGGCATACACTTGTTCTGACCAGATTCCATTGTTTCCCACTCGATAGACATACTCAGTGTCCTCCTCAAGGCCGGACACAGTTGCCTGATTGCTGGTGTACACCTTTCCCTGGGTAAGTGTCTCCACGGCCTCAAAGGTCTCTGCCTTTTCTTCCGGAAAAGCATCCCCGGTCATATCAGATTTTTTAGCGAACTGTACTTGTCCCCCCTCTGTTGCCAGAGAATACCAGGTAAGATTTAATTCCGAAGGTGTAGCCCCAATGGTCAGGGAAACCGCTTTTACAGCATCTCTGTCCGGCAGAGTTGCTGTGTCCGGGTGCAAATCCAGATGCCCGAACTTAAAGTACCCCTGGCTGTCAGCTCCTGTCTTATGCAGCTCCACTGCAATTACATTCTGGCCCTTTACCAGCATCTCACTGATATCCCGCATAGTAACATCCGCCTGGCGGATATTCTCTGTATCCCCGTCTTTGCTGCCGTATCCCAGATTATCTTTGTGGGAACCATTTCCAGTATCTTCCGTCTTATATCCCACATCCGGAACATTTAAAGATGTCAGCTGCTGCCCGTTTACGTAAATGATAGCCGCATCTTTATAGTCAAAAGTAAGATGAAGGCCCTCTATGGCACTGGGATCCTCCACTTCAAAATATCCTCTGAAAAAATATGCCTGTGATTCTGAATTTAAGGTTCCGTCCAGTGTATCGAATGAACCTGCATGAGTCTCCCAATCCGTGTCATTGTAAACACTGGAATCCTGGGCATTTGTGCCGTATTTCCTTGTCCAGCCGTTATACTGCCCCCATTTGTCCTTTGCAACTGTTCCGTCTGCGGGATCCCCATTCTGAAAATACTTCCACTCATACTCTGCGTCCATGGCATACCCCGCCCCGCTGTACGGGGAGACATTTTCTTCTGCACTTTTTGCGCCTTCCTCTGTATCTGCCAGTACACTGCCTGCGGTGCCAAATACCATTGCCGCTGCCAGTACTCCCGACAGCCATCTTGCCGCATTTCTTTTTTTCATAAATTTCCTCCTCATTTGATTCTATTGATTTGAACATCGCTTACTATATCACTCCCCCGTAAAATTCAGGTTATTCTAATTAAATATCTGTGTAAAAAATAATATTTTACAAATTTATTATTTTTTTATAAATAGTTTCCCAATGCGGTTGACCAATCCATTGCAAACTTTTACAATGAGCATAGGCTGAAAGCAGAAAGGGGGAACTCCATGAAACGTTCACTAAGCCTTATACTCGCAGCTGCCCTTGTCTTTTCCATGGCAGGATGCGGGGACAAAAAAGAGACAGAAGAGAAAACCACCCAGGAAACCACTACAGAAGCAGACACTTCTACCTCAACTGTCAGTGGAACCCTTGAAACCTTTACAGGCAGCTCCCTTACCATGACAACTACCGACGACAAAGAACTGGTATTTGATGTAACAGGCGCTACATTGGAATGTAAAGATGGCATGGCAGCCGGCGATGCAGTCATCCTCACCTATCAGGGAGAAATCTCAGGGACGGATACCAGCAAAGCTAAAGTAGTAAAAATAACCAATGAAGGGGTTGAGACCTTAACCGCTGAGGTAGAGACAGTACATACCATTTCCGGTACCATTGTAACTGCATCCTCCAGTCAGCTGTCCGTTAAAACCGATTCCGGCAAGATGACCTTTTCCATTCAAACTGCTGCGATAGACAGTTCTTTGGACTTGGAAAAGGGAGATGAAGTATCTATTGATTATATAGGAAGTATCAATGATACAGACACAAGCGGAGCTCAGGTAGTTAAGGTAAGCAAAGATTCGTCCTCCAAAAAGAAGTCTGAAGAAAAGGAAAAGACACAGACTGCTGAAAAAGAGGAGGAAGAAGAAAAGCCAAAGGAGGAAACTCAGACTCAGCAGGAAATGTCCATTGCCGATGTGAATGAAACTGTCTATGCAGCTTCAGATGTATATGTACGAAGCTCTTACGATAAGAATTCCAGCATTGTAGGGACACTCCGCGGAGGCGAATCTGTGGTACGCACAGGCAACTGTGCCAACGGATGGTCCAGGGTTATATTCAATGGTCAGGAGGGCTATGTATATCAAAGCTATCTGACAACCCAGTCTCCGGAGCAGGAAGTGCCTGCTGAACAGGAGGAAGATACTTCAGACAGTAATCCCGAAGGGGAGCAGGATTCTGCTGAGGGAAACGAATAATTAATACAAAGAAAGCACAGGCAATAAGGATGTCTCTTTCCTTATCCTGTGCTTTTCTTTTATCCCATTATGTAAAGCTCCTTAATCACAGGCAGCTTTAAATTCCGTCCAGTTTTTGTTATATGCTTCGTCAGCCTCCGCACTCACATTTTGAACAATTTCACCTTTTGTGACATCAGAAGGTACCACCAGATTTGGGTTTACCAGGGGATCCGCTTCCTTATTGGTGCTGTAATATCCAATATAATTAAAACACTCTGCCGCTTTTTCAGGCTCTAAAATATAATTCAGGAACTGATGAGCTGCCGCCGCATTGGGGGCATCCTTAGGAATAAATGCAGACATTATTCCGAATCCCAGCCCTTCCTGAGGGTATACTACCTTTAAATCAGGATTCTCACTGAGCGCCTGAGTTACCTGGGAGGTGTATAAAAATGCTACCGCTGCCTCGCCGTTCAACAGTGCGTTCTGTGTATTGTCGTCCTGTATCATACGCACATTGGGCGCCAGCTCCAACAGCTTCTCACCTGCTTCCCCGATCACTGCGGTATCCTCCTCATTCATTGACTTACCCATCGTTAACAGTGTGATACCGTTTATGACACGGTAATTCGCTGTCAATGCCACCTTATCCTTCAAGGCTTCATTCCAGAGATCTGCATATCCTTTTATCTCAAAGTCCACCTGTTCCGGATCATAGACAATCAAAGGAATCCCGGCTCCGTAAGGCACAGTATACTCATCCTTGGGATCGTAGAACTGGCCCTGGTAAAGGGGATTAATATTTTTATAATTAGGTATCTCTGCTTTATCTAATTTCTGAACCAGATCCTGGCCCACTGCCTGTTCAATGATGTAGTCATCCGCGATGACTACATCATAATCTCCGCCCTTTGCCTGGGACAGCTTTTCCAGCATGGTCTCATCCGTATCAAAATTAGAATAAACTACCTTTACGCCTGTCTCTTCCTCAAATCCGTCAAGTACCTCCTGGGGAAACATACCTTCCCAGGTAAAAAGCACCAGTTCCTTTGAGTCATCTTCCTTTTGCTCTCCGCATCCGCTGATAAGAGCCGCAGCCAGCACTACACTGAGCATGCCCAGAAGTTTTGTTCTTCTCTTCATAATAACTCTCCTTTACATTAAGATTGAACATGATTAGTTTCCTTTATCTGTTCTTCTTCCCCGGTTCCCCAGGGCTGAAGTGATAAATAATATGAAAATAACAGTAATCAGAATCACGGTACACAGCGCGTTAATTTCCGGTGTCACGCCAGTTTTCAGCTGTGTGTATATTTTAATGGGCAGCGTGTTCAGTTTAGGTCCATTTACAAAAATACTGATTACTACGTCATCAAATGACATAGCAAATGCCAGCAGGCACCCGGACATCACGGCAGGCATAATCAAAGGCAATGTTATGTCAAAAAAGGTCCTGACCTGGGTTGCACCCAGATCCCGGGCTGCTTCTGCAATGGATTTATCAATGCCAACCAGCCGCGCCTTCACCATCATAAAAATGTAGGGGATACAAAATGTAGTATGCGCAATTACCAGGGTTGTCATACCAAAGGGCAGATTCAAAAGTGAAAAAAATGCCAGAAAAACCATTCCTAAAATAATTTCCGGAATCATAATGGGAAGTGTGGAAATGTACTCTACAATCCCTTTGCTTTTATAATTTACTCTGGCCATGCCAATGGCCCCAATGGTACCGATAACGGCCGAAACCCCGCAGCTGAGTATCCCCAGGACAATACTGTTCCAAAGAGCTTCCCTCAGCCCCTCATTATGCCAAAGGGTCTGATACCATTTCAGGGAAAACCCTGTCCACGCCGCCGTAAGTTTTGACTCATTAAAGGAAAATACCACAACAAATACCAGAGGCAGATACATGATTATCATGATGACTGCCAGATAAATATTGGGAAGTTTTGTTCTGTTTTTCAAAATATCCCCTCCAAATCCTTCACATGAGTGATGCTTCTGTAGAGATACATCATCAGAGATGTCATTACCATCAGCAGAACAGCCAGTGCGGCAGCGAAGGGCCAGTTGCTCCCTCTTGTCAGCTGATCCTGAATCAGGCTTCCCACCAGTACTATTTTATTGCCTCCCAGAATATCGGCGATGAAAAATAATCCCATAGAAGGCACAAAGGTGAGAATTACACCGGACAACAGTCCCGGCAGAGTCAGCTTTAGTGTCACCGTCATAAAGGCGTACATGGGTGAGGCGCCCAGATCTCTGGCTGCCTCTACCAGCGACCAGTCCATCTTTTCCACACTGGAATACACCGCAAGCATCATAAACGGCACAAGCGCATAGACCATACCGATAAGTACTGCGGGATATGAGTATAAAATCTTTAACGGCTCGTCTATAACACCCAGAGCCATCAGCAATTTGTTAAATACACCTTTTGCCTGAAGTATTATAATCCATCCATACATTCTAATCAGAGAGCTGGTCCAGAAAGGCACCATAATCAGAAGCATCATCCTTTTTTTCCATTTTGCAGACAGCTTAGCCATAAAATATCCAAATGGATAACCTATCAGCATGATTAACAATGTGCTAAAAAAGGCCAGCTGGAATGACTGAGCAAAGCTCTGAAGGTATACCGGCTCAAATATCTTCTTATAATTTTCCAGGGTAAACTTCCATGTTACTCCCCAGCTGTCATTATTCGTGGCAAAGCTCAGTCCGATCATGTAGAGAAGCGGCCCCAGCACAAAAATAAGTGTAAACAGATACAAAGGAGCAACTGTAAGAAAAACTTTAGAATGTTTCTTTTTCGTCATTCTGTTCCTCCCTGTCTACGATAATTGCATCAGCGGGCTTCCATCCCACACATACCTTCTGTCCAATCTGTACATGAGAGTCGATGCCGTAGCGGCTGGCTATAATCTCTTTTCCATCTTCCAGTCCAATCACCATTCGCAGCTGACCTCCGGAGAAAGATTTTTCAAGTATTACGGCTGGGAGAGCCTCTTTGCACTCCTCACAGACAAGGATATTCTCGGCCCGCACAGCAATGGTTATCTCCTGCCCTATCTGTTCCCGGTTCGGGTCTATGATTACTTTGATCTTTCCCGTGCTGATTTCAACAAGAGCCTCCTCTCCCTGAATCTGAACAATCTTTCCTCTGACAATATTGGCATTTCCCACAAAAGTAGCCACATAACTGGACGTAGGGTGATTATAGACCTCATCCGGTGTCCCGATTTGTTCCAATACCCCTTTATTCATTACCACAATTCTGTCCGACATATTGATGGCTTCTTCCTGATCGTGTGTAATATATAGGAAAGTGATTCCCAACTTTTTCTGAAGCTTCTTAAGCTCCAGCTGCATGGCCCTGCGAAGCTGCAGATCAAGGGCTCCTAAGGGTTCATCTAAAAGCAGTACCTTTGGGTTATTTACCAGTGCCCTGGCTATCGCCACTCTCTGCTTCTGTCCCCCTGACAGTTCCTGGGGCATTCTCTTTTCGTATCCGGACAGCTGAACAAGTTCCAGAATCTTTTTTACTTTTTCTTTAATTTCTGGCTTCGGCATCCTGCGAAGCTTCAGGGCATAGCCAACATTTGCCTCCACGTTCATATGGGGAAACAAAGCATAATTCTGAAATACGGTATTCACATCTCTCTCATGAGGTTCCAGCCCGGTGACATCTCTGCCCTCCAGTATCACCTGTCCTTTATCCGGCATCTCCAGCCCCGCTATAATACGAAGTGTAGTTGTCTTGCCGCATCCGGAAGATCCTAAAAAAGTAATGAATTCTCCTTTTTTAATCTTCAGCTCAATTCCATTTAAAACCTCTGAGCTTCCAAAGCTCTTTTCAATCCCTTTCAGCTCTAGTATACTATCTTCCATGTATGTATCCTCTGTTCTTTGTTGAGTAAAAATACCCAGTTTCTTCTTCAAACTTCGATTTTACCATCTTTTTACTAATTATGCAAATCTTATTATAACACAAAAAGATCTAAGTTGTAAAATTTTACCCAATCCCAAAGATAAGTTCCTCTCAAAAGTAATACCGGACCTGGCAAATGCCGGGTCCGGCATAGCTGTCAGTGGGCGTGATTCCCTCCCCCTGATTCCTGCAGATAAGACTGCATCTGGGTGATTTCCTCCTCCTGCATAGAAATCACATTATCGGCAAACTGTTTCACTTCCTCATCCTCTGTATAAGCCAGGATCAATCTTGCCATATCCACTGCCATCTGATGATGCATGGACATTCCCTGAGCAAATGCCCGATCCAGATCCTCTGTCTCTGTCTCGTGATCCTCGTGGTTCTCCATCATAGCATTATATTCTTTCAGGTATAGCTTTTCTTTCTCTTCATCAGAGGTCCCTGACTTCTCCAGTCTAGCAGTCATGTCCTCCATCTGTCCTATTTCTTCTTCCTGAGCAGTGATAATAGTATTGGCCAGTTCGCTGAATTCTGCCTTTTCGCCCGCATACTTTAAATAGCTCTTTGACATTTCAATAGCAGATTTGTGATGGGGAATCATGCCCTTCAGGAAATCAAGAGATGCATTGCCCGTCCCTTTTATCTCCATGTCATCCATCATCTGGTCCATGATCTCATCCTGCTCCTGAATATATGCGTCTGTGTCTGAATCCTTGGTTCCGCAGCCGCCTATAAGCATAAGAGTACAGAGTAAAACAGTAATCACCTTTATTTTTTTCATAATATACCTCCACAGTAATGTAATCTAGCGTTAGTATTCCCTTATTGTCCTCAAACATTCTTTTATGAGAAGATTATCCCCGTGTGACCGCCGTGTTACCTCATTCCTGTATATATAGTTTATCTTGGGTATTGTCTCCTTATATCTGAGGAATATATACGCGGAGGTTTTTAAATGAAGCTGTCAGAATTGATGATAATCCTGGAAGGAAAATGGATTGAAAAGGGGCTGAAGCCTGACCACTATATAGACAATATGACACCCCCAAAAGAACTGTATCACAGAATTGTACAGGAGCTAAAGGATAAGGGGATTTATCATGAAAATGATTCTGAAGGTGCTGTATTGTAGAATAGGTGATTGGATACAGCTGCTTTTACGGACATCAGATGTTGAAAATTACATTTAGTATTCTAAAAATTACATTTGACATACTGTATGTACTGTTGTATACTAGTAACGGATAGTTAGTAATACCACTCACTATCTCCCCCCTCAAGTTTAAGCGCCCTGCAGCAATGCAGGGCGCTTCAGACTGTAGACAAACTGGTTTTGGGCTTTGTATCCCAGAGCCAGTTTTCTTTTATTAACCAAATTGCGTTCCAAATAAAGTTTGTGTAATGGGCTTCTCCCTCTAGAAGCCCCCATTTCTCTTTCATCCTGGCCAGCTTTTTCAGATTCATGCACGCAAATGTAAGCCCGACCTTCATTTCCATTCGGGCTTTTCCAAACATCTGTGTATATCGGAAACCATGATTCTCCTTTGCACTTCCAAAGATTCGTTCTATGGTTTCTTTCCTTTGGGAATATAATTCTTTCATACCCACGGTTTGGCGGATCTCCTCACACATCTCCATGTAAGGTTCCCATATGTGGCGCATAACCGTCTTTACATGATCTTTGCTTTGGGTACATTTTGCAAGATAGGCACAGCCTGCACAGCTACTTCCACAGCTTTTGTACTCCCGATATCCCTCACGGTTGGTTGTTCGATAGGTCAGCACCTGATTGTTGGGACAGATATAGCAGTCGTAATACTCATCATAAACGTACTCGTATTTCTTGAAGAAACCCTCTTTTGTCAGGGGGCGTTTGTATGGCAGGAGCGGTTTGACTCCTTGATCGATCAAAAGTTTTGCTATACCGGGAGTTTTATATCCTGCATCGCCTATCAGCGTCTCTATTCCGATCCCTTTTATCTTGTCATATAAGGACTTGAAGGTTCTGCTGTCATGATTGTTCCCGGGATGAACGCTATAGCTGAGAATCCATCCATTCTTATCACATGCGGTCTGTACTGCATAAGCAAATACATGTTTATGTTCTCCTTTGCGGAACCATCCGCTTTCCGGATCAGAAGTGCTTGCTTTCACTGTCTTTTCTTCTTTGCCGCCGGCTCCACCGGATGGTGTATTGCTGTCATCCTCTTTTTCTTTCAGCGGACGTTTCCCGTGTGCTTCACGGTCTTCATTGATTTCCTGTTTCAGCAGATCTTCAAAAAATAATGCCTCATCATGAGCAATACGCTTCTGCATCTTTTTATTGTTTGCTCTGGCTTTTACATGGGTGGCATCCACAAAAACTTCAGTAGGGTCTACCAGCTTAAATTTGTAGCATTCAGAAAGGATATGCTCGAATATCTGTTCAAAGAGGTCGGTGTCTTTAAAGCGTCTCGTATAGTTCTTTCCAAAGGTTGAAAAATGCGGCACTTTATCCAGCATATCCAGCCCGAGGAACCAGCGGTAGGCGACATTTACCTCAATCTCTTTTACCGTCTGGCGCATGCTTTTAATGCCATAAAGATATTGGATGAAAGGAATCTTGATCAGCATGACGGGGTCCATACTGGGGCGTCCGTTGTCCTGACTGTATTTTTCTTCTACCAGTTCATAAATGAAGGACCAGTCGATTGCTTTGTCGATGATCCGCAGCAGATGGTCCTGTGGAACCATGTCATCCATGCAAAACAACTGAATCTGTTCTCTTTTTTTATCCGCATTCTGTGTCATCATAAGCATCTCACCGCCTGTATTTGATACATCTATTATACCAAAAAAGAGCCTCAAAGTCTTGTAAGTGCTGACTTTTCTGGCTCAATGGCGAGGAAAATCCGAGGCACTTGTCCTCGGACTTTGTCTACAGTCTGAAGCGCCCTGCAGCAATGCAGGGCGCTTTTAATTGAAAGTAAAGTTTTATGCGGCATCTTAAACACACAAAAGCCTAATATACTTATATAAAAAGGTGAATTTATATGGCATATAATGAGAAACAAAAAGAACTCCTGCCCACTCTTCCGGCACTGCAATCCTTCCAATGTCATCCAATATTCGTATTTTCCTTTCGCCAGTAGGCCCACCTTCTTTCTCTATATAGAAAAAGAGCCACTATAGTGTGACTCTGTTCTTAGCCATCATTTCTACATTAAATCTAAAAATTCTTTCTTTTTCTTTTCAAATTCTTCTTCTGTTATTAAATTAATATCTTTCATTCTTTTCAGTTCCATCATTTTTTCAGTTACACTATTGCCAGAATTATTTTTAGTGATATTTATATTTTCATTTTCTCCGCTAATTGGTTTCTTTGTACACCATACAATTAACGCTATCACTCCTACTAACAGCATAACTAGCCCTGCAGCTATACATATTTTGTAACTTAAAATATGTCCGGCCCATATACCAGCTGTATCAAAATTCCCAAATTCTACAGCTATATTATACTGACCTTTGCCTTTATCTAATTGTACAAACCCATAAATTGATACCACAGTTCCAATGCCTGCTGCGAAAGCCCCTATAACCTTTAAATTTGTGTCTTTCATTTTGTCTCCCTCTCTATATACTATTCTTCTATGATACAGTAAAACGCCCTATATTTCTACGAAGCGCCTCAAATAATTTGTTTATGTGGAAACATAAAGACTAACTAATGCATATTCTAACCTATTAATAAGCAGAGTAAAGGCACCCTAAAGGATGCTTAGTAAATACTACCTCCTCTCTTTTTATCCCATATACAACAAACTGCATAAATAATCGCCTGAAATAATTCCAGAAGAATAAAATATTGTATGTGCATTTTAAATAACATTTTAAGAATTAACCCGATTGCAAAGAAACCACAGTTAAACGACAAAGCCATGCTTATTGCAAGATTGACATTATCCTTACCGCAAAACGAAAATAGTATGGTTACAATATATAGTATACATGCTGGTGTTATTGATATAGAGCACCCAAATACCAGTAATTTTATAATATCCATTCTTTCAAATAACCCAATGTCAAATGCGGCTATGGTTAATATACCAGGTGCAACTATTCCTATGCTTATCAATACTGCTGCACTTAGATTTTTGGTTATATACTTAAAGATTACTTCCATATTTCTCCACCCCCCATGGTATATTCTATCAATACCACAAGATAATTGCAATAAAATACGTACTATTTCAGAGATGTAAAAGTACCCTGTGTCTCTACTGATCGCTCATGAGGGGGGATAGTGAATGTTTAACCAGACTATTTACCTATAAGTGCACTTCTTTCATATCTTTGGATTATACGGCAGCTTTTTCCATATAAGCCGCCGCCCATAGATACAATAATCAGGATACACACAGTCGCTCTCTGGTAGTATCATAAAAAGTGTATTATCCGACGCAAAATTGCCACGTTAGACTAATGTTAGTCAAATAAAAAAACCGCCCTTTTCAGGGAGGTAATTTTTACTCTTAAACATACAAAAACCCGCATACCTGCGGGCTTTCATAAAAGCTGGAAAAGGGACTTGAACCCTCGACCCCTTCATTACGAGTGAAGTGCTCTACCGACTGAGCTATTCCAGCTTGTGTCAAACACAATTGATATTGTATCACATTTTGGAAAAATTTCAACTCTTTTTTTGAAATTCTGCATGACATTTTGGACAGGTTACGCAGATTTTCCCTTTTCCCCTCGGCACTCTTATTTTCTGCTGGCAGGATGGGCAGGTATAAATATGAAAATCCTTTCGCTGGGACATCATATATTTCTCTTTTTTAAACTTTCCGGTAACCTTTCCTTTCAATTCCAAATACTTCTGATTCTCACTGTATCTGGCACTGTAATTTCTGGAAAACATCCTGAAATAACACACTCCCAGTAAAAACAGCCCCGGCAGCAGCAGGATATTTTTTCTGACAAAGAGATCCAAAATTAAAAAAGCCATAACAACAATCAGAATAAACCGGTTCAGTTGATCCGTACCATATCTTCCTGACATAAAATTCCTCAATTTTTCTTTCATAATCAGCAGTTAGCTCCTTCCCCAGACAGCTTCTCAAATACTGAATTCACAAAGACAGCCGCCTTTTCCATGTCATCCCTGTCCGGATGAAGCATTGCCTCATCAAAATTTCGCAGCAGGGCCTCTACCTTAGCGTCATTTTCTCCATTCTTCATAGATTCATAACGCTCCCTTATCTGTATCGGCATCTTTCCCTGGCACATAAAAGCCCCCAGATACTCATTGTCATCTCCGATAAAAGCTTTCACATTCTCCTCAATACGCTGAAAGTACTTTTCATTTCCGCCAAATCCACAGGTTCCGAAAAGTGCGATTTTCTTATTATGAAGTTCCCCTAAATAATCCAGGATCTCAAAGCTTGCAGTCCCCTTATCAGTCCAATACCCTATAAAATATACGTCTCCCATATCATAATTCTTCTGTCCTTCCAGCCGCTGAATATCTTTATCCGGATCAGGGATAGCTGCATAGATAGCCTTTGCCAGCTTTTCTGTATTACCAGTTTTGCTTTTGTACAGTACCTGCACTTTCATAGAATCCTTCCTCTCCTGTTAATCCTTCTGATACATACCTGTATCATAGCACACAATGAGAGAAAGAGATATTTTTAAACTCTAAAAAATTGTTAATTGTCTATAAAATATAGTAAAATCCAGAAGGAACCGCTTCCTAGTGTCTATCAGTTCTCTGCCTAGTGACGCGGTTCCCCTTTTATTCTTATATATACGTCTTACTCTTCAGAAACAGGCGTCTCTTCCGGAGCATCGGCAGGTGTCAGTTCCATATATATCTCTGACTGAGAGTATTCCGGTGTCTCCGGACTTACTTTTAGAACACCAGTTGCCTCTATTCTGCTGCCATCCTCGTAATCCTCTCCTGTAAGCTGAATCTCTTTAATTTCCGCCATGACAGTATCGCCTGATCTAAAGCCTGCCATCTGATCCAGTACTAAAAATTGCGCTGTATACTGCTGTCCGGAATCCGACCAGGTAACCTCTTTTACAGTTCCGGCTAATGTAGATTCCTGTTCCAGTTCATACTCTGTATAACCCGGGATGCGCTTGCCATCCTTTCCCACATAGGTTTCTTCAATCCACTGGCTGACGGCCATAGAACCGTCTTCCGTAAGATAGTAATCTCCAACCCACCGGGATGTCTGAAGAGCCCCTGAAGCGTGCAGATAATACCAGGTATTATCTACCAGTATCCAGCCCGTAAGCATAACCCCGTTTTGATCCATATAATATCTGGTATTCCCCACATCTGTCCAGCCTACTGCCATAGCTCCGCTTCCCTGGAGATAATACCAGGTATTCCCCTGCTTCAGCCAGCCCGTCTGCATCGCTCCGCTTCCGTCTGTATAATACCAGGTCTCTCCGTCTTTTAGCCATCCAGTCTTCATGGCCCCGCTTCCCGGAACGAAGTAATACCAGCTTCCGCCTGCTTTGGCCCAGCCTTCTGCCATGGCTCCGCTTCCCTGAAGATAATACCAGGTATTCCCCTGCTTCAGCCAGCCCGTCTGCATCGCTCCGCTTCCGTCTGTATAATACCAGGTCTCTCCGTCTTTTAGCCATCCGGTCTTCATAGCCCCGCTTCCCGGAGTCAGATAGTACCAGGTTCCTCCCACTTTGGCCCAGCCTTCTGCCATGGCTCCGCTTCCCTGAAGGTAATACCAGGTATTCCCCTGCTTTAGCCAGCCCCTCTGCATCGCTCCGCTTCCGTTTGCATAATACCAGGTTGATCCGTCCATAAACCAGCCGGTTTTCATATTGCCGCTTCCCGGAGTCAGATAATACCAGGTTCCTCCAACCTTTTCCCATCCCTCGGCCATAGCTCCGTTTCCTTTGAGATAATACCAGGAAGTGCCCTGTTTCAGCCAGCCCGTCTGCATGATGCCGTTGCTGTTGGAGAAGTACCAGGCAGATCCGTCTTTAAACCATCCGGTCTGGAGAACACCTTTCGAATTCAGGTAATACCAGTTATTGCTTCGTCTCAGCCATCCTCTCTGACGGACTCCGGACGCATCGCAGTAATACCAGCCTCCAGTGGTCAGCACCCAGCCGGTTCTCATATATCCGTTCTTGTCAAATACATACCATTCGCCATTTATGTACTCCCAGGAATTCACAGGCCAGGAACCGTCACTTTTCTTAAACCACCATCCCTTGGAATCCTTTACCCAGGTTCCTTTTGTCTCTGCTGCCCTGGTTTCGCTGAGAGCTGCGGGTACAGGCAGCTCTCCGCTTTCCTCACCGCTGCCGGCTTCCTTTTCCACAGCTTCCTTTGTAGTTTCTCCAAACACCTGAACAGGTACGGTACTCATAATCATAGCCGCTGTCAGGGACAGGGCCGCCAGTTTTATTCTTCTATTTTTCATTACTTATCTCCTCACTCCTATGTATCATCACAGAATTAACAGATTTATTATAACATTTTTTCTTAGAATATCCATGGATTTATAAAAAGATCACTAAAAATTCACACACTGTACCAGAACTGCCTGGTGTCCAGCGTGTGAATCCGATTAATTTCCGCCCATCCAGTCTGCCGGATAGGTTACATATAAGAATCTGGCCTTGTCAGCCACAGAAAACTGAATCCTGCTGCCTTTGGGGATCAGAATCATCTCTCCCGGCCCTGCCGTGACAGACGCATTGCCCTTATTAATTCTTAGACTGCCCTCTATCACATAATCAATCTCGTCATAATTCAGTGTCCAGTCAAAAGTAGTCTCTTTCATCTCCATGATTCCGCAGCCCAGCCGCCTGCTCTCCTCCAGAGAAAGCACATCATGGGTATATACCTGGTGGCCCGGGCTTCCTGTATCCAGTCTGTCCCCGGGTGTAACTTGTACTGAGGGCAGAGCCACTTTAATCACTCCGTCTGCGTATTCTTTACAGCTGTCTCCTGCCGGCGTCAGGCCCGACAGCTTTTCTGTCAGGATTCTCTGTACTATTTTTTCTATTTCTGATGCAGTAAATTCCATTTTATGCCCTCCTATTACTCAGCCATTCTTCTGGAGATGAATACCGCCAGAATAACAGCGGTGATTCCTCCTACCAGTTTACCTACAATCATAGGAAAAATCATGGCCTGATGAAATCCCGCGGTAAATCCCAGGTGATCCCCGAATACAAATGCGGCCGATACAGCAAAGGCCACATTAATAATTTTGCCTCTCTTGTCCATATCCTTCATCATGCCGAACATAGGGATACTGTTTGCCAGACTGGCAACCATACCCGCCGCAGCCACATCGTTCATACCGAGCACTTTCCCCAGCTTCATCAGAGGTGTCCGGAATACCTTTGTAATCACATAGACCAGCGGAAACGCCCCTGCCAGAACAATCGCAATATCCGCGACAACGGTAAATCCTTCGCTGATCGGATTCATTCCGGGAATGAGGGTAATGCCTGTCAGCTGTTCAACAATACCAGCACCCAGCCCAAGGGTAATTACTGCCACAACGAATTTACCGAAATACGTAAACCCCTTAACCATGGCATCCGGGAATTTCCAAAGACCCAGAGCAATGAGCAGGGCAAAGAGAATGATCGGGATTAAATTACGGATTACCATCATTACAGAATACCCTGCAACCAGACCTCCTACAAAAGAACCGATGGGAATGGTGATAACACCTGCCAGCACTCCTGTTGCCAGATACTTTCTGTCAGATTCCTCTATAATACCCAGGGCCACCGGGATCGTAAACACGATAGTCGGGCCCAGCATGGCCCCCACAATGAGCCCTCCGAAATCACCGGCATTGGGATCTATGGCCAGAGCCTGCGCAAGGGGAGCTCCTCCCATATCATTGGCCAGAATCGAACCGGCAAACATAGCAGGATCCGCCCCCAGAAAACCAAAAAGCGGTACAATCACAGGCTTCAGCAAATTTGCTATCACCGGGGCCAGTGCTATGATTCCCACCATAGAGACGGCCAGGGCTCCGATGGCCATAATTCCCTCTTCAAACTTTTCTCCCAGCCCAAAGCGGTTGCCGATGATACGGTCAATTGCCCCAAGCGCCGCGAAAAACACCATAATATAGATAATAATCTCGTTAATGCTCATTTCATGTTCCTCCATCTTCCTTGCTGTCGGATTCCTGCAGCTCCAGGGAATCTATGATACCTATAATCGCTGCATCTACAGGAATTCTTGCATCTCCCACCGCCTGCCGGGCGGAGTTGCCTTTGCTCACCAGTACCAGATCGCCGATCCCTGCCCCCGTAATATCTGCAGCCACCAGCAGAGAATCTTTCTTCTGCTGCCGGTTTTTCATAATATTAACTACCAGCAGCTTCTGGCCGCTGATTCCTTCATCCTTTTTCGTGGCCCATACATTTCCTATGACTTTTCCAATTTCCAAAAGCTCACCTCTTTGCAGCTCTTCTCACATAAAGATTGTGATTCGCTATATAGTCTCTGGCTAAAGGTGTGAAAATTGCTTCTCCCCTCACTAGAATTGAGGCGGCTCCTCTGGCAGGCGCTTTCATAAGATCAGATTCCCGTATTAGATGAAGCCCCGTGAGATCCAGGCTTTCTCCCTCCGGCTGAAGCTTATGGGACAGGTCATCTGCCGCAATCTCCGAGATGCTTTCAACAACTGTAACCCCGTATTTAACCAGCTTGTCTTCGTACTCCTGATACTGGAGATAAAGATTTTTAAAAGCAGTATCCCTGTACCTGTGATATTCAATTCCTTCCCTCCAGACAAAGACCTTTTTCCCCCGGAGCAGTGCGGAAAGCACACATTTTGCCTGGGGAGAATAGGGAAAGCCCAGCGCAGTCTGGACCAGCAAAAGATCCGGAAGCTCCATCAGAAAAATCACATCGTACCTGGATCCCTCTACTGCTTCCTTAATAGAATCCCCGAAATAATGCAGCAGATACTGCGTTTCCAGATAGTTTTTTATCTCAGGTCCGGGAGTTCCCAGGATAAGTGCCTCCGGTCTGTTAAGGGATGCAGACTCTTTCAGCTTTTTTTCCACTTCTCTTACCACCTGCTCCACCAGTTCACGCTGCCCTGTCATCCGCCGTTCCTCTCTTTGCCTACGATACGGCAGAAGGTTCCCTTCTGAAAGCCGCAGGCATTCGCTTCATCATAGTCAATATGGACATCTGTTTGAAAATCCGGGCTGACACGGGCAATGGTGTCTTCAAATATAAGAGGTCTGCTGCCGAACACCTTTATTTTTAAAGCATCTCCATCTCTGACCCCAAACTTTTCGGCATCCTCAGGAGTAATATGCATATGGCGTTTCGCCACTATGACACCTTTGTCCTTAATCACCTGCCGGTCTTTATAGGAGAATACTGCCCCGGGTGTGCCTTCAATGTCACCGCTCAGCCTGACCGGTGCCTTTATTCCCAGAGCCAGACAATCCGTCATAGATACCTCAGCCTGAGTTTCCTTTCGTTCCGGCCCCAGGATTACCACATTGTGCAGAGTCCCCTTAGGTCCTCCAAGAGATACTCTCTCCTGGCAGACATATTGTCCGGGCTGGGATAAGTCGCGGACTCTTGTGAGCTGATATCCGGTTCCGAACAGGGCATCAATATCTGCCCTGCACAGGTGGACATGGCGTCCGGAAGCTTCTACCTCAACCATACAGCTTTCCTGTATCTCCTTCACCACCGCATCTACAATGCGGTCGGCTAATCTTTTTTTCTCCTCATCCCGGAGTACTGTACCGTACATTGTCCATCCCTCCATCCTTGGATCTGTCTTCATCCGATATTTTATCAATTTCAGTGTACTGCCAAATGATACTAGTATTTGCCGGCAAGATATTTAAACATCATAATCCAGAACAGGGAGGAAAGCCTGTTCAGTATCCGGATAATGTCGTCCCTGGTCACTTCCCCGGATTCTGTCTTAAATGCCTTGTATGCCGCAAGTTCTGTTTCCCTGGTCATAGTCCTCAGGCGGTTCAGACAGGCAACGATCTCACCGTGCTCACAAGTCGGCAGAAAATGTCTCATTCCATAATACCGGCTGGGGTGATGGGAATGCTCTCTCAGCTCATCCATGGTCAGTCCCTGGATTTTTTCTGTTTTCACAGCTTCCCCGCTGACTTCGCAGCGAAGCAGACCTCGGATTACCCGGATAATCTCCTCCAGGTCCTGTACCAGAAGATTCTTTTTTTCTTTTGCGGCAGCCAGCTGCACCAGTATAATCTCCGACTCCAGAGAATCGATGGCTCCCCGGAATATGATCCGGGGATGGTCCTTGTAGACCATTTCATCCCCTCTCAAGGTGGTCATATGCTCCGGCTTTTTTTTCCTGCCTGTATCCCCTCCCAGAATCTCTGAGAGGGTTTCCGATACAATTTTTTCCAGCTTTTCTGTCGTGATTTCCGCCATTTTTTATGCCTCAGAGGTATAGGATGTGCTGCTTTTCTCCAGCTGGTGAGGCAGTATCACATCCACCTCAGTGTGGGGTCTCGGTATCACGTGAACAGATACAAGCTCTCCCACACGCTCTGCTGCTGCTGCACCGGCGTCTGTTGCCGCTTTGACCGCTCCAACGTCACCTCTGACCATAACCGTTACCAGACCTGCGCCAATGCTTTCCTTGCCCACTAATGCCACGTTGGCGGCCTTAACCATAGCATCAGCGGCCTCAATTGCTCCTACCAGACCTTTTGTTTCTATCATGCCTAATGCGTTTGTATTTGCCATTTTACAATCCCTCCATCTCTTTCAATACAAGATTAGTATTCTACAATTTTCTATTTTCTATTTATAAATTACGATTTGGTTGCCGCCAGTCTTGGCATCTCCTGTTTTTATCCAATCTCTCTCATGATTCTCTCTACAATTGACTGGACAAAAGCAGCATCTGTTCCTAGAGTACATACTCCTGAGGGTTCCGGCACACTGCCCGACTCTCTTCTGATCTCCTCCAGTTCTTTGGTCCCGAACCCGACTCTTTTGATATTTATCACATCCAGAGGACCGATGTTGTTGGAGGTTGAACTTCCTCCCACTGCTCCGCAGCCCAGAGTCAGTGCCGGGAACAGACCTGTTGTCGCCCCAATGCCGCCCAGAGCACCCGGTGTATTTACCAGAATTCTGGAGGCCGGCACTGCAAGGGCAAACCTCTTGATCAGGGACTCATCTTCTGCATGAATGGAAAAGGTATGGCCGGCGCCCTCCATGTGAAGAATTTCTATGGAACGGCGAAGAACATTCTCCGTATTTTCTTCTACATAAAAGCCCAGTATCGGTGCCAGTTTTTCTCTGGAGTAAGGCGCCCCTTCCCCCACCCTGGTTTCTCTGCCCACCAGCACTCTGGTCCCGGATGGAATATTGGAAAGCCCCGCATATTCAGCAATCTGGGCCACACTTTTTCCTACAATCATAGGGTTCATAGTTCCGTTAGCTCTCAATATAAACTGGCCCAGCTTTTTGGTGTCTCCCTCGTTCAGAAGAAAAGCTCCCTGCTTTTTCAGTTCTTCAGAAACTGGCTGCTCCATACATTTCTCTACAATAATGGACTGTTCAGAAGCACAGATAGTCCCGTTGTCAAATGTCTTGGAATCCAGAATCCTTTTTACCGCCATATGCACATCTGCGCTCTTATCAATAAAGGCAGGGCCGTTACCGGCGCCTACCCCGATGGCCGGGGTTCCTGAGGAATAAGCAGATTTTACCATAGCTCCCCCTCCGGTAGCCAGAATCAAGGCTGTGTTCTCATGCTTCATCAATTCCTGTGTCGCAGGCATGGTGGGGATGCTGACAGATGAAATGGCCCCCTTGGGACAGCCTGCCCGCATTGCAGCCTCGGCAATTACCTCAACGGTTCTGAGAATACATTTCTTTGCACCCGGGTGGGGAGAAAAGACAATGGCATTTCCTCCTTTTAAGGCAATCATTGCCTTATAAATCACTGTTGATGTGGGGTTTGTGGAGGGAACAATTCCCGCAATTACCCCTACCGGCACACCTATATCCCACACTTGACGCTCTCTGTCTTCATGCAGAATACCAATTGTCTTCTGATGCTTCACTGCCTCATAGACTGCCTGTGACGCAAAGAGATTTTTTATCACTTTATCCTGCCATCTGCCGAATCCAGTTTCCTCATTGGCCAGTTTGGCCAGTTCCGCAGCATGTGCAGTTCCTGCTTCGCTGATTGCCTTTACAATCCTGTCTATTTGATTCTGATCCATCTGTGCCAGCTTTTCAGAAGCCTCTTTCGCCTCTTTTAACAGGTTCCTGACTTCCTGAACGGACAGCAGATCTTTATCTTTTAAGTCCATAGATAATCTCCTTTTCTCTTATTCAAATTGACTGGGAGAGTCTGCCACCGCTTTTACCGCCTGGGCAAAAGCCGCGCAGGCTGATTTGCAGGCTGACTGGGTTCCCGTAAGCAGTCCGCCGCCAAAATTTGTCTCAGAAGGCGGTCCGTAAAAGGAAACCATCTTTACATCTGCAGCCTTTAGCGCTGCATCCAGTCCATAAATTGCCTCAAGAGGAGGGGCTATCAGATATGCCAGGGCCTGCCCTTCCCGAATCCCTGTAGACTTGGAGAGATACGATCCTGTTCTGGAAACAGTATGGGCATAATAGACAATAGAATCATCCTCATTGGCGCTGACAAAACAGCTGCCGTTCTCAATAAAATTTCTGATTGATTCTAATCCGCTGCGCACCTCCGCAGGGCTGGGACCTCCGATTATGCCGATAACCTCCCCGGCTAATTTAGTAGATGCATTGGCAGATCCTGCATACATGGATTTTGCGTATACCACATCCACATCGGCATCCTTTGTAGCTTCATCCAGAGCCGTATATAGAACATCGTCGGTATCCGCAGTTACAATTCCCAGACTTTTATGCCTCTGCCCCAGGGAAAGTGCTCGTACCAGATCATCGCTCACATTGGAAATCACCCGAACACCAAGAATGTGAGCCCGTAATTCATCATTTCTCATGGCTTGCTTTCCTTTCTGTTATTTCAGATCTATACCGGAAGCCTTCTGCTCCAGCATTTTCATAATAATACCTGAGGCATGCGCCCCTGCTTCTACTGCCGTGGTACCGCCCTTGTGAATATTACTGATAACGGTTCTCTTGGCTTCTGCCAGTCCGTGACGGGGATTGTAGGCAATATACGCAGACATAGACTCTGCTGTAACAAGGCCCGGACGCTCACCGACCAGCATACAGATCACTTCTGCCCCTGTAATCTCGCCGATGTCGTCCATAGCCCCAACCCTGGCATATTTGATAAACAGGATAGGTCCCGTACTTATCCCTTTCGCTTTCAGCCCCTGGGATATAGCAGGAATCATCTCAGCGGCATTGGCCTCCACCGCAGAGGATGATAGGCCGTCTCCCACCACAATAATTACCTTGGGGTGATCTTTATAGGCAGCTTTTATAATCTCTTTTTCCTTATCCGCGAACCTTCTTCCCAAATCGGGGCGGGTCAGATATTCATCCTTATCTTTGCATTTTGTTTTTACGAATACAAATTGATTCTTTTTAATAAACTCTTCTGAAACATCAGAGAATACCGCGTCCTGAGCAGCCGCATGATCTGCCCGTACACGAAGCATCGTTGCTGTCTTGTATCTGGCTCCTGCTCTTCCGATTCCCAGTCTGGCGGGTGTCTTAGCCTTCATGGCCAGATATCCTTCCCTGTCCTTCGGATTTTTAACCAGAAGCTGTTTTCTTAAATCAATCTGGGTAATATCCGGCAGTATCTGTCCTCCATCGGTGCTTTCCGGCGTTTTCTCAACTCTGTTATTTTGTCCGACGGATGCTGCATAACTGCTTTTACTGTCGGAGGAAGCCTGAATAGATTTCCCCTTCAGCATATCTTCTACCATTTGTTCTACTAAAGCTCTTACATCTGTATCCTGCATTCACCTTTCCTCCTTTAAAATAATGTGGAGGCATCCCCGGCACGTCCCGTCAGATGTCCTCTCTCATCCACATACCCCATACGAAGCAGCCATTCATGGAACGGCCTGATTGCTGTCAGACCGAAGATTTCCCGAAGAGAAGCTGTCTCCTGGAAGCCTGTTGTCTGATAATTCAGCATAACATCATCTCCGTGAGGGATTCCCATGAAATAGTTGCATCCTGCTGCTGTCAGCAATACTGACAGATCCTCGATGGTATTCTGATCGGCCTTCATATGATTGGTATAGCAGGCATCGCATCCCATGGAGATCCCGGTGAGTTTTCCCATAAAGTGGTCCTCAAGGCCCGCACGGTTTACCTGACGGCCGTCATACAGATATTCCGGTCCGATAAATCCCACTACTGTGTTTACCAAAAACGGCTGAAAATGCTTGGCAAATCCATAGCATCTGGCTTCCATGGTCACCTGATCCGCGCCGTGGTGGGCTTCTGATGAGAGCTCAGATCCCTGACCGGTTTCGAAATACATTACATTAGGGCCTGTGGCTGTACCCCTGCCGAGCGCCATCTGGCGTGCTTCTTCTATGGTTGCCGCATTGAAGCCAAAGGCTGTATTGCCCAGTTCAGACCCCGCAATGGACTGGAAGATCAGATCTGTGGGGGCGCCCATTTTAATGGCCTCCATCTGGGTAGTTACATGAGCCAGAACACAGGTCTGGGTAGGAATCTCGTACTTTCTCTTAATTTCCTCAAAGCGTTTCAGGATACGCGTCACACTTTCCGCCGAATCATCCACTGGATTCAGACCCAGCAGCGCATCCCCGGCCCCATAGGTCAGCCCTTCCAAAAGAGATGCCATAATGCCGTCGGGATCGTCTGTGGGGTGGTTTGGCTGCAGTCTGGAGGAGAGTGTCCCCGCTTCCCCGATGGTAGTATTGCAGTGGGCAGTGATGCGAATCTTTTTCGCTCCATAGATCAAATCCATATTAGACATGAGCTTTGCCACTGCAGCTACCATCTCAGATGTGAGACCCCTGGATATTCTTTTAATATCTTCTCCGGTATGGGCTTCATCCAGGATCCATTCCCGAAGCTCGGCCACTGTCATTCTCTTAATTTCATTGTAGATAGATTCGTTTACATCATCCTGTATGATTCTGGTAACTTCATCCGTCTCATAGGGAACTACAGGGTGATTCCGCAGATCCTCCAGCGTAATTTCAGACAGTACAATCTTAGCGGCCACTCTTTCTTCTGCTGTTTCTGCCGCAATCCCCGCAAGCTTATCCCCTGATTTCTCTTCATTTGCCTTCGCCAGCACTTCCTTCAGGGACGAAAATGCATATACATGCCCAAAAAGTTTTGTTTTTAAAATCATGGCTTTCCTCCATTTTCATTATTTTCTATGAATGAAATACCAGGGTTTTTACCACCACAGGGAGAACACTTCCCTGGGCAATAGGCCTCCCGATATCAATATAATCTCCTTCCTGGAGCCTTACACCGTCCAGGCAGACAACGTCCTTCCCGTACCCCAGGAGGGCATACATAGACTGACCCAGTACCTTCGCCATATCTCTCTCCACTATGACAATAACCGGCAGTCCCCGCTCCATCAGGGCTTTCATCCCTAAAAGCAGCTCGCCGGCATAGGTCTGTACTTCCGCGAAGGTAGGGTTTTCTGCCCCTGTAAGGGCTACAGCCACCGGCTGCAGGCTGTCCTCTACCTCAAACCATTCAAGCTTCTTTCTCAGACTTTCGCCCAGATTTTCCTGCTCCTCCCTGGGGCTTATCTTCAGCACCGGAAGATTCTTTACCGGGAAGGTATCTTTTGTGTAAGTAATTGTACTTCCGCTGATTTCTGTCGTATGGCTTCCGGCGCCTACCACTGTAGCCCGAATCCTTTCCCTGCTCTCTATCACCTTCATCCTCCTGCACAGCTCTGACCGTGCAATGGCTTCCCCCAGAAGGATTCCGATGTCCCCATAGCAGAACTTGTCTTCAAACTTCCGGGATTGATAAACCGCCTCCGCCACACCCCCGGAAAAGCTGATACAGGGAATTGGTTCTTTGAACTCGATTCCTCTGTGAGTGACCAGAAGCTGATAGTACTTCCCCTGGGGCTTAAGTCCCACACTCGCCTCCAGAGCCGAAACCATAATAGCAATCACGGGCGCTACATTTGCCTCTGTAGCAGTATCACCCACTGCCAGGGGCAGATGCTCCATTTGGATAATCTCCTGCAGCTTAGGGGCAATATAGGTGATTCTGTGAGTATCAGCATCTGCCTTTATCAGACGCCCCCCAATATCCAGGCATCCGGTATCACAGGTATCTCCCCTCTGAAATACCGCAAGGTTGCTGGTGCCGCCCCCGATATCTATATTAACTACCGTGGTATGATGCTCCTTGGAATATTCATCTGCCCCTGCCCCTTTGCCTGAGATAACACTCTCCAGATCCGGGCCGGCAGTAGCTACCACAAAATCCCCTGCAAAATCCCCAAGGGCATTAACCACTTCTCTGGCATTCTCTTTTCTGGCTGTCTCACCGGTAATAATCACAGCCCCGGTATCGATCTGCTCTTTTCGGATACCCGCCTTTTTGTACTCAGCTTCCACAATATCTCTGATTTTTTCAAAATCAATGCGGTTCTGAGATTCCCCCAGAAGAGGAGTAAAATATATTTCACTTTTATATTCGATCTGTTTGTCTGCAATTACCATACGGGGTACGGTATAGCTGCTGGCCATATTTTCCACAATTAATTTAGAAAAAATCAATTGTGTAGTACTCGTTCCCAGATCAATTCCTACACTGAGCAGCTCTTCCTTCACTGGCTTTCCCCTCTCTCTCCAGATAATCAAATAATTCCGGGATTCCCACCCCTGCAGGCGTGTCTACCGCAAATATGGGCCAGGCGCCCCCTGCCTGCAGCTCTCCTCTGGCTTTTTGGATCTGTTCCTGAGTCGCTTCCCTGCACTTTGTAATAATCCCAATCACTTTTTTTCCGAATATGCTGGCAAAGCCAGGGGGAATTGCCTGATAGGAGGAGGTGGGATCCGCCACAAGGGCAATCATCCGCGCATCGATGGCCGACATAATCAATGCATTGTAAAAATGCCGGTTTTCCAGATATTCACCTGGTGTGTCAATGGCATCCCCATAGCGCTCTACTGCCTGTGTCTTTTTATATTTCAACTCCTGTTCGTGGAGCTTTTGGCACAGTGTCGTTTTCCCGCACCCTGTCTTTCCCATAAAAATTACCTTTTTCATAGCTAAGACCTCGTAACAGGAGCCGGCGCGAATCCCAAGTCCTGTTCCAGCGTCCTCAAAATATCCTTAATAGCTGCCTCTACAGAGCTGATATCTCCGGTAAATACCAAAGCCCCGCTGAATCTGTCAATGAATCCGAGAGTGATATCCGATGCCTTGGTTGCTATATCAGCTGCAATAATTGACCCCTCGCTGGGAGTGATTGTCAGAATGCCGATGGCATCCTGCCTTCCCGGCTCCAGCCCCAGTTTCACATAGATATCCCTGTCTGGTCCTGCAATCACATGTGCCAAAGTCACCTGTTTGCCCGGTACAAATTCCTGAATTATCCGCTGTTTTTCTTGCTGTTCCATTTCGTCACCGCCCTGTCTCTCTCATTACCAGGCCTGTCTTAGAATTTTTATTACATCTGCCCGGGTAACCTGCCTGGGATTTGTGGCCGTACACCCGTCTGCCAGCGCTCCCTGCGCAATTGTTTCTTCTTCCTTCTGATATTCAGCCTGTGCTATTTTACAGTCATGAAAGCCCTGGGGCATCTTCAGCGCTTTTTCCAGTTTTCTGATATGACTGATAAGATTCCTGACGCCCGTGCGTACATTCACGCCTCCGATTCCCAGCAGCTCAGCAAGCCTTGCATATTTTCTGGCCGCCAGGCTGTACTCTTTCTGCTGATAATCCTTCAGATCCGCATTGTATTCTACTATATGGGGAAGAAGGATCCCGTTCGCCCTGCCGTGAGGAACCTTGAATCTTCCCCCGATGTTATGGGCAATTCCATGGTTCACTCCCAGAGAGGTCTGGTCAAATGCCATTCCCGCCATACAGGAGGCATAGTGCATCTGTTCTCTGGCTTCCGTATCCTCACTGCTCTCAAAAGAACGCAGGAGATACTGAAAGACCGTAAGGACAGCTTTCTCTGCGAATGCATCTGTAAAAAAATTAGCTTTCAGGGACACATAAGCCTCCAGGGCATGAGTAAGTACATCAATGCCTGTGTCAGCCACAACCCCCGGGGGAACGCTTTTTACCAGATCACTGTCTAAAATTGCCACATCCGGCAAAAGCTCCGGTGCCACCAGAGGATACTTTCTTCCTTTTTCCCTGTCTGTAATCACAGCAAATGAAGTAACCTCAGATCCCGTTCCACTTGTAGTGGGAACGGCAATGAAGTCCATATCCGGCAGCTCCCCAATCTTTCTGGAGAACTGCATAATTGCTTTTGCCTCATCTATGGCTGAGCCGCCGCCCAATGCAATGAGCAGATCCGGGCGGAAGGCAATAACTTCATTGACTCCCTGCACTACCAGCTCCATAGGCGGATCCGGAACCACATTGCTGAAGATACTGACTTCCTTTCCTGACAGCCGTTCCGTAATCCTGTCTGCCATCTTTGACTCCACCATAAAAGGGTCTGTAACAATGAATATTTTCTGTGCTTTCAGGGTATCTAGATAAGAAAGAGGTGCCTGGCCGAAATGTACTGTTGTTTTCAATCCAAATTCCGTCATATCTCTGTCCTCACATTCTTCTTTTCCTTGCTTTAGTTTCTGTGAGTTTACGGAAATTTATGCAGAATCTGCAAGAAAAAAGAAGAAGGATCCGTGCTTAGGCACCAGATCCTTCTTCTTTTTTAACAATATTCTGTTTTATCCTGCTTTTGTTACTCATAGCGGCTTAAAAATCCGCTGTACTCACTGTGTCCGGTACTGAAGGCTTCTCCATCCACCAAAATCTCTATTGAGGATACCCCGTAGGTATCCAGAAATGTGTTAACCAGAGATCCCATGGTCATATCCTCCCCGGCCGTACCCATTGACTGTACATACTCTCCGAACCCTGAGGACAGATCCAATCGGAGGGCGGACTCTCCCTCATTGTCAACCTCTTCAAAATTCTGTACCACCACACTGTCCGGCAGGGTTCCGTCGCCTACCATCTGGCCGATAATCATACCGGGAGATACTTCCTCAAAATCCATTTCCTGCTTGTTATAACCATCTGCATTCTCGTTAGGTGAGTAGATAATGGCTTTTCCGTTTTCCGCAGGAATGGAAGATGTCTCTTTCTCTTCCTTAGGTGCCTCTTCTTTGTTCTCTTCCTTCTCTGTTTCCTGGTTATCTTTAGTATCTTCCTGGGTAGCAGTACTCTCTGCTTCTTTTTCTGTAGTCTTCCCTTTGTCCTCTGTGCCGCAGCCAGCGATTCCCCCTGTACCCAGACAGAACGCCAAAAGAATTGCCGATAGTTTTTTCGCTTTCATAGAATGCATCTCCTCTCCTGTCACTGTTCCATATGGCTGACTCTCACATCCAGTTTGTTGTAGGGTATCTCGATATCTTCCTCATCAAATGCAAGTTTTACCTTCTCGTTGAGCCTCCACTTGGTGTTCCAGTACTCTTCCGTCTTCACCCAGGCACGAAAGCCAATAATCACAGAGCTTTCCCCCAATTCATCTACAAAAACAATCATCTCCTGATCCGACATAATACAAGGATCCTCGTGGAGCAGACGCTCCAGAATCCCTTTTGCCTTTTTCAGATCTGACTGGTAGGAAATTCCGATTTTAAATTCCAGCTTTCTCTTCTCCTGGGCCGTAACATTGACCACACTCGCCTCTGTAAGCGTCCCGTTGGGAATAACAATCCGCTTGTTGTCCACAGTGGAAAGTGTGGTATAAAACATCTCTATCTTGGTAACTGTTCCCTCCTGTTTACCGGTATTTTCAATGATATAGTCTCCCACCTGAAATGGCTTCAGTGCCAGAATAATCACACCCCCGGCAAAGTTTGAGAGCCCTCCCTGCAGTGCAAGACCAACCGCCACACCTCCGGATGCCAGCAAAGCCGCCACTGAGGATTCCTTAATTCCAAACCGCACTGCTATAGTGACTATAAGCAGAAAATAAAGTCCTGCCCTGGCAATAGAGTTCACAAACTGCACGACTCCCAGGTCAATGCCCGCCTTCTCCATAGAGGCTCTCAGCACCTTGCACAGCTTTTTGATTATCTTAGAACAGATAAAGTATACCAGCAGCGCCAGAACTACTTTTACGGCAAAGTTAATCACCGTAGGAAGCATAGCCTCAAAATACGTAATCATCTTGTGTACTTCCACTGTTTCAGTATCCATGCAATATCTCCTGTTTTCTACAACATTTTATCCGCCAGCTCTTTTTTCAGATTTCTTCCGGCTGAAGTCTTTCTCTTTTTCCTGGCAGTTTTGTTGTCTACTACCTTATCCACTTCCTTCCTGTATGCAAAGATCTGGAAGCTAAGAGGCGGCACTTTAATCACAATGGAGTTCTTCCGCTCGTCGCACTCCGTTTTTTTAGACATTTTCACCCTGGGATTCACCACCCCGGAGCCGCCGAATTCTTTTCTGTCACTGTTAAATACTTCCTTGTACTTGCCCGCATAGGGAACGCCAACCTGGTATCCGTCGTATTCCACATCGGAAAAATTGCATACAAGCAGAAGCGTATCTGCATTTCTTCTGGTCTTTCTCAAAAAGGTGAGCATATTTTTCTCATACTCCAGCTGGTTGATCCATTCAAACCCATCCGTATCGAAGTCCAGCTGATACAATGCAGGATATTCCTTATACAAATGCCACAGAGCCTTCACATAATTTTGCATCTGTCTGTGGGATTCCTCTTCCAGCAGTTCCCAGTCAAGTTCCCTCTCCTCTGACCATTCCCGTTCCTGGGCAAATTCCTGTCCCATAAACAGAAGTTTTTTGCCGGGATGTGCCAGCATAAAGCCATACGCTGCCCTGAGGTTTGCAAACTTTTTCTCCTTCTCCCCGGGCATCTTATTCAGGAGCGAACATTTGCCGTGCACGACTTCATCGTGGGACAGGCTGAGCAGAAACTTTTCGCTGTATGCATAGATCATACTAAATGTAAGTTCATCGTGATGCCCTCCCCGAAACAGAGGATCGTAGCACATATACCGGATAAAGTCATTCATCCATCCCATATTCCATTTATAGTCAAATCCCAGTCCGTCCTCCTCCAGGCTGCCGGTAATCCGAGGCCAGGCAGTGGATTCCTCCGCAATCAGCAGCACATCTCTGTGCTTTTTCTTAAATACAGAGTTCAGATGCCTGAGGAATTCAATGGCTTCCAGGTTCTCATTCCCCCCGTAAATATTGGCCACCCATTCTCCGTCCTTCTTTCCGTAGTCCAGATACAGCATAGAGGCCACCGCATCCATGCGGATCCCGTCCACATGATATTTCTCTGCCCAGAATAGGGCATTGGCAATCAGAAAGTTTGATACCTGGGGACGGCCGTAATTATAGATCAGGGTCCCCCAGTGGGGATGCATTCCCTGTCTTGGATCCAGATGTTCATACAGGCAGGTTCCGTCAAAATTAGAAAGTCCAAAGGTATCCTTGGGAAAATGTGCAGGCACCCAATCGAGGATTACCCCTATCCCCTGCCTGTGGAGATAATCCACAAAGTACATAAAGTCATCGCAGGTGCCGTATCTGCTGGTAGGGGCATAATATCCCGTCACCTGATACCCCCAGGAGGCATCCAGAGGGTGCTCCATCACGGGCATCAGTTCCACATGGGTATACCCCATATCCTTTAGATACGCCGCAAGCTCCTCTGCCGTATCTCTGTAATTACAGAAGGTATCCCCGTCACCCGGTCTCTTCCAGGAACCCAGGTGCATTTCATAAATGACCATAGGTTTTTTCTCGTCGTTGACCTGCTTCCGTTTTTTCATCCAGTCCTTATCTTCCCACTGATAACGCTCCAGATCTGCTACCACGGAGGCCGTGTCCGGCCGAAGCTGCGCCTGGTTTGCATAGGGATCCGCTTTCAGATAGGTAAGGCCGCCTTTCGCCTTAATCTCATACTTATATAGAGATCCGCAGGCAATTTCCGGAACAAACAGTTCAAAGATCCCGGACGCCTCCAGCCGGTTCATGGGATAAACCCTTCCGTCCCACCGGTTAAAATCCCCCACAACACTGACCCGCATGGCATTTGGCGCCCACACTGCAAAGTACGTTCCATAAACTCCGTTCAAAGTCATTGGGTGAGCTCCCAGCTTTTTATAGATCTCATAACAGATTCCCGCATTAAATTTCTGTTCCTCCTCCGGCGTGATCTGCGTGGGAAATGCATAAGGGTCATAAACCTCCAGGGTCTCTTCCTTATACTCCACAATCAGACGGTACTGCGGAATATTCTTTCCCGGTATCAGCACGGCAAAGTATCCCCCCTCGTCCTCCATCACCATCTCATAAGTCTTATCATCCTTTATTACATGCACGCTGGCTTTTTCTGCCAGCGGATAAAAGCACTGAATCAATATCCCTTCTTCTGTAACCCGGGGACCTAAAAGATTGCGGGGGGTACTCTCCTCAGAGTAAACCACAGCCTCAATCTTTGGCCAATCCATCATCTGATATAGCTTGTCTTCCATTGTCATGCCTCCTGTCCTCGTTTTAAAAAGGTATTCTTTTGTTCATTTTATCATTTTTATAATAGAAAGTAAATAAATGTACAGTATAAGTCTAAAACCTAAGATTTCTGAACAAAATATAAATATTATAAAACAATTATAAAATTAGCACTCACCGCTTGACAGTGCTAATAATATGTGTTATAAAACATATAGAACAAATAAAACAGCAACTGTTATGAAGGCAGGCAGCTGCCGGGGTAACATAAAGAAAAATAAGGAGGAATGACCTATGTTATTTAGAAGACCTTTTGATTTATTTGATGAAATGTTCAGTGACCCATTTTTCACTGCACCTTTTGAAACCGCCGGCCGTTCATCTCTGATGAAGACAGATATCCAGGAAAAAGACGGCAGCTATGTGATTGACATGGAGCTTCCCGGATATTCAAAAGAAGATATCCAGGCAGAACTGAAGGACGGTTATCTGACAATCTCTGCAAACCATACAGAGAACAAAGACGAGAAAGATAATCAAGGGAAATATCTGCGCAGAGAGCGCTTCCAGGGAACCTGCAAGAGAACCTTCTATGTGGGCGAGGATATCAGACAGGAAGATATCAAAGCTGCTTTCCAAAACGGCGTTCTTCGTCTGGCCGTTCCCAAACAGGCACCTCAGGTTCCGGAGAAAGAACAGCCCAAGCTAATTGAGATACAGTAATTGACGAACGTTTTCGATGTTGTTTTCCTATACTTCTCTATTCCAGGGCAGCTGCGGCTGCCCTGTTTTTCATTTGTTTAAAATAAGTTTTTAACTTTAAAATCTCTCTCGGCTTCCCGCCTCTGATCTTTCTTTGCAATATCCTGTCTTTTATCGTAAAGCTTCTTCCCTTTTGCAATTCCAATCTCCACCTTTACAAGACTGCCTTTAAAGTAAACCTTCAAAGGCACAAGGGTATATCCCTGCTCTGCGATTTTGGCCGCAATCTTTCTAATCTCATACTCATGGAGCAGAAGCTTTCTAACACGCAGAGGATCTTTATTAAAGATATTACCTTTTTCATAGGGGCTGATATGCATCCCGTAGATAAGCACTTCTCCATGTTCAATCCTAAGAAATGACTCCTTGATACTGCATTTCCCCATGCGCAGGGACTTCACCTCCGTGCCCACCAGGGCAATTCCTGCCTCATAGCTGTCTTCGATAAAATAATCATGATATGCTTTTTTATTGTTTGCAATCAGACGGCTGCCCGATTCCTTGCTCATTCTCCTCATCCTCCTTTCCTTCCTTTGCCAGCACAAAATCTATGGTCTTAGTTATCATATCAGCATCTTCTACCCGTACGGTCACTTTCTGGCCAAGTCCGTATGTTTTTTTCGTCATCTCTCCCACGATCCGGTAGTGATCCTTGTCAAATACATAATAATCATCTCTGAGCGTATTTACATGAACCAGGCCCTCCACTGTATTGGGCAGTTCCACATAAATCCCCCACTCCGTAACCCCGGAGATAATCCCCTGGTACTCACAGCCGATCCGGGAAGACATATATTCTGCTTTCTTCAGCTTATCTGTCTCCCGCTCAACCTCCTCTGCCCTGCGCTCCATGGCGCTGGACTGGACAGATACCTCTTCCAGGATCCCCTGATAATGGCGGATTCTGTCTTCGTTCATTCTGCCCCGGAGTGTCTCCTTAATGATTCTGTGAATCTGCAGATCCGGATACCTGCGGATAGGCGAGGTAAAATGGCAGTAATATCTGGCCGCAAGACCGAAGTGGCCGGTACATTCCGGAGTATATTTTGCCTGTTTCATTGAACGGAGGAGCAGCCGGGAAAATAGAGGTTCCTCCGGTGTCCCTTCTATCCTCTTTAATATTTTCTGAATCTCCTTTGGATGAATCTTCTGCTTAGACTTTACGGCAGGAATGCCAAAGTTATGAATCATCTGCAGAACAGCTTCCATCTTTTCCTCGTCCGGTTCTTCGTGTACCCGGTACACAAAGGGAATCTCTGCACGGCAGAATTCCTCTGCAACTGTCTCATTGGCGATCAGCATAAAATCCTCAATTATCTTTGTAGCCACATTATGCTCATAGGGATAGATCTCCACCGGTCTGCCCTGACTGTTCAGAAGGATCTTGCTCTCGGGGAAATCAAAGTCAATTGCTCCCCGTTTTTCCCTTCTTTTTCTCAAAAGTTCGGAAACCTCCTTCATCAGAAAAAACAGCGGAACTAACTCTTCGTATTCCCTGGCTGCAGATGCATCCTCCTGCTCCAGAATCTTCTTCACATTCGTGTAAGTCATTCTCCTGCTTACCCGGATTACTGTCTCGGCAATCTGATGGGAAACTACTTGTCCGGTTTCGTCGATGTCCATCAGACAGCTCAAAGCCAGCCGATCCTCTCCCTGATTCAGGGAACAGATACCGTTTGACAGGCGGGGAGGCAGCATTGGAATCACCCGATCTACCAGATATACGCTTGTCCCTCTTTTCAGCGCCTCTCTGTCCAGTGCACTGCTATACTGTACATAATTGCTGACATCCGCTATATGGACCCCCAAATGGTAGATATCCCCCTCCTTGGTAAGGGATACGCCGTCGTCCAGATCCTTGGCGTCTTCTCCGTCAATTGTCACTATGGTCCACTCTCTCAGATCCATCCTGCTGTCAAAATCTCCCGGAATCAGATATTCCTTCACCTTTGCGGCCTGATTATTTACTTTCTCAGGAAATTCCATAGGCAGGTCATACCCTTTGGCGATAGAAAGGACATCCACCCCTGCCTCGCTGAAGTGTCCCAGTATCTCCACAACCTTGCCCTCGGGACTCTTATTCTTTGTCCCGTAGTCCGTAATTACCGCTACCACCTTGTCCCCTGTCACAGCCCCCTTCGAGCACTCCATGGGTACAAATATATCCCTGGAAAATTTTGCATTATCCGCTATCACAAACCCAAAATGGCTGTTTCTCTGATATGTCCCAACCACCTGGACTGTGCCGTGTTCCAGTATCTTAACAATACTGCCTTCCCGCCTTCTTCCGTTAGATTCCGGTTCCGGGGAAAGAAGTACCCTCACCCGGTCCATATGCACTGCATTCTCTACCTGGGATTCCGGAATAAAGATATCCTCTGTATCCCCTGACATCTCAACAAATCCAAATCCCTTGGGGTGACCGATAAAGATGCCCTCTGCATACTCCCTTTCCGGCTCTCCTTTCATCGCTTCCTTCCCCACAGGACAGACTGCATCTTCTCTACCGCTATTCTTTCTCCTTCCGGGGATCCGATCCACTGCCCTGACTGAATCCGGCTTTTTCCCTGACCTTTTCTGATACCGCCCCCGTTTGGTAATCTCAAGAATGCCTTCCTCAACCATCAGATCCAAAACTTCATGAAGTTCCTTTCTTTTGCCTTTCGGCAGTTCCAGTAAAATTGCCAGCTCCTTTGCCCTCATAGGCTCGTATTCCTTGCAGCTTATAATATCATAGAGCATTTTCCTTCTTTTCTTTAATAATTTCGTATTCACTTCTTCTCCTATCTATCTTTCTCCCGAGACTTCAAAAGAAAAAAACACTCTTGTTCCTTCACAAGAGTGTCATCTGTTAAAACTTCAGGTTTAATACTAATGCCAGTACAAAAAATAATAATCCTGTAATCTTCGTAGCGCGAACCAGGTTCCCTTCCATAGATCTTCCTTTGTTCTTGCCCCAATACGTATCGGCCATACCTGCAATGCTGCCCAGACCCTGCTGCTTTCCCTCCTGCATCAATACAAGAACAGTAATGGCTATACAATCAATAACGAAAATTATGGTCAGAACCATACGTAAAATATCCACGATTACACCTCCTAATTGTCAAACAAGATAATTTTACCATAGAGGTAAAAGTTTTTCAACTTGTTTTTCGGAAATATAACAAAAATCAGGAGGAGAGAGGATAAGCTTCCCTCTTCCCCCTAAACTAGTCAGATAAAAGGTGTGTCGTACTGGGCTATATTTCCCAGAGTATCCTCTATTCGCAGCAGCTGGTTGTATTTTGCCGTCCGGTCAGTCCTGCAGGGAGCTCCTGTCTTAATCTGTCCTGCATTTACAGCAACCGCCAGATCTGCGATAAAAGTGTCCTCCGTCTCACCGGAACGGTGTGAGATCACAGCCCGGTATCCTGCTTTATGGGCCATCTCTACGGCATCCAGGGCCTCCGATACCGTCCCGATCTGATTCAGCTTTATGAGAATCGCATTGGCCACATCCAGCTTTATGCCGCAGCCAAGCCTCTTGATATTTGTCACAAAAAGGTCGTCTCCTACCAGCTGCACTCTGTCTCCCAGCTTTTCCGTCATCAGCTTCCAGCCGTCCCAGTCATCTTCGTGCAGTCCATCTTCAATTGAGACAATTGGGAATTCATCAATGAGCTCTTCGTAATAGCCTACCATTTCCTTTGCCGTTCTTGTAACGGTATCTCCCTTCATCTCGCTCTCTCCCGGGAAATAGTAATAATCCTTTTCTTTGTCGTAGAGTTCACTTGCCGCCGCGTCCACTGCAAAGCAGATGTCCTCACGAAGCTTATAACCGCTCTTTTCCACTGCCTGACACATAAGCTCCAAGACCTCCTTTGATCCCTGAACATCCGGGGCAAATCCGCCTTCATCGCCCACCGCAGTGGCCAGATTTTCCCCTTTTAGTATCACCTTCAGATTATGGTAAATCTCGGCACACATCTGCAGTCCCGTGGAAAAGCTGTCTGCACCCACAGGCATAATCATGAACTCCTGAAGGTCTACCGTATTATCTGCATGCTTTCCGCCGTTCAGGATATTCATCATAGGCACCGGCATTCTTCTTGCATGGCAGCCCCCGATATATTGATACAGGGGAACCCGCAATGCTTTGGCCGCTGCCCTTGCCACAGCCATAGAAACCCCCAGTACTGCGTTTGCCCCTATATTCTCTTTATTTTTGGTTCCGTCTGCCTGAAGCAGAAGATAGTCAATGTGGCTCTGGTTTAAGGTATTTTCCCCCAAAACAGCATCGGCCAGTTTTGTATTTACATTTGAAACTGCCTTCTGTACTCCCAGTCCATAGTATCGTTTATCTCCATCCCGCAGCTCTGCTGCCTCAAATCTGCCGGTAGAGGCACCTGACGGAACCAGAGCCCTTCCCAGATGTCCCTCTCTTCCTACAATTCCTTCTCCTACGGTAACCTCTACCTCCACAGTGGGATTTCCTCTGGAATCCAGCACTTCTCTGGCGTATACACGGCGTATTGGCAAATAACGATACATATGCGTAAACCTCCTTATTTTTTATTCTGTATTTTTATTATTTACCAAATTGCCGGTCATAATGTATATAAAATTATTGTTTCAGGCAAAATCTGACCGGTGCATACCGATAGACCAAGAATAATGCGGCACCGATATAAAGAGCAGAAAAGAGAATCGTCAGACTTGCAAATATAATAGTTGGAGCTTGAAATTTAATGCACATATAACACAAAAAATACGTTACCCCGTTTACAATCGAATATGCACTGCTTTTCGCCTCCATATTCACGTTGTAGGGCTGAAGCAGATAATAGATCACCAGGTGATGTACAGAAAAAAATACTGCCATCGCCAGGATAGATACAAACAGCAGCGCATAATTCAGCGGATTCTCTGTCCCCCCGGTGATAAAGAGGAGAAGCGGAAGGCCGCAGGCAATCACTGCCGCAGGTATCATATTAATCTTTATCAGTGTCAGCAGCCTTACTTTAAAAAGTTTAAGAACAGCGTCCGGCTGCCGGTAAAACCGGTATGCCAGCATACTGTGATCACAATTCATAAACATAGCCTGTGTTACCACTGCTCCCTTATTCACCAGATACATCACAAAAATAAAATAAGGAAGAAAATTAAGCATCACCTCATTGATGCCCCGGGAGGCTTTTGGATTGAACTGGGAGAGAAGGAGCACTCCGGCCAGAATCACCACAAGTATGTATGCTGTTTTTCTGGCTGAATGGGTAAGAATCTTCCTGTGTCTTTGTATAAACAGTTCATTGAAGTAATCGTATCCTTTTTTATTCCCTGTCCGGACTTCCCCCGAAGATATTTTGGAGAGATAGGCTTTCTGCTGTGTGGCAGCTGCGTTCTCCTGTACCCCGAAAATAAGGCCGTTAAGATTCAGTATCTTTTTATAAAGCCGTTTATAGCTTTTGCTCTTAATAAGTATTCTCAGAGAACATACCGCACACGGAATCAGGAGGGCCGCCGCCAGATAAAAGCCCTGCACAGAGAGGCCTGCACGAATCCAAGGGAGACCGTACCCCAGCAAAAGACCTGCCCCGGTCACACTGAAAAAAAGCTTCAGATTATTTTCTGATACCTCACGGCCGGTTCTGTCAAAATACTTCAGCATCAGTGCACTGCCCGCAAGCTTCCATTCTGTCATCACAACGGGCACCAGCAGGCACACGCCCAGAGGGATACCTGCCTGCATGCCCAGGATCAGAACCGCGGGTATCCAGGTCACAACATTCTTAGCCAGGAACCACCAAAGGCTGGAAAGGGCATAGCTTTTTGCATCGGTACGCATAAGTACAACCGTATAGTACTTGGCTTTCGTGGGGTTAAACAGTTCAGTGTTTGTAAATGCTCCCATTGCCGTAAGGAAAAAGAATATATTTACAAAATTCCCGGCCTTATCACCCGGCAGGATACTTAGAGGCAGTAAGATCATTAGTCCCAGATATAAAAATTTACTGCCAAAGGCAAATATAGTTTTCAGGATAACATACAAAATATAAACGAACTTTTTCAGTCCCCCGCAGCCATACAGGCTTGCTGGGATTAGTTTCTTAATCACCGGCAGACGGCGCAGCCTGTAGATCCAGGTATTTGCTCCATATGTATTACTCAGGCGGAACGATAGTAAAAGTGTTTTCATCCTTCTTCTCCCCTTAAAGTATCAATAATTTTGTCCTTGAACTCTTCATTATCCAGATTTTCCTTAGGAATCTCTTCCAAAATACCCTGGTTTAAAATCACAATCTCATCACACAAATCCAGGGCCAACTCCATGATGTGAGTGGAAAAGATAAGAATGTGATCTTTTTTTATCTCCTTCAGCATCTTTTTCATCTCATCAGCCACTACGACATCAAAGGAAGTCAATGGTTCATCCAACAGGAGTATGGTGGGACTGCCTATGATATTCACCAGCATCTGCATTTTATTCTTCATGCCGTGGGAATAGTCTTTCATCAGCTTATCCCTGTCCTCCTCCTCTATCTTCATAAAATCAAAATACTCATCCAAACTTTTAGATTCTTTCATCTTTTGTGCATTGATCTCTATGAAAAACTTTAAAAACTCTCTGCCTGTGAGAAACTCAGGCACCACAGGCGTGGAAAGTACATATCCAATATCCTCGGAAATAATCGGCCTTTTTATGCCCTCTTCCTCGATGTAAAAGCTCCCGCCGTCAATCTCAATATCCTCATTGATACAGTTGAACAGCGTAGTCTTTCCCGCACCATTTCGCCCCAGCAGCCCATAAATTTTCCCCTTTTCAAAGGTAAAATCTGCACCCCGCAGCACTTCTTTTTTGTCGAATTTCTTTTCTATTTGTTCCAGTACCAGTTTCATAATGCCCTCCATTTTCTCTTATTTATTAACGTATCTCAGCGCCAAACGGCAGAAGAGCCAGCTTAGCAATTTTAAAATGCTGGATTCCGAAAGGAATACCCACAATGGTAACACAGAGAACAGCACCCAAAGCCAGAGACTCCAAAGCCATTGGTATGCCAGTTACAAGGAGCCAGATAATATTGAGGAGCAGGGATCCGGCCCCTCCGCCGTAGCTCACCTCTTTGCCAAATGGGAAAAAGCTTAGCTCTGCAAATTTAAAGCACTGTTTCCCAATGGGTATTCCAATAATTGTAATGCACCACAGACAGCCCAGCAAAAGCCAAGAAAGTCCGCTTAAAAATCCTCCGCAGATAAACCAAAGCAAATTTCCAAGACATCCCATATACTATCCCTCCTGTTCTGCTATACTTATTTTATGCTCCATCTGTTCCAAATCCTCCAGTACAGTCCGAACCATAATAATGCCGTCCTCTACCTGTTCCCGTGCCTCCTGGATCTTATTCTGTACCATCCAGTCTGCAATAATACCGTCAAAGAAAAAATCAGCAAATGTAAGAAAAGTACCTATCTCCATCTGGATATCCATGGGAACCTGAATATCCTTTAATTCCCTCTGAAAATGCAGCAGCCGTTCCCTTGCTGCTTCCAAGCATCTGGTTGCCTTGTCTAACCTGGAATGCTTCATAATATCTGCCAGAAGTCCTCCTCCCAGCATATCCCAGATGCCTATGTTTCTGGCGCTCTGAAGAAAATCCTCCGCTTCCTCCAGAGCTTCCAAGGCCTGTCTGCCGGCTGTTATTGCCTCTTGAATCTCAATTTGGTTACCTGTCCTATACATATTAAACTCCTTCCCTGCCTTTCGGCAACTGCAAGGTTTTTATTTGTGGCAGATGATAGAATGAAGTTTCCTATGTAATAAAAAAAGACTTCTATCATGACATCACTGCCACAATAAAAGTCTTGCACATCTCATTTGATACGGGTACTTCTCAGTACCGGGTGACGGTTTCAAACCCACCTGTCGGTGTTCGGCTACTCCCTTTTATTTGCTTGATAATAATTTATCATTTCTTTAAGGGTTTGTCAAGAATCTTTATAAAATCCTAAGATTTATTTCCGAATCAGAAGGGATTTGCCTGTCATCTCTTTTGGCTGCTCCATTCCCATGAGTTCAATTAGTGTGGGTGCAATGTCTGCCAGACAGCCCCCTTCTCTCAAGCCATAGGAAGGATCTGCATTCACAAGGATAAACGGAACCGGGTTAACGGTATGGGCTGTAAACGGTTCCCCTGTCTTATAATCTACCAGCTGTTCCGCATTGCCGTGATCCGCACAGATAAACATCTGACCGCCCACTTTCTTCACTGCCTCTACCGCACGGCCCACGCACTGGTCAACTGCTTCCACGGCTTTCACGGCTGCCGCTTCAATTCCTGTGTGGCCCACCATATCCGGATTGGCGAAGTTAATAATAATAACATCGTATTTATCTGATTCAATGGCCTCCACAAGTTTATCACAAACCTCAAAGGCGCTCATCTCAGGTTTTAAGTCATAGGTTGCAACTTTAGGGGACTTCACAAGGATTCTGTCCTCCCCCTGGTTGGGCTCTTCAATTCCCCCGTTGAAGAAAAAGGTTACATGGGCATATTTCTCTGTTTCAGCGATACGCGCCTGGGTCATATGGCGGGCAGCCAGGAACTGTCCGAAGGTGTTCTCTATAGACACCTTGTGGAAGGCTACTTCCACATTCTGAATGGTAGCGTCATACTCAGTAAAGCAGATAAACACAAGATCCAGCTTCTTCTCCCGGAAGAAACCCTGGAAGTCTTCATCTGCAAAAGCTCTTGTAATCTCTCTGGCTCTGTCCGGACGGAAGTTAAAGAAAATCACGGAATCCCCGTCCTGCACGGATGCCACAGGAACTCCGTCTTTTTCCACCACTGTGGGGAGCACAAATTCATCGGTTTTGCCTTTGTCGTAGGAGGCCTGTACCCCGCATGCCCCGCAGGCTGCCTTTTCCCCTTCTCCTTTTGTCATAGCGGCATAGGCCTTTTCCACTCTGTCCCACCGGTTATCCCGGTCCATAGCATAATAGCGTCCCATAACCGTGGCAATCTGGCCCACACCGATCTCTTCCATCTTGGCCTGCAGTTCTTCTACATAGCCTTTTCCGGAAGACGGAGGTGTATCACGGCCGTCCAGGAAGCAGTGAACGTATACCTTCTCTACCCCTTCCCTTTTCGCCAGCTCCAGAAGTCCGTACAAATGTGTATTTTGGCTGTGGACACCGCCGTCAGACAACAATCCCATAAAATGAAGAGCTGTATCCTTTTCTTTTGCATTTTTGACTGCTTTTAAAAGAGCCTCGTTGTGAAAGAAATCTCCGTCCTGAATTTCTTTGGTAATTCTGGTGAGCTCCTGATATACAATACGCCCTGCACCCATATTCAGGTGACCCACCTCGGAATTTCCCATCTGGCCTTCCGGAAGTCCCACTGCCATCCCGCTTGCGTTTCCCTTTACAAAGGGACACTGGGACATCAGTTGATCCATCACCGGAGTTTTTCCCTCGCACACCGCGTTGGCTTCACAGTTATCGTTCAGTCCATATCCATCGAGTATCATTAAAACAGTTGGTTTTTTCATTTTTGTTCTCCTCATTTTGCTTCACATGTTCGTCTTGTTCCTACAGAACCTTGGAAAGGAATTCCTGCAGGCGGGGATTCTCCGGATGCTCAAAAAAATCCACCGGATTATTCTCTTCTTTTACCTTACCTTCATCAATAAACAGCACCCTGGTGGCCACTTCTTTGGCAAATCCCATCTCATGGGTTACCACTACCATTGTCATTCCTTCCATAGCCAGTTCTTTCATAAGACTTAATACCTCACCGACCATCTCGGGATCCAAAGCTGACGTAGGCTCGTCAAAAAGCATGACATCAGGGTTCATCACCAGCGCTCTGGCAATGGCAATCCTCTGCTTCTGGCCTCCTGAAAGCATATTGGGGTAGGTATCTGCTTTTTCCGGCAGTCCCACACGTTCCAAAAGTTCCTTCGCTTTTTTGTCGGCCTCTCCCTGATTCATAAGTCCCAGTTTGGTAGGGGCCAGAGTAAGATTCTGCATCACCGTAAGATGGGGAAACAGATTAAACTGCTGAAATACCATCCCCATCTTCTGGCGGAGCTTGTCAATGCTGCAGGAAGGATCTGTTATGTTATTTCCCTCAAACCAAATTTCTCCCCCGGTGGGTTCCTCCAGCCGGTTCAGGCAGCGCAGAAAGGTCGATTTGCCGGACCCGGAGGGACCGATGACTACAACCTTCTCTCCCTTTTCTATCTTCTGGTCTATGCCGTTAAGTACTACGTGATCCCCGAAAGATTTCTGAAGATTTTTAACCTCTATCACTCTGAGCCAGCCTCCTTTCCATAACATTCAGCAGCTTTGTCAGCCCCAGTACCATTATCAGATAGCAGACAGCAGCGATGAACAGCGGAGGAAGGATCCGATATGACATATTTCCCACCAGCTGTGCGGCCTTCGTAAGCTCTGTAACAGCAATCATACCTGCCACAGAGGTTTCCTTGATCAATACAATAAACTCATTGCCCAATGCCGGCAGAATATTTTTAATGGCCTGGGGAATAATAATATAGCGCATGGTCTTTATATAATTCAGACCCAGACACCGGCCGGCCTCCATCTGGCCGATATCTATGGATTCGATACCGGCACGTATTATTTCTGCCACATAAGCTCCTGAGTTAATCCCAAAACAAATGGCTCCAACCACCACCTCATTGGTATTTCTAGAAGTAAAAATCAGGTTATAAATAATCAGCAGCTGTACCATCACAGGGGTACCTCTGATGATCGTTATATAGAGATTACATATGATATTCAGCCACTTCAGATGCTTATTGTTTGAACTGGCCACCTTACATACAGCGATCACAAGTCCGATAGCGATACCGATAATAATCGCAAGCAGAGAGATCTCTATGGTTTTTATAATACCATTTACATACAGCAGATATCTGTCATCCTGTATCAATGCCTGATATAGAGCAGACTGAAAATTTTCAAAAAACCCCATCTTTAATTACCTACATGATTTGCTGTAAACTCTTCTATCTTTCCGTCATCTTTTAACTGTTTGATCACCTTATTGATCTGATCCAGCAATTCCTGATTTCCTTTTTTCACAGCAATGGCATACTTATCCTCAAATAATGTACCGTTCAGAATAGTAAGTGTGTCATTAGAAGCAACCATCTCTTCTGCAGGATACTGATCAATGATAATACCGTCAATTTTTCCATTCTTTAAATCTTCTACTGCCTGTGCAAACTTGGAGTAACGTTTGATTTCCTTGGGATTGGCATTGTCTTTATTGGCTACCCAGATATCAGCGATGTTCCCCTGCTGCACACCTACGATTTTCCCTTCCAGGTCTGTGCCGGCCACTTCACCGCCTGCAGGTGTAATACCCGGATTCTCTTTATTTACCACAACCACCTCTGTGTTGTCCACATATTCATCGGAGAAATCCATCACCTGTTTTCTCTCCTCATCAATGGAAACACCGGCCGCAACCATGTCTACTTTACCGCTCTGTACTGCTGCCAGAGCACCATCAAAGTCCATGTTTTTGATCTCCAGATCTTTTCCCATATCATCGGCAATGGCTTTGGCGATATCCATATCTATACCGACAACTTCTGTTCCCTTCATATATTCATAGGGAGCAAATCCAGCCTCTGTTCCTACAATCAGCTTGTCACCGGATCCGCCCTTCGTTTCTTCCTTTGCGGTATCCTCTTTCTTTGAATCACCGCTTCCTGAATTACCGCATGCTGCCAGTGATACCATCATCACAGCTGCCATTAATACTACTAACTTTTTCTTCATAGCTAATACCTCCTGCACCTTTTTATACATTATATTTTATAATTATTCACAACCATTAATTATATCGGCTTTTCCTCCAAAATACAAGCTAAATATGCATTCTTCTGCGCACTTCCTCCCGCAGCCTGCTAATCCTCATGATGGTAAACAGAGTTACCGCAATGATCAGGCTGCAGGTCATAACAATGGCTGACCAGGTTATGCCCGGCACCCCTGTAATAAAGTTCTTAATGCTGGCATCGATCCCCACACAAAAAATTCCCAGGGCAAGTACTACCGCCAAAGCCATAAACAAGATCGATCTGGAGAGAAAACGATAGCAGAGATTCACTGCCATGATGAGCACCACACCAATTATTATAATAGGAAGGGCAATCAGACGGTACCACTCTCCCCCGTCAAACAGATACGCGATAATTCCGCAGTACATGGCAACCGCAGCTCCGTCAAAGAGGAGCATGAGAAAAAAGGGCAGTTTCCTGTATATCATGGCAGGTATAAAAAAAATCCAGAACACCACACACAGTCCGATGATATACAACGACCAGGCATTCATCTGAAATATAAATAAGTTCAGAAGTCCGCAGCCCAAAGCCGTACAACTTAGTATTACGGTTATAAGTATCGCCAGATCTGTCCTCTTTACCCTGGCAACCTCTCCCCGGATCGCAGGATAGGGAGAAGCAGGTTTGCTCTTTTCTTCTTTTGCCGGATGATACACCGGAGTATTACACAGAGGGCACTTCTCAAGAGAAGCCTCCAGCTCCACTCCACAATTCACGCAATAAGCCATGGCCTCACCTCCTGTTTGATTGAATCTTTACATGAATACCATCTTTTACTAGTTTTCGGAAAAAATATCGTTCCACGTCTGCCTCAATAATTGAGCTTGCAAAATTAACAGATGTCACCCCCTGATAACTGACAATGGCACAGTTGGTTCTGGATGAAAATGGCTGCCCCATCAGCACGTCAAAGCCCACAACATACTTTTCCATAGCACCCGGCACTTTCGCGATGCCCAAATTGGTAAGGCCTGCTGAGGACTGTTTATTCTGCACTTTAATATAAAACTGGCGCACAATAAGGTCTTTTATCAGCAGAGGGACCATACGGATCCAGATGCTCTGCTGCGTGTTGGCATTCTTGGTGATATCGGCATTCAAAAATTTGGGATTGATATAATACTGCATAAAATGATGCACCTGCTTTACAATCTCCTCAAAGGTGTATTCTCCCAGTCTGGGATCAATTCCAGGATACAGCATGGTTATAAAATTTCTCATGGTCCTGGAAGGAAAAAAATTTCTGAGATTTACAGGCATGGCAATCTTTACCGGTTTCTCTTTCCATACTCTGTCCGCCTTCTGTTTCTCCAGAAGAGCATACAGCAGTACCGCGTTCAGATATTCCGTGATTGTCACCTGATAGCCCTTGGCCACAGCCTTAAGGTTAGAGACATCCATGGTGCCTTTTATGATATTAAGCGTATAAAAGGGCTCCTGTGTCCCATGTATCCGGTAAGCGTTCCCCTGACTTCGCTTGGACGGCACCCTGGAGTTTGCATATTTAATGTACGCATCCTCCAGCTCCTCCGGATCCGGCTGTTCTTCTATATTCAGAACACCCTCTCCGTCCGGTATCTCATATCCTTTCATCCTGAGATATACCGCTGTCATGGTTTTCAGAAAGCAGAGTCCGCCATTGCCGTCTGCAAGCGAATGAAAAACCTCAAGTGCTATCTGATTTTTGAAGTAATATACTCTGAACAGATACCGGTCATTGCTCTTGATACGTATAGGCATGCAGGGATTTTGAATGTCTGGCTGTACTTTTGGGGCAGGATTGGCATTAGGTTCCAGGTATCTCCAGAAGAGCCCTTTTCTCATAGCCACCTTCATACTTGGAAATCTGGGCAGAGTTACGTCCAGTGCTTTCTGCAGAAGCACTGGATCTATATCCTCTTTTAAGGCAATAGTGATTCGGAATAATGATGAAAATTTACGTTTCTGTAAGGTTGGGTACACATTAGCCGACAAGTCCAGCTTGTACCAGGTTTCTTTTTTATTCATTAGCTTCTCACCTCTTATAGGTTCTTTTTATTATAGAGGTTCAGAAGCCATATTACAAGGGGAAGAAGAGCTTTCTTCTCCTTGCTCTCTTTGGCTGTTAATGTTACTATATAGAAAATATCGAAAGAGAGGACACCTCTATCCATGCCATTTATGAGCAAAAGCAACCAGAATTTTATGAAACTTATCAAAGCCGTTCACAGTCTTGTGGTAACGGATGACCTGGATAAAAACCGCCAGTCCCAGGACAGCATAGGAAAGATTCTGGGAACCAGAAGCAAAGAGGCCGCATATACCAATCTGACCATAGACTCAGTCCCTGTGGAAATAGTGAGTGTAAACCGCCCCCACAGTACCCAGAAGGTTATCCTGTACTGCCACGGAGGCGGCTACATTACCGGAAGTCTCCACTACGCCAGAATACTCACCACCAAAATAGCCATGGCTACCTCCATGGATGTTATCAGCTTTGATTACCGTCTGGCTCCCGAATTTCCCTTTCCAGCCGCATTACACGATGTGGTCAAAATTTGGGATTATCTGATGATGCTGGGGTATGGAAGCAAAGATATCATTGTTATGGGGGATTCCGCCGGAGGCAATCTGGCCCTCTCCCTGGGCTTGAAATTAAAGGAAGAGGAACGCTTTCTGCCGGGAGCCTTTGCCCTCATGTCCCCCTGGACCGATCTCACCACCTCCGGAAAATCCCATGTCACAAGGGAAGAGCTGGATCCCATTTTAGATCACGAATATATGGACAGGGCCCGCTACTCTTATACCACTGAAGAAAACTTTGAAAATCCCCTTGTATCCCCTCTGTTCGGAGACTTCACAGACTTTCCCCCCGTTTATATTCAGGTGGGAAATAATGAGATTCTCCTGAGTGACTCCGTCAGACTGCACAAGCAGCTTATAAAGCAGGGCGTTTCTGCGAGGCTGGATTTGTATAAGGGGATGTGGCATGTGTTCCAGATGTCGAATTTTAAGACAGCGAACGATGCAGTGGATGAGATTGCGAGGTTTGTGTTTGAATTATAGTTTTGTGTATGTGAAGTTCGAGGTTATGTAGTCGGCGAGCGCATCGCAGACGGACGGATATAGGAGGGAGCACCGGGGAGACAGGGCCAGGCCAGGGGGCGGGGTATAGGGACCAGTCAGCTCGAGGCTCCGTTCCCCTAAGCTAAGTCCTACCAGCTGCTAAGCTCGTCAGGAAAGCCTTCCTCGCTAAACAGCTGGTGGACTGGATCTTCGGCTCACTCCGCTTAACCTCCCTGACTGGTCCCTATACCCCGCCCCCTGGCCTGGCCCTGTCTCCCCGGTGCTCCCTTCTATATCCTGGCAGAGACTCACTTCACATTCACGGAAAACGGGTGGGGAAGGTCGAAAGTTGTACACTTTTCATATTATTCATCATTTATGATCGCTCAATGTTTTGGATAAACAGCCAAACCTGTTACCGTTATCACTTCCATACTTTCTGGCTACATTACAGCTACATTACAGCTATATTCTATCTGACAAATTTACAGCCATATCCTATGTGAATAATATCATTCCCCTTCAGATAAATTTACCCCCTGGAACTTTCCTATACCCAGGTGAGAGAAATCCTGCGGCGGCGGGCTGACTGGTTCGGGCGGGAGGGAGGCTTAGGTTCCGCGGACGATACCGCAGGAGTGAGTAGAGAATCTTAGGCAAAACCGGGATTCACGCTGGAGATTTTTTCGGCAGTCCAGGCCGAAAAAAAGTGAGCATGGGCAGAGAATGCACATCAAGCATTCTTTGCACATACGAACGGTGCTCCGGCGGGGATTCCGGTTTTGTCTTAGACTCTCTTCGCGACGGAGGTGTCCCCGGAACTTAAGCCTCCCTCCTGTCCGAACCTGCCAGCCCTCTGCCGCGGGATTCCTCTCACCGTCCCCCTGCCACCTCATACCTTCCGACTTAGATCACCTTGAGCCGTAGTCCAAGTAATTGCATTAAATTCCAATTTAATAACATAAGGGACCGCCCCACAGCAGTCCCCTCTTTCACAAATACTATTTGTAATTTACAATCTGTCCAAATTCAGCCTTCAGAGAAGCGCCTCCTACTAAACCGCCATCGATGTCAGCCTGTGCAAACAATTCCGGTGCGGTCTTTGCATTTACAGATCCGCCGTACTGGATGCGGATCGCTTCTGCGGTCGCTTCGTCATAGATTTCAGCGATGCATGCACGGATTCCTGCGCATACTTCCTGAGCTTGTTCGGTTGTAGCGGTCTTTCCAGTACCGATTGCCCAGATCGGCTCGTAGGCAATGACTGCTGTCTTAGCCTGATCTGCTGTTACTCCCAGGAATCCTACCTTAACCTGCTGACGGATGAAGTCCATGGTCACACCCTGCTCTCTCTGCTCCAGGGTCTCACCGCAACACATAATCGGTGTAATTCCATGCTCAAACGCTTTCAGCATCTTTTTGTTTACGGTCTCGCTGGTCTCTGCGAAATATTCTCTTCTCTCAGAATGACCTAATACAACGTATTTTACGCCTGCATCTGTGAGCATATTCGGAGATATTTCACCAGTATAAGCGCCTTTTTCTTCGTAATACATATTCTCAGCTCCAACCTGAATGTTGGTGCCTTTTGTAGCTTCCACTACCGGAATGATGTCAATTGCCGGTACACAGAACACTACATCAACCTCTTCGTTTTCTACCAGAGGTTTTAAAGTATTCACCAGCTCTACCGCCTCGCTGGGGGTCATATTCATTTTCCAGTTGCCGGCCACAATTTTTCTTCTTGCCATAATGGGATACCTTCTTTCTTTATTCTTTTATATTATTTATCGTTTGCTGCTGCCACACCAGGAAGCTCCTTGCCTTCAAGGAATTCCAGGGAAGCACCGCCGCCTGTGGAAATATGGGTCATTTTGTCGCCATATCCCAGAATATTTACTGCCGCAGCAGAATCTCCGCCGCCTATAATCGTAGTAGCATCCGTATCTGCCAATGCTTTTGCCACTGCTTCTGTTCCATGTGCAAAGTTTGGCATTTCAAAGCAGCCCATGGGTCCGTTCCATACTACTGTCTTCGCATCTTTCACTGCATCACAGAAAATCTTTTCCGTCTCAGGTCCGATATCCATGCCTTCCCATCCGTCCGGAATCTCACCTTTCTGAGCCACCTTGATATTGCAGTCATTTGAGAAAGCATCCCCAATGAGATTATCAACAGGAAGTAAAAGTTTAACTCCCTTGTCCTCCGCCTTTTTCATCATATCCAATGCATACTGCAGATAATCGTCCTCACAGAGAGAAGTACCGATTTTTCCTCCCATAGCTTTGGAGAATGTATAAGACATTCCGCCGCCGATGATCAGAGTATCTACCTTATCCAACAGATTGTCAATCACAGAAATCTTGCTGGATACCTTAGCTCCGCCCAGAATTGCCACAAATGGTCTCTCAGGATTGTTGACTGCGTTGCCCAAAAAGTCAATTTCTTTCTGCATCAGGTATCCTACCACTGCTGTATCAACAAACTGCGTCACACCCACGTTAGAGCAGTGAGCCCTGTGGGCAGTTCCGAATGCGTCATTGACAAATACATCACACAGAGAAGCCAGATCTTTGCTGAAGGTTTCTCCGTTTTTCGTTTCCTCTGCACGGTAACGGGTGTTTTCCAGTAAGATTACATCTCCGTCTTTCATAGACTCTGCGGCTGCTCTTGCGTTAGGTCCCACCACCTCAGGATCTGCTGCAAATATTACTTCCTGACCCAGCAGCTCTGTGAGACGCTTTGCAACCGGTGCCAGAGAGAGTTCCGGCTTGGGTTCTCCCTTTGGTTTTCCCAGATGTGAGCAGAGTATTACTTTTCCGCCGTCGGCAATCAATTTCTTGATGGTTGGCAGGGCTGCCACCAGACGATTCTCATCTGTTATTCTGCCCTCCTGTAAAGGCACGTTAAAGTCACAGCGAACCAGGACTTTTTTGCCTTTCACATTAATGTCATCCACTGATTTTTTATTAAGCATTACATGTATTCCTCCTATGATTAAGTGTCTATAGACAAAAAGGTCCGGTCCATAATAGACCGGACCCTTATATGAGTCTTTATTCTTCTTAATTATTTCTCTAACAATTTACCAAAATATTTGATTGTTCTTACCATCTGGCTTGTGTAAGAATTTTCATTGTCGTACCATGAAATAACCTGAACCTCTGTGGTTCCGTTGTCTAACGGAAGAACCATGGTCTGTGTTGCATCGAACAGAGAACCAAATCTCATACCAATGATATCACTGGATACGATTTCGTCTTCGTTGTAACCGAAGGATTCATCTGCTGCTGCTTTCATAGCTGCGTTGATCTGCTCAACAGTTACATTACCGTCTACAACAGCTGTTAAGATAGTTGTAGAACCTGTTGGTGTAGGAACACGCTGTGCGGAACCGATTAATTTGCCGTTCAGTTCAGGAATAACCAGACCGATTGCCTTAGCAGCACCTGTGCTGTTAGGAACAATGTTCACTGCTGCTGCACGGGATCTTCTTAAGTCACCTTTTCTCTGAGGTCCGTCCAGAGTCATCTGATCGCCTGTGTAAGCATGGATGGTACACATAATACCGGATTTAATAGGAGCAAGGTCATTTAATGCTTTTGCCATTGGTGCCAGGCAGTTAGTTGTACAGGAAGCTGCTGAAATGATGTGATCCTCTTTTGTCAGAGTATCATGGTTTACATTGTAAACGATGGTAGGAAGATCGTTGCCGGCAGGAGCAGAGATAACAACTTTCTTGGCGCCTGCTTTTAAGTGAGCTTCTGCTTTTGCTTTGGATGTATAGAATCCGGTACATTCCAGAACAACGTCTACACCGATTTCTCCCCAAGGAAGCTCTGCAGCATCTGCTTTTGCATAGATTTTGATTTCTTTTCCGTCAACGGTGATGGAATCATCTCCGGCTGTTACTGTATCTCCAAGTGCGTATCTTCCCTGTGTTGAGTCATATTTCAGTAAATGGGCTAACATTGTAGGAGATGTTAAGTCATTAATAGCTACTACTTCAAATCCTTCTGCCCCGAACATCTGTCTGAATGCAAGACGTCCAATACGTCCAAAACCATTAATTGCTACTTTTACTGCCATGTTATTTATTCCTCCTATTGGTACTAAAAATTTTTGAGTTTCTCAGATTGTTAAAGAAACATCAACCTACAGAGTATTCTACATAATATATGGAAAAAATTCAAGCATAATTTATATTTTTATTCTTATTTAATGGAAAGAATGTTATAATAAAATCACGTAATTTATTGGTTAAAAAGGAGAATTTTATGTACTCAGACTATCATTTACACACAAACTTTTCCGGTGATTCTGATGCTCCAATGGAAAATATGATCGAAAAAGGTATAGAAATGGGCCTAAAGATTATGTGTTTTACCGAACACTATGACCTTGATTATCCTGAGATTGGCATCAATTTTGAAGTAAATACCAGGGAATATTTGTGCAAATTTTTGGAACTAAAGGAACAATATAAAGAGAAAATCACCCTTTATTTTGGGATTGAGCTGGGTCTTCAGCCTCACCTATCTGAAGCATACCATAATTATCTCAGAGAATACCCCTTTGACTTTGTCATCGGCTCTACTCATCTTGTGAACCATATGGATCCCTATTTCCCGGATCTCTTCCAAAACAGAGACGAAAAAGCCGCCTATTACGACTATTTTCAAACCAGTTTGGACAATATTTTTGCTTTCTCTGAGATGGATACTTATGGTCACCTGGACTACATAGTACGGTACGGTCCCAACAAAAACAGAGATTATAATTACCACATGTACAGGGAAATAATCGATGAATTGCTGAAAGCTTTAATAGAAAAAGGGATTGGCCTTGAGTGCAATTCTGCCGGTTTTAAATATGGTCTTGGTCATCCCCATCCAACCGAAGAAATCCTTGTCAGATATCGGGAATTAGGGGGTGAAATCATAACCCTGGGCTCTGATGCTCACAGTCCGGAACACATTGCGTTTGCTTTTGATAAAGCAGCAGAACTCTTGCAAAACTGCGGATATCATTACTACACAATTTTTGAAAAAAGGAAGCCAAAATTCATAAAATTATAGTGGTTTTCAAAGAAAAAAAAGAGTGGTTTTTCAACCGTTTCCAGGTTAAAAAACCACTCTTTTTATCGGCAAATTGTTCCTCCTCCTGCCACATATTCATTCTCATAAAACACAACCGCCTGCCCTGGTGTGATCGCCCTCTGAGGGGTGGAAAAGGAACAGGTAATCTCATCCCTGCCTGTTCTTCGGATGATACAGGGAGACCCTTTATGGTTATAGCGAATCTTAGCTGTCACTTCCTTTTCCTCACCGGTCTTCAGATCCTCCATAGCCATGAAATTCAGGTTACAGCAAGTCAGCCGGCTGGCAAAGACCTCCTCGTGGTCCCCTATCACTACCTCGTTGGTGTCCGGCCGTATCTCCAGGACAAAGACGGGATGTCCCATGGAAAGGTTCAGTCCTTTTCTCTGTCCAATAGTATAGTGGGTAATTCCTCTGTGGCGGCCTACCACCTCGCCCGAACTTGTGACAAAATTACCTTCCTCAATTTTTCTCTCTGTATTGTCTTCAATGAACTTGGCATAATCATTGTCCGGAACAAAGCAAATCTCCTGGCTGTCCGGCTTATGAGCCACCGGAAGCTCCAGCTGCTTGGCCATCTCCCGAATCTCCTCTTTGGTATATGCCCCGACCGGCATCAGGGTCCGGGACAGCTGTTCCTGTGTCAAATTATACAAGGCGTACGTCTGGTCTTTTGCAGCTGTCGCTGAGGTCTTCAGGGTATATCTTCCGTTATCCAGCCTGGCAATCTGGGCATAGTGGCCTGTGGCAATATAGTCGGCGCCGATTTCAAGGCTTCTTTTCAAGAGGGAGTCCCACTTCACATACCGGTTGCAGGCAATGCATGGGTTGGGAGTTCTCCCCCGCAGGTATTCAGCCACGAAATAATCCATGACCTTATCCTTGAATTCTGCTTTAAAATTCATGACATAGTACGGAATATCCAGGACCTGAGCCACCCTTCGGGCGTCATCCACAGCACTTAAGCCGCAGCAGCCTCCGTTTTCCTCCAGTGCGGTTTCCTCTTCATCCTGCCAGATCTGCATGGTTACCCCAATCACCTCATAACCCTGCTCTTTCAGAAGCCAGGCAGCCACAGAAGAGTCCACCCCTCCTGACATGCCCACCACCACTTTTTTTCTGTTCATTAATACTCTTCCTCTTCTTCCTCCTCAGAAATATCCGTTTTCGGTTTTTCCAATCCCTCGATTTTTATATGTTTTTTTTCTGCATAATCCCAGAGAGCTGCATGGATGGCTTCTTCTGCCAGCAGGGAACAGTGTACTTTTACAGGGGGAAGACCGTCAAGAGCCTCCATTACTGCTTTATTCGTAACCTCCAATGCCTCCTGAACAGTTTTTCCCTTCACCAGCTCTGTAGCCATGCTGCTGGTGGCCACTGCAGCCCCGCAGCCGAACGTTTTGAATTTACATTCATTGATAACCCCTTTATCATCAATATCCAGATACATTCTCATAATATCTCCGCACTTTGCATTCCCCACAGTGCCTACACCGCTGGCATTTTCAATTTCTCCTACGTTTCTGGGATGTTCGAAATGGTCCATTACTTTTTCACTATACATATTATTTTCCTCCGTTATTTCATCATTATTTTATCTCATTTCCCGGATGCTTTTGCCAGTTTTTTCATATGATCTTCATATAAAGGCGACATACTTCTCAACCGGGCTACAATTTCTTTGATTTTTTCTATTACAAAGTCCGCATCTTCCTTTGTTGTCTCCTCACTTAACGTCAGTCTAAGGGAGCCATGGGCAATTTCGTGAGGCAGCCCTATGGCAAGAAGCACATGGGACGGATCCAGGGAACCTGAGGTACAGGCAGAACCGCTGGACGCTGCAATTCCCTCCATATCCAGCATAATCAGAAGGGACTCCCCTTCTATAAACTGAAAACTGATATTTATATTATTTGGCAGACGTTTTTTCGGATCTCCGTTCAGACGGGTATAGGGCACTTCTTCCAGAATCCTGCGTATCATGTAATCCCGGAGTTCTGCTTCTTTTCCGGTCCTCTCTTCCATTGTCTCTGCGGCCCGCGCGGCGGCTACGCCGTATCCCACAATGCCCGGTACGTTTTCGGTTCCGGCCCTTCGTTTTCTCTCCTGGGCACCTCCATGGATGAAAGAACGTATCTTAACCCCCTTGCGGATATAGAGGAATCCTATTCCTTTGGGTCCGTTAATCTTATGGGCACTGGAGCTTAACATGTCAATGTTCAGTGCATCTACATCTATAGGCACCTGTCCGAATGCCTGTACCGCATCTGTGTGAAAAAGAATTCCATGCTCCCTGGCAAGCATTCCAATCTCCCGGACCGGCTGAATGGAACCAATTTCATTGTTGGCAAACATAATGGAAATCAGTATAGTCTCCGGAGTTATCGCTTTCTCCAGTTCTTCCATCTTTACAATACCGTTCTGATCCACATCCAGATATGTGATTTTGGCTCCCCGTTTCTCCAGATACTCGCAGGTGTGCAGTATGGCATGATGTTCAATCTTTGTGGTTATGATATGATTGCCTTTGCTGCTGTAAGCTTCAAACGCCGCTTTTAACGCCCAGTTATCCGATTCGCTTCCTCCGGCTGTAAAATAGATATCCCTGGAATTGGCCCCCAAAACCTTGGCTATCTGTTCTCTTGCTTCTGTAATAGCCTCTTTGCTTCTTCCCGCAATTTCATAAATGCTGGAAGGATTTCCATAATTCTCCGAGAAGTAAGGCAGCATTGCCTCTACTACTTCCGGTGCCGTCTTTGTTGTTGCTGCATTATCCAAATATATCATTTTTCCCATTGTCCCATCTCTCCTAATTCTCACATATTTGAGCGCTTACCTGCCCTTTGTCCCGAATCTTCCGGCTTTCCTCTACCAGCTGATCCAGCATGATTGTATCTACCGCATCTTTAATACTGTCATTAATTCTCTGCCACACATACCTGGTGACACAAAGATCAGCACCCTCACAGGAACTGTTTTCCTGATTGCCCGGACAGGTGACTGCCTCCAGATTTCCTTCCAAAGCCCTTAAAACATCGCCTACTGAGATTTCTTCTGCAGGCTTTGCCAGCATATAACCGCCCTGAGCGCCTCTCACACTGCTCACCAGCCCGGCCTTTCTAAGTTTTCCAACCAGCTGTTCCAGATAACTGTAGGATATGCTCTGACGGTCCGCTATGCTTTGAATGGATACAGCCTCGTTCTCACTGTATAAAGCAAGATCAATCAAAGCCCGGAGACCATACCTCCCTTTCGTAGATAGTTTCATTTGTACACCCTCTTTTTAATTTCTGCTTTAAATCATACTTATTTAATTCCTACTCATTTAATTCCGATTGTTTTACTCTGATTTCAATTGTAGATTAGCACGATTCCCAGGTTCTGTCAAGATACTTTAAGGAATATATTTATGAAAAGAAGATAGGTCGTCATCTATGAACAATAAACAATTCCTGCTGCGAGGCACAATCATTCTTACACTCACCGGTTTCTTAAGCCGGATCATAGGATTCTTCTATAGAATATTCTTATCTCAGACAATTGGTGCAGAGGGAATGGGAATCTATCAGCTGATTTTCCCCATTCACTCTATTTGTTTTGCGGTGGCTGTAGGCGGTATCCAAACCGCCATCTCTCGTTTTGTCGCTGCCAGAATAGCTCTGAAGGATGAACAGGGTGCCAGAGATATATTCTTTATAGGTACATTTCTCTCTGTGCTTCTGTCTCTTTTTATGTCCTGGCTTGTGTATCACAACAGCTCCTTTATCGCCGTCCGGCTTCTGGGGGAGGAGAGATGTGTCTCTCTGCTGCAGCTTATGGCTTTAAGTGTCCCCTTTGGCACCTTCCACTCCTGTGTGAACGGGTATTACTACGCCAGAAAAAGTACAGGGATTCCTGCAGCCACACAGCTGCTGGAACAGTGTGCCCGTGTAGCGGCATCCTACCTGTTTTATCTGGTTCTTCTTAGGGACGGGCGGGCTCTCACGCCAATGATAGCCGTCATCGGTATCCTTGGAGGAGAACTTGTCTCCATGCTTGCCGCTGTTCTTTTTATCCTCTGGGATTTCAACAAAGCATCGTACCAGCTTTCAAAAATGACAGCGCCTTTTCACCATTTAAAAGAGATTGTCACGCTTGCTGTCCCCCTCACAGGAAACCGGCTGCTGATCAATCTCCTCAACAGTGTAGAGTCGATCTTAATCCCCGGAAGACTTCGGATTTTTGGTCTGGACAATACGTCAGCCCTGAGCATTTACGGTATTCTTACGGGTATGTCACTCCCTCTGATTCTGTTTCCTTCCGCCATCACAAATTCTGTTTCTGTAATGCTTCTGCCGGCAATTGCAGAAGAACAGGCGAAAGAAAATCATGCAGCCATCAGTAAAACCATAGGGATGACCATAAAGTACTGTCTGATTCTAGGGTTTGCCTCCACTGGATTTTTCTTTTTCCTGGGGGATACCCTTGGCATACTTCTGTTTAAAAATGAATTTGCGGGGACATTTATCAAAACCTTATCCTTTATCTGTCCCTGCCTTTACCTCTCCACTACCCTGACCAGTGTCCTAAATGGATTGGGAAATACCACTCTTTCCTTTATCCAAAATACCATCGGGCTGGTCATCCGCATCCTTTTTGTCCTATTTGTTATTCCGATCTACGGAATCCAGGGATATTTATGGGGGCTGCTGGTAAGTGAACTTGCCATATCCGGATTAAGTCTTTTCTTTTTGCGGAAATATATCGACATTTGAATTTGAATGTATTATAATCGTTTTGGCGATATTGTATACGCACAAAGGAGAATATATCTATGAGTTTTGAATTTATAAAAAAGCTCCCCACCCCCAATGAGATCAGGGAGCAATACCCAATGACGGAAAAAATGGCTCAGATAAAAGCACAGAGAGATGATAAGATCCGCAGGATAATCACCGGTGAATCCGATAAATTTCTGGTGATCATAGGTCCCTGTTCTGCAGACAATGAGGATGCCGTCTGCGATTATACCTCCCGTCTGGCTAAAGTGCAGGAAAAGGTAGCCGACAGAGTAGTTATCGTTCCCCGCATCTATACCAACAAGCCCCGTACTACTGGAGAAGGCTACAAGGGCATGGTACATCAGCCCGATCCGGGGGCAAAACCCGATATGCTGGCCGGTATCCTGGCTATCCGGAGAATGCATATGCGTTCCATAGAGGAAACAGGCCTGACCTCAGCAGATGAGATGCTCTATCCGGAAAACTGGCGCTATCTGTCAGACATCCTCTCCTACGTGGCCATCGGCGCCCGATCCGTGGAGGATCAGCAGCACCGACTTACAGTCAGCGGCATGGACGTACCTGCCGGAATGAAAAATCCAACCAGCGGGGACTATTCTGTGATGCTTAATTCTGTTGTGGCAGCACAGCACGGACACGATTTCATCTACCGGGGCTGGGAAGTAAAAACCTCCGGCAATCCTCTGGCGCACACGATCCTGAGAGGTTCTGTAAACAAACACGGAAATGCGATTCCCAACTACCACTATGAGGATCTTCAGCTGCTTCTGGAAATGTACGGGGAAAGGGATCTCCAGTACCCGGCTGCCATTGTAGATGCCAACCATTCAAATTCCAATAAGAAGTACGAACAGCAGATACGTATTGTAAAAGAGGTTCTTCACAGCAGAAAATCTTCTGCCGATATTAAAAATCTTGTAAAGGGCGTTATGATCGAAAGCTACATTGAACCAGGCTGCCAGAAAATCGGAAAAGACCAGGTGTACGGAAAATCCATTACCGATCCCTGCTTGGGATGGGAAGAGTCTGAGAGACTGATTGAGGATATCGCGGAATTGTGTTAAATGATAGTTTTGTGTATGTGAAGTTCGAGGTAAAATAGTCGGCAAGCGGAGGGGCGCAGACGGACGGTCAAGGGAGGAGGTCTTGGGTCCAGGGGTACTGGGTGGATCTGCTTGCTGCTGCGTTTCTCCTCAGCTAACTGCCTGGCCGTTCACTAAGAAGCTCAGGAAAGCCTTCGCTCCTAAGTGACCGCCGGCAGTGGATCTTCGGACGCACTCCGCAGTCTGCGCAGATCCACCCAGTACCCCTGGACCCAAGACCTCCTCCCTTGACCTGGCAGTGACTCACTTCACATTCACGGAAAACAGGCGGGGAAGGTCGAGAGTTATACATTTTCATCTTATTTAGCACTATTGTCGGCTCGATTTTTTGGATAAACAACTAAACCCGTTTCAATGATTAATTACACCTTGTCTGGCAATATTATATCTGACAATTCTACATCAATATTCTACGTGAAATATTCATTCCCCTTCTGATAAATCTCCCCCTGGAACTCCCTATACCCAGGTGAGAGGAATCTTGCGGCAGCGGGCTGGCTGGTTCGGGCGGGAGGGAGGCTTAAGTTTCGCGGACGGTTCCGCAGGAGTGATTAGAGAGTCTTAGGCAAAACCGGGATTCACGCAGGAGATTTTTTCGGCAGTCCAGGCCGAAAAAAAGTGAGCATGGGCAGAGAATGCACATCAAGCATTCTTTGCACATACGAACGGTGCTCCGGCGGGGATTCCGGTTTTGTCTTAGACTCTCTTCGCGACGGAGGTGTCCCCGGAACTTAAGCCTTCCTCCCGTACGAACCCGGTCAGCCCGCTGCCGCAGGATTTCTCTCACCGTCCCCCCTGTCACCCACACCTTCCGACTGAAAAAGTCTCAAGTTTAGAAAGTCAAATTCCAATTTTATTCTATCTGTCTATTTTACAACTATATCCTATGTGTAAGATTTCATTTCCATTCCTATAAAACTCCCCCCTGGAACTCCCTATACCCAGATGAGAGGAATCCCGCGGCAGCGGGCTGGCTGGTTCGGGCGGGAGGGAGGCTTAAGTTTCGCGGACGGTTCCGCAGGAGTGAGTAGAGAGTCTTAGGAAAAACCGGGATTCACGCTGGAGATTTTTTCGGCAGTCCAGGCCGAAAAAAAGTGAGCATGGGCAGAGAATGCACATCAAGCATTCTTTGCACATACGAACGGTGCTCCGGCGGGGATTCCGGTTTTGTCTTAGACTCTCTTCGCGACGGAGGTGTCCCCGGAACTTAAGCCTCCCTCCCGTCCGGGCCAGCCAGCTCGCTGCCGCGGGATTCCTCTCACCGTCCCCCTGCCACCTCATACCTTCCGACTTAGATCACCTTGAGCCGTAGTCCAAGTAATTGCATTAAATTCCAATTAGATACCTGACAATATAAAAAGAAACCCCCAATCTCACCCGAGTCTGATAATCATCCAAGTCCACCCCCGTAAGATACTTCAGTCTGGCAATCCGGTACAATAAAGTGTTTCTGTGAATATATAATTCTTCTGCCGCCGCCCCAATATTTCTCTCATTCCTGATATACACCTCTAACGTACGGCAATATTCTGTATGATGTTCCCGATCATAGTCCAGAAGCCGGAACACTGTTTTGTCGCACACCATCTTCATATCTACATTCTTCTGACCCATAAACAGAAGATGAAGTACCGCGTAATGCCGGTAGCTCACAAAAGGCTTCTTCAGCAGTTCTCTCCCCATATCTAAACAGATAAGGGCCTGTCTGTAATAGACCGCTGAACGGTAGAACCCATCGAATTCATCACTGAGCCCTGCATATCCTCCATTTCTTTCAATAAATTCCTCCAACAGCTTTTCCAGCTTCTCAATTCCTTTTGCTCCTTCAAGGGAAAAAATAGTTACAATTTCTCCGTCCATAATAACCGGCTTACTGCTGTGCATGTTTTCTAATTCTGCGCACATAACCTCTGTCTGGATCTCATCTTCCTCTTCCGGAAGATAACGCATAACACAGTACTTCCCTTCCATATCCCACATCAGAGGTGCAAGCTGTCTGTGTATCTCCTCTTTTTCTCTGAGAGTTCCGCTTACTACATGATGGATAAAGTTTTCATAATCTTTTCCTCTGGAGATCGAATACTTCATATCTTTTTCAAGCGCCAGAAGCACCAGTCTGCCCAGGTGATCTGCATAGGCAACATCCCCGGGGGTAATTTTCTTAAAATATCCTACGATAAATAAATGCCCCCGTATCTTTCCTTCCCAACGAAGATTATAGTTGATAAAGGGGTTGTTAAAGCTGTCCAGATGAAAGATTACAGCTTTTTCATAAGAATCCATCAACCGGATTTCGTCCGCCCTCCGCATCTGATCCAATATATCGTAGGATAGATATCCATAGGTGACAAGATGCTTCCAGATAGCGCTGATTTCAGATAACACCGGCGCCTGGTCAATAGCCAGTACCTTAAAACTGGAATCCACCAGGTACGCAGGATTCCCCATGATTTTGGAAAAGAGCTGTATCATCTCCTGAAGCCCTTTCTGTCCATAAATCAATTCTTTCAGCTGCTCCTCCCACTGGTTCATTTCCTCAAGTACATCCTGAGCCTGGTTAAATATGTAACTTACCTCCTCTCCTTCTGATAGCTGAAAAGCAAAAAAGCCGGGGTTCCCCTCCAGTTTACAAACCAGAGCTGCGGTTCCCCTCTCATATTCTGCCCTTTTGGGGATAGCAGGGCCAATATATAAATAATCCTTTTTCAGTCTCTCTGTGTGTTCTGAGAGAAAGCGAATCCCTTTAACCAGTAATGTCCGGGGACAGACGGGATGACTCTCTGTCTGAAGATTCATCCGATCCAAAAGTGTAATCAGAGGCAGATCCATAACTTTTTCCTTTCCTTTTCTATTGTATATTATATACAAACACCATAAAGTCAAATTCATATTATATAGACAATTTTTCAGTCTACTTTTTGATGATATAATTATTGTAACACAAAGCAATGGATTTTAGGAGTATAAAAAATCAAAACAGCAGAGAGAACTTATGCAAAACCTACAATATAATATTAAGGAGGTATATCATGAACAAAGATGAATTACGGGCTGAAAGAGAAAAGAGAGTGGATACCGCAGTTGCACTTCAGGAAGGCGATCGGGTACCTTTTGTCCCAAAGATGAGCGGCTTTTATATGTATGGGTATGGCATTTCTTTTTATGATGCTATGAAGGACGCACGCAACATGGAGCCTGGATTCCGGAATTTTATGCGTGAATATGAACCGGATGCCGTAAATATCGGCGGTATCTACTCCATGGATGCCCTGGAGGCCCTGGGAACTAATTATCTGCGATGGCCGGGTCCAACCCACGGTCTCTCACTGGATTCCTCCTTTCAGCACCTGGATGAAACTTATCTGCAGGATGAAGAATATGAGGAATTTATCCAGGATCCCACGCACACAACAATTACGAAACTTTTGCCCCGAAAGCACAAAAATCTGAAAGGACTTAGCCGTCTCTATTTGAGGGAAGTATACGATGCGGGATTTTTTGCCGATCTTAGTGTATTCTCAGATCCTGAAGTGCAGGATGCCCTGCAGGCTCTCATGGAGGCTGGAAAAGCATCTCGGGAGAGGGCAGCGCAGATGGAAAAAGTGAGAAGCTGGATTGGGGAGGAAGGATTCTCTACCTACTGTCAGGGTACGTTTTTTATTCCGTTTGATGCATTTGCAGACAGTATACGCGGGATTATCCGCACCACTATGGATATCATAGAATTTCCTGACGAATTAGAGCGTGCGGTCAATAAGATAACCGAGATGAACGTGGAACGTCTGGTAAAAATCTACAAATCCAGAGGTGCCAAAAGAATCTTTATGCCGCTGCACTGCGGGGTAGATGAATTTATGAGTGTGGCAAATTACGAAAAATATTATTGGCCCTGTTTGAGGAAGTGTATCATGACCGTAATCGAACATGGAATGACTCCTGTTTGCTTCTGTGAAGGGAATTACAATACTCGTCTGGATACGCTGTGCGATGTGCCCAAGGGTAAAGTTGTCTACATGTTTGAGAAGGTTGATTTGAAGCGTGTAAAAGATACGGTTGGGAAGGTAGCATGTATCTGCGGTACCCTTCCCAATGCTCTGCTGGCATTTGGAACCGCAGATCAGGTGATTGAAGAGACTAAAAGGCAGCTGGATATTCTGGCTCCCCAGGGGGGATTTATCATGGACTGCTCTTTGATGCTTGACAATGCAAAGCACGAAAATATGCATGCCTGGAAAGAGGCCACTTTAAAATACGGACAATACTAAAACAGACAGATGCCCGGCTCACAAGGCCGGACATCTGTCTGTTTTATTTTCTCGGATGCGCTTTGACATACACATCCCTCATCTTATTCATTCCCATATTCAAATATATCTGCGTTGTGGAAATATCTGCATGACCCATCATCTCCTGGACGCTCTTAATATCCGCCCCATTCTGCAGTAAATGGGCGGCAAAGGAATGGCGGAGCGTATGAGGCGTAATATCCTGTTCAATCCCCGCTTTTACCGCATAGCTTTTCAGCACTTTCCAAAATCCCTGACGGCTCATGGGCTTTCCGGAACAATTGCAGAATAAAATATCACTTTCATTCCCATCCAGCAAAATATCCCGGTACTTTCCCACATAAGATGTCAGTGCTTTCCTGGCCATGTTTCCAAAGGGGATGATTCTTTCTTTCTCTCCCTCTCCGGAGTTACAGATAATGTATCCCAGATGCAGATTGACATCCTTTACTTCCAGGTGAATCAGCTCGCTGACACGGATGCCTGTGGCGTAGAGCAATTCCAGCATCGCCCGATCACGGATCCCTTTGGGAGTCAACTTATCCGGCTGCTTCAAAAGCAAATCTACCTCTTCCACACTCAGAATCCCCGGTGTCTTCTTCTGAATCTTTGGGGCCTTCAGATGCTCTGCAGGATTCTCCGCCCTTATCCCCTCCAGATACAGATACTGAAAAAAGGCGCGTATAGATGCTACGCTCCTGGATATGGTAGAGGGGGCAAAATGTTCTTTTTCCAGATACATCATATAAGAATTCAGATTTGTTGAAGACACCATGCAGATATCATCTTCTCCCTGACATTCCAGATAATGCACCATTTTTTTTAAATCCCGCTCGTATGAAACCTCCGTATTCCTTGATATGTTTTTGGTATTATGTAAATAAGCTAAAAAATTTTGAATTGCATCGTCCATATGGCGTCTGTCCTTGTCTTGCGTATTATAAAAGCAATTCACCCTTCAATGAATCATAAGAGTATTATAAGCAGAAATCCCAAGAAAATCAAACACAATTTTTACGGAAAAACCGCTTATTTTCAAGGTTTTTTACGTATCCACAACATATCGGATCTGTCTTGGAAGCTTTGCACCATATATAGTAAAATTCCTGCAAAGTCTTTTTTGGAAATATTTACCACATGCAGCCTAGAGCAGCGTTTTCACATATATCAGTACTTTATAATTGACATAACTCTCCATAAAAATGCCGCATAAATAAACAATCCCTATGGCCATCAAAAAGAAAATATAGCTTTGGTAACGCTTTCTTCCGATGATCTGCCTTTTCCAGAATTTCTGCGACATCTGATATACTATGAAAAAAAAGCTCAGCGTCGCAGGTATATAGAAGAAGCACTGGGGCACGAAACAGGCACTGCCCAGCAGCAATCCTCTGATTCCATATTCCATCAGAAACATGGTCAATAGGCTGCCAGCCAAAAAACCCAGCCAGAGAAGCCCGCCCACTACCAGGGGCACCCCGAAAAAAGTAACCCCGCCCACTCCATAAAAAAGGAACCAGGCACCTCTGTTCTCCAGAAGTCTGCAAAAATACCTTCCCGCGGAATACTCCGGATCCGCCTGACTCATAAAATACATTCCCAGCAGATTGGAAGGATACTGAAACTCCTTATGCAAAAGATTTGTACCTATAATTCCCAGTATAAAGCCCACCATATATACACAGACAAACACCGTAAAATGCTTTTTGATATCCTGGCTTATCATTATATTCATCGTCACTCACCCTCTTATCAATGTATGTGACGATCACTCCCTTTTATGTCTGGTATCCATGCATTATTTTTTAAGAAGTTTTGAAAACTTGTTTCTGATTTCTTTTTTTCTCTCCTCTGTAGCGCTTTCGTCTCTGTACAGAACTCCTTCCTTCTCCCTGAGCACATCGCCCTCCTTCGGCCGAAAATCCAGAGTATCCAGAGGAATCTCCTCCATCTTTTTCTGTAAAGTTTCACATACTGCAAAAGCTCCTTCAATTCTGTCTACAATCCATTTTTTTTTATCTTCCATCCTTCTTTTCCTCCCTGTTATGGATGACATTTGCCGCAGGGCGTTAGGCCTCTCGCCTCTGCCTCCTCCCGCGCAATTTCCCGGGCACTGTTTTTCAGATATTGGCACCCTGTTCTATGGTATTTCTCTCCTGTCTCTGTTATATAGACTATCTCTTCCTCCTCCCCCTGTATTGTATCCGCCGCTTCCTCAGTATCCTTTTGGAGGTTATCCTGATTAACCGGCTCTGTATCCTCGCTGTCTGTTTCTGTCTGCTGAACACCCGCCTCCATGGACCGGGATGGCTCCAGATTCCAGGTAATGCTGCTTCCGTCACTGACTGCGGTAACTGTACCCTGCTCGTCTGTTCGGAACACAGATATTCCTCTGTCGCGGAATGTCTCCAAAACAGACAGATCCGGATGTCCGTACTGATTATCTTGCCCACAGGAAATCACGGCGTATTGAGGCTGTACAGCGTCCAGAAACCTGCTGCTGTTAGAAGTATCGCTTCCATGGTGCCCTGCCTTTAAAACGTCTGATTTGAGGGTCAGACCGGTACTTAATATATCCTCTTCCGCCTCCTGTTCCCCATCCCCTGTCATAAGGAAACTGTTGCTGCCATTTACCAGCCGAATTCCAACCGACCAGTTATTCAGTGTATCTCCATAGTCCTTATTTGGAGACAGGATAGTAAAGCTTCCACCGCCCAGGGTATAGGTATCGCCCGGCCGGGCCAGTGTAATCTCCAATTCCTTCTCTTCAACTGCCTCCAAAACATCTTCAAAGGTCTGGGAAGTGTGTATTTTATCCGGAAGAATCACAGCACCGATAGGTAAAGCCCGGATCACTACATCCAATCCCCCGATATGATCCTCATGGGGGTGGGTCCCGATCACATAATCTAATCTGTCAACGCCCTTTTCTCTGAGAAAAGATACTATGGCATCTCCATCCTCATTTTTGCCGGCATCTACCAGCATATAATGTCCCTCTGCCTGTATGAATATGCAGTCTGCCTGCCCCACATCCAAAAACGTCACCTCCATGGTTCTCTCTGCAGAGGATACTTCCCGTGCAGTATCTTCCCAAACGGCCTCCTCCCCGGAATGCGCACTCTCCTTCGCCTCATTCTGACACCCTGCCATCGTCAGTAGAATCCATAAGATGGCGGCTAGCCATAGGACGGTATATTTTTTCATTTTTCCTGTCATTTTGTGTCCTCTCCTCCTGCACTGTCTATAAAAGCCGGAAGCTGGTTTTCCTGTTCCAGCTTCCGGCTTCCTGGTTTTCCGGCATATACAGATGCCTCAGGCAATATATGCGTCTAAGGCATCTGCCACATACGCAGGCAAGTCTGTTTTTTCTATGTAATGGCATCTCACTGGCTCCCAGTCGAATTCCTTAAGTTCTAAAAGATCTTTTCCGTCCAGAACTGCAATAAAAATCGTCTGTGGCTCATCGCCGCCTCCGTTATAGACAAAAATCTTTTTTGTCTGCCCGGACTTCTGGACTGCCAGCTCTGCGATTAACAGTCCGTTCCTGGTAATAATCTTTAGCTTATCTGCAGCCCCTTCCTGGGGATACATAATCTCTAATGCCCTCTCGTAGGCATGGGATACTTCTGTATCCACCGTGAAGTCATAGGAATGCTTCTTAAAGATCTGTTCTGCCAGCCGGACCCCTTTGGCAAGCATATTGCTGTCCAGTTCCAGCTGTGATTTCAGCTCCTCATTGCGTTCCGTCAGTATCTTCAGCAGCTGTCCGGCATCTATGAAGTCTCCTTCCGTGCCATAGATTGTATTCATTTCATAAATCTCCCTTCAATCGTATATGTGCTGTCACTATTATAGCACCATCAGGTTAGGAAAAAAAGATGAAGATCCCTCCCCGAATGAATTAGATGCTGCATCTGGAAAAGTTCTGCCATTTGATGTATACTTTAATGTGCAGTAACTGTCATTTACCTGTCCAAAAGATGCATCAGCATATACCTTTGGAAGTTCTGCAGACAGCAGCTGCAATTTGATATAACACAAGGAGCCGATGATGGAAGAACATGTACACGATAAGGACAATGAATACACCCTGACATTTGACAGCAAATGTCCTGCAGACGCAAGTAAGGTACTACATACCGTAATCTACAAAAAGGCCACTTGTACCCGTGTGGACGATATCATCCTTCACTTTCACTGCAGCCGGGATTCGAAATGTGTAAAATGCCAGCATAATTATCTGTAAATCAAGGATTTCAAGAGAAAAGAGCCTGATCGACGGGCTCTTTTCTCTTGTGTTTATTCTGCTGCAATTTTATGTAAAGCATCCTCAATTGACAGTCCCTGCTTCTGGATTTCCAGGTACAGAGCAGCCATCTCCTCTTCTTCTTTCTTCTTCTTAAGGTCCTTTAATTCGGCTTTTAAATCTTTTAACTCAGCCTCCTTGTCCGCAATCTGCTGCTCTACAAACTCAATTCTCTGGAGAGTTGTCATGTTTTTTGGTCTTCTTCCCATTGTGGTGTCCTCCTGTAATTTTATATTTCTATCATATAACGTACATCTGCCTATAGCAAGTCAAACTTTTCCTCTTTATATGACAAAACTTCTCTTAAGGCAGACCACGAATAACGTACGCTAAAAAAGCCCTTAAACCGCTGCTTTTCTGCAATATCAACGGTTTAAGGGCTTTGCCACTACAAGTAAGTACCTTTATTTCGCGTAATCAATTACGCGGCTTTCACGAATTACATTTACTTTGATCTGTCCTGGGTATTCCAGTTCAGCCTCTATCTGCTTGGAGATATCTCTGGCAAGCAATACCATATCTGCGTCACTCACATGATCTGGCAATACCATCACTCGAATCTCTCTTCCTGCCTGAATAGCAAAAGATTTGTCCACTCCTTTGAAAGAGTTTGTAATGTCTTCTAATTGTTTCAATCTGTTTGTATATGTTTCTAAAGTCTCTCTTCTGGCTCCTGGTCTTGCAGCGGAAATTGTATCTGCTGCTTGTACAATACAGGCAATCAGGGATTCTGGTTCTTTGTCTCCATGATGGGATTCTACTGCATTGATAACCGTGGGAGATTCTTTATACTTTCTACATAAGTCAGCACCGATCTGAATGTGGGATCCTTCCACTTCATGGTCGATGGATTTTCCAATGTCATGTAACAGGCCGGCACGTTTTGCCATACGGACATCTGTACCGATTTCTCCGGCTAACAGGCCGGATAGCTGAGCTACTTCAATGGAATGCTTTAATGCATTTTGTCCGTAGCTTGACCGGAATTTCATTCGTCCAAGTAAACGAACCAATTCGGGGTGTATACCGTGAACGCCAACTTCCAGTGTCGCTGCTTCTCCTTCTTCGCGCATCATAGTTTCTACTTCCTTCTGCGCCTTTTCTACCATTTCCTCAATTCTAGCCGGATGAATACGTCCGTCTACAATTAATTTTTCCAATGCAATACGTGCTACTTCACGCCTGATCGGATCAAAACCAGATAATACTACTGCTTCCGGAGTATCATCAATAATCAAGTCGACGCCTGTCAGCGTTTCTAATGTACGGATGTTACGTCCCTCTCTACCAATGATTCTTCCCTTCATCTCATCGTTGGGAAGCTGTACTACTGAGATGGTAGATTCTGCTACGTGGTCTGCTGCACATTTTTGTATGGCAGTAACTACATAATCTTTCGCTTTCTTATCTGCTTCTTCTTTTGCCTTGCTTTCCAGTTCCTTATAAAGCTTAGCGGTGTCAATTTTTACTTCATCTTCTACAGATTTCAACAAATATTCTTTTGCTTGTTCGGAGGTTAGGCCTGAGATTCTTTCCAGCTCCTGTACTCCTTGATCATGTAATTCGTCAACTCTCTTTTCTTTCTTCTTTACATCTGCTTCTTTTGTTGCAATTTCAGACTCACGTCTCTCTAACGCATCTGCTTTTTTGTCAATCGCTTCCTCTTTAGACAAAACGCGCTTTTCATACTTCTGTACCTCAGCACGTCTCTCCTTTGTCTCTTTTTCTGCCTCATTTTTCAGCTTCAAGGATTCTTCTTTTGCCTCTAAGAGAGCTTCTCGTTTCTTAGTTTCAGCCGTTTTCAATGCTTCATCTATTATGTTCCTTGCTTTGACCTCTGCTGTCCCAATGGTTTCTGCATCCTTTTCGATCTTTTTCTTAACCGCTACATTTGCAGTAACCGGAATAGCTATAAGCAGCGCGACTAACACAGCAACAATTGCAATGATTACACTTGCACCTGTCACAGGAGCACCTCCTTATTAAGTTTTCATTGTACAAATACAACAGTTCAATTTTATACTGTTTTAACAATTATGTCAAGCTTTCATGCATACTTTTATACAATATAACAATGCCTGCCTATTCCTGCTCTTCCGATAAGACATCCCAGATATCTGAGCTGGAGAATCCCCGTCTTGCAAGGAATCCGTAAAGCCTCAGCTTCTCCTTTTCACTGAGACGTTCCTCCTTTTTCTTCTTTCGAACCAGCTCCCGAATCTGCTCTCTGGCTTCGGGCAGCGCCGCCTCCTCTGCCGCCTCAGCAATTAACTCCCTGGCAATCCCTTTATGAGACAGTTCCATGGCAATCCTCCGAAACCCTTTTTTTTCTTTCTGAGATTCTATATACTTTCGGGCATACTGCCTGTCATCGATATATCCATAAGATTTTACATATGCTACAGCTGCCTCTACCACGCATGCGGGATGACCGTCATTCTTTAGTTTTTCACACAATTCTTTTTCTGTCCGATCCATCTTCGTGAGAAGATGCATAGCTCTTAGCTTTGCTCTTTTTTCCAGTACCTCACTGAGGATTTGTCGATACGTATCCTCTTCTATCTCTTCCTGTATCCGGATATGATAACGGGACAGCTCGCCCTTATATAGCATAAAAGCAAGCTGTCCGTCAATCTCAACTTTATATTTCGTCTTGGTTACAGGTTCAATTCCTGTGACTATCATACATCGCTCCCTGTCTCTCCATCGCTGTCAGGTGCCTGTCCTTCCTGCGTCACTTTGGCGGTCAGGCCGTAATGCTCCCTCACCTTCTGTTCCACTTCCTCCATAATCTGAGGGTTCTCCCTCAGATACTGCTTAGCGTTTTCTCTTCCCTGTCCAATCTTCCCGTCACTGTAAGCATACCAGGCACCACTCTTGTTAATAATTCCCACATTGGCTGCCAGATCCAATATATCTCCTTCTCTGGAAATACCCTGTCCGAACATAATATCAAACTCTGCTTCCTTAAACGGAGGCGCAATCTTATTCTTAACCACTTTAATGCGGGTTCTGTTTCCCACAACCTCGCCCCCCTGCTTGAGGGCTTCAATTCTTCTCACATCCAATCGGATAGAGGAGTAAAACTTCAATGCCCGGCCGCCCGTAGTCGTCTCAGGATTGCCGAACATAATCCCTACTTTTTCCCTCAGCTGATTGATAAAAATAACAATACAGTTGGACTTGCTGATGACTCCTGTAAGCTTTCTCAGTGCCTGTGACATCAGCCTGGCCTGAAGTCCCACATGGCTGTCCCCCATATCGCCGTCAATCTCGGCCTTAGGCACCAAAGCTGCCACAGAGTCCACAATTACAATATCCACTGCACCGGAACGCACCATGGTTTCTGTAATCTCCAGCGCCTGTTCTCCGTTATCCGGCTGAGATATGTATAAATTATCAATATCCACACCAATTCTCTTGGCGTAGGCAGGATCCAACGCATGCTCTGCATCAATAAATCCGGCGATTCCTCCTCTTTTCTGTACCTCTGCCACCATATGCAGGGCTACTGTGGTTTTACCGCTGGATTCGGGGCCGTATACCTCTACCACCCTTCCTCTGGGAACGCCGCCCAAACCCAGAGCAATGTCAAGGCTCAGAGAACCTGTGGGGATTGTCTCCACGTTCATATTCACCCCGGAGTCGCCCAGCTTCATAATAGAACCTTTTCCGTACTGCTTCTCTATCTGTCCTATAGCGGCATCCAATGCCTTTAATTTATCCTCTTTAATCATTGTCCGTCTCCTTTTTGCTAACGAACTTATGTTCGTTTTTCAATACTATTATACTACACTTTTTTTTAATTCTTGTCAACCTGTTATTTTCTCAAATCCACTCTTATCAGGACATAGGCATCCCACCTTCTATCTGCTGTTATCCACTGGAATAGTTTGGCTGATTCGCCGGAAAATTTAGAAATGTACGGTATTAAAGTAACATGAAAAAAGGGATAAGTCAAGGGGTTACTGACTTATCCCGTATCCGTCAAACGACCACGTTCTCCCCAGATCCGGGCTGATATAACGGCACATCATTCCGGAAAATGGAGCAGATTCATCCTGGCCCACATACATCACCAGGTGCTCTCCCTCCTGCCACGGCGCCCATGCCATGGAAAAATTAGCAGAGTAATAAGGAACAGGAAGTTCCACCGACATCTGCGTCCAGGAGACTCCTCCGTCCTCCGTGCGGTAAAAGTCCGGAGTTTCATGACTGGTTACTGTGATAAATCCCACAGCATCACTCACAAAATTCACATCCAGCGTGAGAAATGTGCCGTTTTCCGACGGGGAAGCACACTGCTCCCAGGTATCCCCTCCGTCCCGGCTGACCAGTACCTCCTGGTATTCCGAACCCATTGTCTTATCTCCTCCGGTAACTGCGTAGATACAATTTTCAGTGACCGATAGAAAGCTGCGTCTTACGGCAATCCGGTCTGATACCTTTTTTTCCTCCCAGGTTTTTCCCTGATCCCGGGAGAGTATCATAGTTACAGGCTTTCCCTCCTCTCCGCCGTACAAGAAGGCAGTGAATCCAGGAGAAATAATATAGCTTCCCTGATCCAGAGACGCCGGCACGCCCTGGCTTTCTATATCTGTATGCACAAAGAGATCTTCCATAGTCACAGGAACTGCCGTCCAGCTTTTCCCCTTATCATATGAGACACTGAGCGTCTTCTCCTGAAGCTGATACGATCCTTCTTTTTCTCTTGGAGCAGCGGGCCGGATATAAGGTACCTGGGTGTCTGTCACGCTTCTGGCGTCCTCCGTCTGCACAATCCCTTTCAGTTCATAGATATAATCGGATGTCTGCTCTCCACAGACAGTCAGAGCACACCGAATGACATTCTCCTGCCAGGAAACGCCATACTCCTTGTAACGAGAGGTCTCTGCGTCCGGTACATGCAGATTCACAACAGTTTCCGCCGCAAATGCCCCCCGATCCCCTGCGATGAGCCGGCAGTCCAGGACTTCTGCATAATCTATCCGCTGTTCAGATGTCAGCGCCTCATATGTCCCGTATTGAGCCGTCAGGCCAGTAAAATAGCGATTTATCATTTCCCTGGCTGTATCCCAAAACATGTCAGGATCCGTACAGGGAACCTGATACGGATTATCGGAACATTCTATAGCTGACTCCTCCACCCGCTCGTATTCATCCCTCACCTCCCTCACCAGCCCTTCACTGACAGGGGACATGGCGCCTATGGCCTCCAGTGTCTCCTGAGCAAATGCAGGAGGAAGTAAGTATTTATCAAAATCCCATCCATATGCGGATGTCTGCCCTTCACTCTCCGTTTTTCCAAAAAGCTGATTCGTATCCTTCAGCAGAGCTTCAAAAAACATTGGCTTTTCACAGCCGACGAGTCCCAGGGCAAAAACGGCTATCCCGGCCAGTGCCAGCTTTCTTCCATTCATACATCAATCCCCTTATTTTTTGTATACATATCTTACCGGGGTAATCTCCTCCTGCCTGCCCACACAGTAGACTGAAAGGCTCGGACCCTTAATCTCCCATTCCTCCGGGGAGGGCAGCGAAACTGATCCATCCCTGTCAATAAACCGGAGCCCCGTTTTATCGGATCCCCAATTATAATTGCCTTTGTAGAGCAGTCCGTACTCCTTCTCCTTCCATTGAGACACATCTTCCTCCAGAGGAATTTTCTCCATCATAATTTCAAGGATGGAAAAATCACTGTCCAGGTCATAGGCTGTCCCATCTCCTTCTATGCCTTCCAGGTTTTGTACCCTGACATACAGGCTTTTATCCTTATCCCTGTCATACCATATATGATAATTCCTGTGGGGTTTGTAATTACCGTCAAATCCATATAAGAACATATCAATAGTATCAATGGTCCCGTCTGCCTGAAATTGTACGGAGTAATTTTTCACTGACAGGTGAGGGGATATTTCAATTCTTCTCCCGATGCGTTCCATCATACCTTCCAGTCTGATCTCATAAATATTATCACTGTCAAGGCTTACCTTGCGCACACTCTTCCACTGTTCTATCTTCCACGACAGCTTACCGTTATAGGAAACTGCCGACTTTCCCACAGCATACATTCCAAAAACTGTAATAAGGCCCCACAGCACAAGAACTGTCCAGCGAAGGCTGACTTTCCGGATATGCTTTTTACTCTCCAGCAGCTGCCTGAGTTCACCTCTCATGGATTCCTGAATCGCTGCTTTCTCTACGGGAATAAACCGCAGATCTGTGAAATACAGAAATACCCACTTTTTATTCTCCTTCAGTCTTTTCAGTTCCTTCCAGGGAATACAATTTTTAACGTCTCCGTCTTTTTCCATAATAAACACTTCAATAGAAGTAAAATAAAGTAAGTCCCCGTAATTTGTCACTTTCCGGTGTATCCGTCTGTCTCCCCGGAATAAGAATTCCACCATAACCCCAATAAAAAACAGCAGAAGCAAAACAAAAAACGGCAGGTTTCTCTTAATCATCCCATATTGCGCCAGCAGAAACGTCACCTGCCAAAAAGCAAAATACGCTAACAGAATCAAGGGATTCCATACATGTTCAAAAAGCAGTTCCTTCCATATAAATTTCCGGTAGTCCTTGTCTGATACAGTATATTTTAAGTGCATAGGCATTCTCCCCCGACGCAGCCATTCAGCCGATTGTAATATAATCTCCTAATATTTGCTATTATAGCATATTTTGTCTGCAAAAAGAAGAAGATGCCAGGGGCTTCCTGCCTCTGACCTCTTCTTCTCTTTTATAAGCTGTTACGCAAATGCAAAATCCTCGGAAACCTGTTCCTGATTCTGTACCATATTGGCGATCATCCGGGGAATTGTCTTATCTCTTCTGTAGCTGATATGTACCTGATGTCCGAAGAGGCAATCCACACGCATCCCCTCTTCCTCAAACAAAGTGACATGTTTTCCTATGATCCGCTGAATTCTTTCATCAAAAACAATTCTGCTGTCCTTTTTAGACTGATATACCTTTCTCTCGTACTCCTTGAGCCCCCCAAGCTCCAGGCCGTTAATCGTCATCTGGCGGTAGAGATCCCGCACAAGAGGATGCTCATGTTCCTGCATCCAGACAATGTTGCCGTCCATAACCGCCTGGCATTCTTCGCGGGTCAGGGTACAGCAATACTTATATACAACGCCGTTCTGGACATTTTTCTTTTCCAGATAGAGAAATTCTTCATGATTTTCTTTTGTCTTTCTGCACAGATAATAGCGGGGAAGCTCTTCGTCACGGGATATGTATCCTTCCACATTGACAAACTCCATTTTGCGAAGGAGCATCCTCTCAAACTTATCAGGTGCCTCTTCCTGTAATGTCTTTTCTATTCTCCGGTAATCGTTTTTTGTTATTCTGCCGTTTTCCTCGTAATAACTCATATACTTCATACCATAACCTCCATATACATTCCCCTGTTGCACCATATGATCCTGACAAATGATTCATTCCATCAGACTTCTGTCAGGGCTGACGCCTGCCATAGTTATACTATACAAAATAATTGTGACAAAGGGATGACCAACTTCTGAAAATCCTATAAACTATATTTTATTTCCATAAAATGGAGGCATTATATAAGTTTTCTGTATCCGATCACTGCTGCACCCAAAGCTCCTGCGTATTGCGCGGCCGGTGATGTATACACCGGGCGGTTCAAATATTGCTCCAACACCTCGGAAAAAATACGAAACCTGGAAAGACCGCCGGAAAAAAAGATATCCCCTTCCAGCTTCAGCCGCTGGGCGAAGATGGCCGTTCGCCGGCAGACAGAATGAATCACTCCCAGGGCAATATCGCCCGGATTTTCTCCTTTGGCAAGGAGACTCACAATCTCGCTTTCGGCAAATACGGTACACATACTGCTGATATTTAACGGCTTGCAGCCTGCTACAAAGTCATCCATTTCGGCAACCGGCCGCTCCAGGGTACGCATCATTACCTCTACAAAACGCCCGGTGCCTGCAGCGCATTTATCATTCATCAAAAAGTCAATTACATTTAAATCCCTATCCAAAAGTATCGCTTTGCTGTCCTGGCCTCCGATATCCACCACTGCTCCAATCCCGGGGTTTAGAAAGGCTGCACCCCTGGCATGGCAGGTAATCTCTGTGACTTTTTTATCTGCCTCTGTCAAAAGTTCTCTGCCATATCCTGTGGTAACCGTATACCCTACGTTCTCACTCCATAAAGCCTCGTAAATCTGCCGTATACTCTGCTGTGGGCAGGCAGTTGTTGGGATCATCTCCATACGCAGAACATTTTTTCCGTCATACAGCACCCCTTTTGTTGTGGTAGAGCCCGAATCTATTCCTAAACTATACAACATATCCGGCTCCCTACAGCATCTCAATAAATGCGGCCATTCTTGTGTTCAGCTGACCAATATCCCCAGTAGAATAATCGGTCTCCAATGACATATAAGGAATCCCATATTGTTCTTTGACATATTTCTTTATTCCCATAGTCTCCACATTATATGTATGGCATGCCTGAAGCACTACATCCACAACAGCATCCGCCTTGTAATCCTCGATGAGTTCCCCCATGAGGCGGTAGCGGTTGGGATTGGGAGACATACAGGAACAGCCAAGACTCAGATAACGGCTCGCCAGAGCCTGATAGATGTCGGGAGCATCTTCGTCTACCAGGGCTTCTATAGAACGGGCCCCTCCGCAGTTTTCAAATGCAACCACCACGCCGCCGTTATCCTCAATAGCCTTAACCACCTTCATGGCCCCTCCCGCTACCGGCGAACCTGTCACCAATATTCTGGGACGTTTATCCAGACACTTTCCCTCTTTATATTCTGACTCGACTTTCTCACGAATAGCGTTTATTTCACTTACTACCTTTTCTTTGTCAAACTTAAAGGTAGAGCCATACAGAATCTGAAACAAATCCTGCCCTTTCATGGGAGCCGGATCCAGCTTCATCAATTCATAAAAAGCTTTTAAAGCCTTTCGCTCTTCATTTCTCAGGTGTGTTGCCCTGCGGATATCTTCTTCTGTTATGGTTATCCCGAACTTTTCTTCCAGAACCTTCTGAAAACGGATGATTTCATTTTTATACATTTGCAGTCCGTCTTCACTCTGGCTGTTTGGCAGTTCCATCACATGCACCGGCTTAAATTCCCCCAGCTGTTCGTACATCTTTTTCTTTCCGTCACAGGTTGTCTCTCCGACTATCAGGTCTGAAAAATAAAAAAACGGACATTTATCGGTTTTGGCAAATCCATAGCTGGACTTAATTAACGGACATAGATTTCTGGGAAGTTCTTTTTCCGCCTCCGGGATTGTCTCATCTGAGGTGGAGCAAAGTCCTACGACAGCTGCCCCCATAGCTGCCGGAATCTCCTGGGGCAGATAGGTACAGAATACTCCTACCACAGGGACTCCCTGATCCTTCAATTCTTTCACAGCCAAAAAAGAATTCTTTCTCTGCTCCGCAAAATCTTCAAACACCTCTGGCAGCTCTTTGATTAATTCCATGATTACCCTCCTGTATATTCCGGACGCAGATGCCTCCGGTTCCTCTTTTTTCCAGTATATCTTTCCGGCCCCGGAAAGTCTAATTGGGTTTTGAAATAAAAGGAGTCCATTTATAGACTCAATCTATAAATGGACTCCTTTTCATACCTGTTTATTACTGCATCTGCGGCTGTTCGAATAAGGAACGAACATGGGCAACTTCTTCCGGGGTTGCCTTAGAAGCCGGAACGTAGTAAGCTTTCGCTCTTGCAATCTGGTAAATCTCTTCCTGAGACATTTCACACTGATTGCGGATCTGCTTTAATGTCTGTTTTAACTGTGGATTCTCTGACTGAGTAATCATCTCGCTGTAACGTAATAATTCGCCGTTAATGCCTGCTAAAGTATCGGATACCATTGTTTTTTCTGTCATTTTCTAACCTCCTACCGTAAGAACTGCATCAGCTGTTGCTTAGTTTCCATTGCGGACTGCGCAGATTTTTGAAAAAACTGCTTTACCTGAGGATCCTGAGCCTCATGGGCATAATCCTGCATCTTACAGTGAGTGGTTTCGTATCCGCCGATTAAGTGGCGAAGATTCTGAACGTCTAATTCTGATAAATCTGTCATAACATAACCTCCTGATATTTTCTATACTATGGTAGTATGGCATATTTATCAGGTTTTATACGGATTTTTGACGGTTCCAGTTAATAGCCGATCAGCCAGTTATACATTTCCTCATACTGTTTCGCCGAGCTGTTCCAGGAATAATCTCTGGCCATGGCACGGTCCACCATTTTATTCCACTCTCTTTTCTTGTCGTAGTAGACTTTTTCCGCATAGCGGATAGTGGCAAGCATCTCATGGGCATTGAAATTTTTAAAGCTAAAGCCAGTGCCTGAGTTCTCAAATTCATTGTAGGGCTCCACGGTGTCCTTTAAGCCTCCGGTTTCCCTGACGATCGGCAGGGTTCCGTACCGCAGGCTCATAAGCTGACTCAGGCCGCAGGGCTCGAACAGAGAAGGCATAAGGAAGGCATCTGAGGACGCATAAATACGGTGAGACATTGCCTCATCATAATATATGTTGGCAGACACTTTTCCATTGTATTTCCAGGCAAAATGCCGGAACATGTTCTCATAATGTTCTTCCCCTGTCCCGAGAATAACAATCTGCACTTGGTCCTGGCAGAGCTCATCCATAATATAAGAAACAAGGTCAAAGCCCTTTTGATCGGTGAGACGGGAGACAACACCTATCATCATCTTTTTAGGGTCTGTCTCAAGTCCCAAATCCCTCTGCAGCGCAGTTTTATTTTTTACCTTTTCCTTCCTGAACGTCTTGGCATCATAAGTCTTTGTTATATAAGGATCCGTTGCCGGATTATATTCATCATAATCGATTCCATTAACAATACCTCTGAGGCTGTTGGCACGGGCCCTCAGAAGGCCGTCCAGCTTTTCTCCATAAAACTCTGTCTTAATCTCTTCGGCATACGTATTGCTCACGGTCGTGATAGCATCGGCAAAGACAATCCCCCCCTTAAGATAATTGGCGTCTTTATATGCTTCCAGCTTGTCTGGCGTAAAGAAGTAATCCGGCAACCCAGTGATTTCCCGGACGGTCTTTACATCCCACGTCCCCTGAAATCTCAGGTTATGTATCGTGATTACGCTCTTAATTTCTCTGTAGAAGTCACCCAGCTGAAATTGGTCTTTCAGATAAACGGGAATCAGTCCTGTCTGCCAGTCATGGCAGTGAATAATATCCGGCTTAAAATCAATTACGGGAAGTATGGACAGTGCTGCTTTAGAGAAAAATGCGAATTTCTCCAGATCAAACCGAATGTCCCCGTACGGGCGATATCCTGAGAAATAATATTCATTATCTATGAAATAGAAGTGAATTCCTTCGTATTCCAGCTCCAGAATTCCCACATATTCATTTCTGTATCCTATATCCATATAAAAATGAGCTACATACTGTAACTGATTCTTAAATTCCTCTTTCATGCACTGATATTTGGGTATGATTACCCGCACATCAAAATATTCTTTATCGAAACATTTGGGCAGGGCACCTACAACATCCGCCAACCCTCCGGTTTTAATAAAAGGTACCGCCTCAGATGCTACAAACATTATCTTTTTCATATGTTATCCTCCTTGAGTAAGAACATTGATTAATGATATTATAGCCTATTTTAAGGTAGATGAAAAGGCGGTAACAGGATCTTACTAATTATTTTTGTATTCTAAACGAATTTTATCTGCAATTAAGGCAATGAATTCCGAATTCGTTGGTTTGCCTTTTCCTGTACTAACTGTATATCCAAACAGTTCATCTATGGTGTCCATTTTCCCTCTGCTCCACGCCACCTCTATGGCATGTCGGATGGCACGCTCTACTCTGCTTGGTGTCGTCTGATGTTTTTTAGCAATGGTCGGATATAATATTTTAGTGATAGAGTTAAGCATCTCCATGTCATTAACAGATAAAATGATGGCATCCCGCAGATACTGATATCCTTTAATATGTGCAGGTACGCCAATCTCATGAATGATATTTGTCACATCAGCTTCCAGATTTCTTTCGAAATAATCCCCCTTGTTTTCGTAAGCGTTTACTTTTCTCAGCTCTTTTGTCTTTCCGCTCATGGTATTTTTTATATGTTTGATACGATTCAACAGCATATTATTGTCAAATGGCTTCAAAATATAATAATTCGCGCCCAGATTAAAAGCATCTTCCGTAATTTGTTCCTGTCCGACAGCAGATACAACAATAAATGCAGGATGTTTTTTGATTTCTACATCTCTTCCCACCCGTTCCATAACTGACAGTCCGTCTACCTTCGGCATAATAATATCAAGCAATACAACATCCGGCTCTTTTTCACGTATAATCTCGTAAATATCTTCCCCATTACTTGCGTGTCCTACCAGTTCCAGCTCTTTGTCTTCGTTTATGATATTTCCCAACAAATCCAGCATTTTTTCATTGTCATCTGCTATGGCAACATTCAATTTTTCCATTACTACTCCTCCATATTTCCTCATAGTTCTCGGTTGTCGTCAGAAATTTTTGGGCGCCCTCTCTTCTTCATTTCTGAGCGATAATTGTATTATAGTATTTATTCTTTGTATAATCAAGTTGAATCCGCTGACAATTCTGTGTATTTTCCGTCACATTTCGACATTATAGACATTATTTCCCCTTCTGTTTTCAGCTTACTCCAGCATATTTTCTATGAAGATTCCGTATCCTTTTGTAGCATCCTGAACGAATACATGAGTCACAGCACCTATGATTTTCCCGTTCTGAATCACCGGGCTGCCGCTCATTCCCTGCACAATTCCGCCGGAATACTCTAATAGGTCAGGGTCTGTCACCTGGATGGAAAAAGCCTTATTCGTATCTGCCTGATCCCAGAAAATCTCTGTAATTTCTATGTCGAACTCTTTTGTTTCTCCTTTTACAGTGGTCAGAATTTTGGCACTTCCTGTTGTAACATCCTGTTTCAGGCCCACTTCCATAGGCACCAAATGCAGTGATTCTCTTGATTCTGTGGGAATTGTGCCGAATATTCCCTTTTCGCTGTTTATGTCGATTGACCCCAGCTGATTGCTTTTTTGATAATTGATCACACCAGAGAGCTCTCCCGGATTTCCCTTTGAGCCTTTCATAACGGAGAGAATCTCCGCCTGGTATAGCTCTCCTCTGTCCAGCTTGAGGAGTTCTCCTGTGTCCACATCGCTGATGCCGTGGCCCAGTGCTCCGTAATTCCCATGGGCGTCCACATAGGTAAGAGTTCCGATGCCCTGTGTATTATCTCTGACCCAAATTCCCAGCTTATAAGAATTGTCTTCCCCTAAAAGTGGTGTAAGCGAAAGTGGAATTTCCTCTCCGTTCCTGTCCACAAGTAACTCCATCGTCTCCCCGTTGCTGTCGTGTATCATAGAGATAAGCTGGTTTTTATTGGTGATGTCTGTTCCATTGGCTTTCAGAATGTAGTCGCCAGCCTGTACGATATGCTCAGCCGGCTGATAGGCGATACCGTCCGTAGATACTACATCCCCGGACCCAATGATCATTACTCCCTCTGTCTCCATATACAGACCGATGGGAGTACCCGAAGCAGCTACCCAGGTATCCTCAACAATCTGCACCTTAACTTTTTTCAGAGGCATTACATGGCAGAGACGGCATTCAATCGTATAAGTCTTATTACCCGCCACAGAAAGGGAATCATCATAGGTGATCAGAGGGTTCTGCTCCAGGATACTTGCCAGGCCGTCCTGTTCTTCTGCCCGGATTCTCACATCATCCGGAATTGAATCTCTGATAGAAATATAGCTGTAAACGCCAATTCCTATTATATTCAATAATAATAATACGAGTAGAAACCGTCTATAATTACGCTTTCTATGCAAAATATCACATCCTTTCAAAAAAAGAAAAAGATACACCATCGTGTACCTTTTTTAGTATGTGATTATTTGCTTATTTCACTCTTGAATTTTTTTGTACCTGTGCCAAATCCTTCATCTCCCGTGCACTCTCTAAAACCGTACTGGTAATTTTTGCACCCCCGAGAATCCTGGCAATCTCCTCTATGGATGCCTCCTGACCGATACGATGTATCCGGGTAGTGGTTTCCATATTTGACACTTTTTTTTCAATCAGGTAGTGTGAATCTGCCATAGCAGCAATCTGAGGAAGGTGGGTAATGCAGAGCACCTGGTGATTTCTCCCGATAACCGCCATTTTTTCTGAAACCTTCTGGGCTGTCCTGCCGCTGATGCCTGTGTCTATCTCGTCAAAAATCAGTGTCTCTGTCTCATCCTTGTCTGCCAGCAGAGTCTTGATCGCCAGCATAATACGGGAAAGTTCTCCTCCTGATACCACCTTTGCCAGAGGTTTTAATGCCTCTCCGGGATTGGTGGCGATGAGGTACTCCACAGAATCTGTACCCTCTGCAGAAAAATGTTCCTTTTCAGAAAAGTTCACTTTAAATCTTACATCCGCAAAATTCAGGTCTCTTAGCCCCTCTGTAACATTTAATTCCAGCTTTAAGGCCTCCTCTTTTCTTTTTTCAGAAAGTTCCCGGCAGGCCTCGAACAGTTTTTTTTCTTCTATATTATATTCTGTCAGTAATCTGGTTTTTTCTGTCTCAAAATCCAGCAGATGAGCCAGCCGTTTTTCTTTTTCATCAAGCTGCATCAGAATAAGCTCTATGCTCTGGCCATATTTCATTTTCAGGTGGTTGATCCAATCCAGGCGCTCTTCTATCTCATGAAATTCTTCTTCCGAATAGGAGAAGTTATCCAGGTAACCTGAAAGTTCTCTGTTGAAATCATTTAAAAGGGCTTCTGTATCGCTTAAAGCACTGCAGAGGCCAGCCAGGGTATCGTCATATTCAGCCACCTGGGCCAGCTGATACAGACTTCGTCCCAGGAGATCGCTGCAGCCGCTGTCTGCTGCACACATCTGGTATACCTGTGAAGCGTTCTCCAGAATTTTCTTTCCGTTCAGCAGTTTTCGATACCTCTGCTCCAGCTCCTCGTCCTCGCCATTCTTCAGATCTGCGTCTGTGATCTCCTTAATCTCAAATTCCAGAAATGATATTTCACGGGTTCTCTGCTCTTCGTCCATCTGGTATTCCGCCAGTTCTTCCTGCATTTTTTTGTATCTGCGGAAAGCCTCTCTTACTTTTTGGATGCTGCCCGCCAGATTATCCTTCCCATATTCATCCAGTATCTCCAGCTGTTTTGCGGGATATAATAAAGACTGATGTTCGTGCTGGCCATGAATATCCAGCAATTTGCCGGCGGCTTCCCGAATCTGGGCAACCGTGCAGGCTTCTCCGTTTATCTTACTGATGCTTCGGTTTCCTGTAATCTTTCTGGTAATGATAATCTGCCCGTCTTCTGCAAAAATATCCTGTTTCTTCAATTCTTCCAGAATTTTAGGATTATTTACAGAAAATACCAATTCTACCAGCGCAAAGGGTGCATTTTCCCTGATCATGTCCCGGGACATCTTGCCTCCGAGGGCAAGACTAATAGAGCCTATAATAATAGACTTACCCGCTCCGGTTTCACCGGTTAAAATATTAAGACCTTCATCAAAATCCACTTCAATTTCATCTATCAGTGCCAAATTTTTTACGTGTAAATTAACCAGCATATCTTTGCTCCTTTACACTCTCTTCTTCTGATCTTTCTTCAGTTTTCCAGGATCCGTCGGATTTTCTCCATGAGCAGCAGCGTTTCATCTACACTTTTTACCGCACACATGATCGTATTGTCCCCTGCAATACATCCGACGATCTCTTCCCAGTTCAGTTCATCCAGGGCTGCGGCCGCGGCCATAGCCATCCCGGATACCGTCTTGATTACCAGGATATTCTGAGCCATATCCATGGATAGGAATGCGTCCTTCAGCACTCTGGTGTATTTTTCACTCATATTCTGATTCTTGTTTTCGAGAACCGCATATCTGGAACGTCCGATTCCATCCGCTATTTTTGTAAGTTTAAGTTCCCGGATATCCCTGGAAATAGTGGCCTGTGTAACCTTATACCCAGCCTCCTGCAGCTTGTCGGCAAGCTCTTCCTGTGTTTCAATATCATATTGATTGATTAATTCAATAATTTTTGAATGTCTTGCTATCTTCATGTTTTGTACCCTCCCGAGATGTTATCCTCACACATTAGCTGGTACTCATCTTTTGCCGCAGCACCTCTAAAAAGCTCAGATTACTGATCTTTATAATCTGAGTATCTGGTTTAGCCCTGCGTATCACTATGCGATCTCCGGTTGTCATGGTGAGATCCGTATCCCCGTCAAAGCTTGCGATCGCCTTGGCATCTCCTTTTGATTTCCCCTGCGCGATCTCCACCGTTATCTCATCCTCGGAAGAAAATATAATACTTCTTGTGTTCAGCGTATGAGGCGCTATAGGTGTCATCATAATCATAGAAGCTCCGGGCGATACAATGGGTCCGCCCACCGAAAGGCTGTATCCGGTGGATCCGGTAGGTGTTGATATTATAATTCCGTCTGCAGTGTAGGTATTCAGGAACTCACCGTTAACATAATTTTTGAACCTGACCATCCTCATTGGTCCGTCCCTGACAATCACGATATCGTTCAGGGCAATATCTGAGGCTATAATCTCCCTTCCCCGGTACATATCCCCTGTGAGCATCATTCTTCTCTCTATTTCATACTCATCCCGTATCAGATGATCAATGGCAGGACCGATGGAATCACGATCTATCTCTGCCAGATACCCCAGTGTTCCCATATTGATGCCCAGCAGAGGGATCTGACGGTCTATCACATCCCTGGCTGCCTGGAGCAGGGTTCCGTCCCCGCCCAGAACGATGACGCAGTCCGCATCTTCCGGAATCAGCTTTACATTCGTATAGTGATAACCTGCATTCGGATCCCGGTCTCTTTCTGTCTGTATGGTACACTGGCATCCCTGCGCCTTCAGATAGCCCACGATCTCTTTTGTCACTGTCAATCCTTCATCTTTACTGCTGTTTGTAATTATGTAGAATTTTTTCATATCCCTCACCTGTCAGTCTAATGTACCGTGTGCCTTTTCTACAATTTCTTTTATCTCTGCTGTCACCTGTCTTTGTGTGTTCTCCTCCCCGGGGAATTTTCCCAGATGCAGCAAATATTCGATATTTCCCTCCGGTCCTTTGATCGGGGAAAATTCCAGATGCAGAACCCGAAAGGAGATGCTTTGTGCGTAATCGATTACTTTCCGTATCACTTCCTCATGAACCTGGGGGTCCCTGACTACCCCCTTTTTGCCAACCTTTTCTCTTCCTGCCTCAAACTGAGGTTTGATCAGACAGACAATTTCCCCTGCCTCTGCCATAAGCTCCCGAATCGGCAGCAAAACTTTAGTGAGGGAGATAAAGGATACATCGATAGAAACAAACTGCGGCGCCTCCTGTATGTGCTCCGGAAGCACATAACGGATATTGGTTTTCTCCATACAGATGACCCGTTCGTCCTGACGCAGTTTCCAGTCCAGCTGCCCATGCCCCACATCCACTGCATATACTTTAACTGCTCCGTTCTGAAGCATGCAGTCTGTAAATCCTCCGGTGGAGGAACCTACGTCCATGCATACTTTTCCAGCGAGCTCCAGGCCAAAATGTGTCATGGCTTTCTCCAGCTTCAGGCCTCCTCTGCTCACATACTTCAGAGGATTCCCTTTGACTGTGATCTCCACCGTATCCGGAAACATAGTTCCGGCCTTGTCCTCCCTCTGTCCTTCTACAAATACATTCCCTGACATTATTACTGCTTTGGCTTTTTCTCTGGAAGCGGCAAGGTTCCGGTTTACCAGTAAAACATCTAAACGCTCTTTCATATAGCTTCTTCCTCCAGTATGGATTGGCATACTGCCTCAGGATCCAGCCCCACCTCTTGGTGGAGCATTCCTACATTCCCCTGCTCTACAAACCGATCCGGCAATGCACGGATCATCACCTTAACCGGAAGCTTCCTGGTACTCACACAGTCCGCCACATGCTCCCCAAACCCGCCGCTCTTTACATTTTCCTCCAGAGTGACGATGAGGCCGTGATCCTTTGCGGCTTCACAGATAATCTCTGTATCAATAGGCTTTACAAATCTGGCATTCACCAGAGACACCCTGTATCCCTTTTCCTTCAGCATCTCTCTGATCTTCACCGCTGTTTTCACCATACTCCCTGCTGCCAGCAGCAGAATCCCCGACTCTCTGTAGATCCATTCTCCTTTTCCGCAGCGAATCTCTTCCCTGTACTCCTCAAGGCCGTCATAGGCCTCCCCTCTGGGATATCTGATGGCAATAGGCCCGTCATAAGCCACGGCATATTTCAGCATATCCGACAGTTCCCACTTGTTTTTCGGAGCCATCACTGTCATGTTGGGAATCAGAGAGAGATAAGACAAATCAAAGCATCCCTGATGGGTCTCCCCATCGCTTCCTACCAGTCCTGCCCGATCAATGGCAAATACTACATGTAGGTTCTGCATGCAGACATCATGAATCACCTGGTCAAATGCTCTCTGCAAAAAAGAGGAATAGATGGCAACCACAGGTATCAGACCGCCCAGCGCCAGACCCGCGGCAAAGGTAACTGCATGCTGCTCCGCAATTCCCACATCAAAGAAGCGGTCTGGAAACATATTCCGGAATCGCTTCAGTCCCGTCCCGTCCGGCATGGCTGCAGTCACTGCCACCACATCCGGATTCCTGTCGCCGAACTTTCTCATAACTGTGGAAAATATGTCCGTGTAGCTTGCTTTATTCCCGCTGCTTGTGGGTATGCCGTTGGTGATATCAAAGGGAGTGGTTCCGTGGAACCTTGCGGGATGGCGCATAGCGGGTTCATATCCCTTTCCTTTTTCTGTAAGGACATGGACAATGACTGCTCCCTCCACCTTTTTGGCTTCATTAAGCACACGCATAGTCTGGCGGATGTCATGGCCGTTCACAGGTCCCAGGTAGGTAATGCCCATATCTTCAAAAAACATTCCCGGAATAAAAAGCTGCTTGATGCTGCTTTTTGTCTTGTGTATCTTTTTTACAATTGCTGGTCCCACACTGGGCATTTTATTGAGGCTCTTCGTCACACTCATTTTCAGTCCGGTGTAGGCTTCGGCAGTGCGTATATTCCCCAGATACTGGGAAATACCTCCTACATTTTCAGAGATGGACATCTTATTGTCATTTAGTACTATAATAAAATTTGTTTTCAGCTCTGAGGCATTGTTCAGCGCTTCATAAGCCATCCCCCCGGTAAGGGCCCCGTCGCCGATTACAGACACCACACGATAATTTTCCCCTTTGAGATCCCGCCCTGCCACATATCCCAGGCCTGCGGAAACAGAGGTGGAACTGTGCCCTGTGTCGAAAGAATCGCACTGGCTTTCACACCTTTTCGGAAATCCGCTCATCCCCTGATATTTTCTAAGATTCTCAAACCCATCCTTTCTTCCGGTCAGGATTTTGTGGGTGTAAGACTGGTGTCCTACATCCCAGATGATCTTATCTGTGGGAAGGTCCATGACATTGTGGAGCGCCATAGTAAGCTCTACCACACCCAGATTGGAGGCCAGATGCCCCCCAGTCTTACTCAGGGATTCTATCAGAAACTGACGGATCTCTGAGGCAAGCTGGGGGAATTCCTCCAGCGGTATTTTTTTTATATCGTTTGGCTGATTTATCTTATCTAAAATCATTGGTAGCTTCACCTCTACTTTTTTCTGCCGCTCAGGGAAGAAATCAGTGATATAAGGAATTCACCATCTCCTGTCAGTGACGACAGCTCACATACTGCCTCCTGCGTCAGCTTCTCTGCCTCTTTATGAGCATCTTTCAGTCCCTGCAGAGTTACCCAGGTTGTCTTGTGATTCTTCTCATCGCTGTGAACTGGTTTTCCCAGCTCCTTCTCATCCCCTGTGACATCCAGAATATCGTCCTGAATCTGAAACGCCAGTCCGATGTTTCTTCCGATTCGTTCCATGGCCTCAAGCTCATATTTCTCTGCACCTGCAAGCACTGCACCAGTCATCAGCGCAGCTTCGATCAAGGCCGATGTTTTATTTCTATAGATATAATTCAGCATCTCCCTGTTTATTGGTATGCCGTCGTTTTCCACATCCACACCCTGGCCTCCCAGCATTCCGTGGATTCCGGTTTTTCTTCCCAGGATCTCCAGAGCCTGTCCTATCACAGCAGGATCCGTATTACTCTGAAATGCCAGAAAAGCGGTTTCATAGGCATAGTTCAGCAGTGCATCTCCGGCAAGAATAGCCGCAGCCTCTCCGTATACCACATGGGTTGTCTTTTTTCCTCTCCGATAATCATCATTATCCAGAGCAGGAAGATCATCGTGGATCAGCGAATGGGTATGAATCATCTCCAGGGCAGCCATGAAAGGCTCTATTGCCATTCGGTCTCTTCCAAGGAATAAGAGGTATGCCTCCTCCATCATGATAGGCCTGAGCCGCTTGCCCGGAGCTGTCATGCTGTAGTTTACTGCCTCCGCCATTCTCTGTGAAAATCCTTCCTCTGCGGGAAGATATCTGCGGATGATACGCTCCGCACGCTCTGTCTTCTTCTGTAATTCCTCTTTAAAATTCACTGAGTTCTCCATTTTCATCCATCTGAAGCATTTTCTTTTCTACTTTATCTATCTTACTGTTGCAGTATTTTAATAGCTCCATTCCCTCCTGGTAGACCTTAAAAGAATCTTCCAGTGAAATTTCTCTGCTCTCCAGCTGCGTCACAATCGCATCCAGAGATTTCATTGCCTCTTCTATGGTTCTGCTTTGCTTTTTATCTGCCATTTATTCCAACTCCTCTGTCTGCAGTTTCCGTTTTTTCCACAGAGGTATGAATCATACCGTCTGTAACCTGTATTATCAGATGCTCACCGGGTTCCACTTGAGTAACGCTGGTTACTGCATGATGATTATCATCTTCCACATAGGAAAATCCCTGATTCAGCTTATTCAGCGGGGATAATCCTTTCATTCGCTCAATATAAATATTCAGCTCCTGGCGGGAATCAAGGATGTTTCGCTTCATGCTTTCCCGCATCTTATCCTCGAGATCTATCAGTCTCTGGCGTTTTTCCCGAATCTGGCTGGCTGGGCTTAAAAAGCTAAGCTTTGTCCTGTACTGTTCCAGCCGTCCTTTCTCTAAAAGCACCCGGTTCTCCATCCCCCTTGTCAGACGTCTGGAATATTCATACATAAGGTCCATAAGCCCGCGCATATCGTCTACCGCCAATTCTGCCGCTGCAGATGGTGTGGGGGCTCTGAGATCCGCCGCATAATCAGCTATGGTAGTATCTGTCTCATGTCCCACTGCCGATATGATGGGGGTACTGCAGTTGAAAATAGCTCTGGCTACTTCCTCCTCATTAAAAGCCCAGAGGTCTTCAATGGAACCTCCGCCTCGTCCTACAATAATAACATCCACACCCAGGGCATCCAGTTTTTCAATTCCTCTGACAATGCTCTCTTTGGCGCCCTCTCCCTGGACAAGGGCAGGGTAGAGAATAATCTGCAGAAACGGGTTTCTTCTATATGATATATTGCGGATATCCTGTACAGCAGCCCCCGTTGGCGCGGTCACCACTCCCAGGGTTTTTATAAACCGGGGAATGGGCTGTTTATATTCCTGTGCAAACATTCCCATCTCTTCCAGCTCTTTTTTCAGTGCCAGATACCGTTCGTACAGAAGACCGGCGCCCTCCAGGGTAATCTCTTTGGCATAAAGCTGATATTTTCCGTCCCTCTCGTATACGCTGACACTTCCGCCAACAATGACCTTATCACCGTTTTTCATGGAAAAAGCAAGTCCCTTACGGCTTCCGGCGAACATGACACAGGCAATGGTTCCGCTCTCATCCTTCAGAGAGAAATAAATGTGACCCGAGGTATGGTATTTACAGTTGGATACTTCACCCTTTACATATATCTTATTCAGAAAAAAATCCTGGGTAAACATGTTCTTAATATAAGTATTGACCTGGGTTACAGAATAAATACTGCTCATTCCTTCTCCTTAGCGATATTTCCCAAAATTCCGTTGATAAAGGCTGCGGATTCATCCTGGCCAAATCGCTTTCCTATCTCAATGGCCTCATTAATGGCTACTTTTACCGGTACATCGGGATCGTAATTCATCTCGTAGACAGCCAGGCGCAGAATCGTGAGGTCTACCTTTCCCATACGGGAAGTTTTCCATCCTTTTGCCGCCTCATTGATCAGGCTGTCTATCTCATCCAGTACATTCCGCACCTTTTTATATTTCTCTTCCATATACATCTGATCCTTCTGGCTGAGTTCCCCCAGCTGTTCAAAATACAGACTGATCTGCTCCGGCATCTCTTCCGGTGTATTGAATTCGCTTACAAAAAGCAGTTTAAATATATTTTCACGAAGTTCTCTTCTTCCCATTCCGTCCTCCACGTTTAATTTCACTTCTGCAAAGAGAAAAAGGTGCCTTTTTCAGAGACACCTTAATGATACCAGCCAGAACGATTCTTCTGTGAACCGGATGTTTCTCAATTGTAAAAGGTCTACTTATTATTTTCCATCTCCACACTTGCAATGCGGACATTTACATCGGATACTGTCAGTCCGGTCATATTTTCGATGGCCGTCTTCACTCTCTCCTGAACCTTCTTGCTTGTTTCCAGTATGTTGTAACCGTAATCTATATTCAGCGCCAGATCTACACATACCACATCTTCCAGGACATCTACCTTGACACCTTTGGACAAATTCTTCATCCCCAGTTTTCCAACCAGTTCATTCGTGATATTCCCGGCCATGGAAGCAACTCCCTCTACCTCTGTAGCAGCCAAGCCTGCGATAATTGCAACCACCTCATCTGCAATCTGTACTTCTCCCAGATTGCCGTTATCATGTATTTTATAAGTATTTCTCTTTTCTGCCATAATCAAAAACCTCCTAAGGCTATTCTCTTGGTGGTTATTATAACAAATTTCACCTGAAAATAAAAGGAGTATGGAAAAATTTATTTATTGCAGCGTCCCTATGGAAGCAAAAAAAGCATCTTTTGCAGCCGCACTATCATCTGTGTAAACCAGAATCCAGGTGATAATTTTGTTATCCTGTTTTCTCGTACAGTAATCCTGATGCATATTAACATCCATATAGGTAACACTGGTTGTCATCTGCTGATAGTCCTGACCCCCAATGGATACAGTGGCAATCTCATCGGAGAATGTGTAATCCATCTCATCTGTGGTAAAACTCTGCAGCTCCGACTTTACTGCCTGAAGATACTGGTCGGCTGTAATATTCGCCATAGGGCTGTCCTCAGTTAAAAGTGTAGCAGTAAAATCCTGAGTTGCATTTCTGGCAATTAGCTCATATACAGAAGTATCCTCCATCTCAGCCACAGCTGCCTGTCCTTCCTCGTTCATATTCTCCTCGCCAGTATCGGCCACTTCCTGTATTTCCTCCTCCGTGAGGAATAACAGGTCTTCCGGCAGCGTGATCTTCATATTCAGCCAGCTGCTTTCATAGACATTGTCTGTCACTGTTCCCTTTACATAGGGCACCGCCGATTCTTCCGGTTCTCCTGATTCTTCCGTCTTCTCCTCAGGCTCTTCTGCCTTTTCTGCCGATTCTTCTGCCTTTGTGTCCTCCTTGGCTGTCTCCTCTGCCTTGGATTCTTCCTTTTTCCCGTCCGTTGCCTCCGTGTCAGTTGCGGCTGTTTTTTCCTGCTTATCATTCCCGCCGCATCCAGCTGCAAAAGTACACATCGCCAAGATCCCAATCCATAGCAATACTTTCTTCTTCATATCTTAATTCCTCCATATTAAGTTTTCTATCTCTATGGTACTAAGAAAAGGGAAAGCTGTCAATGCGAAGCTCGCGGTGTATAGGCAGCGAGTGGAGAGGTGCAGACGATCTGATGGTCAAGAGAGACGCAGATGGACGGTCAAGAGAGACGCAGATGGACGGTCAAGGGGGGCGGTCTTGGGGCCGGGGGAGCCGGTGTATCTGCTTGCTGCTGCGTTTCTCCTTAGCTAACTGCCTAGCCGTTCACTAAGAAGCTCAGGAGAGCCTTCGCTCCTAAGTGACCGCTGGCAGTGGATCTTCGGACGCACTCCGCAGTCTGCGCAGATACACCGGCTCCCCCGGCCCCAAGACCGCCCCCCTTGACCTGATAGAGACTCACTTAACATTCACGGAAAACGGATGGAGGAGGTCGAACCTTGTACACTTTTCATCTACTTGTTTAGCACTATTGATAACTCAATGTTTTGAATAAACTGTCAAAAATCTCCCTCATCCTGAAATTTCCCATACTCAGGTGAGAGAAATCCCGCGGCAGCGGGCTGGCTGGGTTGGGCGGGAGGCTTAAGGTCCGCGGACGATTCCGTAGGAGTGAGTAGAGAGTCTTAGGCAAAAACGGGATTCACACCGGAGATTTTTTCGGCAGTCCAGGCCGAAAAAAAGTGAGCATGGGCAGAGAATGCACATTAAGCATTCTTTGCACATACGAACGGTGCTCCGGGGGGGATTCCGGTTTTGTCTTAGACTCTCTTCACGACGGAGGTGTCCCCGGAACTTAAGCCTCCCGCCCAACCCAGCCAGCCCGCTGCCGCGCCATTTCTCTCACCGTCCTCCTGCCATCTCACCTCCCGGCATGAATTCCCCAGAGCTAAATTAAGTTACAAAAAAGGCACCGCTCCACATTCCGTATCACAGTGCCTTCCCCTCTAATTCTTACCAAACTCTGCCAACCGCAGTCCATCGTTTCTGTCCAGTGTCATTCCGATGCTCCAGCTGTTTACAAACAGAAGCAGCGGATTTCCTTTTAAATCCATAACCTTCTTCATATCTGAAGTCCCGGTTATCTTTTTCACATCGATCTCGTCTTTGTTCTCTATCCAGCGAATATGTTCATAGGGAAGATTTTCCAGACGAATATCTACTTTATATTCATTTTCCAAGCGGTATTTTAACACATCAAACTGCAGGACGCCTACCACTCCCACAATAATCTCTTCCATTCCCGTGTTCAGTTCCTGAAAGATCTGAATCGCACCTTCCTGGGCAATCTGGTTGATTCCCTTGATGAATTGTTTTCTTTTCATAGTATCTAACTGGCGTACTCTGGCAAAATGCTCCGGAGCAAAAGTGGGAATTCCCTCATAGGCAAACTTCTTATTTGACATACAGATGGTATCTCCGATAGAAAAAATACCAGGATCAAATACGCCGATGATGTCTCCCGCATATGCCTCGTCTACAATGTGTCGATCCTGGGCCATCATCTGCTGGGGTTGAGACAGGCGCATCTTCTTTTCCCCCTGTACATGGTATACCTCCATCCCTGCATCAAACTTGCCGGAACAGATACGCATAAAGGCAATTCTGTCCCTGTGGGCTTTGTTCATATTAGCCTGAATCTTGAATACAAAGGCTGAAAAGTCTTCCTTCATCGGATCAATGATTCCCACATCAGCCTTTCTGGGAAGGGGAGATGAGGTCATCTGAAGAAAATGCTTTAAAAAGGTCTCCACGCCAAAGTTCGTCAGCGCCGACCCGAAAAACACAGGGGAAAGTTCACCTTTGCTCACTTTTTCCAAATCAAACTCCGCACTGGCGCCGTCCAGCAGCTCGATTTCTTCCATTAAGAGCTCCTTGGCCTCTTCCCCCACGGCCTCGTCGAACTTAGGGTCCCCGATGGGGATTTCACTTTCAACACCCTCTTTTGTACCTTTCATAGTATCGGAAAAGGTCAGCACACTTTTGCTGTTTCTGTCATAGACACCCTTGAATTCCTTTCCGGAACCAATGGGCCAGTTAATGGGACAGGTGGCAATTCCCAGCTCTTTTTCGATTTCATCCAGCAAGTCAAAGGTATCGTTGGCATCTCTGTCCATCTTGTTAATAAATGTAAAAATAGGGATATGTCTCATGACACAGACTTTAAAAAGCTTTCTGGTCTGAGCTTCAACGCCTTTGGAACCGTCAATAACCATGACTGCAGAATCTGCAGCCATTAAGGTTCGATATGTGTCCTCCGAGAAATCCTGATGTCCCGGGGTATCCAGTATGTTAATGCAATAACCGTCGTAGTTAAACTGCAGTACAGAAGACGTGACAGAGATACCTCTCTCTTTTTCAATCTCCATCCAGTCAGACACCGCATGGCGGGCTGTTGCTTTTCCTTTTACTGACCCTGCCAGGTTGATCGCTCCCCCGTAGAGAAGAAATTTTTCCGTAAGGGTGGTTTTGCCGGCATCCGGATGAGAAATGATTGCAAATGTACGTCTCTTTTTTATTTCATTTGTATAATCAGGCACGATAGCATCCTCCTGTGCGAACTGTAATTTTCTTATTTTTCCAAGGTTACCGTGATTTTACACGCTCTGAATATTTTAGTATACCCGGGAAACGGTGTCAAGGGATTTTAAAATTACTCTTCCCCCTCTGTTCCGTCGTCTGATGACTGTGCCTGACTCATGGGAGTAATTACGATATTTTCAGGAGCTACACTGGTTTTCCTCTTAACAATATCTTCGATTTGAGCTCTCTTGGCATCATCCAGCTCAGAATCGGGTACTATGACGTCCGCAGAGTCACTGGTAAGATTCACCACCACATTTTCAAAGCCTTTTGCTTCCAGAAGCAGCTCTGCCGCCTCTTCCTGCTCTGCCAAATCTGTCATCTGCACCATGGATGCCACTGCTTCCTGTTTCTGCTCGTCAGAAATATTGGCATTGTTGATAATCTCCAGCAGAGTTTCTTTGTTGGCGGATCGGACCTGCTCCCTGCTGATCTTGGCCTGTGCTACAAAGGTGGAAGCACCTGTAAGTACTGCCTCCCCCGGAGTCTCTACATTAGCATCTGTCGTACTGGCATCTGCTGTATCCTGACTGTTTTCTTCCAGCAGGGCTGTCTCATCGGTAAGATCTGTGTCCAGACTGTCAATATCCTGAAGTACACTGTCCATATCTGCTGTGGTTTTAGAATCCTCATCGGATGAATTTTTAACATCTTCGGAGCTTGCTTTCTTAAGCGATTTGCCCATCCCCAGATGACTGTCCGAATAATTGATGTATCCGGCCACTGCTATCATGATTGCCAGGGCAGTAATAATTACCTGATTTTTCTTAAAAATTTTCTTCACTTGGATTCTCCTCTATTTCATTTTCATTACTTTAATTTTATGGGCTTCCACCTGAAATAATGCCATAACTGCCTCCCGAATATTTTGATTTACCACTGCATTATCACCTCCCTGGGCAATCACCAGCACACCTTTGATTCGGGGCAGTATCTCTGTGGAAACATAGGGGGTTTGATTTCCCTTGGAATCTTTCGCATATACCGTGGCATCTGAATCTTTCTCCACCACTTTTTCTCCCGTATCTTCAAAGGTAAGCACTACCTGTACCTTTCCGATCCCCTCCACATTGGAAAGAGCCTGTTCCAGCTCTGTCTCCATCTGCCTCCCTGTAAGTTCCCGGGTGTCTGATTTTTCTGTATCCGGAAGAGACGTCTCACTGGTGCTGTCCTTTTCCTTCTCTTTTGTGGGCAATGCAATGATCAGCAGCAGTATTCCCACCAGAAGCACTACTACCAGCTGTTCCTTTTTTAAATTCTTAGGCAGTCCGTTTATTGTGTCATCCCCTCCTCCTGATACATTTTTACATTGTATTTCTCTTCCAGTTCCTGCGCGTAATCCTCCCACTGCTGCAGCTGACGGGATTCCTCCTCCTGAAGATAGTCATAAAAAGAAGTCTCTATCCGTTCATCTATATTCAGGAATTGAAGAATAGGGGACAGTAATAACAACATCAGCAAAATCCCCATAAAGTACTGTACATATTTCCGGTAGCTGTTATCCGGCATAAAGTTCAGCACCGCAGACAGAAAGATAAAAAAATACGCCAGATTTTCCATCCATTTGTAGATTTGCTGGGTCATTTCTTGTCCCTCCCCTGTTGGAAAATATGCGCCGTATTCCGTAATTATGTCTGAAAAAATGATGTGGCCAGTATAGCAATTGTGATCATGAACAACACCTCAACGGTAAGAAGCACCCTTAACAGCAGGGCACATCCTTCCCCGATAGTACTAAGGCAGCCCACCATCCGCTTGTCCGATATAGGCTGGGTGAGAGCTGCCAGAAATTTATACAGAATCGTGGTAAACCCCATTTTAATCAGAGGGGAGAGGCCCAGAATCACCAAAACTATAATCGCCACTACACCAAGGCAATTGCGCACCAGCACGGAAGTGCCCAGTACTACCTCAGTCACCGCATCCACCGCATTTCCAATCCCTGGAATGGCGCTGGCAGTCTTCCCCAGAAAGGTTCGCTTCAGGGAATCCAGTGCAGGGGTGACCATATTCTGCACCACCTGAAGTCCCACCACCACTGCCAGGCAAGTTCTAAGTGTCCACTCAATTAATGTCTTCATCAATTCTGCCATCTTTGAGAGAAAATCTTCACTGTGCAGATAATTTACCAGTTCAAGAAGCACAAACACATTGATGCCGGGAAGGATCACGGTGAGAAGCAGAACCTGTACCAGATAGATTAAAATCAGCACCATTTCATAAAACATCATGGCTGTCCCTGCACCGGTAGATACAGTGATGGCCAGAAAATACGCGGGTGCCAGAGCCTTCATGAAGGTGGTAAGCCCTGTCAGTGTATCATGTACCTGGCTGCTTAGCGTGCCGAAGGAATGGATCAGCACGGCAAGAAGAAGCATATAAATCATGTAAAAACTAATCTCCCCAATCTGACCATTCTCAAAAACGTTGGAAAAATTAGTAAAGAGAGCTGCAAGCAAGACCAGCAAAAGTACATGAACCATCGTCTCCTTCTCCACGGAAAAGGAGGTAAGGAGCACCTGCTGTATGACTTCTCTGAAATTCTCTTTGGTAAAAATCTGTTCCCCGTTCATCAGCCGCTCCATGGCCGTTCCCAGATCGAAGCTGTTCTCTCCAAGAAGTTCTGTGATAGCTTCCTGCACCTGATTCAGGTCCATATCTTCCATCATACTGTCTTCGATCTCTCTGCCCTTGTCCTCCATGGTTTCCTGCATCTGAATCTCCTCCCGGGTCTTTTCCGACTCTGAAGGAGGTACTGCTTCAATAATTTCTTCTTCCTGATCCGATGCACTGACAGACTGGATATTTCCCAGAATCAGTATAAAAAGCACAGCGGCGGCCAGACCGATGCGAAAGGGGGCATGGCCTTTCATGACAGAAACCCGTGAATGGTCTCCATAACAGCCAGAAGTACAGGCATACTGATGACCATAATGTATAATTTACTGAATACCTCTATCTGATTGCCGATAGAACCATACCCGGCATCCTTGCAGATTCCGGATGTAAACTGGCCGATATAAGTGATTCCTATCATTTTCAGCAGCGTGGTCAGGTAGGACGTGCTGATCGGCAGGTATTCCTGAAGCTGGTTTACGGAATCAAAGAGATATTCCAGCTTCCCTATGGCATATGTAAAAATACACAGGCTGACTCCCAGGCTGATATAAATAGAATACTCCGGCTTTACCCCCTTCAGGAAAATGCCCAGTAGAATCCCAGCCATCCCGAGAATAGCTACTTTTATCATCTCCATGTGTTCCACCACCTCTTTTCCCGTTTACAGGGAGAATAAATCTTTTATGGTTTGAAATAAATCATAGATATAGGGAAGTACCCAGAATAAAACCAGGATTAATCCCGCAAGGCTGGTTAAGAATGCCTGTTCCTCTCTCTGGCTGTGCTTCAATACCATACATAATACGGATACCAGGATTCCCACTGCCGCTATTTTAAATAAGAGACTTACTTCCAACTTCCCCTCCCCCTTTGTACAGATTTATGCCAGTGCAATGGCCAGAAACAGTCCGCCCATCACACCCAGGCTCTGATAGATTCTCTTTTTTGCCGGAATGGTAGCCTCGATTTCTTTCAATTCCAGTTCCAGCTCCTGCTGGTACAATTCCAGCGTGCTTATCTGCATGGCAATATCCAGGTATCCCAGATACTGGCCAATCTGTTTTAGACTTTCTTTATCTTTTGGGGTAAGGCTGCTGGATGACAGATGTTCATCCACACCTTCTGCGAAAAGCTCCTGAAAGGTCCGCCCGTCGTATTGGCAGGCCTTGCGGGCCACTTCTGTAAGAAATAAATGGAAAGGTTCCGGAAGCTTCTGACCGATCTGGTCCAGAGCCTCCGGCAATGTAGATTTGCCATAGGAGATTTCCCCTTTTAAAAAGAGAAGCAGTCTCCTGATAGTTTTCAGCTGCTGGTATCTCTTTGTCAGAGACAGGCTCATCAGATATCCGATGCCGGAAGATGCACCTATCACGAGACAGATTCCTATCACTTTGATCATGATGTACCACTCCCCTGATAGAGGCAGCTGCCTCTGGCATCATAGATTGCATGTACAGTTCCCGCCTGTTTCTCTTTTTTCAGAATCACATACCTGTCAAAGATGCGTTCATTCATCAGACGCTGCATAAGAGGCTTCCTCTTAATATCCTCTATGGTGCTTCCGTGAACTGTGGCCAGCAGTCTGCAGCCGCAGTGGATTACAGATTCGATGGCGTGAATGTCCTCATAATCCCCCAGCTCGTCTACCGCCACTACTGAGGGCGACATAGACCGGATCAGCATCATCATACCCTCGGCTTTCGGACAGCAGTCCAGAATATCCGTCCGAATCCCCAGATCATTCTGGGCAATGCCCAGGTAGGATCCTCCGATTTCGGATCGCTCATCCACCACCCCCACAGTGATCCCGGGAAATTTATCCCATCCGTCAGAGATCTGGCGGATAATGTCCCGAAGCATAGTAGTCTTTCCGCATCTGGGCGGAGATATAAGAAGGGTGTGATAAATGGTATCTTCCTGTATCAGGTAGGGCATAATCGATGTGGCACAGCCTTTTATCTGATGGGACAGGCGCAGATTTACATAAGATATATATTTCACGCTTTTCACCTTGTCCCCCTCCATGACAGCCTTGCCTGCGATTCCCACACGGTGGCCGCCCTGAATAGTGATAAATCCCTGGCGGACTTCATCCTCAAAGGCATACAGGGAATAACTGCTTACGTATCCCATAGTCTCTTTCACTTCCTGGGCGCTGACCAGATATGCGTTTTCTCTCCTATGTGTAAACTGCCCCTCCCGGGTCAGGAAATATTCTGTACCCTGGTAAACTACAATCAAAGGAGCATTGACCCGAAGACGTATCTCATAGACATTGTCCATATCCATCCGGGCTTTGGACAGAATTCCCCTGACTGACAGAGGAAATAATTGAATAATGGGTTCCTTCTTAATGTTCCTCACCTCTTTAAAACAATATATGAGGACAATCTGTTTTTAGAAGGAGAAATTAGTATTTCTGACTTTCATCTCTTCCAGGAAACGGGACATCTCCTGTTTTTCGTCGGAATAGCACAGGTGAAGCCGCTTCCTGGCTCTCGTCATACCCACATAAAAAAGCCGCCGTTCTTCTTCTATCTCCTCTTCCAGCACCGCTTTGTGATAGGGCATCACCCCTTCGTTTACATCCAGTATATATACCTCATCATACTCCAGCCCTTTGATGCTGTGCAGAGTGGAAATGGTAACACCCTCTTTTTGTTCCGACTGGTGTTTTGCCTGCTCTTTCAGCTTTTCGGAGAACTCTTCCATGTGGGCAAACCATGCAGCAAAACTTCGGTATCCCTTGGTACTCTCATGTATCTCTCTCAGGGTTTCCAGCAGATCTTCTGCTTTTATCCTGCGGTACACTGCATATTCTTTCAGATAAGCCTCATATCCTATCCCCTTCCGGATATAATTGACCGCACCATAGGGAGTCATGCCCTTTAGGATCCTGAGATCCTCCTCCAACCGGTCAATCCTGTCGCACATCCATTCCTTATCCTCATAATACCAGCGCAGCCCTTCAAAAGAAAATTCGCCGGAGTCCACCGAATCCCGGGACAGATAGCGGTTGGGCCGGTTCATAATCTGATAAAAATTTTTCCTGCTTCTGTCACCCAGGGCAATCTGGATATATGCCAGCAGATCCCTGGTAATCCAGTGCTCATAGAGATTGGGCAGCAGATCTCTCATATGAAAAGGAAGCTGGTACTCCATGAGCATTTCCACCAGATATCTTGCCCCCAGGTTGGTCCGAAACAGAACGGCGATTTCTTCCAGGGGCTCCTGCGCCTCTTTTGCTTTCAGTATCCGGTCCCTCACCCAGCGGTTTTCCAGGATTTCTGTTTCGAATCCCCTGACTTCGATAGGATCCCCCAGCTCATTTATGGTTTTTATCTCCTTGGGAAAACGCTCCTGATTGTGATGGATTACATTCTGGCTGGCTTCCAGAATTCTCTTGGTAGAGCGGTAATTGCAGGCCAAAGTTACCCTCCCCGCATCCGGATACTCTTCCGGAAACTGAAGCATAATTTGAGGTTTGGCTCCCCGGAAGCCATAGATGGACTGATCATCATCTCCCACTATAAAGAGATGGTTTTGAGGCAGGGCCAGAATCTTTATTATCTCATACTGCAGCTTATTAATATCCTGAAATTCGTCTACCAGGATATACTTAAACTTATTCTGCCAGGCTTTCCTTATGTCCTCCCTCTGCGTGAGCAGTTCATAGCACCACACCAGCATATCGTCGAAATCCAGGAGTCTGGCACTCCTGCATCTTTCCTGGTAACCCCTGTAGATATCACGGAACGACTCTTCGGGACAGGCCGCGGAATAGTAGTGTTCCAGGGCAATCCTTCCTGTCTTTACCGTGCTGATCTCGCCGATAATATCTGTAATAAGCTCTTTTTCATCCTCGACTTCCAGCCGGCTGCTGCGTATCAGTTCTCTTAAAATGGAATATTTTTGGTCTTCGCCAATAATATTCCGGGCACTCAGCCCGTAGGCATGGCGTAGGATCCCATAAAACACACCGTGAAAGGTTCCGAAGGTAACCTGTGTGGAGGCAGTTTGGGATAAACGCAAAAAGCGCTCCTTCATCTCTCTGGCAGCGGCTTTTGTAAACGTCACTACCAGGATAGAGGAAGGAGACACCTGATATTCCCCAATCAGCTGGAGAACCCGGCGGGTTAAGACAGTAGTCTTCCCGGAACCGGGTCCCGCCAGACACAGAAAGGGACCTTTATAATGCATAATTGCAGTTTTTTGTGATTCGTTATATTCCATTAAGCACCTAATTTTACAATTGCAGCCTGAATCCTGCGGATAGATTCCTCTTTGCCCAGCAGTTCCAGAATCTCTGTCGCCCCGGCGGGTGTCATCTGTTTTCCGGAGAGGGCAGTGCGGACGGGCCACAGTACATAGCCATTTTTGTATCCTTTTTCTTTTGCAAATCCGCACAGGAGCTCATAGAGTGCATCATTGCTGTAATCATTTTGTTCCTCCAGCACAGGGAGTACCTCCTGCAGCAGACTAAGAGAGGATTCCGGAGTTGTCTTCATTTTTTTATGGCGGTACATCTCTGTGTCATATTCCAGAACATCTTCCACAAAATCGATTAATTCCGGAATTTCAGGGAATACCTCTATTCTTGTTTTCACCATCTCAGCTACTTTTTTTAGATTTACCTTCCGGCTCAGAGTGTTCTGAATAAAAGGAAGCGCTCTCTCATAAAACTGATCAAAATCCATGGCTTTGATATATTCCCCGTTCATCCATTTCAGTTTGACAATGTCAAACACAGCCGGTGATTTGCTCATATGATGATAGTCGAAGACCTTCACCAGTTCCTCCAGGGAATAAATCTCCCGGTTCTCCTCCGGGCTCCATCCCAGAAGTGCAACGTAGTTGACAATAGCTTCTGTCACAAATCCCTGATCGATGAGATCCTCATAGGATGAGTGTCCGGACCGTTTGCTCAGCTTTTTATGCTCCTCGTTGGTAATCAGAGGGCAGTGCACATAGGTGGGGATCTCCCATCCGAAGGCTTCGTAGATTCTGTTGTATTTGGGGGCAGAGGAGAGATATTCATTACCTCTTACCACATGGGTGATTCCCATCAGGTGATCATCCACTACATTTGCGAAATTATAGGTGGGATATCCGTCGGATTTGATCAGAATCAGATCATCCAGCTCCTCGTTGGGCACTGTAATTTCCCCGTAGATATCATCCCGGAAGGTTGTAGTGCCTTCGGAGGGCATATTGAAACGGATAACGTAGGGAACTCCCGCCTTCAGCTTTTCTTCTATCTCCTCTTTTGTGAGAGATAGACAGTGCTTGTCATACATGGCAATCTCTTTGCCTGCCACATTCGTCCGAAGGGATTCCAGGCGTTCTTTATCGCAGAAGCAGTAATAGGCATCCCTCTGCGCAATCAGCTGCTCTGCATATTTTTTATAAATTCCCAGAGCATTTCTCTCACTCTGGACGTAAGGACCCACTCCCCCGTCTTTATCCGGTCCTTCATCATGGAGCAGACCGGTTTCTTCCAGGGTATGGTAGATAATCTCAAGAGCACCTTCCACAAAGCGTTCCTGATCCGTGTCCTCGATTCTCAGCATAAAGCTTCCGTTCTCGTGTTTTGCAATCAGATAGGCATATAAAGCCGTCCTTAAATTTCCTACGTGCATTCTCCCTGTAGGGCTTGGGGCAAATCTTGTTTTTACTGTACTCATCATGATTCTCCTGGTTCTTTTATAGTTAATGATAGATCTTCGGCAGGATCTCGTCCGGACTGCCATGATAGACGAAATCAGCATTGGCATCGCTGAAATGGGGTTCCCTGTTTATCAAAATCAGTTTTTCTCCCATAAAGTACTTCAAACAGGTCTGACACAGATAGGAATGAAGGGTAGAACCGATAACCAGCAGGGTATCTGCCTTGCGGATCTCATCTGCTGCTCTGGAAATCAGATAATTATCTACCATCTCCCCCACCAGCCTTACCTGAGGTCTTACCGGTACATTGCATTTATGGCACATGGGGATATCTCTGCTTTTCAGCATATACTCAAAGGGAAAAACCTGACCGCAGTGTGGACATTTATTGCTGTATATATTCCCGTGAAATTCGATGACATTTTTACATCCTGCCCTCTTTGCCAGGGAAAATATCTCTCTGGTAACAATTGCATTCAGCTTGCCGTCCTCTTCCATGCGGGCCAGCGTCTTAAGTCCCTCCCCCGGCGTTCCCGGGCTGGCCAGTATTTCATTGCGATAGAAATCAAAAAACTGCTTGGTACGGGTAGTATAAAACACAGAGCTGAACATTTCATCCGGGGAATAACCGTACTTTTCTTCGATTGCGTAGGCACTGCTGTCACTTCGGTAATTCATACAGCCGCAGTCCTCACAGATGGTGATTCCTTCCAGACACACTACATTTCTACTTTCATCCAAAACCTTCCGAATACTATCCAAATTCATTCTATCGCCCCTCTTTTTATTGCTGTTAACTTTTTCCTCAAAAAAGGGTACATGGTATGAACCAGTACCCCATTGCAGACATATTATACCTTAAGTGCTGTTTTTTTTCAAGCATCAGTTAAGCCAGTTCCTGGAAAATATCTTTGACATATTCCAGCTTTCTGCAGCGGTAAGCATTGGCTCCGCAGAACAGCAATCCATGATCCACATTCCCCTCTACCGCCTGCACCAGAGCGTCCGTGATACAGTAAGGTATTTCTTTTGGTTTGCAGGTAGTGATACAGTGATAGCAATACGGAATCGGCTGTCTCTTCGCCTTCACCCGTTCCATAAACTCATTTTTTATGGCTCTTCCCGGCATGCCCACAGGGCTCTGGACGATACAGATGTCTTCTTTTTCTGCCTTGATATAAGCCTGCTTATATGCCGGACTGGCATCACACTCATAGGTGGTAACGAATCTGGTACCCATCTGTACTCCGTCCGCTCCAAGGCTGAGCGCATGATCCATATCCTCTCGGTCAAAGATACCTCCGGCAACCACTACAGGTATCTCTTTTCCGAACTTCTCTTCATATTCTCTGGTCTGGAGGATGATAGAGCGGATGACAGAATCATAGTCCAGGGCGTCCGTATCCGAGAGCTCTTCCTTTGTGAATCCCAGATGTCCTCCGGCTTTCGGCCCTTCTATGACAACCAGGTCCGGGGCCCTGTGATATTTTCTGTCCCACATCTTGCAGATCACATGCAGTGATTTCAGGGATGATACAATAGGAGCTATCTTTGTCTTTGAATTCTCCACCATCTTTGGGAGATCAATGGGCAGGCCGGCTCCTGAGATAATCAGATCAATTCCTGCGGATACTGCCGTTTTTACATAGTCCTGATAGTGCTGGGTGGCTACCATTATATTTACTCCGATAATCCCGCCCTGTGCCAATTCTCTTGCTTTTGCAATTTCTTTTTTTACAGCCCGGAAATTTGCTTCCAGAGGATTTTTTTTGAAATCTTCCTCCCTCCAGCCGATCTGTGCTGTAGATATTACGCCTACACCACCGGCTGCAGCCACGCTTCCTGCCAGGCCTCCCAGGCTGACACCGACGCCCATTCCTCCCTGAATCACGGGAATACGTGCCGTAAGTTCTCCTATTTTTAAGGGTTTTCTGTCCATTTACATCCTCCTAAACCTTTCATAGCGCAGTGCGGCTATCTCCTCGGGATTTTTCTGATCCATCCGGCAAAGGAAGGATTTCATCTCTTTTTTCAGTTCCTCTGCGATTTCTCCCAGATTGTCAAGACCGGCGGGGACTGGTTCCGGAATAATACGCTCAATGATCTGCAGCTTGTAAAGGTCCGAGGCTGTTATCTTCATAACCTCTGAGGCCTCCGGCGCCATCTTGCTGTCTTTCCAGAGGATAGAGGCAAATCCTTCCGGTGACAAAATGGAATACGTAGCATTTTCCATCATCCAGACTTCATTTGCCACAGCAAGGGCCAGCGCCCCTCCGCTTCCTCCCTCTCCAATCACAATACTCAGAACAGGGACTTTTAAATCTGACATTTCCATAAGATTTCTGGCTATCGCTTCCCCCTGTCCCCTCTCTTCTGCTTCGATTCCGCAGAATGCCCCCGGTGTATCTATAAAATTGATAACCGGACGGTTAAATTTCTCTGCCTGCTTCATCAGACGCAGCGCTTTCCGATATCCCTCCGGGGAGGGCATACCGAAATTACAGCGTATATTATCCTTTGTGTTTTTTCCCTTCTGCACTCCCAGGACAGTGACCGGCTGGCCATCCAGAAGCCCCAGACCGCCCACGATGGCTCCGTCATCCCGAAATGCCCGGTCTCCGTGAAGCTCCAGGAATTCATCAAAGACTGCATGGATATAATCCAAACTGGAAGGCCTCCCGGCGTCTCTTGCGATCTGCACCCTCTCCCAGGCCCCAATCTCTTTTCCCCCGTCTCTGTGCTTTCCCTGCCTCTTATCTAAACTTTTTTCCTGTATTTCAGAAAGAGGAATCTGGCAGAACTGTGTATAAGACCTGTTTCTCTTATGCAGACGCACCAGACCCAGAAGGGTACTTTTCTGCTTCTCTCTGGTCAAAATACCGTCAATGATTCCATGCTCTACCAGAAATTCTGCCCTCTGAAATCCCTCCGGCAGTTTCTGTCCAATGGTCTGCTGTATCACTCTGGGACCGGCAAATCCGATGAGCGCTCCGGGTTCTGCCAAAATAATGTCCCCCAGCATGGCAAAGCTGGCCGTTACTCCCCCAGTGGTGGGATCTGTAAGAACAGGAAGGTAGAGCAGTCCTGCCAGGCTGTGCCGCTTGATTGCAGCCGAAGTCTTCGCCATCTGCATAAGAGATACCATTCCCTCCTGCATTCTTGCGCCTCCGGAGCAGCAGTAAAGAATTACAGGAAGCTTTTCCTCTGTTGCCCGCTCGATGGAGCTTGTGATCTTCTCTCCCACCACATATCCCATGCTTCCCATTAGGAATCTTGCGTCACAGACACCGATCACCACAGATTCCCCTTCGATCTTGGCTTTTCCGATTCGTACCGCCTCATCCAGATGGGTCTTTTCCTGCACCTGCGCAATCTTCTCCTCATATTCAGGATAATCTAAGGGATTCGACACCGGCATTCCGGCAAACCATTCCTCAAAAGAACCTTTATCTGCAATCATCTTAATTCTGGTCTTTGCCTTCATACGGAAATATCCCTGACATTTTGGGCACACATAGTGGTTTTTCACCACATCTTCCTTATATATTACCTCTTTGCATTTGGGACACTTCATCCAGAGTCCTTCCGGAACAGAGGGGGAAGAAGGTACCTCTCTGGTTCCCGACAGTGTAATATAATTACTTTTTTTGAATAATTCTTTTAAACGGGCCATTTTTTACACTCCTTACTCGTAATGCTCCTGGATAAAATGAGTCGTCACATTCCCTGTTATAAAATCTTCCTGGTTCAGGATATCATACTGAAAGTCAAGATTCGTGCTGAGCCCTTCTATGATAACCTCCCCCAGAGTGCTGCGCATCTTGGCAATGGCGGACTCTCTGTCTTTGTCATATACAATTACCTTCATGATCATGGAGTCGTAATTCGGAGGGATCGTATATCCCGTATACACGGCAGTGTCAATCCGAACCCCATTGCCCCCGGGCACATGCAGGTTTTCTATGGTACCCGGACAGGGCATAAAATTTCTGGCCGGATCCTCCGCATTGATCCTGCACTCTATGGCATGCCCCCGAAGAGATATGTCCTCCTGCCTGACACTTAAGGGCAGACCTGCAGCGATGGAAATCTGTTCTTTTATAAGATCAACCCCTGAGACAAACTCTGTCACAGGATGCTCTACCTGGATTCTGGTATTCATTTCCATAAAAAAGTATTCACCTGTTCTGTCCAAAAGAAATTCTATGGTACCTGCATTCTCATACCCGACTGCTCTGGCAGCCAGGACAGCGGTTCTGCCTATCTCTTCTCTCTGGCCCGGGGTGATTGCACTGGATGGAGACTCCTCAATCAGCTTCTGATGCCGTCTCTGAACGGAACAGTCTCTTTCTCCCAGCTGCACCACATTCCCATATTTGTCTGCGATAATCTGTACCTCTATATGTCTTGGCCTTCCCACATACCGCTCCAGGTACATGGTATCGTCTCCAAATGCATTGACGGATTCCCTCTGGGCCGTATTAAAATTATCCGGGAACTCTTCCTCTGATTCTGCAATGCGCATTCCTTTGCCTCCCCCTCCGGAGGAAGCTTTGATCATGACAGGGAAGCCAATCTGCTTTGCAGCTTTCAGGGCTTCCTCCAGGGTATATACAGGCTCTCTGGTCCCCGGCACCACCGGTACACCTGCCTCTATCATGGTTCTCCTGGCCTCAGATTTATTACCCATTTTGTTAATCAGGGCTGCAGAGGGACCGATAAATGCCACGCTGCATTTTTCGCACATTTCTACAAACTTACTGTTCTCCGATAAAAAGCCAAATCCCGGATGAATAGCTTCTGCCTTGGTAGCAATGGTAGCGCTCAGGATTCTTTCCATGTTCAGATAACTCTCTGAGGCCTGGGCCGGACCAATGCATACGGCCTCATCTGCCAGCTGTGTATGCAGGGCATCCCTGTCAGCCTCTGAATAGACCGCCACCGTTTGTATTCCCAGTTCTCTGCAGGCTCTGATAATCCGTACGGCAATCTCTCCCCGGTTGGCAATTAATATTTTCTGAAACATACAAACTCCTAACTGATTGCAAATGTCAGCTCTGCAACCGCTGTAATCTTCCCCTTTTGGTTGGTGGCCTTCGCAGCCCCTACCCCGATGGGCCCTTTTTGCTTTATAATCTCTATCTCCAGTGTCAGTACATCCCCCGGCAGCACTTTTTCTTTGAACTTAGCTGACTTAATAGACGCAAAGAAAGCAGTTTTTCCCCTGCACTCAGGTTTGCTTAAGATAGCCACTGCCCCCAGCTGAGCCAGTGCTTCGATCTCCAGGACACCAGGCATTACCGGCTGTCCCGGAAAATGTCCGGCAAAATAAGGCTCATTAAAGCTGACACATTTTGTCCCTTTTGCCCTCACTCCGGGCTCCAGTTCCTGTACGGTATCTATCAGTAAAAATGGCTGTCTGTGAGGAATAATCTCCATAATTTCTTTGGTACCCAGTTCCATTCACATCTCCTCCTATCTAATGACGAACAGCGGCTGTCCGTATTCTACTACCTGCTCATTTTCTGCTAAAACCTGCTCTACCACCCCGTCATATTCTGATTCAATTTCATTCATCAGTTTCATAGCCTCTACAATTCCAAGAACCTGGCCTTTTTTTACGGTGTCGCCCACATGGACAAAAGGACCTGCTTCCGGAGAGGCTGAATTATAAAAAGTACCCACCAGAGGAGCCTTTACAACTTTTCCTGCGAGGATCTCCTGTCCCTCTTCCTCTATCTTTACAGAAAACTCAGACCCGCTCTGTGCCGTTGGCACAGGATCCAGAACGGCCTGTCCGGCAGCAAACTTCGGCTGCTTATTCGTTTTCATGGATAGTTTCAAATCCTTATCTTCCATTTGAAAATGTGTCAGTGAAGAGTCACTAACGGTGCGAATTAAGGTAATAATCTTATCAAATTCCATTCTCATCCCCTCCTACTCTGTGTACTTTTTCACCAGCAGACTGGCGTTGTGTCCGCCAAATCCCAGGGAATTGGTAAGGGCATAAGGAACATCCATCTCAATTCCGTGCCCTGTCACATAATCAAGGTCACATTCTTCATCCTGCACCCGGTACCCCACGGTTTCATGGACATAGCTGTCCTGTATGGATTTTACACAGGTGATAAATTCCACTGCTCCGGCAGCCCCCAGAAGATGTCCAATCATGGATTTGGTAGAGTTCACTTTCAGATTTTTGGCGTGTTCCTGGAACAGTTTTTTAATCGCCCTTGTCTCAAACAAGTCGTTGTGATGGGTACTCGTGCCGTGGGCATTAATATACGGCACATCCTCAGGAGTGATTCCTGCTTCCCTTATAGCATGCTCCATGGCCCTGGCCGCGCCTTCCCCATCTTCTGCCGGAGACGTGATATGGTAGGCATCACTGGTCGTTCCATAGCCGGCCACCTCCGCCAGAATCCCGGCGCCTCTGGCCTTTGCATGCTCCAGCTCCTCCAGAACTACGACACCTGCCCCTTCCCCCATAACGAAGCCATCTCTTTCTTTGTCAAAGGGGATAGAGCAGCGTCCCGGATCAGTGGATGTGGACAGCGCTGTCAGCGCCGCGAATCCGCCGATGCCGATGGGAGTCACCGATGCCTCTGTGCCCCCGGCTACCATGATATCAGCCTCTCCCAGCTGAATCGTCCGGTATGCTTCTCCGATGCTGTTGGTTCCTGTTGCACAGGCAGTTACCACGTTGATACTTTTCCCCTTCAGTCCAAACTGAATGGAGACATTTCCTGCTGCCATATTGGAGATCATCAGGGGAACCAGAAGCGGATTCACGCGGTTCGGCCCTTTTTCCAGAAGTTTTGTGTGTTCACGTTCCATAGCCTGGAGGCTTCCGATCCCTGAGCCTACAGCACATCCAACCCGGTAGGGATCTTCCTCCCCAAGACAATATCCAGACTGTTCAATTGCTTCCTTTGCAGCCGCCACTGCATACTGGCAGAACAGTTCCATTCTCTTTGCCGCCTTAAAATCCATGTATTCCTTGCCCACAAAGCCTTTCACTTCTGCCGCCAGATGGGCTTTGTATTCAGATGCGTCAAACTTTGTAATCTCTCCAAACCCAGTCTTCCCTGCCTTCACTCCTGCCCAAAACTCTTCTACATTCAGCCCCAGAGGGGTAATGGCTCCCATTCCTGTCACTACTACTCTCTTCATTTTGTCCCTCCTACATGCTCATGCCGCCATCCACACAGATGACCTGGCCGGTAATATAGTTTGCATTCTCAGAAGCCAGAAATGCCACCATCCGGGCAACATCCTCAGGACTCCCAAAGTGTCCCAGAGGAATCTGGCTTTCCGCATATTTCTTCACGTCTTCACTTAAGACTTCTGTCATCTCTGTGGCAATAAACCCGGGAGCTACCGCATTCACGGTTATCCCCCTGCTTGCCAGTTCTCTGGCCATTGATTTTGTAAGTCCGATGACCCCAGCCTTAGACGCGGAATAATTTACCTGACCCGCATTGCCCATAACACCAGAGACAGAAGAAATATTAATAATTTTTCCCCCGCGCTGCTTCAGCATCTGACGCGCTGTGTGCCGAATGGTGTTGAAGGTTCCTTTCAGATTCGTTGCGATGACCTCGTCAAACTCTTCTTCTCTCATCTTCATTGCCAGATTGTCTCTGGTGATTCCTGCATTGTTCACCAGTATATCCAGGGATCCATAAGCTTTTACAATCCCTGCGATCATCTCCTGACAGGCGCCATAATCAGCTACGCTGCACTGCCATACAGTCCCGTCACCTCCTGCCTCCTTTATTTCTCTCACTGCTTCTTCTGCCCGTTCCCGGGATCCGTTATAATTTACCACTACAAATATGCCTTCTTTTGCAAGCGTAAGGGCGATGGCTTTTCCGATGCCCCTGGACGCTCCTGTCACTAAAGCTATGCTTTTTTTCATATCCAATTCCTTTCTCACAGGCCTAAGCCAGGTGTTCCATTACCTTCTGAAAGTCTTCTGTGTTCTGTATATTCATTACTGTCACATCCCGGCTGATTTTTCTGATAAACCCGCTGAGAGTTTTTCCTGGTCCAATCTCCACAAAGGTATCAACACCCCCGGATATCATCGTCTCCACGCTTTGCTGCCACTTTACGGGGGAAGACACCTGCCGGACGAGAAGCTCCTTTACACAGCCGCTGTCCTCGATGTATTCTGCCGTGACATTCGTTACATAGGGAGTTTCAATGGGATGTATCTCTGCCTTTTTTAATTCCTCCCGGAGTTTTTCGCCCGCACCGTCCAGCAGCCGGGAGTGGAAAGGCCCGGAGACCTTGAGGGGGACAATTCTTCTGGCTCCCGCCTCTTTTAGTTTTACTTTGGCAGCCTCCACGGCCGTCTCCTGTCCGGTTATTACAATCTGTCCCGGACAATTATAATTAGCTACAGAAACTGTCCCCGGGACAGCATCACAGATCCCTGCAATCGCATCTCCGTCCAGCCCCATGACAGCAGCCATAGCTCCTCCAAAGGGAACTGCCTCCTGCATAAAGATTCCCCTCTTTCTCACAAGGGCGAATGCATCCTCTAACGACAGAGCTTTGGACGCCACGAGGGCTCCGTATTCTCCCAGACTCAGCCCGGCGTTCACACAGGATGAGAGTCCGGTTTCCTCCACCGCCTTTAATATGGCTGCTGATACCGTCAGCATAGCAATCTGTGTGTATTCTGTAATATTCAGACGACTATTTTCCGTAAAACAAAGTTCCGGAAGATCCAGTCCCGTTACCTGGCTGGAGCAGTCGAACACCGCCTTACATACAGGCATCTTCTCATAGAAATCCTGTCCCATCCCTGCATACTGGGCTCCCTGTCCCGGAAAAACAAATGCAATTTTCTTCATCTCTGAAAACTCCTTTGTGCATAAAATATTTTGTATATCAAACTATATGTTCACAAGAAAGATTGCGCGAAAGCGCAATCTCGGCCTGCAGCGGGCTGTCGCAGATAGCATCTTCCTTTCCGCCGCAGTGTGATCCCCCGGAGGGTTTTTTATTACATAGGGAACAGAGTTTCCTATTTAGTAAAAAAATCCGGCTTGCCGGATTCACATGTATTTCTTATAGAGAAAGGTGTGGGCTTTATGCCTCCACACCTTTATTTTTTAAATACTCCATTACAGCGCCCACAGTTGTCAGCTCCTGCAGTTCCTCAGCAGGAATCTCTACAGAGTATTCATCTTCAAGAGCCATCACTAATTCGAATAAATCCAAAGAATCTGCTCCCAAATCATCCTTGAAGGACGTCTCCGGAGTAATGTTGCCTTCTTCGCAATTTAACTGTTCCGCAATGATTTCTCTCATCTTTTCTAACATATCATAATCTCCTTTAATTAAACTTTACCATACAGCGAAAGCTGTATGCTCACCCAGAGGAATCTTCCTCCGGCCCGAATACTTTGACATTCAAAGTATATCTGCTATTGCCCGTTTTGTCAACTATAATTTTCTATTCTTCCTGCTTCTGAAACTTTATCCGCCGGGATACACTGAGGGCAATTCCGATCTCTGACATCAGGAATAGAATGGACGTACCTCCATAGCTGATAAAGGGAAGCGTAATTCCCGTAGTAGGAATCAGATTAATTACCACGCAGATATTCAGTATAACCTGGAGGGCTATATGGCCGAAAATGCCGCAGACAAGCAGTGAACCGTACAAATCCGGGGCATTCTGAGCAATAAACATCAGCCGGTACAGCAGGTACGCAAACAGTATCAGCACTACAGCTCCTCCAAATACCCCAAGTTCCTCACAGATAATGGAAAATATCATATCGTTCTGTGCCTCCGGCACGGCTCCAAGTTTCTGCGCGCTGTTTCCCAGGCCTTTCCCAAAAAAGCCGCCGGATCCTATGGCATACAGCGCCTGCATAATCTGGTATCCTCCGTCGCTGATATACTTCTCCGGCTCCAGCCATACAAGTACTCTTCGAATACGAAAGCTCTCGCTGGTCTCCAGAGTCTTTGCCAGGATTGCCACCCCTCCGGCTATCAGGGCCGCTCCCCCCGCACCGGCTATAATAAAAGGTTTTGTTCTGGGGTGGGCTATAAATATCATGATAACCGTGATTCCAACAATAATAATACCTGTGCTCAGGTTTTCTGTAAAAATATAAGCAAGCGCTCCCAAAAATCCTCCTGCACACAGCAGCATCACGCACGCCTTCCATGTTTTAATCTGCTTCCCCATCTTGATAATCAAGAGAGGAATAAACGTAATCACCGCAATCTTAGCTACCTCCGACGGCTGAAACTGAATGGGGCCAATCTTCAGCCACCTCCTGGCTCCGTTTACAACAATTCCCAGAGGAGATTTTACCAGTACCATCAGTACTGCCGCTGCCAGATAGATAAAGGAAGCCAGAGGCATCAAAAGGTGGTAATCCAGCCGGGAAATTACCAGTGCAAACAGAATACTGACTACACTGATCAGTGCCTGCTTTCCAAAATAGGCCATATCATCCCCGAATTTCAGTTCCGCCACATAGGCGCTGGTGCTGTATAAAATTACAAGGCCAAAGCAGGTAAGAAGCAGCACCACAGCCACCAGATTGAAATCATAATAATCAATCTGCGCCCTTAGCCGTTCTTTTGCCCTCTGCCTGGCTCTCGCACGTTTCTCTCTGCTTTTTACTAATGCCTTCACTTGTGCTAACATGAAGTTCCTCCGTTATTATCTTTCCGTTATTTCAAGCTCTATATGCGAAGAGCATATTTCATCAGTTCCCAAAATCCTGTTCTTGTATCACTCTCCTGGTCCAGTACCTTCCGCACCAGAACGGGGTTATCGGTAATTATGTTATCTACCCCGCAGTTTATCATTCTCTTGACATCTCCCCTGTAATTCACTGTCCAGGCATGTACTTCTTTGCCGCAGGCATGAGCCTCTGCCACAAAGTCTTCATCTACATAAGTGTGTTTCACACTGAAAAAATCAGCGTATTTCACATTGGCAATACTGCCGTAAGTCATGGTCATAATATAACCGGTTCTAATATCAGGATTCGCCTTTTTAACCTGTTTCAGAAAATCATAGTTCATTGAAGTAATTACACAGTGGTCAGCAAAATCGTTTTTCTCTATCTCCCGGACGACCCGCTTAGCGATCCCTTTATTCTCACCATTATACTTAATCTCAATATTTAAGTCCAGCTTTCCTTTGGAAAAATTTATGGCCTCCTCCAGTGTGGGGATTTTTTCCCCCCTGAATTTTTTATGAAAACTGATTCCTGCATCCAGTTTGCTCACCTGGGGGTAGGTTACGTTCCATATATTTTCCTTCAGGCCTGCCGTTCGCTTCAGAGAATTGTCGTGGAGCAGTACAAGCACACGATCTTTTGTCTCCTGCACATCAATCTCAGCATAATCGCAGAGGGTATCGTTCGCATAAGCCAGTGCGCTTACCGTATTCTCAGGCGCCATCAATGCCCCTCCCCGGTGAGCTGTAATCCCCACAGAATTCCATATATTCTCCGCAGTCTGGCGGCTCTGTATCATCACATAGACACCGTAAAACCCTTCAGATACCAGCAGAACGGCAGTCAATACCCCGGCAACTCTTCTTCTCAGCTTCAGTCCCTTTGAGGTATGCCTGGGAAACAATATCCGCTTCTTCCAGTTGCTGACCGAATCGGGATAGGCTTTCTCATAAATCACAAAGACAAAGGCTAAGGTCAGAACCAGCTCAACCGCGCCTGCTGCCAGCCCCAGTCCAATATCCAGCCACCGGCTGTAGGTCAGGACAGCCCCCGCTGCCATGGCTGTTGATTTGGTCAGCATAGAATAAAGGACCACAAATATAACCGCAATGAGATATACCGTTCCTACAATCAGGGCCACAAGTATATTAATCACCGCAATTCCAACAACTGTCTTTCCGGCATTTTTCCGAAATAATTTCAGGGCTTCCGGCACCCGTTTCCCTAATTTTCCCCCAGTCATAAAGCTGCCGGGAAGGATATAGATGAAAAGCAGGGAAAAGGCAAGCAGTAATCCGCATACGGCAAACAGCACCCAGTGCCATGGCACAGCCTTATAGAGCTGCTGTGCCGAAAACTGCAGCAATTTAATATAAGAGATCTCCCTCACAATAAGGTGCAGCTCCATAATAGGAGCCGGCAGTCCCGCTGCAAGAATCCATGCTGCCTTATTTTTCCGGATCATGATAAAGGTCCTGTAGAGCCCCCCGAACAAAAGATCCCCCGGTGTCACCTTCTGCCTGTTGGACGAAGCTTCAAAACAGGTGATCAGCGCACCTGCTTCTATCAGCAGAAAAAACAGAATTTGGAGAAACACGGCCAGCGCCAAAACCACAGAAAGGGGATGGAAAATAAAGCTTGTATAGTTCTCAGCCGTAAGATAGCTGAACCCCTGTTTTTTCAGAGAAAAGTCGATGGCTGTCTGCACGCAGTAGCCACTGAGAAGAAATGTTGCAGTCCGGTACATAATTTCAAATACCAAAAGGCTTCTCATATTCTTCTTTACAATGTAATACAGACGGCCAAATATTTTTCCCATATACCCTTAAACTTCTGCCTTTCTATCCTGAATTCAGCTCATATCCCTGCAAGACATAAGAAACACCTCTTTTTGATCCAGCCAGGGAATAGCGGCGGCTGTTGCCATAACCTTCTTCCCCAGCACTTCGCTGTATAAAACCCCACTGACTTTTTTTCCTCCCCTCTTCAGTCGGAGGCTGGGACAGTACTCACAGGGGGTGTCTCTGCGGTAGAAGGCTTTGTAGCATATGCTGCCCTCTGCAGCCTCCCTCACAGCTTCCCGGGTAGCCAGATTCGCGTATTGAATCTTATACGTATTGCGTTCCACAGCATAAATCCATTCTTCCTGATTGTCTAAAATCATGTGCAGGCTGTCCAGCAGCTGCTCCTTCCTGTCCTGGGCTCTTTTCTTCAGAAGAAAAGTCCCTACCATTTCCGAAATCAAAGCGAGCGTTTTAATCTGAGCCTGCGGCCAAAACCGATTCTCCCGGCACTCATCAAACCCTACGTATCCCCTGTTTTTTCCTCCGTCACGGATCAGGCAGTGAAGCATAGATTTAATTCCCTGCGCGTCCAGGATTTCAAATTGTTCTTTTGTCATCTCCCGGATATTCCTGCAGTAATATATGCCGTACTCATCAAAATTATCATAATAATCTCCCAGCACTGCGTATGGCACCTTCTGAAGAAACTCCTTCTGCGGTGCAATTCCTTCCGAACACCATTCAAAGGTGTTGGTACAGTATGTGCCGTCCTCAGAATCCTCAAATATATAGACTCTGCTTACATCCATCTGTCTGCCCACAATTTCAAGGATCAGAGGAATCGATTCCTCAAGATTGTCCCCATTATAAAGGATGTGAAACACGTATTCTGCCAGCTGGTAGGGCAGCACCCCCAGATTTTTGTCGGATTCTATCTCTTTTTCCCCGGAGGCCGCAAACGACTTCAGCTCCGCCGCAGTCAGTGACTGGGGAGGCATCCCCTTATCATACACAGCATATCTATTCTTCCCTTTTTTCTTGGCATAATACAGTGCCACATCTGCATTTTTGAAGATGTCCTGAAAGGTTCTGCCGTCTCCGGGTATCCTGGCAATACCGATGCTGCAGGAGATCTGCTGTTTATCCATCTCCTTATTCATCAGCTTCCCAAAGGCATCCAATATCGCTTTGGCCTTCTTCTCTGCATCCTCTGTCTTTTGAATCCCCCACAGGAGTACTGCGAATTCATCGCCTCCCACTCTTCCCACAATATCGTTGCTCCGCACCAGCTTTTTCAGGCTTCTGCCGGCCTCTGCCAGCATCACATCCCCGTTCAGGTGTCCGAATACGTCATTGATTTGCTTGAAGTTATCTATATCTATGATAAAGAAGGCACCCTGCTCCCCTTCCTGCATATGCAAAAGTTTTTCTTCTGTCAGATTCTGCACCGTTATCTTATTATACAAACCTGTGAGAGCATCCCTCTGTGCCTGTTCTCTGAGCTTCAGAGACTCTTTTTTCATATGATCAATATCCGTCAGAATGCAGTAAAAAACCTGGCTGCCGTCTTCTCTGTTTACTACCTGCCCTTTATCGTGGACATAAAGAAGCTTTCCATCTCTGCAGATTATCCTGTATTCAATTTCTTTTTGATCCCTATGTGCCAGCTGCTTTTCCACCTTGTCCCAGGTTTTTTCCAAATCCTCGGGATATATCATACGTGAGAATTCATTTTGAAACTGTTCTGCAATCTCCTTTCTTGTATATCCCGTCATCTTCAGAAAACCGTCACTGATGAAAAGCAGCTTTAATTCTCTGGTATATTCACAGCACATCACTCCTCCAGGAATGTTCTGAATCAGCGCATTCATGTCCTTTGTCTTTTCTTTTAATTCCAAAGACTTCTGCTCTACCAACTCGTGCAGATTCATGAGTTTTTCCCCTTTCCAAATACCAGTAAGTCAACCTGAGGAACAGGCAGCAGTCTATAAATTGCAACCTCTGCACTAATTCATACCCTGTCCTGACAAGAATCTCTGCCTGTAACCGGGTCTGCCCCTACTGCTACTGTACTCATATGTAATTTACACTCATTCTACCCTTTTCAGCCGGAAAAGGCAATCATTCCGCGGAACATTTTCCATGAAAAGACATAGGATAGTACTGTAATAACTTAAATTTTGTAAAGGATATGCTTATGGACAAATGCAGAATGAATAATTATCCAGGGTACCGTCCCTATTATCCCCCTCCATGCCCGTCCAGGACTCCGGAACCGCGTTCCGCAGCTCCCTGCAAACCGGCTGTGGACTGTGATTACTCTGTTGTCAACTCTCTCCCCCTGGCCATGGGATATGTTCCCTGTCAGAAGTTCCGTTCTACCTTTGAGCTCTGCAAAGCGCTTCAGGTAGGAACCATTTTCCCGGAACTTTGCAAGCCATTTACCGGAAAGCAGGTGATGAATCGATGAATGGAAATAACAAACCATGTAAAGAACAATTACTTCAGCTGATTAACGAAGTCAGCTTTGCTGTGGACGATATTCTCCTTTATCTGGATACCCATCCGTGTGATGAGAAAGCCCTTGCCTTCTATCAGGAAAAAATTGCAATCCGCAAGGAAGCCCTGAAAGAATACGCTGCCTATTACGGACCTCTGACCATCGATACTGCAGATGACGCCTGCAGTGATTCCTGGGAATGGGTTATGCAGCCCTGGCCCTGGGAAGTGAAAGGAGGTTGTAAATAATTTATGTGGAATTATGAGAAAAGATTACAGTATCCGGTCAATATCACAAAAACAAACGCTAAAATAGCACAGGTTATCTTAAGCCAGTACGGCGGCCCTGACGGAGAGATGAGCGCTTCCATGCGGTATCTCTCACAGCGTTTTTCTATGCCGAACCGAAAGGCTATGGGTGTACTGAACGATATAGGCATATCGTTACCGGTATTGCCCCTTTCCATGGCTTACGTCTAATCTTAAGATACTATTTGTGAACTACATAAAAATACGGTATAATACCAAAAGTATCTTTATGAAATGTGAGGTGATTTTTTTGCTGCACATAGCAGTATGCGACGACGAGAAAAATTTTATTGCTAGTTTGGATGATTTATTGCAAAAATACGCTGCCCAAACAGATCTGGAAATAAAAGTTACTCCCTTTTATGATGGCAGCGAGTTAGTGGAGAAATACGACACTACCTTTGACTTGATTTTCCTTGATATTCAGATGAATCAAATGAACGGCTTAAAAGCTGCAGAGCGGATCCGTCAGATGGATGAAGAGGTAAGCATTATCTTTCTTACCACATTAACACAATATAGTCTGGAGGGTTATAAATATCAGGCCACCAACTATATTATCAAACCAATAAAATATGCCCGGCTGAAGGCGGAAATGGATAAGTGGCGGAAGCGGCGTCCCCAGGGAGACTCCCCGTATCTGGCAGTTTCCTCTCCTTCCGGCAAATACAGGATATTTCTGAAAACCCTGCACTACATAGAGACTTTTAACCGCAGTCTGCTTCTTCATACTGAGCAGGAGAATATTATCTGCGGCAAAAGCATGAAGGAGATGGAACAGGCCCTGCGCAGCAAAGGGTTTGCCCGTTGTCACACAAGTTACATAGTCAATCTCTTTTTTGTCAAAGGAGTAAAAAAACTTGAGATCGAACTGATCACCGGCGAGATTATCCCTATCAGCCAGCCTAAGCGCAAAGAATTTATGGAGCAGCTGGCAGATTACTGGGGGGACTTTTTATGATGATAGCATTCCTTGATGGACTTGCCTGTGTCTTTGCGGCTGCCTATGCCTTTGTATTTTTCTGGATTCTCAAAACTTTTTTATGTCTCCGAAAAAAACGCCTGATGAAGGCCGCCGCCTTTTTGGCCTTTATCCCCTTGGCTGACTGTGTCATCTATTCCAATGATTTGGTCGGTATCTTAGGTACTATGATCGGTTTTATACTCTATCTCCTTATCTTTTACCGGGGAAGCCTCATCGTAAAAGGTTCCGTAGTGCTGGTCTTTTACCCGGCTTTAATCGGTATTAATTATCTGACCCAGGATATCGGGGCCCGCCTGTTTCACAGGGCTGCCTCCATTGAGTTCGGACAGGATATTGTCTGGACGCACGACTTACTTTTGACCAGTACAGCCTTGCACACAGCTTCCTTTTTGTTCCGCCTTCTGTTCTGGGCGGGGGCATGGCTGATTCTGCGGAGGTTTCTTTCTCAGATCACCTCAAACCTGACCACGCGGATATGGCTGATCGTTGACATGCTGTCACTGGCTTCTTTTGTCGCTATTTTTACTATTATATATTTCATGCCGGAAAATGCGGTCATTGTCTATCCCATCTGCGGTGCCTCTATTTTCTCAAGCTTTGGCTGCGTCTATCTCGCCTCTTATATCTGTAATTCGGTTCAGGTTGCCTACCGGGCTCAGGAATTGGAGATGCAGCACAGCTACTACAGGGACAGACTAAAGGAGGAAGAACGGGTCCGAAGTGTTTATCATGATCTAAAAAACCATCTGCTAATCCTGGAGGCACAGTCTGGCGGCAGCGGGGAAGCCCAAAAGACCATTCAGACTCTGAAAGCTCAAATTGAAGGTTATGAAGCTTATCAGCACACTGGAAATGATTTTTTGGATATTATTCTCAGAGATAAATTCAGGATCTCCCGGGAAAAGAAAATCGATTTCAGTGCGGTAGTACACTTTGAGGACGGTTCCTTCCTGGAGCCTCTGGACATCAGTACCATCTTTGGGAATGCTCTGGACAATGCCATAGAAGCCAGTGAAAAACTGCCGGCAGGCCAGAGACTCATAACGGTTAAAGCGGCCCGTGTCCGGGATATGCTCGCTGCCACCGTAGAAAATAACACAGCTTCTGACCTGCCGCTGTCAGAAAAAACCACCAAAAAGGATGTTCTTTTACATGGATTTGGATTACCAAATATACAAAAGACTGTAGAAAAATACGGAGGACATTGCCGGACCCAGACAGACGGAAATACTTTTATTCTGAAAATACTGATTCCACTGCGGGACTCATAATACTTTCCCTTAGGGACGCTGCGTTAAGGCAGCGTCCCTTGTTTGTCTCACCGGAAATACCCAAGCCCTCAGGTACCCTACCCGTATTAGTTTTTACGTACAGAATGTTAGTTTTCGCATTTTCTATTGTGCCTTTTTATCTGCGGATTATAATAAACTCAAGTTCCCGAGAGGACATGAAAATTGCAGAAATGAGGTATCTAGTATGAGTATTTTGAGTACCACCCGCTTAACCAAACAATATGGCAGTGAGTCAAATATAGTTAAAGCTCTGGACAATGTAACTCTCTCTATCGAACAGGGAGAATTCGTGGCTGTTATCGGCACATCCGGAAGCGGCAAGTCTACCCTGCTGAATATGCTGGGAGGCCTGGACCGCCCCACCTCCGGGAGTATCAAGGTGGATAAATTTGAGCTTGGCAAGCTCTCTGATGAAGATCTGACCGTATTCCGGCGTCAGAGAATTGGATTTATCTTCCAGAACTATAATTTAGTTCCAATTTTGAATGTTTATGAAAATATTGTTATGCCCATTCAGCTGGACGGCAAGAAGCCCGATAAAACCTTTATTATGGAAATCGTATCACTCCTGGGCCTGGAAAAGAAATTAGACAATATGCCCAATCATCTATCCGGCGGCCAGCAGCAGCGTGTGGCTATCGCAAGAGCGCTGGCAAGCAAACCGGCTATTATACTGGCGGACGAACCTACTGGTAATCTGGACAGCAAGACAAGCGACGAGGTAATACAACTGCTGAAGCTTACCGGCAGCCAATACCGGCAAACCATCGTGATGATTACTCACAACCCGGAAATTGCCCGGCAGGCTGATCGCATCATCCGCATTGAAGACGGAAAAATCACAGAGTAAAGGCGGTGAAACCATGAAAAAGCAAACATCTATCCTACGCACATTGACCGGCCGCAGCTTTCGGGCCAACAGAGCCAGAAATATCGTGGCCGTTATTGCCGTTGTTCTGACTACACTAATGTTTACTACTCTGTTTGTACTGGCGCAGAGTATGCAGAAAAATATGATAGAGATGACGTTCCGGCAAACCGGGTATGACGCTCAGGCTTCTTTTAAAAATATAACAGAAGAGCAGGCAGAACGGATTGCCGCCCATCCGGATGTTGAGGAGCTTGGGCAAAGCATTGTGCTTGGCCTTGCGGAAAATAAATCCCTTGCAGGAAAGCAGGTAGAAATACGCTGGGGGAATGACAGTTACGCCTCTCATTCGTTCGCTCTGCCCACCACAGGCTCTATGCCTCAGACAGCCGATGAAATTGCACTTGACACCCTGACTCTGGATCGGCTGGGAATTCCCCATGAGATAGGGGCGGATGTCACGCTGGAATGGAGAAAGGACCTCTCCCAAGAAGAAAAAACCAATGGAAGCTTTACACTCTGCGGCTACTGGGAGGGGAATGAATCCAGCTATGCCAGTATGGCCTGGGTCAGCCGCAGTTTCGCCGATGAGATGACCGCCGGACAAACTCCCTCTGAAGATCAGATTCTGGGACTTCACATGGCTCAGGTTTCTCTTCCCAGCGACAGCAATATTGAAGCCTCTATGGATAAGATTCTGGCGGACACACAGCTGTCCCAGCTGGAATACGGCGTAAATCTGGCTTATTCCCCAGAAATGAATGCTACAGCAGTCCAGGAAAGTATTCCCATGTATCTGGGAATGATTCTGGTATTCGTCGCAGGCTATCTGATCATCTATAATATCTTCCAGATCTCCGTAGCCGCAGACATCCAGTTTTATGGAAAATTAAAGACTCTGGGCACTACCACAAAACAAATTCGTCGTATACTATATGGCCAGGCTAACCGCCTGTGTCTGATAGGAATTCCTGCCGGCTTAGTCTTCGGTTTTCTGCTGGGCATGGTTCTGGTTCCTGTACTAATGGGTACCTTCGGCGGATCTGCAGTAACATCAGCCCATCCCGCCATCTTCCTTGGTTCTGCGTTGTTTGCCTGGGCAACGGTTCTGATATCCTGCCTGCGCCCCGCAAGGCTTGCGGGCAAAGTTTCGCCCATGGAAGCACTCCGATATAATGACTCGGACTCAAAAAGCAAAAAGAAGACAAAGAAGGGAAGAAAAGGGGCCTCCCTGACCGGAATGGCATGGGCTAACCTTGGCCGTAACAAAAAGCGTACGGTTACTGTAATCTGCTCCCTTACACTCGGCCTGGTACTCCTGAGCTGTTTTTACGCCAAAAACGCCTCCTTTGATATGGAAAAATATCTATCCGGACAGACAATTGCTGATTTCGAACTGGCAGATATCTCCCATGAAGATGCCGTAAACGGCTACAATCCTCAGGGAAATACGCTGAACAATGAGTTGACTGCTGACGTGGAGGCACTGGAAGGTCTGGAAGCTCTGGGTCATATGTACTCTCACCAGTTATCCTGGGAAATGGATGCACAGACAATTGAAAACTTGAATGCCTTCTATACGCAGGATATGCTGGATGACTGGTCCACCTACGATCCCACCGGCCCTAAGGCATTGAAAGCTGCAATAGCGGATAAGCGGGCAGATACTGTCATCTATGGACTGGATGGGATTCCCCTTGATACTATTACTCAGTCACAATATCTTTATTCCGGCACCTATGATGCTGAGACATTCGCCACTGGGAACTACGTACTTGCAATTGGTCCTGCCATCGATGAGTCTGAGAAAGAAAAATATAAGGTCTATCCCACACCCTCTGTTGGGGACAGCATTATAATAGAAGAAAAAACTTATACAGTAATGGGGATTGTCTATCCGCTGAATTCCGTGGACAGCGGAGCCATGGAAAACGGAGGCGGAAGCGGCTTCAGTCTGAGCTTTATTCTCCCCTCGGATGCATTCTGCAGACAGTGGCCGGATAATACACTGCGCAAGCTCTTTTTCAATATAGAGGATTCGCACCTCAATGACGCCCGGAAAATGCTGAATGAATATACAAAAAATATGGATGCAAGCCTGCCTGTTACTTCCCGGCAGACCATGATTGAACAATATCAGGCTGAAACCCGTGCCTCCGCTGTTATGGGAAATGCCATAAGCTTAGTGATCGCACTGGTAGGTATTCTGAACTTTATAAACAGCATGGTTACTGCTATTGTTTCCAGAAAAAAAGAGTTTGCTATGATTCAATCTGTCGGTATGACAAAACGTCAGCTCTGCAGAATGCTGATTTATGAGGGACTATATTATGCAGTTATCACCATTGGAGTTTCTTTTCTGGTCAGTGCCTTCGCAGTAGGGATCGGTGTGCGTGCTATGGTAGAGGGGGGATACAGCACGTTTCGTTTTACACTGCTTCCTTTGGGAATCTGTATCCCTGTTCTGCTGGGATTCTCTGTTTTGGTTCCGCTTCTGTGTTTTAGAAATCTGGAGAAACAGAGCATTGTAGAGCGGCTGAGAGCAATCGATTAAGAAAACTTACCCACCTTCTCCCGCGGTCTCCAGAAGCCTGCGAAAAGCCTGTTCAAACTGACGGTCATCTTCCCCTGTCCTCTTTTTCGGTCCCCTGATGTGATTTTTGGACGGGGACCGCCGTGCTTTTTTTGCCAGATGCCTCTCCATTAAAAGCTGGTCTATATTTTTATCTGTATACAGCATTCCGGAGGGATGAATCCCGTAAGCCCCTTTTCCCAATGCCATTGCTGCCACACCGTAATCCTGTGTCACCACTATATCTCCCTCTCGGCACAGTGTAATAAGGGCAAAATCCACTGCATCTGCTCCGGTTCCAATCACCTTTATGCTGCTGTAATCTGACTGCAGCATATGATTGGTATCGCAGAGCAGGGTGACAGGTACCTTACAATCCATGGCAGCTTTCTCAGCAATTTTGATTACCGGACATGCATCCGCATCTATAAGAATTTGCATGGAACGCCTCTCAATACCTTTCTCTGTGAATCTTGGCAGTCTCTACTTCCGCAAGGGTATGGGGGGTTGGATGTTCTGCAGGAATCCCCAGAGAGAGGATTGCTTCTAATTTAAAGTTCTCCGGATAGTGAAGAAGCTGTCTCAGATATTCCTCCGCGGTACCCTTTTCGGCTTCCCGGAGACGGCCCTGTATCCAGCAGCTTCCTATCCCCAGGCTGTCCGCCATAAGGTGCATATTGGACATAGCTATGGAACAGTCCTCTGTCCACACATCCGTCTTCCCTGCATCTGCGATTACAACAACGGCACAGTCTGCACCTTCCAGCATCTTTGCCGCTCCCACCCTGCAGCCTGACATTGCTCTCAGGGTCTCTCTATTTCTTACTGCAATAAACTCCCAGGGGCGGATTCCCCGGCCGGATGCAGACAGCAGACCCGCCTGCAGAATCATCTCCAGCTTTTCCTCGGGCACCTCCTCCTGTGTATATTTCCTGATACTTCTGCGCTTTTTCATAAGTTCCAGTAATTCCATTTTTCTCTCCTTTCTGCTATTTATGGTACCCGGTTGTCAGCACCGCAGCAACCGCATTGCCAAGTTCGTCGTAGACATTCATCTGATAACAGCAGGTGGTGCGTCCGTCCTTAATACAGACAGCTTCTGCAATCAGCTTCTCCCCTTTCGGCGCCCCCAGGTATGTAATGCTGGAGTTCAGAGATACGGTGCCCATCACCTGCCAGTTGGAAGCCACTGCAAATGCGAAATCTGCCAGGGTAAAGGATACCCCTCCCATGGCTGCTCCCATAGCATTTCTGTGTCTGCGCTCCAGAATCAGACTGCATTTTGCATAGTGGTCAGCAATCTCTTCTATGACCGCGCCATTTTCTGTTGCAAACCGGTCTCCCTCAAATAATTTTCTGACTCTCTCTAATGTCTGTTTGTCCATATTTTCCTCCGAGTATTCACCTGCTCTGTACAGCGGGTGCATTGTATCTGATATTTGTATGTTGTTTTTAATTTTAGCACAATTTTCTTCTTTTTGCCACGTAAAAGGAACCGGCAGCCTCTGGATTGCTCAGAGTCCTGCCGGTTTTTTCTCTTTCCTGAGTAATTTTATTTCCAATAATTTTGTAGTATAGTTTTCCCCTCTTCCACTGGTTCTGATTTTCATATGGAAACCTACGGGCAGGCATTTTAGCCAGACAGCCATCGTATTATGGTCATATATAATTATTTTTTCAAGAATCTCTCTGTATATGCTCTCCCTGGCGGATGGAATATTCAGCATCTCATCCAGCAGCTCCCTGTAATGACATACCTCACAGAAATTACCGGATACTACTCCTGCTTTTTCCTTTGCAGTGTGAATCTGACGGTTTACAGTCTCGATTTTTTCTTCATACCACCCGGTCTGCTTTCTTAAGTCTTCTCTGCTCAGCATTCCCTCCAAAAACAAATCAATAGCCTTTCGTTTTTTTTCTTCCAGTGCCTCTCTTTTCCTCGTCAGCCGCTCCATTTCCATCCGTTCCCCCTCAGCAGGCTTCAATTTACGCAGATTTATAAGCACTTCTTCCTTCAGGGAATTCCATGATACCGGCACCCGGGCAGCTGCAAAGTCCATACAGCTTAACAGGGCATTCTCACTGACCGTCTGATTATCGCACCCGGCCTTTCTCCCCAAATCGTCTGTTTTTTCTCTTCCATACCCCGCATTGGCACTGCATCTCCACGCTTTATACAGGCTTCCGTCCTTTCTCTTTTTTGTGCGGCTGACAAAACTTCGGCCGCATCTGCCGCATATTAGCTTACCGCTGCACCAGTAACGGCTGCTGTGTTTCTGCTGTTCCCCGGCCTTAAACGTTCTTGCCCTCAGTGCTTCCTGGGTGCGGTTCCAAAGCTCCCTGTGGATAATCGGAGCATGGTGATCGGTTATATATATCTTTTCTTCTTCTCCTCTGTTGTATTTTTTCTTATGTGTGAGATAATCCGGCGTAATTGTTTTTTTCTGACAGAGGTCACCTACGTATTTCTCATTTTTCAGGATACGCAGTATAGAGGCATTGCTCCACAGAAGGCCGCTTTTTGAGGGAAATCCCTCCTCAAAAAGCTCTCTTGCTATGACATAGGTTCCTTTTTCCTCGTTCGTATATTTATGGAAAATAGCCCTCACAATCCGGGCCTCCTCCTCAATAATATACAGCTTTCCATCCTTCACTTCATATCCCAGAAGCTCTCTTCCAAATACAACGCCCTGTTCCATCCTCCGTTTTTGTCCCCACTTTACTCTCTCTGAGGTTTTGCGGCTCTCCTCCTGAGCAATGCTGGCCATAATGGTAAGGCGCAGTTCTCCATCCTGTTCTCTGGTATCAATGTTGTCTATGGTAAAGATAACTCCAATCTTATATTCCTTTAATTTTCTTGTATAATACAGGGTATCTACAGTGTTTCTTGCGAATCTGCTGACCTCTTTGGTCAGAATCAGGTCCATATTCCCAGCCATGGCATCTTGTATCATACGTTTAAAGCCATCCCTCTTTGCTGTCTGTGTGCCGCTCATCCCCTCGTCATAATAAATGTCTACAAGCTCCCAGTCCGTATGACTCCTGATATACTCTGAGAAGTACCTGCGCTGACTCACCAGAGAATTGGCCTGATCCACATGTTCCGTGGAAACTCTGCAGTAAGCGGCAACCTTTAGCTTTTTCACAGCACACTGCTCTCTTTTATTAGCAGATCTAGCTGAGACTCCGTCAGTACATTTTTTTTATAGAGTTCTTTGTAAACCCCAATTTTAATTAGTTTTTCCAATTCTTTGCGCTGTATCTCTGACACCTCAACGCTCTGCTCATTGTTGCTGTTCGTCGATTGCCTGGACCTGCCGTAATCTGGCATTTATCTCACTCCTAAAGCTGCATTACTAAAATATATGCAATACAGCTAGGTCATAGTCCGGGGCGACTGCCTCCGGACAGTTTCATTGCCTTACCCGGAAACCGTGGGCAAGGGGAGATAAATAATCAAGACAGCACATCCTGCGGATACCTCTCTCTATAGTTCATTCTGCCATTACGCAATACCCTTGATAAACCTGCCCTTTTTTAGAACACCTTCCACATCTAACACTGTCTCCAGGTGTTCTAACGGATTTTCCTTCAGAATTACAAGGTCAGCCTTCATTCCGGTCTCCACACGTCCGACGTCAGTAAATCTCATCGCCTTAGCTGCTTCTGAAGTTGCAGCCCGCAGACATTCCAGATTTGACATACCCATCTGTCTCATCCTCAGCATTTCTTTCGCATTCTCCCCGTGTTTTATACCTACACCTCCGGCATCGGTAGACAGAGCCATTTTCACTCCAGACTGGTAAGCCCTTTTAATACTTTCCCACTGCAGCCGCCCGGTTTCTTTTAAAAGCTCTACAACCCGGCTGCTTTTTGCATTTACGATATGTGGTTCCGGTTCCGGGTTCGGCGATGCCAGAGTTGGAAGTATGTAAATCCCCTTTTTTAAAAGCATCTCAATTCCTTTTTCGCTGATTCCTGTTCCATGGCAGATAAGATCTGCATCAGCCTCTGCGGCTACTTCTATGGGGCTTTCCCCCCGGGCATGTACACTGACCAGAAGGCCAGCGGAGTGGGCCTCCTCTACAGCTGCCGACATTTCATCCAAAGTAAAGGCACTTTTCGAAAGGCTTCTTCCTACTGAGCGGATAGGTGCCGAATTTTCTATCTTAATCTGGTCCACGCCCCAGTAGAGCTGCTCTCTTACCATCCTTCGCATCCCCCAGGGCCCGTAGGTCTCCTGGCCCAGTCCCCGAAAGTGTGATGTCCAGGCAGTAATCTGCTTTCCGCTTACAAAATAATCGGGTCCCTGGACATATCCCAATGAAATAGCATCCTTTAAAGCTACATCCACATAATCCACACCACCGCCGTCTACCACAGTAGTGAATCCAGCCTCCAGTGTCTTTCTTGCATTTTCCACCGCCCGAAAAGCCACATAAGAATCAGCATTCTTGAAGAGTACGCCTCCAGCAGACTGATCGTTCATTTGACGCTCTTTGTCCGGAACTTCGTCCAGCATAAAATGTACATGACAGTCTATAAATCCTGGTGCAATTATTTTCCCTTTCAAATCAATAATTCTGCCTTGTGCAAAGTCTATACTGCATTCAGGAATTACATCTATAATTTTTCCATTTTCTATTACAACCGCGGCACGTCTGAGTAATTCATCATGAATTCCGTCAAATATTTGTGCATTTTTTAATATTACCATAATTCTTTCCCTTCTAGTCAATTTTAATACCTGGGGGCTGCCGTCGGACCCGCTTTCCGGCCGACGGATCAGATAATAAAGGGGAAGGCCTAAGCCCCACAGCATCAGACGTATATTCTTTGTCACGGACAGACAAATAAAAGATGCCTTCCCCCCTCTTGTAAGTAATTTTATCTGCCGGCAATCAGACCCGGCAAAAATGTGCTGATCGACGGTACATACGTGATAATCAACAGTATGGCAATAGAAATCACAATGTATCCTATTAGATTTTTTCCCAATATATCCGATACTTTCTTACCGGTAATCCCTGTCGCCACATAAAGATTCATTCCAAGGGGCGGCGTTAGAAGCCCAATCGCCAGGTTGATTACCATGATAATGCCGAAATGTACAATGTCGATTCCCAATTGCTGAGCTACAGGGAGAAGAATCGGAGCTATGATCATAATCGCTGTGTTTGTTTCCATAAAACATCCGACGATAAGAAGAAGTACATTTACGAGAATCAAAAATACCACTTTATTGTCAGAGAACCCTATAAGTAGCGTTGCCACTTTGTTAGGGATCATTTCCCTGGTAATAATATTTCCAAACGCTGAAGCGCATCCAATGATAAGCAAAATCATAGATGTACTCAGGGCAGAAGACTTAAATATCCCAGGAAGATCCGACAGTTTAAGCTCTTTATAAATAAAGAATCCCACCAGCAGTCCATACACAACGGAAACGCACCCGGCCTCTGTGGGAGTAAATATGCCTCCGTAGATTCCCCCCAAAATGATAATGGGCATAAGCAGAGCAGGAATAGCTTCCACCACTGTCCTCAGTATATTCCCATCCTCAGGCTGTGCTTCCTCTCTCACCATTATATAATTATTTTTCCGTCCCACAAAGAAGGAATAGGCGCACATTCCCAGACACAGAAGCAGCCCCGGAAATATTCCTGCCATAAACATATCTCCGATAGAAGCTCCAGCAGCAACCCCATATGTTACCATGGTAATGCTTGGAGGTATAATCACCCCTAGATAGCCTGCGCTGGCAACTGTTGACATGGCAAAATCAGGCGCATACCTGTTCTTCAGCATAACAGGTATCATAATACCTCCGATAGCCGCTGCGGTAGCCGGTGCAGAACCACTGATAGCCCCAAAAAAGGTGCATGCAACTACAGTGACAATAGCCAATCCACCGGGGAATTTTCTTAAAAAGATACTGCATAATTTAATGAGCCGATTGGATACTCCTCCTTTGCTCATCAGTGAGCCGCTAATCATAAAGAATGGAATCGCCATAAGAGTAAAGGAATCAACCCCAGTAAAAAACCGCTGTACAGTCAGTATATTAGGAAGATCTGAGGAGACAATGGCCAAAAAGGCAGAACCCCCAAGGGCATATGCCAAAGGCATGCCTATGACAATCAGCACAATAAGTCCAACAAATAATATAGACGCCATTTACCTTTTCTCCCCCTTTTTTTCTTTTATATGTATCCCTATATTCTGGGCACTTCTTACCATTCCCCCCAAAAAACCTACAGGCATAGCAAGGTATGCAAAAGCAATAGGTATAAAGAGTGTTGCCGACTTCTGCCCACTCTCAAATAATTGTATGACAACCTCCGCAGAAAGCCCAAAAAATATCCCTGAAAGGATAAAGCACATAATTTTTTCTATCAGAATAACTATCCACTTTGCTTTTTGCGGAAGAATCATTACCAGAGCATCCACTCCGGTATGTGTCCCCGCCTTCAGGCCGGCACCAACTCCTATAAATACAGTATATATCATACAGTAACGGGATACTTCCTCGCTCCATGGAAGGGAGGCATGCAGAATATACCTGCATATTACCTGTATAAATACCACTATAGTCATAATGGATAGGAGTAACGAGAAGGCCCCTGTCTCAAAAGTGTCTAAATATCGGTCTAATTTTTTCATCATCTTTACCTCTTTACTTGGATGTCATCTCCTGTATCTGTTTTATCAAATCCCTGCCGACTTCATCTTCATAGTCGTCATATACAGGCTGTGCTGCTTCACGCCATGCCGCCTTATCTATATCTTCAACAATGGAGACACCCTCCTCCAGCATTTTTTCCTTATATTCTACCTCTATATCAGCACACAACTGCCGTTCAATATCTTTGTATTTATCGCTTAATTCTTTTATTACTTTCTGATCTGCTTCGGAGATCTTTTCCCAGGTTTTCTGAGAAATCAAAAGAGGTGCCGGACAGTAGAAATGCCCTGTCATTGTCAGGTAAGGGGCCACTTCATGAAGTTTATTCTGGTATATAGGCGAAACAGGGTTTTCAAGGCCGTCAATGGTTTTTTGCTGCAGAGCTGTATAAACTTCTCCCCAGGCCATCGCAGTAGCATCCGCTCCCCAGGCCTTAAAAGAAGCCATGTGTATAGGATTTTCCATAGTCCTAATCTTCATCCCCTTCAGATCTTCCGGAGTTTTAACTTCCATTTTATTATTGGCTATATAGCGGAACCCATTTTCCCACATGGAAAGACCCACAACACCGATTTCCTGTAGGGAATCCAGCATATTGCTGCCGATATCACTGTCTATAACAGCATAGGCATCCTCTGTATCCTCAAATAAAAACGGGAGATCAAAAACCTTTAACGCATCCGTAAAATTACTCAAAGGGGCTGAATTCGGAAGTGTAATGTCAAGAGTCCCCATCTGAAGCGCCTCTATCATATCCCTCTCATTGCCCAAAACTGAATTTGCAAAAACTTCGATTTTCACCCTTCCCTCTGTCTTTTCATATACTTCGTCAGCCCACTGGGTAAGCGCTAGATGATAGGGCGAGTCTTCAGTCAAAGCATGTCCTGCCTGCAACTCGAGTGTTTCACCGGAGGCTACATCCTTTGTGCTTCCCCCGGAATCTCCTTTTCCGCAACCGACACTCCCCAGAATCATTACCGACGCCAACAACATTGCAGATATCCGTTTTGCCTTCATCATTTATATTTCTCCTTTGCTTTGTAAATTTATAAACTTTATAAATTTATATTAAGCACAATCTTTCCAAATGTCAAGATTTTTCTCATATATTATGTGTTTTTCGTCATATTTTACCATTCACCACAAGTTTTTTGTGCAATATAATTATAAATTTATAAATAAAATTTATAATTATAATCAAAAAAGCAGTTTGAAACCATTATGTTTCAAACTGCTTTTTATTCAGGCACACCTGACTCATTCTATCGATTTTATCTGGAAACTGGTCCGGCACTGTCTCTCATCACAAGTTCAAAGGATACCTCTGTCTTTATATTGCATTCATCATTATAAGGATTCTTTAACAGCTTGCGAATCAGCAAATCTACTGCTTCCCCTCCAAAACGCGCTCTGGGAATCCGAACCGTTGTAATATTGGGCACTACATACATGCAGACCGGCCTGTCGGAAAAGCCTACTACTGACACATCGCCAGGGACAGAATATCCTTCATTCATCAATGCCTTAATTGCCCCGTACGCAACACAATCATTGTCTGTAACAAACGCAGTGGGAAGGTTCTCATAGTTTCTAAGAAGGGCCTCTACGCCATTCACAGCCTCAGGCTCAGGATATCCAACATCAACAAAAAATTCCTTTTCCACCGGCAGCCCTAGTCTGTTCATTATGCGCTGATAACTATCTTTTCGCTCTGCAAAACTCTGAAGGTCCACTCCGCTTCCGAGATATCCAATCCGTTTATGTCCCAGCCCCACCAGCATTTGAAGAATGATAAAAATTCCCTGCTCGTTATTAAGGGTAACAGCATCAATATTTTTCCCTGGAAAATACTTGTCCAGAAGGACAAAGGGTATCGGCATTCCCAGGAGCGCATCCACTTCATCCTCCGGCAATTCAGGCGCATAGATAATATATCCGCTGCATCCGCTCTCCCGAATATAACCAAGCTTTGTCTGAAGTTCCATCTCCCGTTTGATGTTTATAACCAAGAGCCTGTAACCATAGTTTCTTGCCATAGCATCCATACCATCAATGATGAGAGGAAAAAACGGTGTGTTTTCCATGAATAATCCTGTATCCGTATAAATCACAAAACCTATATACCCTTTTTCTTCTATGGCACTTGCTGTGCCTGCCTCTAATATATTTTTATCACTTTTACCCTGCATTTTTGCAGCATTTTTAAACATGTATCCATACCCCATGCGCATAATCTGTTCCGTGACTTTTTCCCTTGTTTTTTGACTAATGCCTTCTTTATGGTTCAAAACAAGCGACAACGTTGCCTCTGACACACCGATTTTTTTTGCCAACTCTTTTGCTTTTATGGCCATACCATCACCCTTTTATTATTTATAAATTTTATTTATAAATAATTTTACTTGATTGCTGGGTCTATGTCAACCTTACATTCAATTATACTTAACATCACATAAAAGGGGCAAAATCGGCTGCGATATAGGTACAGAAGAACTGGCACACCTGGAGATGGTATCCACCATCGTTCATCAGCTCACAAAAGACCTGACTCCGGAAGAAATTATGCAGCAAGGCTTCCAGAACTACTACGTAGACCATACCGTAGGCATCTGGCCTCAGGCTGCAGGAGGGGTACCTTTCAATGCATGCGAATTCCAGTCAAAAGGGGATCCCATCACAGACTTATTCGAAGACATGGCTGCAGAACAGAAAGCCAGATCGACCTACGACAACATTCTGCGACTGGTAAAGGATCCTGAGGTTGCAGATCCTATCCGTTTCCTGAGAGCCAGAGAAGTTGTACACTTCCAGAGATTCGGAGAAGCCCTGAGAACCGTTCAGGAAGAACTGGACTGCAAAAACTTTTACGCTTTTAATCCCAGCTTTGATTTTCCAAAAAAATCTGGCTGTGACTGCAAATAAGCAGAATGCGGCCCTCCGGGCGCAAAAAGCCACCGGGATTATTTCCTTCCCGGTGGCTTTTTGATCATTTCCTTATGTTTATATTCTTAGCAGAGAGCATCCATGCCTCCGTCCAGACGGATTCCTGACCCCATAATATGGGAGGATAGATCAGAGGCAAGATAGAGGGCAAGATTTGCTACTTCCTCCGGCCTGCAGTACCTTTTATCCAGATAATCCTTACCGAATATTTCTTCACACTCTTTATGTGTCTTTGTATCTCCAAAGGTGTTTTTTTCAATCCTGCTAATCATGGGTGTATCTACTCCTCCAGGACAGATATAATTACAGTGCACTCCGTGAGGGCCAAGTTCCAGAGCTACGGATTTCGTCAGTCCGGCAACGGCATGCTTGGATGAACAATAGGCGCTCATTCCGGCAGCGGTAGTATAACTTCCATTAGATGCAATGGTAACAATTGCGCCGCTTCCCTGTTTTACCAGATAGGGAGCTGCATATTTCATGGCATACATAACGCCGAATACATTGACATTGTAGACTGCCATATAAGACGCAAAGGTGCAGTCCGCGATTTCCTCGTATTTCCCCTCGTATCCGGAATTCGGCACAAGGACATCTATCCTTCCAAACTGCTGATAAGCCCCGTCGATCCAGGCCTTCACCTCTTCTGGTTTCGTGACGTCGGCCACAAATGTTTTCAAATTTTCCGGAGCAATATCCAGATTCTTAACAAAAGCATCCAACTTTGCCTGACTTGTAGATGAGATTGCCAGTCTGCAGCCCTCCCCCGCAAAAGCCCTGCAGAGTGCCTGCCCTATCCCACCAGTGCAGCCATTAATGGCGACGACTTTATTTTGCAGATTTAAGTCCATAAATACCTCCTCCTTCTATTCTCGAAGCTGTTTTTTTAAGGGTGACAATTTTAATGCTGCCAGCAGCAGTATCATCCCAATACCGGTTGTCACGGCAAATACGATCCAGGCAAGGCCCATACCTCCCTTTGAAGCCAGAAGCGCCGCCATTACCGGGGACGCCAGAGCCTGGCCAATATATACGGCAACCATCAAAGTTGCGGAGATCTGCGCAAATTCTTTTGCACCGAATGCTGCAGTTCCTACAAAAGAAGGAATGCTTGCACAAACCGGATAAGCGGCGGCAGCAAAGATTACCGTCAGTACCATAAGATACGTGGCGCCGCTGACAGGCCATAATACCATACAGATAAAAGTAAGAATAAATGCAGCACACACATAGACAATGAAACCGCTTGTTCCAAGCTTATTGGAAATTGTTCCGGCTGCCATCAAAAGCAGTCCCGCCAGAAGCAGATAGATGGCATTCCAGTTTGCGGCCCCGGTTGCCGTCATTCCATTCATCTGCCACCAGGTTGGCGCATAGGACAGATATGCTGTTCCCCCTATTGTCGAGAAGAGCAGTGCTGCCACAAGCACTTTAAATGAAGTGGACGATACGGCTTCTTTATAGGATACCCCCGGCAGTTCTGCCGCTTCTGTCTGTGCAAAGGCACTGTCCCAGCCCAAAGGCTTTTGTCCCTTTTCCTCTGTTGTCTTAATCAGGAACAGTACTGCAGACAAACCAATGATCAGCACGAGTACTGAGAGTACGCGATAGCAGTTTTTATAATCTGTTACCTTAAATAATTGTCCTGCCAGAAAAACCCACACTGCTGCTCCGATGCCCGCGCCAGAAAGTACCATGCCGGTAATCTGTGCCCGTTTTTCTACAAACCACTCCGCAATCACCGATGAACAGACCGCATGAGTGCCGAATGTTATAGAAAAGGAAGCCAGTGCACCGGCCAAATACATAAGAATCAGGCTTTGAACATTCGCCCCCGGTGTCACAAAGGTATACAACTGCATATGTGCCGCACACGCAAGTATAGAGATAAACATAGTTTTCCGTGCCCCCAGTTTTCCGAGGGCTTTAATGGCTGCCAGACTCAGCACTACATTGCATATAGTGTTTACCGTACCAATCTGGCCTACAGCACCGATAGAGTGTTCACTGTAAGCAGACAGAGATGCCAGGAAAGTTCCCAGGGTGGTACAAGCCCCCAGATTAACAAAAATCACAAGAAATGCCCCTACTGCCGCTTTATAACCAAAAAATCCTTTTTCTGTCTTCACCTTGTCCTCCTTGTGTTTTTCTTCCTTATTGGAGCGCCATCGCAGCATAGAAGCCTTCACGGATTGCTTTGCCTGCTTTTCCCGCCTTCAGACAGTCTCCGATTAAAGTCGTCTTCAGAGGGTATTTTTCTGCAATTGCCTCAGCCACGGAGCTGTTCGGTTTTTGTCCGAATGCAGTAATTACTCTGTCAGCCGGAAGCACCTTTTTATCCCCACCCGCGGTCTCGACAGCTACTCCTTCCTCCGTGACTCCCGACACTTTCGTATTTGTCAGGATCGTTACTTTATATTCGGCCAGAAGTCTGTCCAGACTCAGCTTATTGATCATCATTACATCCCGGGCACAGGCATCCATCATTTCTACTATGGTAACTTTCTTCCCTTCCATAGCCAGCTCAAGGGCCGTATCACAGCCGGAAAGCCCTCCGCCGCAGACTACAACATGTTCCTCCTCAATCCCCTGGATGTGCGCCTGGGTCACATCTATTACTTTTTTATCATCCATTCCGGATATACAGGGGACAAACGGAACGGAGCCGGTGGCTGCAAAGATCTCATCCGCCACCGCAAGGCACGGATCCTGGGGAGATACCTTTGTATTAAACTGGATCTTTACTCCCAATTTCTCCAGCTGAATCCCGTACCACTCCATAAGATCGCGGATACGCTTTTTAAACGGTGCGCTGGCAATGGCTCTGAAGGTTCCTCCTATTCTGTCAGAAGCCTCATAGATTGTCACATCACATCCCCGCAGAGCAGCAACTCTGGCAGCCTCCAGCCCCCCGGGACCTGCGCCTATAACAGCAACCTTTCTTGGAGAAGGCAGCGGTGTAATCTCTAAGGAGCCTTCCATGCAAGCCTGTATATTGACCGTACAGGAAAGCTGTGTCAGTCTCCCGAAGATACGTCCGATGCACTCTTCATTACAAATCAGACAGGGACGGATGTCTTCCCTGTGCCCTGCTTTCAGCTTATTTGGAAAATGAGGATCCGCAATCAGCTGACGTCCGAAGCTGATAATGTCTGCATTTCCTGATTCCAGCAGTTTCACTGCCGTCTCCATAGAATGGTTGCCCGCATTGATGATTGGGATACTTACATGTTTTCTGGCCTCCTCACAGACATATGCCATACAGGCCTCGCCGGTATAACAAGTGGGAAAAATATAATCCATGGTCTCATAGCAGCCGGAATCAATATCAATAGCATCTACCCCGGCTTGCTCCAACAGCCGGATGATAGGCATAGAATCCTCCAGGGTACGTCCGCCCTTATACATATGGTCCAGGGAGATGCGAAACAGGATCGGAAAGCAAGGTCCTACCACTTTTCGGATTGAATCTACAATCTCCGTGGCAAATCTCACCCGGTTCTCCCAGGATCCCCCATACTCGTCCGTACGTTCATTCCACTGGGGAGAGATAAATTGATCTACCAGATACCCGGCATGACCATGTACTTCCACCGCATCAAAGCCTGCATTTAAAGCAAACTGAGCAGCAACGGAAAAATCTTTCATTATGTCTTTAATTTCTTCTGTCTCAAGAGGACGGCAAATCATATCCGGATTGTAAAAAGAGGGATTTGCAGATGCAGAAATCGGAACTCTCTCTCCAATATCCGGCATACCGTTTCTTCCTGTCCCGCAGCTGAGCTGAAGACAAATCCTGCCTCCCCATCTGTGTATACGCTCTGTAAGAACTGTAGCCTTCGGAATAGCCCTGGTACTGTGAAGTGCCAGAGTAGGCCCTCCCTGTGCAGTTTTTTCGTTGAGGAACATGGCTCCTGTCATGATGAGTCCTGCCCCTCCTTTTGCCCTCTCCTCATAGTATCGGATGCCTTCCTCACTGTCTGTACCGTCTACCATTGGGGTAAAAGTCCCCATTCCAGACATCATGATTCTGTTTCTGAGGCGCATTCCATTGATTTTAATTGGCTGTAATAATTTATTATAATTGTAATTCATCTCACATTCTCCTTATCTGCCTGTTATTCTTCCGTCCCTTTATATGGCTGTCCATCCGCCGTCGCAGGTTAAGATAGCACCCGTCACATAAGTAGATTCCTTTGCCGCCAGAAATACAACGGAGGAATCCAGTTCCCCATCCCTGCCGGGACGGCTCATAGCAGTTCTTGTAACGATAAAATCATTCATAGACTGCATAGCCTCAGGACCATTGGCCTCTGATGCAAAAAATCCGGGACAGAGAGCATTTACCGTTACTCCCTTTTCAGCCCATTCAGTGGCAGCCTGGCGGGTCATATTAATAATTCCTCCTTTGGCTGAAGCATACGCAATAACGGGCAGCTCTTTCAGTCCGCCTTTTCCCAGAATGGAGGCAATGTTTATAACACGGCCATATCCTTTCTCCAACATTACTCTGCCAAAATATTTCATGCAGTAAAATGCCCCGTCAAGATCCAGGGTAAGTACCTTTCTCCATTCCTCATCCGGAAGTTCTTCCAAGGGAATACAGCTTCCTCCCCCGGCATTATTCACAAGGATATCTACCGTTCCTAATTCAGACACAACCTTTTCCACAGCTCCTTTGATCTGTTCTGTATCCGTCACATCGCAGGCAACCGGAAGGCAGGTTACCCCAAGCGCTTCAATCTCCTTCGCCACTGCTTCCAGCTTTTCCTTTCTTCTTGCCAAAATCGCCACATCAGCTCCCTGACGTGCCAATGCCAGCGCAAACTGACGTCCCAAACCTGCCGATGCCCCTGTCACTACTGCAACATTTCCCGTTAAATCGAACATAACTGTTCCTCCTTTTTACATTAACTATGTTTATTGTTTCCGCTGGTACCAACAACGTTTTGTTAATTATATGTCAATCCCTCGGCTGCGTCATCAGTAATACCGAAAAAATACATCTGTCATTTTTGTGCATCTGCACAACAGCAAAATATTTATTCTTATTGTTCTATCTGTATACTTTTACTCCTATATATCAGGTAAACCCACCATTTTATATAGAATAATTGTGATATCCTTAACAATTTATATCATTTTCAATAATTTAGGCTGGCATTTATGGTTTTCTATCGATATAATAGGAGATATAAAATATTGTTATATGTATCTTTGTACAAGGAGGCATCTATGGCGGATTCCATTGATTTTCTAGAGTTATATGAAAAAATATTTAAAGTACTGCCACGCAATAATGTCCAGAGGCTTATGGAGGTCTGTTATGAAGTTGTGGGTGTCCCGATACTGACCGTAGATGTCATGTATAACCTTCTGGGCATTGCACCCAATGTAAAAACCGGGGATTATCAGTGGGATTACCTGCTGGAAAATAAAGGCTATGAAACTGATATGATTGTACGCCTGTACGAGGACGGAATCATGCAGTCAGTCAATAACCGGAATGCGCCTTATGTGGTAGACTGGGGATCCTGCAGGGATAATCCCAAGATTCAGGGCATCGTCAAGGTAAATGATATCGTGGAAGGATACGTTACTATGCAGTGCACATACGATCAGATCACCCCCGACCGTCTGAAAGCCATGGATATTATCATGAATGTCTGTGCTCTTTTTTTCCGTGAGAACGATTCGGAAAGCAGTATGCCCTACACATATCAGAAAGTATTTGCAGGAGAGTTATTTAATCACCGTATTAAAACCCCCAGACAGCTAACTATGTGGCAGAAAGATATGAACTGCGACTTAAACCCTCCCTATCAGATTTTTGCTGTCAGTACTTATGATAAAAGTGAGAAAAATGTATTGTCCTACATTCGGAAACTGAGTCAGCAGTTTTCTCCCTACCAATTCGCTCTGATTCAGGAAAATATTCTCTATGTGCTTCACTATAATATGAAGAAACGACCGAGAGGGAATTCTGAAGAAACTTTATTTATAAAAACACTGCGCAGGTTTAACGGCTGCTGCGGAGCCAGCAGGTACTTTGACGATCTTCTCTGCGCCTCAGACTATATTAAACAGGCTGAGGACGCTATGACACTGGGGCAGTCCATGGGCAGCCCCAATGGCGTCCACTATTATGAAAGCCTCTATCTGCCGGCAATACTGGCTCCGCGGCTGTCCCAGATGCCCCGGACCAATTATATCTCCCCTGCCATACCTCTTCTGGAAGAGTATGACAGTGAAAACTCCACGGAATTCTTAAAGACACTGGAGGCCTATACCAAAAATCTGTTCCGAACTTCCGAAACTGCCGCGCAGCTTCACATTCACAGAAATACTCTGCTTTACAGGGTACAGAAAATAGAGGAGATTGGAGATTTTTCCCTGAAAGATTACAGCACAGTTTTACACCTTATGATTAGCTTTTATATGCTGGATCTGGAAAATAATTATAATACATAGATGTATTCATGCTATAATAACCTCAGCAAAGCGATACTAACCCTGCACTCTAGGAAGGAGCCGAAATATGAAAGAAATCATTACTGTACCGGACACCAGGTTCCATAAAGTGATTCGCCTCATCAGTCTTCTGCTGATCATCGGAATGTTCCTGAACATTATTCTCTTCTGGCGTACGATTCCCAATCAAATCCCCGGACACTACAATGGCGCAGGGGAAGTAGACAGGTGGGGCAGTAAAGGAGAGCTGTTTCTCATTCCCATCCTGACTTTTTTAATGTTTCTCGGAATCTCTGTGCTGGAAAAGCATCCGTCTATGTGGAATACCGGTGTTGCCATCACCAGCAGGAACAAAGACAGGGTATATCGTTATGTAAAAAACATGATTGCTGTGCTGAAGCTTATAATGACTGGTGTTTTCACCTATTTATCCTTCTGCACCGTACATCTTCTGCCCCTTTACAGGCATTTTACAGCACTGAGTCTGATAGCCGTATTCGGCAGTATGGCATACTATCTCATACGAATCCTGAGAGTGCCGGGGTAACCTGTTCATGGCAGCGGGAAAGAAGACTCTTCTGCCGGCTCTGGACTGCTATAAGTTCCGGCATGGATCAATCTTAACAAAATCTGCACAGAACATCTGCATATAATCATGTATACTATAAAGCAGGAGTGTAATCTCCCGCTTATCCCGGCAGTTTCTAAACACATACAAGGTTATACCACCATATCATCTTTTTCTGTTTTAATCATCCGGGCTTCCTGATCCGGTATGCCGGAATAAGTGGGCCTTACACTGGCTACTGTTCATCCTGTCACCAGAAAGGAGGAGTCTCTATTTGAGATTGCACCATCGACTGAAAGAAAAAGTCCTTGAGTCTGTCTCCTCTGTCCTTCCTATTACTGTAATCGTCTTGATTCTAAGTATCACTATCGCGCCCTTAACGCCGGGAGCTCTCATCTTATTTATCTTCGGCGCCGTGCTGCTGATTCTGGGTATGGGTTTCTTTACCTTAGGGGTAGATATGTCTATGATTCCTATGGGCGAAGGCATAGGAGTTCAGATGAGCAAGTCCAAAACCATTCTTATTTCTCTGGCAGTCTGCCTTATTCTCGGTATCCTGATTACCGTGGCAGAGCCGGATCTTCAGGTACTTGCCAACCAAGTACCCGCCGTTCCTAATCCAGTATTAATTTTTACCGTAGCTGCCGGAGTCGGAATCTTTCTCCTCCTGGCGGAAGTCAGAATGTTATTCCAGATCCCATTATCCTATACTCTGGTATTTTTCTATGCCATTATTTTTCTTATGGCTTTCTGTACTCCGGATTCGTTTGTGCCTGTATCTTTTGATTCGGGAGGTGTGACCACCGGTCCTGTCACCGTTCCTTTCATCATGGCTTTGGGTATTGGTATGGCATCTGTCCGCAGCGATAAGAATTCTAACAGCGACAGCTTCGGCCTAATCGCGCTGTGCAGCATCGGACCTGTTATGGCAGTTCTTCTGCTGGGGATCTTTTATCATCCCTCGGAGACCGTGTACGCTCCTTCAGAGATTGCCGTTATTGCCACCACAAAGGATGCCGCCCGCGAATTTCTCACAGGAATTCCCCATTATGCAGGGGAAGTAACCACAGCACTTCTTCCAATTATTTTATTATTCCTTGTATTTCAGCTGCTGTTCCGCCGCTTTCACAGGCACCAGCTGCTGAAGATTGTATCCGGGCTGGTCTATACCTATATCGGTCTGATCCTTTTTCTGACCGGCGTCAATGTAGGATTTATGCCTGCCGGACAGCATATCGGCGCAGCCATAGCCCAAAGTCCGTATAAGGTATTGCTGATTCCCATCGGGATGCTCATCGGTTATTTCATCGTAAAAGCTGAACCTGCCGTTCTTGTCCTCACAAAACAGGTAGAAGAGATATCAAACGGCTCCATCTCCCAAAAATCAATTGAGCACAGTCTTTCTATCGGCATTGCTCTTTCTGTGGGAATTGCCATGATAAGGATCCTAACCGGAATATCTATCATGTGGTTTTTAATCCCAGGATACCTGATTTCCCTGATAATGACCTTTTTTGTTCCTCAAATTTTTACGGGTATTGCCTTTGACTCCGGAGGTGTGGCCAGCGGGCCAATGACGGCTACCTTTCTTCTCCCCCTGGCAATGGGGGCCTGCGAGGCTGTGGGGGGCAATATACTCACAGATGCTTTTGGAATTGTAGCAATGGTGGCCATGACCCCCCTTTGCACGATACAGCTTCTGGGACTCAGCAGCCGCTTAAAGGAGCACCTTCCCCCACGGCAGCCCCGGGCAAAAGAGGAAGTGGAGGACTGTATTCTGTATTTTGACGCTGAAGATTAGGAGGTAAGACATGACTGCAAAACAAGAACCGCTGAAACTAATGGTAACCATTGCCGAACGCCACCAGGGAGCCGTGCTGGCCGATTTCTATACAAATCAGGGAGTCTTCTGGCATTACCAGTGCTGCGGTTTCGGGACCGCATCCTCTGATCTGCTGGATGTATTAGGATTTGGCAGCCCGGAAAGAGACATTTTGTTAAGCCTTGGAACCTCTTCCTGTATTACCAGACTTTTATATGACCTGAACACCGAGCTCAGAGCACAGGTTGAGGCCAAAGGCATTGTTTTTGACATTTTGCTCACAGGAATTAACCAGCTGGTTGCTTCCGTTTTCTATGAAAATAAGGGAGAAATCCCTGAAGATACCGCGAAAGGAGAGATTGCTATGACTGGTTACGGAGGGTCACACAGCCTGATCCTGGTTGCTGTCAACCAGGGACATACAGATGATGTCATGGATACTGCGAAAAAGGCCGGTGCAAGAGGGGGAACTATCCTCAAAGCACGCTGGCTGGGTACGGAAGAGAGCAAGCACTTTTTCGGCTTTACCCTGCAGAATGAAAAAGAGGTGGTAATTATTGTAGTTCCTGCCCAAAACCGGAATCTTATTATGGAGGAAATCAATAAGGCCCACGGTATCAGCTCTGAAGCACAGGGCATGATCTGTTCCGTGGGCATAGACCAGGTAGTAAGGCTGACGTAGCGGTCAGCCCAGCTTATGATATTCTCTGTAAAACAGGATTGAAGTAACGGATACTGCAATGAAATCTGCAATTGGTTCCGCAAGAAATACACCCAGTACCTGATTAGGTATCAGATGCGGCAGTATAAAAATCAGCGGGATCAGTAAAATTACTTTTCTGAGCAGTGCAAGAAAAACTGAGGTTTTGAAATTTCCCAGGGCGATAAACGTCTGCTGGCACGCAATCTGTATTCCAAAAAGAAGGGATACTGCCATGTAGATGCGGATCGCCCATTTTGTATATGCTGCAAGCTCTGCATTGCCGGTAAATATAGCGATAAACACCTGGGGAGCGAAGATACTGATGGCCCACAAAAGAGTCGAATAAATCATAGAGCTTTTCAGCAGCAGATGAAACGCTTCCTTTACCCGCTGGATATTCTCCGCTCCGTAATTAAAGCTGATGATAGGCTGTGCCCCCTGTGTCAGCCCCTGAAGAGGAAGCATAGAAAACTGCATAACACTGGTAAGGATTGTCATAGCCCCTACAGCGATGTCACCCCCGTATTTCAGCAGGGAAGTATTAAAGCATACAGACAGAATACTCTCTGTAAACTGCATGATAAAAGGGGCCGCCCCCAGTGCCAGACTCGGAAAAATATATTCACCTTTGGGGCGCATATTCTTCAGACGGATTCTAAGGGTACTCTTTGATCCGGTAAGGAACTTTACCACCCAGACAGAGGATACCGCCTGGGAGATAATCGTGGCAAGAGCTGCCCCCCTCACGCCCATATCGAGCCCAAAAATAAAGATGGGATCCAGGATAATATTGCAGACAGCCCCGATTGCAACGGTCAGCATACCCGTCTTGGCGTATCCCTGGGCATTGATAAAAGCATTCAGTCCCAGCGACAGCTGGACAAATATCGTGCCAACGGAATAGATCTGCATATATGCCCAGGCATAGCTGATGGTATTGCCGCTGGCTCCGAACATCAGCAGAATGGGTTTTCCGAAGGCCAGAAATATAACTGTGAGGAGTATGGCCAGCACCGCCAGCATGGTGGTACAGTTTCCCATAATCTTCTCGGCCTCTTCATTCTTCCCTTTTCCCATCATAATGGATGCCCTTGGGGCACCTCCCATACTCACAAGGGCCGCAAATGCAGAAATGGCCATTATCACAGGCATAGTGACCCCCACCCCGGTAAGCGCATTGGGACCTATGTCCGGAATATGACCTATGTACATCCTGTCCACCATATTGTACAGAACATTAATGATCTGGGCTAAGATAGCCGGCAGCGCCAGCTTAAAAAGAAGGCTGCCTATCCTATCCGATCCCAGACTGGCTTCCTTCTGTGTCTTTTCATGACTCATGACAATTGCTCTCCTTTCAGCATTCTCTCAACATTCTCAATCATCAGCCTTAAAGTTTCATTGGTTACTTTCTTATATTCTTCGGGGATTCCCTCTTCCAGCCTGGCTGCCAGCTGCTCCTGTGTCTTCTGCAGGTCACCCACGATCTCAGGATCACTCAGCTTCAGATGGATAACCCTGTGATCCCTCTCATCTCTTCGGGTAGTCAGATACCCTCTGGAAGTAAGAGACTCCACGGATCTGGCCACCAGTCCTTTGGAGATTCCCTTACACCTGACAATATCACGGGAAGTGTCCAAAGCCGGGGCATTGTTGTATAAAAACAAAAGTACAATCATCTCATTGGGCGTAAGTCCGTAGGAAACCAATGCCTCCTGAAAATATTTTCGGTAAAGTTTTTCAAGCTTTATAAATTTGTCGAAATAGCCCCTTCCTAATTCCAGCATTCACTCTTCCCCTCCAATGGTTTTCCAGTAAACAGTTTACCCGTAAACTATTCTATGCCTTTCTCCTGTTTTTGTCAATCGCAATTCTACAAATACTCTTTTTTGCTGGTGAATCCCTTCCCCTTTACTTCTTTTACGGGGCTTACAATCATAAATGCCTCTTCGTCAATCTTTTGTACCTCTTTGTTCAGCCTCTGAAGCTCACGTCCGGAGATTACGGTGAGGATTACAGGAAGGCTGCTGCGAAGATATCCGGTTTCCCCGTGCAGCAGGGTAGAACTGCGATCCAGTTTTCCAAGGATCATCCCATTGATCTCTTCATATTTTTCACTGATGATTTTCACCTGGGTTTTGCTCTGACCCATGAGAAGGACCTTATCCAGAACCGTGGTGTAAAGGAATACCAGTAGCAATCCGTACAAAACCTGTTCCTGAACGGAAAAGAGGATCTGCAGCAGCAGAATTCCGCAGTCGCACACATACATTACAGCTGAGATAGGAAGACCCCAGATCTTGTTGCATACCAGGGGAGGAATGTCCATCCCGCCAGTGGAAGCCCCCGCACGAATTACAATCCCTATGGCTGTTCCGATCATCACTCCTGCGTACAGCGCCGACAGCATGTGATCCGAAGTCACATTTGCCAGCGCCGGCACAGACTGAAAAATTCCGAGAATGATGGGATAATAAAAGGTGCTTATGATCGTTGTCATAGCAAATTTCTTTCCCAGAATCAAAGCCCCTATAAGAAACATCAGAACGTTAAATACGCTCACAAAACCTGTGACCGGTATCTGGAAATAGTGGTTGGCCACAATTGCAAGACCTGTGGTACCCCCTGTAATTAATCCATTGGGAAGGATAAACATGGTAACCGCAAGCGCATAGACGGTATTGCCCAGAATCACCATCCCCACATCCTTTCCTGTTCTAATAACTTGTTCTTTCATTATTCTCCTCCTTTTTACTGTGCTGATAAATTAGTACTCTATTCTGATAAATCAGAAAAGAAAAAAGCCATGCCGGGTATTGGCATGACTTTTTTTATCCTTCTATCTATCTGATTGCTGTTTCTATTGTTTCTGTCTCTGTTCATATGTAATTTGCTCCTGCAGTAAAAATCATAGCACAGCGCCCGCAATCTTGCAAGTATCTATTTCAGAAAATGACAATACCATTCCTACAAATGACGATTGGTCATTTTTTGGTTGTAAACTGCAATTACCCATGCTAAAATAACAATATATTTTCAGAAAGGTGCATAATAATTATGGATGAAATAACCCGATTCCTGGAAGAGTTCTATGCCTCCCTGCCGCCTCAAAAGGCTGACGCCGCTGTCAGACAGAGGCTTCTTAACCGGTTGGAAGCAGAATATATGTCTTACCTTTCCCAGGGCAGACCAAAGAAAGATGCCGTTTCTCTCACCCTGATGCATTTTGGATTTCAGGATGCTTTGGACGCAGAGCTGCGAAAAGAGAAGCTTCTTGACACTTATAAACGCTTCCGCACAAAATACCCCCTTCTTATTCGGGGAGGATTCCTGGGCATTCTGATTGTCCCGGCTGTGTTTCTGATTCTTATGTTCAGCCTGGAATCAAAGCTCATCTTCCTTACGGCATGGATTGTGTCCATCATCCTTCTGGCCGCCTATCTGATCTGTGTGGAATACATTGACTATCGCTATAAAAAATTGCTGGAATCAGAAAAACTAATAGAGGGAGAGCAGAAATGAAAAATATATTCAGAATCTATCGGCGAGACGTAAAACGCCTCACCAAAAATGTTATGGCGCTCATTGTAGCCATCGGCATAAGTATTATACCTGCACTGTATGCCTGGTTTAATATTGCGGCTAACTGGAACCCCTACGGCAATACAGCAGGTATTAAGGTAGCCGTATCCAACGAAGACGAGGGCTTCCGCCTGGAGGCTGTCTCCCTGAACATTGGAGAGCAAATCATATCTAATCTAAAGGCCAATGATCAGATCGGATGGCAGTTTACAGACACAAAAGCAGCCCTTTCAGGGGTCAAATCCGGCAAATACTACGCAGCAGTGGTCATTCCCTCTGACTTCAGCAAAAAGATGTCCAGTATACTTTCTTCAGATATTGAGCGTCCTCAGATACAATACTACATAAATGAAAAGAAAAATGCCATTGCACCCAAGATTACAGATAAGGGCGTAGGTGTAATCCAACAGCAGGTTAACGCCACCTTCATCAGTGAAGCCACTGAGGCTATTGCCGGAGTTTTGAATATGACTACCACTGATCTGGAGGATAAGCAGGTCACGATTCTTGACCGCTTTATCTCCTCTCTCAATACCATTGATACGGACCTTGCACAGTACGAAGAGACCATAGACGCCTTTATTTCTGCCGTAGACGAGGTCAACGGTCTTGTACAGACCACCAAACTGGCTTTACCGGATGTTGATACCGCCCTGGCCAACGGCAATACCGCCCTGGCTGACGCCCAATCCATTATGGATGCCTCCCAGACCTCTCTCAGCGATATTACCCAGGTGCTCGGGAATGTCCTGGATTCCAGCCAGGGACTCTATGACTCCGTATCCTCCACTGCAACAGATGCCTTCTCAGGTATAAAAAATAGTGTGGATGACGCTGCAGGGAAGCTGGAACAGACCACTTCCCTGTCCCAGTCCATTATTGATATGAACAATAAGAATATTGCCCTGCTGGAGAAGCTGAATGCCACCCTGGGATTGTCCACCATTGAGGATCTGATCCTTCAGCTGCAGCAGTCCAACGAGCATCAGCAGGGGATCATTGACAAAATCACCGATACCTCAGAATCCATCTTGTCTGCCTCCAATCAGGCGGCCGAAACCAGAGGAGACATCCAGGCTCTGATAAAAAGCAGCACAGAAGATCTGGCCTCTATCCGGGCTTCCTACCGCACTGCCGTACAGCCCTCCCTGGACAGTCTTCTGGACAAAATCTCCAGGGCCTCTGCGGATCTCTCAGGTATGCTGAAAAGTGCGGACGGCAGTCTCTCCAATATTGATGGAATCCTGGACGGCGTTGGAAACTCACTGGCCTCCGGAAAGGATTCCCTGTCCAGTACGAAAGATATTATTGAAACCACGAGAGGGAAGATTCGTAAACTGGTAGACGGCGTAAACTCTGTGGGAGAGGATGAACGGATCTCTAAACTCCTGGAGATTATACGCAATGATCCCACAATCATGGGTGACTTTATGTCCTCCCCGGTACAGCTGGACACTACTTCCCTCTATTCCATTGAAAATTACGGTTCTGCCATGGCACCATTCTATTCCACTCTTGCCATCTGGGTGGGGGGCATTGTCCTGGTAGCTATTATGAAGGTAAGAGTTGACGAAGACGAAAAGCTCAGGAATCTAAAGCCCTCTCAGTGTTATCTGGGACGTTACCTGCTGTTTCTCACCTTCGGTCTGATACAGTCATCCATCATCTGTCTTGGGGACTTATTCTTCCTGGAGATACAGTGTAAGAATCCGGTACTTTTTGTTCTGGCCGGAATGGTCTGCAGCCTGGTATTTACGAATATTATCTACACATTGACGGTTTCCTTCGGAGATATCGGCAAAGCGCTCTGCGTCATTCTCCTGGTAATTCAGATCGCCGGGGCCGGAGGGACCTTCCCCATTGAGGTCACCCCTCAGTTTTTTCAGAACGTATATCCCTTTCTGCCGTTTACTTACGGGATAAACGCCATGCGGGAGACGGTAGCGGGAATCTACCATATGAGCTACTGGACGGATATTCTCCATCTGCTGCTCTTTGTTCCCTTTGCCCTGCTTCTAGGTCTTGTTCTGAGGAAACCGCTCATCCGTCTGAATGAATTTTTTGAGAGACGGCTGGAAGACACTCATTTAATGTAGTCCCCTAACGGAAAGGAGCATCCTTATGAAAGATATCCCCTTACTGCTGCCGCTGATTCCCGATGATCCTCTGATGCCCCTGGACACGGTCCAGGGATTCCGGGTTCGTCCCGGCTTTTTTGAGATTAACGGAGCCACCTCTCTCCCGGGAGCTGTGAATTTTACGGTCCATTCCCACGCTGCTTCTTCCTGCGAACTCCTGCTTTACAAACGGGAGGCATCAGAACCCTATGCCGTACTAAGGTTTCCGGAGAATTACAGGATAGGCAACGTATATTCCATGCTGGTCTTCGGTCTGGATATCGGAGAATTCGAGTACGCCTACCGGCTGGACGGACCCCGGGACCCGAAAAAAGGGTTATTGTTTGACAAAACGAAGCCCCTTCTGGATCCTTATGCAAAAGCCGTCACCGGGCAGAGCGTGTGGGGCAGCAAACCCCTCCCCGGGTCATCCTACCACGCAAGAGTGGTCAAAAATAATTTTGACTGGGGAAACGCCCGCCAGCCCCTTCTTCCCATGCAGGATCTGGTGATTTATGAGCTCCATGTCAGAGGCTTTACCAAACATTCCAGCTCTCAGGTCCGCCACCCCGGTACCTTTGCCGGACTCATGGAAAAAATTCCTTATCTGAAGCAGCTGGGCATTACCGCGGTGGAACTAATGCCCATATTTGAATTTGACGAGACCATGGGAAAAAGAGAGGTGAACGGAAAGACTCTCCTGGATTACTGGGGATATAATTCGGTCAGCTTCTTCGCCCCCAACACCAGCTATTCCTCCCAGAAGGAATATAATTATGAAGGACATGAGTTGAAATCTCTGATAAAAGCCCTCCACAAAAATGGCATCGAAGTAATCCTGGATGTGGTATTCAACCACACAGCGGAGGGGAATGAAGATGGTCCCTTCTTCTCTTTTAAGGGCTTTGACAACAATATTTACTATATGCTTACCCCTGACGGACACTATTACAACTTCAGCGGCTGCGGCAATACCTTAAACTGCAATCATCCCATTGTCCAGCAGATGATTCTGGAATGCCTCCGCTATTGGGTGACTGTCTATAGAGTGGACGGCTTCCGCTTCGACCTGGCAAGCATTTTGGGGCGTAATGAAGACGGAAGTCCTATGAATAAGCCGCCACTTCTCCAGACACTGGCCTTTGACCCCATCCTCGGCAATGTAAAGCTTATTGCAGAGGCATGGGATGCAGGAGGGCTTTATCAGGTAGGCAACTTCCCGTCCTGGAAGCGGTGGGCTGAATGGAACGGCAAATACCGGGACGATCTCCGCAGCTTTTTAAAAGGAGATTACTGGATGGCCCCGGAGGCAGCCAAGAGAATCACAGGCTCCCCGGACTTATATACCGGACAGTACCGGGGATACAATTCCTCCATTAATTTTATCACCTGTCATGACGGCTTTACTCTGTGCGACCTCTATTCCTATAACCAAAAGCATAACGAGGCAAACGGATGGGATAACACGGACGGAACAGATGACAACCGCAGCTGGAACTGCGGTTGTGAAGGCCCGACCTCAGCTCCCGCCGTCTGTGCCCTTCGAAAGCGGCTCATTAAAAATGCCTGCGCCGTCTTAATGTGCAGCCGGGGAACGCCTATGTTTCTTGCCGGTGATGAATTCGGCAATTCCTCCATGGGCAACAACAATCCCTATTGCCAGGACAATGAAATATCCTGGATTAATTGGAAGGATCTGGATGCTAACCGGGAGCTTTTTAACTTTTTCCGGTTTATGATCCGTTTCCGAAAAAAACACGTTTCCATCCGCGGGGGAAGAGGCCCCTGCTCCTTTGGTTTCCCCTTTATCAGCCTGCACACAGCAGTGCCCTTTGATTCAGGAATTACTCCTGACACGAAGGCAATGGGCGTTATGTATGCCAGCCAAGGCGAGCGTCCGGATACTGATGATATTGTCTACCTGGGAGTCAATGTGTACTGGGAGGATATTACGATTCAGCTGCCGAAGCTGCCCCCTCCCTACGGATGGTATCTGGCGGCAAATACGGCAGCTGATACAGAAGATTCCTGTGTGGCCTGGAATCCCAAAGAAATGGTTTATATAGCGAATACATTCGTACTGGGCCTTCGTTCGGCAGCGGTATTTACAGCCTGCAAAAGACAGGAACTCTTACCAGACCAGTAAATCAGCGCCCCAGGTAAGTCCGGCTCCGAATCCGGAGAGTATAATCTTATCCCCCCGCTCAAGCATTCCCCTCTGATTCATTTCATCCAGAAGGAGGGGGATGCTGGCCGCTGATGTATTGCCGGTGGACTGCAGGTTCATGGGGAACTTGTCTTCTCCTGCCCCTAGACGTTTTGCCACGGATTGAATGATACGGCTGTTTGCCTGATGAAGCACAAAATATTTGACCTCTTCTATTCCGGTACCTGACTGCTCCAGAACCTGACGGATGCACTCAGGTACTTTTTTTACAGCAAACTTGAATACCTCCTGGCCCTCCATCGTAATATAGTCCTGAGGCAGTTCCTCGGGCACCAGCATATTGCGGACCGTACGGTTCCGGCAGGTAAGAACCTGGGATTTTCCCCCGTCTGCATGCTGTACCACAGACAAAAGGCCTGTGCTGTCCTTCTCCACTACAGCTGCGCCGGCACCGTCTCCAAAAAGCACACAGGTGCCTCTGTCTTCCCAGTCAATCAGCTTGGAAATCGTTTCTGTACCGATGATAAGGGCATTTTGGTACATTCCGCTCTCCAGATATGCATGTGCTGTATTCAGTGCAAAAAGGAAACCAGAACAGGCAGCGCTGAGATCAAAGGCAGCCGCCTCAGGGATTCCCAGCTCTTTCATGACACAGCAGGCCGTGCTGGGGAAAAAATAGTCCGGCGAACAGGTTGCGGCAATTACAAGCTGTATCTCCTCCGGATGTTTGTGACTGCTTTTCAGCGCATTCCGGGCTGCCTCAGCCGCCAGACTGACGGTTGTTTCGTCTTTGGCGATTCTTCTGGCACGTATGCCGGTGCGGGAAGAGATCCATTCATCACTAGTCTCCACCACTTTAGCAAGGTCATCATTTGTCACTATTGTCTTCGGAAGCGCACTTCCGGTTCCTATTATCCTTGTAGCCATTCTATTATCCACCTATACTTTTATATTATCTCGCTCATTTATTTTGACTATCAAAGTATATGATGATTTCAGGCATTTGTCAATATGTCTCTGTTTTAAAAGCCTTCTGAGGATGCTTTTCCTCTTTCAGATATACATGCTTGATATAATGAAGGGTTTTCTCTTCTCCCTCTCTGGCCAGCATGCGCAGAAGCCTCTCCAGATCCTGGTTGGTTTTCTCGTGGACAAACCACAATTTTTCTTTCCCGGCCAGAAAATACTGCAGGGGTGCCTGATCGGTGTAGGTTTCCGGAGAATAGGTTCTGGATGCGCTGATCCGATCCATAACCATCTCAGCAATATATTTTCTGGGCATGGGCACCCCTGCAATCACGGTCCTGCAGTTTATGCCATAGTCCACCCAGTGCTCAAAGTGATGCTTATTTCTCCCATAGTGGTGCATCCAGGAGGTTGACATTCCGGTAGCCTCCCGCTCCGCATTATTAGGACTGCGGTTTCCCTGGTAATACCTGCAGCCCACCTTAAACTCCGTCCATGAATATTTAGACAAATCGTGCAGCAGCCCTTGTTTATAGAGGCCAATGCGGAAGCAGTACCTCATTACCATCATTTTATGTTTTGTAATTGTCTTAAAATGTGCCCATGCATGCATACGCTCTTACATCTCCTACTTTCCCACCAGTACAATAATTGTTCTTGGGGATACTTTAATCCCTTTTTGATCTTTCACGGGAGGTTCTTCCGTTTCCTCATAGAAGCCGGCATTTTCATTTTTCCCTGTATTGATGGCAACCCGCCATTTTCCATTCCCCGGCAGATGGGGCAGGGCAAATTCATGCTCCAGCCAATGCATATTATATGCAATATAGATCCATGCGTCAGGAACCCCCGCCGAATCTTCGGCATAGTTACCGTTGTACATGACTCCCACATGACGAAAATTATTATCCAGCTCAGCAAACCAGGCCCTCTGGCTGTGATAGGAAACATCCGGACTCCCATACGATTTGTAATCCATGCACCGAAGTTCCCCTGGAAGATGAAGCACAGGATGTGACGCCCGGAACGCAATACTTTTTTTTACGAATTCCAGGAGTTCCCGATTCCGGCGCAGACCGCTCCAGTCTACCCATCCCACTTCATTGTCCTGACAATAGGCATTGTTGTTGCCATTCTGGGAATTGCCAATCTCATCTCCCTGGTAAATCAGAGGAATGCCCTGGCTCAGAATCAGAAACAGAAAACTGTTTTTAATCTGCCGTTTTCTGAGGGCTTTGATACTCTGCTTTCTGGTGGGACCTTCGATGCCGCAGTTCCAGCTGTAATTATAATTCATGCCGTCTCTGTTTTTCTCACCGTTCTCCTCATTGTGTTTTATATCATATGCTACTGCGTCTGCCATTGTAAACCCATCCTGTATACTCATGTAATTCACAACGCCATGGGTATCCGGGTTTCTTCTGGTGCAATAGGTAAAATCCACCAGCATATCCTCGTCTCCCTTCAGGAAACGTCTAAACACCTGACGGCTCCACTCATTGTATTCCGCCAGGTGTCGGAAATGAGGAGTTTTGTTTCTATATAATTTCTGGGCATCCACCCCGGCAAAAAAGAGTTTGGTATCTGCCAGCAACGGATCCTCAGTAACATACTCCTGCGCCCTGGTGTCCCCCACCAGATGGAATCCGTCAATATGATATACCGTTTTCCAGTACCTCAGAATATCCAGCACCTCAAGGGGAGATATTTCCGCAGTAAAATAAAACTCCATCATGCACTCTATGCCAGCCTGGTGAAAGTCTCTTACCATCTCCATAAATTCTCTGGCCGGACTTCCGGTTGCACAGTAGGACGCTTTGGGTGCAAAGTAAAATGCCTGATCCGTATATCCCCAGTAGTTAACCTTCGCGGCATCCTTCTGTTCATAAGCATATGCGGCAGGAATCCCGTCCTTCACCATGATTTCATCAAACTCATAACATGGCATGAGTTCTACTGAGGTAATCCCCAGTTCCTTCAGATAGGGTATCTTTTTTGCCACCCCCCGAAAGGTCCCTTTTTGTCTTACCTTTGAGTTTTTATGGCTGGTATATCCTCTCACATGTAATTTGTACAAAACCATCTCTGACAGAGATATGGCGGGCCGCTCCTCCTTTTCCCACAAGAATTTCCCCTCCAGCACACCGCACCGGAGACTGTGCGGATTCTTGTGATCCACAGCAGTACCGAAGCGTTCTCTGCCTGTCAGCAGTGCAGCCCTGGGGTCCTGACGGATCTCACCGTCTATTTTATAATTGTACTCCATCTCTCTGGGACGGAATTGCTCTATAAAGACAGCAGCTACCTCCCCGGTTCTCTCTTCGGGAGGCAGGGGGATCTCTTGTATAAGCCTTCCGCTGTTCTTCTCGTACAGCAAAAGACTTGCCTCCTTTTCATCCGGGATGACACTTGCAAAATTATAGCCATTTTTTGCTCTGTACACTCCTAATATTCTGGGATTGCCTGGTAATACTCTGATTTCAGCCTCGTTTTCTCTTCTCTTCAAGCCTTTTCCCTCTTTCCCTCTATACTTTATTCTTCAGAACACAGCTTCTCCATCTTGTCATGGACGGTTCCGGCATCTCTCTCATCTGTCATGGTAATGAGTGTATCACTTGCAAATACTCTGGTCTTGCCTTTGGGAATGATTTCCTTCCCTCCCCTTTGAATTGCGACCAGAAGACAATTCTCAGGCAGCGGAATCTCTCTCACCAGCTGTCCGTTAATCTCTGAACCATGCATCACTACATATTCTGATAATACCTTCTGCCCCATGGTTTTTGGGGTCTGAATTCCCCTCTTCTCTAAAAGGCGCTCCAAAAGACTCTCGTATATTGGGGCGGAGCGCAGTAGAGTTGCCACGATATAGGCCACAATAGAAACTAAAGAAAGGGACAGCATCTGATCTACAGTCCCTGTCATTTCAAATATAAGAATAATTCCTGTCAGGGGCGCTCTGACAATTGCCGTAAAATATCCTGCCATAGCCAAAAGGATAAAATTATTAATGTATTCCGCCTCCAGGCCAAAAAACTCTGCCCCGGCAATTCCAAAGGCACCGCCTATAAAAGCCCCTAAAACCAGAAGCGGAAAAAAGATTCCTCCAGGAGCTCCGGATCCAAAACTTATGGCTGAAAATAAAAACTTCACAGCTAAAAGCACAAGCACAGTGCCCAGCACCATGTTCTCATGAGTAATCATTTCCACAAGCTCATGACCGCTTCCCAGCACCTCAGGCATCGTAAACCCTAAAACGCCTGCCAGCAAAAACGGAATCAACAGTCTGGTGGACTCATTCAGAAACTTTTGCTTCTGATAAATCTCCTGGGCTTTCAGTGTTGCATAATTATAGAAAGCCCCCAGTATTCCTAAAAGTATACCAAGAAGTATAATTGCCCAGTAATATTTCTGCGGCAGTTCACGCCCGATGTCAAACTGAAATACCGGATCAAGTCCCAAAACATGGGAAGCCATAAAATCTGCTGTCAGAGAAGCTGTCATAACTGACACTAAAACTGACACAGAAAAGTTTTTATGAACCTCCTCCAGAGAGAACATTACACCTGCCAGCGGAGCATGGAAGGCTGCGGAAAGCCCTGCACTTGCTCCGCAGGTCAGAAGAAACTTTTCTTCTGTCTTTCCCCGGTCCAACAGCCTGGAGATTCCTTTTCCGGCCATGGCTCCCAGCTGAATAGAAGGGCCTTCCCGCCCAAGAGACAGACCGCCCAGCAGAGCCAGACACCCGCCTGCCAGCTTCGCAGCCATCACCCGCCACCAGGTCTGCTCCAGCTTACCTGTCATCTCTCCCTCCAACTGGGGAATCCCGCTCCCTGATATCAAAGGCTCCCACTTTACCAGCCGTCCCACAAGCAGAGCCAGAACAGCAAGAACCGCAAACCACAAAGCCATCCTCCAGGGCACACCCCTGGCAAAATCCAGCACCCAGTTCAGAGCTTTTCCGGCATAGCTGAGCATAATGCGGTATAACAAAGCGATCCCTCCCCCTGTAATACCCACCAGAAGCCCTTCTCCGATTAAAATAACGTTTAACTTGTCCGCACGCTTTAATGTGTGCGCAACATCCTTCTTCACGTATAATTCCTCCCATCTCCTCTTCTGTTATTATAGAGGGGGGAGAAAAAAAAAGCAATGCAGGATTCAATAAAAAACAGCTGCTGTATGCTGTTCTGATCAATACAACATACAACCGCTGTCTGTTATCCCGCCCCCTATTTTATTCTTTACTCACAGTCTCTCCTAAGGTACGAATAAGTGACGTATGGCATTTTTATCTATTTTTCCATTTGCCGTCTTTGGTATATCCGACAAGGGAAGAATACGACAGGGGATTTTATATTTTGCAATCCTGTGTTCCAGTTCCTTCTGCACTGCCCCTTCCTTCCACTCTACCCCAGGGGCAAAGCGTATGACTGCCACGGGTATCTCTCCGTATTTTTCATCCGGCACCCCTACGACGGCTGCCTCCAGAATACCATTTAACTGCATGATTTCATTTTCCACATCAAAGCTGCATATCTTTTCCCCGCCGCGGTTTATCATATCTTTTTTTCTGTCAACGACGTAAAGATATCCTTCCCTGTTGCAGTATCCCAAATCTCCGGTTTTCAGCCATCCGTCTTCTGTAATCGCAGAGCTGCTTACCCCATGATAATATTCTTCCAAAACGAAGGTTCCCTTCAGCATTACTTCACCTACTATGCCAGGCGGAACTTCCTTTCCTGTGTCATCCGCAATCCTTACTTCCAGATTTGGCATGGGTATGCCGGAAGCTCCTATGTATCTGCTCTCAGCTGCTCCTCCCGGGAATACCGTACCTGCCCCGGCTGTCTCTGTCAGCCCGTAGATGGTATGGAATTTAACCTGGGGCAGCCACTCATATATTCTGCGTATGTTTTCCGGAGACATATTGCTGCTTCCACAAGCAAAGCTATTTAGCGATGGAATTGACGGAAACATATCTTTCTTATCCATAAGCATACAAAATACAGTAGGTGATGCATGGATAAAAGTAAGCTTATTCTCAAGAGCACACTGCAGCACCTTTTCCGGTTCAAATTTTCTGTGCAGATACAAGGATGCGCCAATATAGAGAAATTCACCTAATAAAGTGATCATCCCTGTTATATGGTAAATGGAAGTGGCGATAACTGATCTGTCTTCTGACGTAAGCTTTAAAGTCTTTTCATAGGTTACAACAGAATGCATCACATTGTAATTCTTTAATAACACCCCCTTGCTCTGAGATGTAGTACCTGAGGTAAACATGATCAGCACCGGATCTTCCAGTGCCCCCCGGGATACAAGAGGTGCATATCCCTTTGTACTCCTGGCAAGATATGCAAATCCATATCCCTTCTCTGCATTTTCCGCTTTAATTCGCACGAAGGAGTATTCTTCTGCGTTTTCAAACCACTCATAAAAATCTTCGTCACATATAATATAGGAGGCTTCTGCTTTCATACAGAGGGACAGCACCTCCTGTTTTTTATATTTACTGGGCAGCGAGACTGTGACAGCTCCTAATTTGCAGAGTGCAAGGAATGCTACACAGAATTCGATTCCATTATATAACATTAAAGCTGCATGATCCCCCTTTTTTATCCCATATACACAGGAAAGAGACAATGCAAAATCATCTACTTTTTTCAGGAAATCTTTATAGCTGTACCTACGCTCCCAAGGATCTGTCAGGGCAATCTTTTCGGGGAATCTCGATACACTTTCCGCAAGTGCATCATACAGATTTGGCGGCATATTTTTAAAGGTTTCCACTTCTCTGCCGCCTATTTTTATTTTCTTTAGTTCTTCCCACTCATTACCCCGCCAATAGTTTTTCCACGTTACCATTTTTCACCCTCTCCGCAGGCACATCTGCCTGCATCACAATGTCTCTCTTTTATTTAAAATCTCAATCAGCCGTACCTTTGATTTTCTCAAATGTTCAAACATAATGAGCCGGGCGTACTCATGTCTTTTCTCCTCAACAGCCTGAAATAAGATCTGATGGTCAATCATTGAATTCATTACAATGCCGGGGGAAATATTTATCTGTTCAATATATCCGCTTATTACTTGCTCGAACAGATCAAATATAGTAAGAAGCATCTCATTTCCTGCAATCTCGCAAAGTGCCCGGTGAAACTTATGATCGTATTTGGAATACATATCCTGACGATTCATGGTTACAGAATCATTCATATGCTCCAAAAGCCTCTGAAGATACTCCACATCCTCCTGGGTACGTCTCTGAGCAGCCAGCTCACAGGCACCGCTTTCAATATACGTGCGGGCATCATAGATCTCTTCAATATTACTCTGCTTATAAGCCATCAGCGGAAACAGAGGCTTCATAAATTCAGAAGGCCTAATTTCATTCACGTACGTTCCGTCGCCCTGAACAATTGATAAAACTCCCATCATACTTAATTTTTTCAGACTCTCTCTCAAAGTTACACGGCTTACTTTATACATCACTATCAATTCCGATTCCGAGGGCATTTTATCCCCCGGTTTCCACTTTCCCGCAGCAATACTTGCCAGAATCTCATCTGCGACTATATCATATTTAAATTTTTGTTTTTTTTTCGAACTCATAGGGACTGCTTCTCCTTTAAACGTATTATGTTTCATTCTATATCATACCTGACATTTAATGGAAAATCAAGCAGTCCCTGAGGATCAGACGAACAGGTTCGGCAGTGCCATGGAGAAAAACGGGATATAAGTTACCAGCATTAAGACAATTATCATACCTGCCAGCAATTTTAAGGTATATCCAAATGTATTTTCCATAGGTATTTTGCTTATCTTGGTACCTACAAAAAGGTTCACTCCCACAGGCGGCGTAACCATCCCGATTGATAAATTCATAATCATAATTACCCCAAAATGAATCGGATCTACGCCCAAAGGCTGCACGATTCCCAGCAGAAGGGGGCCTAGAATAATGGTTGCCGGTGCGGCATCCATAATCATTCCCACACCTAATAGCAGCAGATTTATCAGCAGCAGTACCACATATTTATTCTGAGAAACTCCTAACACCGCATCTGCAATGGCTGTAGGAACCCCCTCCATTGCCATCAATTTTCCAAAGGCTACGGAAAATGATATTACGATTAGGAAGCTGCAGCTCCGAAACGCCCGTATAAAAATCATCGGCAAGTCCTTTATCCTTAGCTCCTTGTAAATAAAAAATCCCACAAACAATGCATACATACAGGCAACTACCGCTGCCTCTGTGGGAGAAAAGATCCCTCCGTATATACCCCCTAAGATAATAACCGGCACCAGCAGAGCCCAAAAAGACTCACGAAAAGACCTTGATATTTTTACATTAAATAGCTTTTCACTCTCCTCCGCCACCTCAGGGGGCGGTGTGAAATTCTTTTTTCCGCAGATAAGCTTTGTCATAAAGAGCAGAGCTATACCCATTAAGACTCCGGGCACAACGCCTCCCATAAACAGTTTAGAGACAGATACCTGGTTCACTACCCCATACAGCAAAAACATAATACTAGGTGGTATAATAGGTCCTAATGAACCTGCAGCAGCCGTTATGGAGGTAGAGAATTCCTTATCATACCCGTAACGAATCATCTGGGGAATCATGATACCTCCGATACAAGCCACAGTGGCAGGTCCGGAACCAGAAATCGCCGCAAAAAACATACAGGCAATTACCGTAACCATTCCCAGTCCGCCTTTTCTATTTTTAATTAATGACATACAGAAATTAATCAGTCGCTGGGAAATACCTCCATTGATCATTAGTTCCCCTGATAATACAAAGAAAGGTATCGCCAGCAGTGTAAAGCTGTAGGTGCCATTCAGGAAAGATTGTATAATAAAATCCATGGGTACTGTGTGAAACGCCAGCACATACAGAACACAGGAAAGGCCGATGGATACGGCGATGGGAAATCCAATGAGAATAAACAAAAACAAAGTTCCTATCAAAACTAAACCCGCCATTTATACATCCCCTCCTTCCTTTTTAATAAGATCAAGCTTAATGGTGAGATAAATATTCTGCAGCGATCTCACAATAGACGCAAACATTCCCACAGGGAGCGCCAGGGACATAATAAACAGCGGAAACGTGGTGGCAGATACCGTTCCCAGCAGATATTGATCCATCACCTTAAACCACCCCGCATACATTACTACTGCTGAATAGCCGATATTTATTACCATCATAACCAGATACAGCCCAGCCTGTACCTTTTCCGGAAGCCTTGCTGTGATAACTTCAATGCGGATATGCTCGTTTCTCAGAATGGCGTTGCTGGACGCCAGAAAGACAAACCAGACAAACATATACAGGGAATACTCTTCAAGAACCGGTGATGAAAGATGAAAGAGAAATCTGAGCACTACCTGTGTGAAAAGCATAATCAGCATAATCCCAAACAGACAAGCACACAGATATTCCTCCAGGTGATTCCAGAGTTTTTTATCATTAAAATGTAACTGCATGTCAACCTCCCTTGCCGCAACAGAGGCGCCCCCGCGGGGGCCGCCCCGCAGTTGCTATTGTGCCACTATTTCCAGTGCTTTGTTAATATACTGTTCATCAACCAATGCCGCCTCTTTGTCAGGGAAAATATGTGTACGGCATGCATCCTCGAGTACTTTTGTCTCTTCCTCCGTAACCTCATATACCGTCATGCCCTCGTCTGCTAAAGCTTTCATTGCTTTATCCGTATATGTCACTTCTTCTTCACGGATATATTCCGTCATTTCTGACACACATTCATCAAACACCGTCCTTAAGTCATCCGGAAGGCTCTGGTACCACTCTTCATTTACAATATACTGATGGAATGCGGCTCCGTTCTTTAATATTTTCAGAGACTTCAGCACCTCATAATACCGATTGCTGTAGAAAAGGTTCTGGGCAGTCATCATACCGTCAACCATGCCCTGCTGGCACGCCTGGTAGACTTCATTAAATGAGATAAATACAGGAGTAATGCCGATACTTTCCACCAATGCAATCTGCTGTGGCGTTTCATTGATTCTGATTTTAAGTCCCTTAAAGTCATCCAATTTTGGAACATCCTTTTTTGTGGTTCCAAATGCATACCATCCCATATTAAAAGAAGCATCCGCAATAATACGCACTCCTGTAGTTTCTTTGAACTTCTCGTTTAATTCCAGCATCCAGTCAGATTCCGCTAATTTATACATCTCTTCATTGGATTTGTATATATAAGGAATATTCCATACATAGTATTCTTCCATATTTGAGATACCTGCAAAAAGTCCGGGCATTGTATTGGCCATCTGCAGTGTATTATCCCTTACCTTTTCAAGGGCATCTCTGTCTGTCTCCGCAATTGACTGATTTGGAAAAATCTGCACTTCAATCCTTCCATCCGACTTCTCCTCAATCAGCTCTTTGAAATGGAGATATCCCAGTTGGGTAGGATCCGTCTCTGAGACAGTGTGTCCAATTTTCAAGGTGTACGTTTCCCCGCCGGAAGTCTCTTTTTTCTCTTCACCGGCAGTATCCTTTGGGACAGAGGAGTCTGAGGATTTGCCGGTACCGAAAGAACCGCACCCTGCCATCATCAGCATTGCTGCAGACACTGCAATTGATTTCATAAAAATACTTCTTTTTCTCATAAACCTTTCTCCTTTTCCTGGTTTTGTTGGCTGGTTTTGTTAGCTGTTCTTATTTGCTGCTCTTGCTCACTGCGTTTAAATCATAGGAAACACTTAATCCCTCCCGTGCATCCCTTTGAATCCCGTATTGGGCGGCCGGATATCTAAGTCCGTTTCCTGCTAATTTTTTTAGACCATCCAGAATTTTGCAAATGTATGCCGGAGGGAAGGCCAGAACCATCTCATCATCCCAAACTCCCCCGAACCGTCTTTCTCCAAAACAAGGCATCGTAAAGCATGGCTTCTGCGTTACAAATGCACGGATCCAGGAATCTGTACATGAGGTCTCTCCAACAAACGAGGATTCTATTACCTCATAATCATCATACTGCAGTGCACAGCACATAAACATAATCTGCTGCGGCGTGCCGTATACGAGGCATACATCCGGCGGATTCAGTCTGCCGAGTACCGCAGGAGAGGCCGCCACCCCCTCATACATTTTATCCAGATGATACATAGATTCCTGATGTCTGGCTGACTCTTCAGGCTTTTCAAACCAGGTGCCTGCAAGGTGCGGGCTGTGAATATAATCTTCTTTCGGAATAAATCCACAGACACCGGAGCACTGAATGGTGGGCATATGCTCTTTTGTAAAACCAACCGTGTAATTCAGCCTCGTGGCCTGCCCCACCATCTGGCAGGCGGTAAAGATCTCCCCCTCTGCCGGGATGCGGATCTTCTTTACCGCTCTCATTTCCCTGAGATCTTCAAAAAATTTAATAGCCGTAGGGGCTGCACGCAGTTTAAGTACTCCGATTAATTCCTGAAAATATTCCGGCAGTTTTCCATCTTCATAAGTATATAATTTTGCTGCTTTTTCTGCATTCATTCTAATTTCCTCCGGGCCATCGGCTAGATGACAGCTTTGCTTTTCAGTTCTTCTATTTTTTCTTCATCCAGTTTCACAATATCCCTCAAAACTGCCTCCGTGTGCTCTCCAAGTACCGGGGGCAATGCGTAAATCTCACCGGGTGTCTTAGACAGCTTGAGATTTATGCCGGTTACAGGCATTTTGGTACCATCCGGATATTCTAATATGCGCAGCATTTCCCTGGCCTTTACCTGGGGATTATTTACCACATCTACCGTATCTGCCACTACCGAACAGGGGATGCCAGCATCTGTGAGCAGTGTTTCAATCTCATAGGCCTCATGGCAGGCCGTCCACTGCCCCGTTACTTCCTCTATATAGTCCGGATTAGCCATCCTCTGTCTGCTGTATTTGTACTGTTCCTCCTCCAACAGATCCTCTCTTTTGATAATCCTTGCAAAGGTATCAAAAAAGGTATCGCTTCCTGCATGGATAAATACATATTTTCCGTCCTTTGCCTTAAATGTGTTGGCAGGACTCAGGGCGCGGTCCCGGTTGCCTGCCTGTCCCATAACAATCCCGTTGGCTATGTAATCCTGTGTTGAAAAAAGAGAATAGGCAATACCGGCATCCAGCATAGAGATATCCACATCCTGACCGTCTCCTGCTTTTTTCCTGCTGTACAGAGCAATCATAGTTCCTAAAGCGCCGAACGTTCCTCCTATATAATCCAGATACACGGAGCCAATCATCATTGGTTTTGTTCCCGGATCGCCAGTCAGGCTCATAATACCAGACATAGCCTGAGCGATACAGTCAAAAGCAGCTCTGTCTTTATAAGGACCTGTCTGTCCGAATCCGGAAACATGGGTTACAATAATTCCTGGATTCAGCTTATCCAGCACCTCTCTGGTTAAGCCCATCTTATCCAGAGTACCCGGTCTGAAGTTCTCCACAATAACATCGCAGTGACTGATGATTTCTTTTACAAGTTCCATGCCCTCCGGTGTCCTGTAGTTTATCCTGACACTCTTCTTGTTTCTGTTTACCAAATTAAAATAAATGCTCTTTTCTCCCAACCAGGGGCCAAAATGTCTGGTATCATCCCCCGCCCCTTTTTCGATCTTTATTACTTCAGCACCCATGTCTGCGAGGAGCTGCGTGCAGAACGGACCCGATACAAAACGGGTGAAATCGGCAATTCTTACACCTTCCAGCGCTTTCATTCCCATAGCAATCCTCCTACATTTTTTTAATCTTTTCTACAAACTCAACCAGAATTCCCTCTCCGTGGCGGGGCCGCAAAAAATTAACAATGATATCGCCCGCCCCCTTCACCGCCCTTTCCTCTAACATCTTAAGACCTTTCGCTTCGAACTCCTCACGCACTTTGGACACATCTTCCACCTCAAAGGCAATATGATGGATTCCCCCTTTCCCGTTATTATACTCTGTCAAAATGCCTTCTTTGGGTACAACAAGCTCTATAGCGGAATCGTCCTCCCTGTGCCTCATAAATATGCAGTCTGCCTGATATGCTTCCACATATTCCGTGTAATCTTCCTCCAAATCGAACTTTTCCATAAAGCGCTGTACTCTGTCAGGCTGTGTCATAACAATACCTATATGATGTAATTTCATCCCTTTCATTGATACCCCTCTTTCTTCTCCAGCATCTCCTTTATTCCTATGGCCCCCTGCCTGTATATACTGACAGGAGTTTTTATTAACTCCTCCGCAAGAAGAGGCTCAAATTCCATTTGCTCCAGTATGTCTCTCTGCAAATCCACACCTTCTGCAATTTCTGTCAGTAAAGGACCCTCCTTTGTCAATCTGAACACGGCTCGTTCTGTTACAAAGTACATCTTCTGCCCCCTCTCCCGGGCAATTCTTCCGTTGTAAGAGATCTGCTGTACGTTCTTTACTAGTTTTTTGAACCGGCCTTCCTGTTTGATCCGCAGTCCCTTTTCGTCCATATCTACTTCCAGTCCTCCACCGGTGAACGTGGAACAGAATATGACATTCTTTGCCGTTGTTGTAATATCTACAAACCCTCCTGCTCCTGCTGCTTTAGAGCCCATCTTAGTCGCATTCACATTTCCATACTGATCCATCTCTCCGGCACCCATAAAAGTAAAGTCAATGCCGGTTCCAGTATAGTATTCAAATTGTCTGTCATGGGCAATTAAAGCCATTGCATTTCTGGAGATACCGAAATCAATTCCTCCCGCCGGTACACCGCCGTAAATCCCTGATTCGACTGTGATGGTTATCTTATCCTGAATATCTTCCTCTGCCAATATGGGTCCCATAACATCATTGGGTATTCCTGTTCCTACGTTAATAATGGCACCTTCCTCTAAAAGCATGGCAGCCCGCCTACCAATTGCTTTTCTGACAGAGAGCTTTGCTGCGGCGGCTTTGTTCTCCTCTCTCAAAACTGCCTGACCACTGTAGGAAGGATCATAATACCACGATGATGTCTGTCTGTGATCCTGCAGTAAGTCATCACATACCACAACCGCATCTACCAGCACTCCGGGCACCACCACTTCTTTGGGATTGATCGTTCCCGTTTTTACTACGTGTTTCACCTGGCAAATCACCTTTCCGCCGAAACGCTTTGCGGCCATAACTGCAGGCAGGATTTCCAACACCATGGCTTCCTCCTCCGTCGACAGATTTCCCATTTCGTCACAGTAGGTTCCTCTTATCAGAAGGGTATCAATGGGTATTTCCTTATACTGCAGGTATTCTTCACCGTCTATGGTGACTACACCCACAATATCCTCCAAATCCTTTGTTCTGTCGTTCATCTTTCCGCCTTCCACTCGGGGATCGATGTATGTACCCAGGCCAATTTTACTAATTTTCCCCGGCTCCCGCAGTGCCATACTGTGAAACATATTGGCCATCTGTCCCTGAGGCAGATTATAGGCTTCCACTTTGTTGCTGCTAATCAGTTCCATAAAGGCAGGGCACAGTCCCCAGTGTCCCCCGACCACTCTTTTAATCAGATGTTCATGGGCAATATGCTGTAAGCCGTCTCTTTTGTCTGACTGCCCGCAGGTATGAAACAGTGTTAAATCCCTGGGCTCTCCCGTCTCCATAAATTTTTTTTCTATCGCCTTTAAGATACTTTCGCAAGTAGATACTAACGTCATTCCCGTGGTACACAGTGTACTACCATTCTTTATCATGTCTGCGGCTTCCCCGGCCGATATAAAAACTGGTTTTTTCATAGTATTGCTGCAAACTCCTTCCCGCTATTTACACAGTTCGTAAAGAACAGCCAGGCCCTGACCTCCGCCGATGCACAGTGTGGCAATTCCATATTGTACATTCCTTCTGACCATCTCATTCATCAATTTAATAGTAATGATGCAGCCTGTAGCTCCAATAGGATGTCCCAGGGCAATCCCGCTTCCATTTACATTTACAATAGTTTCGTCCAGCCCAAGCTCTCTGATGCACGCCGCAGCCTGAGATGCAAATGCCTCATTTAACTCTATCAGTCCAATATCCTTTTTTGTCAGCCCTGTTTTTTTCAGCAGTTTTCGGACTGCGGGGACAGGGCCTATCCCCATTATCTGGGGATCAACGCCTGCAGCTGCTGCATCCACAAGTCTTACAATAGGCTTGAGCCCTAAATCTGCCGCTTTTGATTCCTTCATGACGACGACAGCCGCAGCCGCATCGTTTATACCGGAGGCGTTTCCAGCGGTTACTGTTCCATTCTCCTTAAATGCAGGACTCAGTTTTGCCAGTTTTTCCATCGTTGTATTCGGCCTGATATACTCATCCTCATCAAATATTTTTGTCTCCTTTTTATTTACCCTTACTTCCACAGGGACAATCTCATCTTTAAACAGACCGGTTTCTCTTGCAGCGGCTGCCCGCTGCTGGCTCATAAGTGCCAGCCGATCCTGATCTTCCCTTGTAATATGATACTTCTCAGCAACGTTCTCAGCTGTGATGCCCATATGATTTCTGGTGAATGGATCGGAAACTGCAGTTACCAATCCATCCTCCAGCTCCCCATGTCCCATTCTGTAACCATAACGGGCATTTCTGAGATAAAAGGGAATATTCGTCATACTTTCGCATCCGCCGGCTACTGCAATTTCACACAACCCGTCGCGAATCTCCTGTGCGGCTGTTACAATTGCCTGCAAACCGGAGGAACATAATCTGTTTACTGTTATAGCTGTAGCTTCCACGGGAATACCTGCCTTTACAGAGGAAAGACGTGCTGCAAATGCATTTTCTGCCGCCTGACCCACACAGCCGTATACTACCTCATCCACATCCTCCGGTTTAAGACCTGCGCGTTTTACAGCCTCTTTAATCACAATGCCTCCCATGTCACTGGCCTGCAGTTCTTTTAATGACCCTCCCATACTTCCAACCGCAGTTCTGCAGCCGGAAACAATAACAATACTTTCTTTTTTCATTACAGCTTCCTCCATGAGCGTATTCTTTTTACTGATCTTTTGTACTCTAACTGATTAAAGTACCATTCCGCCGCCTACCTCAAAGATTCCCTGCGTAATATATGAAGCCTCGTCGGAGGCCAGGAATGCTATCATATTGCCAATGTCCTCCGGCTTTCCGGCCCGTCCCATTGAGATTTTGCTGACCATGATATCCCAGGCCTTTTCTGGAACCCCTCTGGTCATCTCCGTATCAATAAACCCCGGTACGATAGCATTGACCGTGACATTTTTCTTTCCCAGCTCTTTTGCTGCCGTGCGTGTCAACGCAATCACTCCTGCCTTTGCCGCGCTGTAATTCGCCTGTCCTATATTTCCGTTCAGGTACGAAGCCGATGAAATATTTATTATACGGCCGTATTCCTTCTCTCTCATATGAACTGCTGCAGGCTGCATACAATTAAACACTCCGGTGAGATTTACTGCTATCACTGCATCCCAGCTTTCTTTTGTCATCTTGTGAAGCATCATGTCTCTGTTAATTCCCGCATTATTCACTAGAATGTGGAGATCTCCCTGCTGCTCTATCGTAGATTGAATCAAATTATGTGCCTGATCAAAATCTGAGACATCAGCCAATATGTAAGTTGCTTTTCCACCCATATCTTTTATCTTGTCTGCAGCCTGCCTTGCACTTTCTTCATTGACATCAGAGATTACAACGGTTGCACCTTTCTCCGCTAACTTCCCGGCGATCCCGAATCCAATCCCTCTTGCTGCTCCTGTAACAATCGCAATCTTGTTCTCTAAATCTCTGCTCATTTTTATAACCTCACTCTTCATTCAGTAGTAGACAGTACAGCGCGCGCGTAAACATAATATGTCTTATTGCATTTCCATTTATAAACATAATATGTTTATAGTTACATTATACACATTTTTTACACTTTGTAAATATCTTTTTTTCATTTATTCGTCTTTTTGTTTATTTTTTAGTTTACTTTTCTTACTTATTTGTGTATAATGCCATTATAAACATATTACTAAGGAGGGATTAAAATGTCTTACGTTTATTCACAGATTAAAGTTGGAGACTCGGAAAGCTTCAGCAAAACAATCACCGCAGCAGACATATTACTATTCGCTGCGGTATCCGGGGATCAAAATCAATTGCACATGAACGATGAATACGCCAAAACTACTCCGTTTGGGAAACGAATCGCACACGGCGCGCTTACTTCAGCGCTTATACCCGCCGCCCTGACTGCCGCCTTTCCAGGTTCTATCTATATCTCCCAATATGTAGAATTCAAGGGTCCTGTGTTCATCGGCGATACCATCACTGCAGTCGTTACCTGCAGAGAAAAAAAGGAGAGAAACCGGGTTATTATGCAGACAAACTGCTATAATCAGAATGGAGACTGTGTCTTAGAGGGGACAGCTGAGACAAAGCTGGCAAAAGAACAGGTGCATTGAAACACAATTTATTTCGGTAATTATATTGCAAACACATTCTTAATCTGTTAGAGTATCTATTGTAGCACCTTACTGCTACAATAATTTCTAAAGAGAGGTATCATCATGAGCGACGAAAAATTTATGGGCGGCTGTGACCCCAGCGACTGCGCTTCCTGCGGAGGCGGCTGCGGCTCTGTTCCCAGAGTGCCCAACCCTACCATAAAGCTGACACTGGAGGACGATACGGAGCTGGAATGTGCAGTACTTACCACATTCGACGTCAACGACCAGGAATACATTGCCCTTCTTCCCCTGGATGAAAACGGCAAGAATACCAACGGCGATGTATATCTTTTCCGCTTCTCAGAAGATGGGGATCAGCCTGTAATTGAAAATATCGAGAGAAATGATGAATACATGGCTGCTGCAGAGGCATTTGATGAGTTTATGTCTAATCTGAAAGAGGATGCAGGCAGTACAGAATCATAGGCATAAAAATAGAAAGCTGCTTATCTGACAGCTTTCTATTTTTATGCCTATGATAAAGGTCTTATGCTTCCAGACTTGGGATAGGAACTTCTATCTCAACATCCTGGCTATAGTCAATGTTATCAAAATGGAACCCGAACATATGGTAGAAGTCCTCCCAATATCCTTTTATATCTGACAGCTCCTCCACATTCTCTGTGCTAATATTTTCCCAGCATTTCATAACCTCTTCCTGGATCTCTGCCTTCAGTTCCCAGTCATCCATACGAATCTTGTACTCCTCATCCATATTTACGGGATCTGAGAGCAGCTTATCATGAAAAAGACGGCTAATCTGCTGAATACAATCTTCGTGGATCCCCTGTTCTTTCATTACCTTATAGAGAATAGCAAAATACAGAGGCACAATGGGAATGGCAGAGCTTGCCTGGGTAACCAGAGCCTTATTGACTGATATATATGCGTTCACCCCAGGATACTCCCGGTTTATTTCTACCGCAGTGTGCATCAGATGCTTCTTGGCCTGTCCGATGGTACCGTCAGAATACATGGGATAGGTAAGCGCAGGCCCTATATAGGAATAAGCAACCGTAATCGCTCCTTTTTCCAATACATCAGCTCCGGTCAGCGCTTCTATCCAGTCTTTCCAGTCCTCCCCTCCCATAACCTTTATAGTTCCTTCCATCTCTTCCGGGGTCGCAGGTTCTACCGTCTTTTCCCCGATGGTGTTATTTCGCAGATCCAGGCTTTTATTTGTAAACGGGCGGCCGGTAGTCCTTAACACGGAAGAATAGACCGTACCGTCCAAAGTGGTCCTGCGGGGTGCCGCAAGACTGTAGATCACCATATCTACTTTTCCCAGGTCTTTTCTGATTATGTCAATTGCCTTTTCTTTTATCTCCTGTGAAAACGCGTCACCGTTGACAGACCTGGCATACAGACCTTCCTTTCGGGCGTTTTTCTCAAAAGCTGCTGTATTATACCAGCCGGGGGTTGCTGTACGCTTTCCGTTAGACGGTTTTTCAAACATGATCCCCAAAGTAGACGCTCCGCACCCGAATGCCGCTGTAATTCTGGAAGCAAGGCCGTATCCTGTAGAAGCGCCGATGACCAATACCTTTTTGGGACCATCCATCCTGCCCTTCTCCTTAACGTACCGAATCTGCCGCTTTACATTTTCCCCGCATCCCGCCGGGTGGGCGGTAGTGCAAATATACTCTCTCACCTTTGGTTCTACTATCATAAATAAATCCTCCTAGTTCATCCACACTGTAAGTATCTGGTTTTAAAAACTAGATACTTTGGCTATCAAACTATTCTACCACATTTTTCATAGAATGCAAAGAGGATTTTTTATCAGTCTGCGGATTCTTTCTTACCTGTCGGTGCTGCCAAAGCCGCCGTTTCGTACCTCACAGGCATCATCATCAACGGTAATTCCGTATTCTACAAAGATCCCCTGCATAAATCCGCTTCCTGCGTTCAGCTCTATGGTCTTTCCTTCTCTGGAATCATTAGTAATCTTAGAAAAAATATGCCCTTCATTTTCTGAGTAAAAGTAATCGCTGTCAATAATCCCAACGGTATTATTCAGCTGCATGCGGAACTTAAAACCCAGACCGCTTCTGGGGTAACATTTCAGAACCCATTCCGGCTCCATTTCCGCACGGATACCTGTGGGTATTTTTACGGTTTCCCCTGGCTTTACAGTTACACTCACCGGCGTATAGAAATCATAGCCCGCAGATCCCCTGGTAGCTCTTTTGGGAAGGGATATGCTGCTGTAGATCTCTCTTATCTCTTCTTCGTTATACTTTTCCCCAAAGGTATCTTTCCAGTCCTTCAGAAATTGTTCCCAGCTTACTTTGTGGAATTTTGCAATTTTCTTCATGTGTATTCTCCTTTTCTCTGCCGCTGTCTAAAAAGGACGGAGAAAATACGCTTTCCCCCGTCCTAATCTGCAACCTTTACTTTTCTTCTTCCGGAACATCCTTCATACTGAAGCTGATTCTTCCCATCTTATCTTTCCCAAGGCAGATAACTTTTACCATATCTCCCAGGGTCAGCTCATCTTCCACCCGGTTGATGCGTTGTTTGGATATCTTGGAAATATGAACCATACCTTCTTTTCCCGGAGCAAATTCCAGGAATGCACCAAATTCCTTAATACTGACTACCTTGCCTACAAAAATCTGTCCGGCCTCAAAGTCTGTAGTGATGATTTTGATCATGTCCATGGCTTTTTCCATGCTCTCCTGATCTACGCCGCATACAGATACGGATCCATCATCATCAATATCAATTTTAACGCCTGTCTCCTCGATAATGGTATTGATTGTCTTACCCCTCTGGCCTACCACATCGCCAATCTTGGAGGGATCGATCTGAATCTGCATGATCTTAGGAGCATAAGGCCCTACGCTCTCTCTGGGCTTGCTGATGCACGGCTCCATAACTTCTGTGAGAATATATTCTCTGGCTGCCTTCGTCTTCGCGATAGCTTCCTCTATAATCGGTCTTGTGAGTCCATGAATCTTAATATCCATCTGAATCGCAGTGATACCGTCATGGGTACCTGCCACCTTGAAGTCCATATCACCAAAAAAGTCTTCCAGACCCTGGATATCCGTCAGCACCAGATAATCATCATCTGAATCCCCGGTTACCAGACCGGTGGAGATACCGGCTACCGGCTTTTTGATGGGGACACCTGCCGCCATCAGGGACATGGTAGATGCACAGATACTTGCCTGTGAGGTGGAACCGTTGGATTCAAAAGTTTCGGAAACCGTACGGATCGCATACGGAAACTCGTCTACAGGAGGCAGTACCGGAATCAGAGCTCTCTCTGCAAGCGCTCCATGGCCGATTTCCCGGCGTCCCGGTCCTCTGGACGGTTTCGTCTCCCCTACTGAGTATGACGGGAAATTGTAGTGATGCATATATCTTTTTGAGGTCTCGTCCACGTCCAGCCCGTCGATTCTCTGGGCTTCAGCCAAAGGCGCCAGTGTGGTAATGGTGCAGATTTGTGTCTGTCCCCGGGTAAACATAGCGGAACCGTGAACTCTTGGAATCAGGTCTACTTCCGCTGCCAGAGGACGTATTTCCGTAATCCCTCTGCCGTCCGGACGCTTTTGATCCTTCAAAATCATCTTGCGGACTGTCTTTTTCTGATACTGATACACAGCATCATCCAAAAGATTGAGCCACTCCTCATTCTCAGCAAAGGCCTCCGCCAGCTTATCCTTAATCACACTGATGTTGCCTTCCCTTGTCTGCTTGTCATCTGTAAATACTGCTTCCTCCATCTCTTCAGGAGTCACCCGTTCCCTGATTGCAGCAAACAGTTCTTCAGGAACTGCACAGCTCTCATATGTGTGCTTTTCTTTTCCGCATTCCGCCACAATGGTATCAATAAACTTGATAACTTCCTGATTCACCTCATGGCATTTAAAAATAGCCTCGATCATCTTATCTTCCGGAACTTCATTGGCTCCGGCCTCTATCATGATGACTTTTTCCCTGGTTGACGCCACAGTAAGCGCCAGATCGGATACAGCTCTCTGGGCATTGTTTGGATTCACCACAAACTCTCCGTCTACCAGCCCCAGCTGTGTCATAGCACAGGGACCGTCAAAAGGAATATCGGAGATACAGGTGGCAATTGCAGATCCAAGCATTGCCGGAAGCTCCGGATTACAGTCAGGGTCTACCGAAAGCACCAGGTTATTCAAAGTTACATCGTTGCGGTAATCCTTTGGAAATAAAGGACGCATGGGACGGTCAATTACACGTGAGGTAAGAATTGCATGCTCACTGGCCTTCCCTTCTCTTTTATTAAATCCGCCCGGAATCTTGCCCACGGCATATAACTTTTCTTCATATTCTACACTTAACGGGAAGAAATCAATCCCGTCCCTAGGCTTTTCTGAGGCAGTTGCGGTAGAAAGCACGGTGGTGTCTCCATAATGCATCATCACTGCTCCGTTTGCCTGTTTTGCCACACGGTTCACATCAACTGTCAGGGTTCTTCCAGCCAGTTCCATTGAAAAACTCTTATACATAAATATATTCTCCTTTTCTTGTGCTGGTAGAAGACTCCGAAACAACTGAAAAATACATTTCGTAAAATGTCCTTTTCAGTGGTCTCGGCAAAGTTCTTACTACCGCAAAACAGGGCGGATAACTCCGCCCCTTAAATGCCTGATTATTTTCTGATTCCTAATTTTTCAATTAAAGCACGGTATCTTTCAATATCAGTCTTCTTTAAATAAGCAAGTAATCCACGTCTCTGACCTACCATTTTCAGAAGTCCTCTTCTGGAGTGATGGTCTTTATGGTGCTCTTTTAAATGCTCTGTAAGCTCCTGGATTCTTGCAGTTAAAACTGCGATCTGAACCTCTGGTGAACCTGTGTCACCCGGTGTTCTTGCATACTCTGCCATAATTGCCTGTTTCTTTTCTTTTGAAATCATGTTGTGCTTCCTCCTTAATCATTATAATCGCCTCAGATTAAGAAACGGTCGGAGTGTCCAATTTCTGAATCAGGGCTATTTTCACACCTTCATAGTATAACACAAGGCATTTCCATTGTAAACTGTTTTTCTCTCTATTCATCCAGAATTCTTACCGCCCAGACAGCATTGTCATAGTATATATTCGAGATTTTAATTCCGGTTTCCCTGCTGCTTGCATGGATCACCTGGCCATCTCCAATATACATAACCACATGATAAATTTCACCGTCCCTGGCATAAAAAATAAGGTCTCCGGGCTGGGCCTCCTCAATGGAGATTCTGGTTCCGGTCTGTGCCTGATCCCTGGATACACGGGGCAGTGAATATCCAAAATTGGCATAAATACTCTGTACAAAACCGGAACAGTCCGCACCGTCAGTAAGGCTTGTCCCGCCCCACACATAGGGATTGCCCAAAAATTGTTCAGCGAACTCCACCATCTGGGATCGGATACTCTCAGAGGCTTCAGCCACACCTGCAGTTTCCGCCGCAGGCTCTTCCTCAGCCGGATCTGTTATCTCCTCTTGGGAAATACTTGTTTCTTCTTCCGGAATACTTACTTCCTCTTCCAATTGGGAGGAAGTCTCTTCCGGAACACCAGCTTCTTCTTCGGGATCGGGTGTTTCTTTGGCCGGTTCTGTAGTCTCAGAGTCAGTGTGATCCATCCCGGCACCGGCAGTTTCAGCCCCGCTGCCAATCCAGTGGGCATAGGTCAAATTCTCTTCCTGCCCCTCTTCCGCATACTCTCTGGCTGTCTCTCCGGTGAGAAGATATCTGCTTGACACGTATCCCCGTACATCTCCCGAGACGATACAAGCCCACCCATTCTCCTCTCCTTCTATGATACAAACGGCATCCCTTGGGAGCTTTCCAATAACAGAATACTCCATCCCTCCGCCGCTTCTTATATTCAGATTTGTATTTACATCAGCAATTCCATACTCTTTATCCTTTGTATCAGACACAGTCTCACTCGTTTCGCCCTGAGATTCCTGGTACCCTGCGGGAGGATCTGCCCAGATGCTTTCAGAGGAAACGCCCAGAAGCACCAGTACAGACATGGCTCCCAGTAAATTACGTCCTTTTCTGTGCATAATACTTTTTATAAAGCCTCCTTTGTTACGTTTGTTTTAAAATTGTTACATTTATGTTACGTACTCATTGTACCATGCAAGTACAGAATGTCAACAACATTCCGTCGGGACAAAACGACAAAAAATCCCGGCATATGGTAAGTATATGCCGGGTTTTCAATATTTATGCCTGAACAGCACCTTTCATGTCTTCCTCCGGATCCTCCTCCAGGATAGAAAAGGCAATATTGGTAGCGTGATCTGCCACCCTTTCCAGGCCGGATACAATATCTGAGTAGAGCATTCCCGCGTTGGGTGTACATTCCCCTCTGGTGAGACGCTGTACATGATTCTGCTGAAGCTCCCGCTCCATTTTGTCAATGTTATCTTCCAGCTCCAGGATCTCCTGCATATGGATCCGGTTGTTGTTGGAAAACATATCCAGGGAATACGTTGTGATTTTTATCACGGCATCCAGCATACCGGACAGCTCTGCCTGCGCTTCTTTACTGAAACTGACTTTCTCTTCCATCCTTGTCCTGCAGGCATCTGCCACGTTCTCGGCGTGATCCCCGATACGCTCAATATCATTGACTACGTGAAATAATCCTCCGATACTTTTTGCATCGTCAATCGGAAGTGTGGTCTGGTTAATTTTCACGAGATAATCCGTGATTGCATGGTTTAAAAAGTCTATATTCTTTTCCATAGAATATACCTTTTTCAGCTCCTCCTCATCCAGAGTGACCAGACAGTTCATTGCCCTGGTAAGATTCGTAATTGCCATATTTCCCATACGTTCCAGTTCTCTGGTTGCTTCAACCACCGCTGTTGTGGGAGAAAACACTGCTTTGTCCCCAATATAAACCAATTCGAACTCTTCTTCCCCTTTTTTCTTGTCGTCCCCGGGAACGATCAGGTACGTAAGCTTTACAATCCACTGGATAAACGGGAACAGTATGATAACTTCACAGACTTTAATTAACGTATGGGCATTCGCCACCTGCCGGGCCACGCTGTCGCCGGAAAGCCTCTGAATAATTCCGGTAATCGGCTCCAGTGCAACTGTCAGGAACACCAGGATAATGGCGGAACCTACAATATTAAACAAAAAGTGAATCCATGCTGCCCGTTTGGCATCTTTCTTGCCGCCCAGGCTGGCAAGCAGTGCAGATACACAGGACCCCATATTGCATCCCAAGATGATGAAAAAGCAAATAGGAAGCTTCAAAAGCCCCTGGGTGGCCAGAAGAAGAACAATACCTACCGTAGCGGAAGAGCTCTGGAGAATTGCGGTAATTACAAATCCTACCAGGATCGCCACATAGTGGTTCTTCAAAGAGGCAAGCATGTCCACAATCTGCGGGGATTCTTTTAATGTAGACATAGCTCCGGACATGGTTGACAGACCCACAAAAAGAATACCAAATCCAAGGACAACCTCCCCTGCCTTTTTCACAGAGTTTTTTTCGCAGAACATCACCATAATAACACCTGCCATAACAAAAAGCGGCGCTATTTCAGAGAGATTAAACGCAATTAACTGTGAGGTAACTGTAGTACCGATATTGGCACCCATGATAACTCCCGCTGCCTGCAGCAGTGACATAAGTCCGGAGTTTACAAAGCTTACCACCATTACTGTGGTAGCGCTGGAGGACTGGACGATGGCCGTAAACAGAATACCTACCATCATGCCGATAAAACGATTCTTAGTAAAGAATTCCAGGATACTCCTCATCTTGGCACCGGCTGCTTTTTCCAGACCGTCGCTCATAAGCTTCATGCCGTACAAAAACAAACCTAGACCGCCAACTAACGTCATAATAATTCCTAAATTCATAGTATCTCCTTAGTAAAAAATATGTCTGGATTTATTCAGGAACGCCTTAGCGTACCCCTGCGTAACATGCGCCATACCAGGCACAAACGCCTGCTTTCAAGATGAAAATTTAACATCTTTTTAACGCAGCACTTCTACTATAAGATAAAATTTTTAATTTGTCCATATCCCAAACGAAAATATTCCCTGCCCTTTTCATTATCCTGCAGGAGCTGCTCCTTCAGAAGTTCCATAGACCCGAATTTTTTTTCATGCCGAAGAAAATGAAAAAATAAGACCTCAGACTCTTTTCCGTATAAATCCTCGTCGCAGTCAAAGAGATACGTTTCCACTCCCAGAAAATTTTCTTTTACCGTGGGTTTGTATCCCACATTAGTAATCCCCTGATAAACGTTCCCGTCTATGATGGATTTTGTCACATAGACGCCGTTTGGCGGAAATTTTTTCTTCGTGGAAGGGATGATATTGGTAGTGGGAATCCCGATGGTTCTTCCCAGCTGTCTTCCCCGGACGATCTCTCCTTTGGTAAAAAACGTATATCCAAGAAGCTGAGATACCGTCTCCATATTCCCTTTTTCCAGTTCCTCTCTGATGTATGTACTGCTGATCTCTCTGTCTTCGTATCTTTCCTTTTCAATTATCTCCACGTTATAGCCATACTTACCGGCCATGTCCTCCAGCATACGCACATCCCCCCGCCGTTCATGTCCAAAGCGGAAATCTGTCCCCACGACTATGCAGGCGGCATGCAGACGGTTCACAAGAAATTCCTTTATAAAGTTTTCAGCCTCCATGTGTATGACTTCATCGGTGAAGGGGCACTCCACAAGATAGTCCACCCCCAGCTCCTCTATCATTTCCGCCCGCTCCTCATTGGTCAGAAGAGATTTCAGATTGGATTTTCCCAGTTTTACAAGAGGAGAGACATCAAAAGTAAAGATGACTGTCTGATAGCCATCTTTTCCAATCTCAAGCACCCTGTGAATCAGTTTCTGATGACCTCTGTGCAGACCATCGAACTTTCCCAGTGTAATCACACTCTTCTGTCCTTCCTCGAACTGGGGCACAACTGTTGTACTGATCATGTCTCCTCCTTAAACATCTTAACCAGCATATACCGCCGGCGTTCCTCCTGATACTGGTATATGCCAATAAACATACCCTGGCTGTCATATACCCGGACCCATGAATCCTTTATAGGTATCATTTGGCCCGGACAGGAAAAAGAATTTCCATTGTGCAGCGCCTTATCCATGCTGGGACTTCCACAGATCCGGGGATATTCAGAAAACATTTCCTCTATAGGCAGAACATCCTGTTCCAGAATGCCGTTTTCCTTCCGCTGCCGAATCTCGTCCAAAGTAAGGCTTTCCTGTATCCGGAAACGTTCCACACGGGTGCGTGTCAGCTGTTCCATACAGCCACCGCATCCTAATTTCTGTCCGATATCGTGGCAGAGTGTCCGTATGTAAGTTCCCTTGGAACATGTAACTGACAGCTTTACCCTGGGAAGGCACAGCTCCGTCACATCAATGCTGTAAAAAGAGACCTTCCTCGCCCTTCGCTCCACTTCTATGCCCTCCCGAGCCAGCTCGTACAGTTTCTTTCCATTTACCTTCAGGGCAGAATACATGGGAGGGATCTGCATCTGCTCTCCCACAAATCCGCGGATACAGTCTCTTACCTCCTCTTCCGTAACAGTAACCGGGGATTCTTCCAGAATCCTGCCAGAAGTATCCTGAGTATCTGTGACCGTGCCGAGCAGCAGCACCGTCTCATAAGATTTATCTTTCTCTGTAAGCATGTCGCAGAGCTTTGTAGCTTTTCCGAGACATACCGGCAGGACACCTACGGCATCCGGATCCAGTGTCCCAGTATGGCCTATTTTTTTCTGTTTCAGAATTCCTCTCAGTTTTGCCACCACATCGTGGGAGGTATAGCCCTTTTCTTTATAAACGTTAAGTACTCCGTTCATGAAAGTATTTCCTTCTCTCTCAGCTGTTTTTCTATGTGGAGCGTAAGATTATTGATCACATCATAGGAGCTTCCCTGCAGGGTGCATCCTGCTGCTTTTACATGGCCTCCTCCCCCAAAGTACGAGGCAATTGCACTAACATCCACCGCCCCGTTGGAACGCAGGCTTACTTTATACTCCTGGGCCGAAGTCTGGTACATAAAAACCGCCGCCTCAACGCCCCGGGTTACACGCAGCTGGCTCACAATGCCGTCCAGCTCTTTTGCCTGGATACCGTAGAATTCCATGTCCTTTTCATTGACAACACCCACAATGCATTTGCCGTCCAGCACAAGAATGCTCTCCATGAGACACCGGCCCAGTACCTGATTCTGCACATAACTCTTTGTGTAAAAAGACTCATCTACAATATGGCTGAAGTCTATCCCTTTATCCATGAGAATCCCTGCTATGGTCATGGTTCTGGAGGAGGTGCAGGAATACTGGAAAACGCCTGTATCATGGACAATCCCCGTATAAAGAGCCGCTGCACAGTCGGTTGAAATTTTTTCTTCCTCCAGCATTTCAAACAGCACCTCGCAGGAGGAGCTGCTGTCGGGGACAATTACGTTTATGTCGCCAAACCCCGGATTGCTGATGTGGTGATCGATGCAAAGACGTTTTTCTGCATGTTCAAAACAGGAAAACGCAACGCCAATGCGGTCTGGGGCGCTGGCGTCCAGAGTGATAAACAGATCATACGTTTGTTCCTCCCGGCAGATGGTCTGTATCTGGTCCAAATCCCGGATATAGGAAAACCCTTCTTTAGGCTCTTCCAGATATACGTCCGTCTCAAGGGAAGGATAATTCTCTTTCAGGTACAGGTAAAGCCCCATGCAGGAGCCCACGCAGTCTCCGTCCGGACGTACATGGCCTGCTATGGCCACCGTCCGGATACCTTCCAGCTGCGAAGCCAGTTTAATCATTCTTATCATCTTCCTTCTGTTCGAAATCCTGATTGTTTACTTCCTGAATCAATTTTGACATATTAACACCGTATTCAATGGAGGTGTCCAGCACAAATCGGATTTGGGGGGTATTGCGCAGATTAATATTTTTGGCCAGCTGATTTTTCAGAAAGCCTTCTGCACTCTTTAAACCTGCCAGAGTATCTTCCTTTGCCTTGTCATCCCCCATAACACTGATGTAGGCCTTACAGGTTTTCAGATCCGGCGCCACCTCAACAGCGGTTACTGATGTCAGCGGGTGAATACGGGGATCTTTCAGATCCCCCCGGATTAGATTGGCCAGTTCTCTTTGAACTTCCCCATTAATCCTTGTATTCTTTATACTGTTTTTTCTCATATCTATTCTCACTTTCTGTCTTTTCAGGTACAGCCGCAGGCAGCCCCCTGGATTCTAGCGAGGAACTTCTACCATTATATAGGCTTCTACCTTATCTTCTTCTTTTACGTCATTGAAGTCCTGGAATACCAAGCCGCACTCGTACCCGGCTTTTACTTCCTTCACATCGTCCTTGAAACGCTTCAGTGATGCCAGCGGTCCCTCGAAGATCTGCTCATCTTCACGGGTAATACGCACTTTACAGCCTCTCTGGAAGATACCGTCCAGGACATAGGAGCCTGCAATAGTACCGATGCCGGAAGCCTTGAAGGTCTGGCGGACTTCGCCGTGGCCGATGACTTTCTCCTCATATACCGGATCCAGCATGCCCTTCATAGCTGCTTCCACATCCTCAATGGCCTGATATATGACGCGGTACAGGCGCAGATCCACCCCTTCCTGTTCTGCAATCGCTTTTGCAGTAGCATCAGGACGGACATTAAATCCGATAATAATCGCATTAGAGGCAGAGGCCAGGGTAACGTCTGATTCATTGATAGCGCCTACGCCCCCATGGATCACCTTGACAATTACTTCTTCATTAGACAGCTTTACAAGACTCTGTTTTACTGCCTCCACAGAACCCTGTACGTCTGCTTTTACAACAATCGGAAGCTCCTTTAAATTACCTGCTTTAATCTGTGTAAATAAATCGTCCAGAGACATTTTTGCTTTGGTATCCTCCAGAAGTTTATTCTTACCTTCTGACACAAAGGTCTCAGCAAATTGTTTTGCCTCTTTGTCGTTGTCAAGAGCGACGAGAATCTCTCCTGCATTGGGCACATCGGAAAGTCCCAGAATCTCTACGGGTGTGGAAGGACCTGCTTCTTTTACCCGTCTTCCCTTGTCATCCATCATGGCGCGCACTTTACCGGAGCAGGAACCTGCGGCGATAAAATCTCCCACCTGCAGAGTGCCTTTCTGGACCAGAATCGTTGCCACAGGGCCCTTACCTTTATCCAGCTCTGCCTCAATAACAAGGCCTCTGGCCTTTCTCTTTGGATTGGCTTTCAGTTCTCCCACCTCTGCAGTGAGAAGAATCATTTCCAGAAGTTCATCAATTCCGTCTCCGGAATGGGCGGATACAGGCACAAAGATCGTGCTGCCGCCCCAATCCTCGGGAATCAGCTCATATTCAGATAATTCCTGTTTTACCTTTTCTACATTGGCACTTGGCTTATCAATCTTATTGACAGCTACAATTATCTCTGTGCCGGCAGCCTTTGCATGATTAATGGCCTCCACCGTCTGGGGCATAACACCGTCATCTGCGGCGACTACCAGAATTGCAATATCAGTAGCGTTGGCACCTCGCATTCTCATGGCAGTAAATGCCTCATGTCCCGGAGTATCCAGGAAGGTAATCTTCTGTCCGTTGATACTTACTACATAGGCGCCGATATGCTGGGTGATTCCTCCGGCTTCTTTGTCTGTTACATGTGTATTACGAATAGCGTCCAGAAGAGAGGTCTTGCCGTGGTCTACATGCCCCATAACACAGACAACAGGCGGTCTGGATACAAGCAGGCTGTTATCCTCCTCTTCCTCTCTGAGCAGTTCCTCGATGACATCGATTTTCTCTTCCGGTTCTGCTATAATATCATAGCTTAATGCGATCTCCTGTGCCTTCTCGAAGTCAATCTCATGATTAACCGTAACCAGGATTCCTTCCAGGAATAACTTCTTAACGATTACAGACGGCTGCATCTTCATCTTTTCAGCCAGCTCCCGGATTGTCATCTTTTCCGGAAGGGTAATCTCCTTGATTTCTTCCTTCTTTTCTTCCTGTTTCGGCTGAGGATTCGGTCTCTGAAGAGCTTTCGGAAGCCTCTGATTCGGTCTTCTTCCCCCCTGGTTCGGCCGCTTTCCGCCACTGCCCTGGTTTTTGTACTCTTCTCTCTTGACATCCTTTTTCTTATTATCTCTGTTCAGCTTACGGCTGTCTTTGTCAACGATCTCAATTTTTGAATCTGTTGGTTTGTTTCTTGTATCCGGACCATTTTTCCGGAAATCATTGGTTCTCCCCGCGGGTCTCTGACCGTCATTGCTTCTGTAACCTCCGCCCGGTCTCTGGCCATCATTGCTTCTGTAGCCTCCACCTTGTCTCTGGCCGTCATTGCTTCTTTGATAGCCTCCGGCTGGTCTCTGACCGTCATTGCTTCTCTGGTAGCCCCCGCCTTGTCTCTGACCGTCATTGCTTCTTTGATAGCCTCCCGCTGGTCTCTGGCCGTCATTATTTCTCTGATAGCCTCCCGCTGGTCTCTGGCCGTCATTATTTCTCTGATAGCCTCCCGCTGGTCTCTGGCCGTCATTATTTCTCTGGTAGCTTCCCGCTGGTCTCTGGCCGTCATTATTTCTCTGATAGCCTCCTGTCGGTCTCTGGCCTCCCTGAGGTCTCTGATAATTTCCGGTCCCCCTCTGGCCGTCACCGTTTCTCTGGCCGTCATTATTTCTCTGGTATCCTCCCGCCGGCCTCTGGCCTCCCTGGGTTCTCTGATAACCTCCGCCGCTTCTCTGACTGCTTCCGGTTCTCTGATTCCCGCCGGTGCTTCTCTGACTATTATTAGCCGGCCGCTGATTGTTATTCACTGGTCTTGAACTATTTTCACTCATAGCTTTTACATTACTCTCTGTTGGCCTGGGAGTGCTGTCCCCCTGGCTTGCTGGTGTATTTTGAACAGGTTTCTCAGTGTCACTGTGTACCGGGTGTTCTGTCTGAGGACGGCCCTGGTACGGGCGGCTCTGACTGGAACGCTGAGGGCCTTTGCCTCGTCTGTCCCCTCCATTGCTGGCGTTCTGGGGACGGAACACCTGAATAATATTGGATTTCTTTTTGGGCTTTTCAAAATGCTCTTTCACTGCCTTCACATGATCGTCTTCCAGACTGCTCATATGGCTTTTGACTTCTATATTTTTCTCTTTCAGAAAATCTAATACCTCCTTGTTTGTTTTATCTAGTTCTTTAGCAAGTTCATGTACTCTAATTTTTGACATACTTACTACCTCCTTTTCTATTACGAATTCATTTCCAGTTGCTTTTCGATTGCCTTAGCAAAATTTTCATCGGTTACTGCCAGGGAAGCCCGGAATTCTTTTCCAATCGCCCTGCCCAGTTCTTCCTTTTCTCCCAGGAAATACAGTGGAACCTGGTAGTAAGAGCAGGAATTTCCGAATTTCTTTTTGGTATTCCCGGAGGCTGACTCCGCGACCACAACCAAAAAAGCAGTTCCTGTTTTCACAGCTTTTTCCGTAGAAAATTCTCCGCTCACAACTTTGCCGGCTTTCATTGCCAATCCTATCAGAGATAGTACTTTATGATTTATCAATAACTTCTAACTCCTTTTTCAAGCTTTCATACACATCTTTTGGAATTCCCATCTTTAATGAGCGTTCCAGCCCTTTATTTTTTTGGGCTTTCTCCAGACAGTCTCTGGAAAAACAAAGGTATGCACCTCTTCCGTTTTTCTTGCCAGTCGTGTCCAGCACAATCTCATCCTCTGTTGTCTTTAAGATGCGCAGCATTTCTTTCTTACTTTTCATCTCACCACACCCAATGCACTTGCGCATAGGTACTTTTCGAACGGTGCCCATAACTCTCACTTCCTACTCTTCAACGTCTTCCGGCTCATTATAGTAAGGCTCAGCTTCTTCCGTATATTCATTCTCATCCGGATAATATTCTTCGCCGTCCCCGTAGTCCTCTTCATACTCTTCTTCATAGTAATCAAAGTCACCGGCCTCTCTGGCCTGGGTCTCACTCTTTATATCAATTTTAAAGCCTGTCAGCCTTGCCGCAAGCCTTGCATTCTGTCCCTCTTTTCCGATTGCAAGAGAAAGCTGATAATCAGGCACTACAACCTGTGCCGTTTTCTCATCAGGATCCGCCATTACTGAAATCACCTTTGCGGGACTGAGGGCATTTTCAATCAATATCGCGGGATTGTCACTCCAGTTAATAATATCAATCTTCTCTCCTCTGAGTTCCTCTACGATGGCATTCACTCTTGCTCCGTTCATACCAACACAGGCGCCCACCGGGTCAACGTCCGGGTCGTTGGACCATACCGCGATTTTGGTTCTGGATCCTGCCTCCCTGGCGATGCTTTTTATCTCCACTGTTCCGTCTTTTACCTCGGTCACTTCTGATTCAAACAAACGCTTAACCAATTCCGGATGTGTCCGGGAAACTAAGATCTTAGGCCCCTTCGGGGTATCCTTTACCTCCAGAATATACAGCTTAATACGCTCTGTAGGACGAAAAACCTCACCCTTTACCTGCTCATTTTCCGTAAGGATAGCATCTGCTTTGCCAAGATTAATACTATAATTTTTGCCAAGATTTCTCTGAACAATACCCGTTACCACATCCTTTTCCTTGCCATAGTACTGGTTATAAATTACTTTGCGCTCTTCTTCACGGATCTTCTGAAGAATGACGTTTTTGGCATTCTGAGTGGCGATTCTTCCAAACTCCTTCGATTTAATCTCTATATTAACGATATCTCCGACTTCATATTTGGAATCAATCATCTTGGCATTGGCCAGACTGATCTCCACGATGGGATCCTCGACCTCTTCCACCACGGTCTTTTCTGCATATACCCCAAAGTCGCAGGTCTCCGGATTAATGTTTACTTTTACATTATCTGCTTTGCCGAAATGATTCTTACATGCCTGAATCAAAGACTGCTCAATTGCTTCCAAAAGAGTATCCTTACTGATTGATTTCTCTTTTTCCAGAATCTCCAGTGCCTCTAATAATTCTGTATTCATGTTACTTCTTCCTCCTAAATATTAAAAATCGAATGCCAATCGTATCAAAGCGATATCAGCCTTCTGAAACACCATCTCCGTTCCGTCATCTCTGGAAATAGTTACACTATTGTCATCGTATGCTTTCAGAATTCCATAGAATTCTTTCTCCTTTTGAATCGCACGGTAGGTGCGTATTTCCAGCTCTTTTCCCATACTTCTGGCGTAGTCTTTTTCTTTCTTCAGCGGTCTCCCAAGCCCCGGAGAGCTGACTTCCATAATATATGCTTCCTCAATAAAGTCTTCTTCATCCAATTTATCGCTGAACGCACGGCTTACCACCTCACAGTCATCTACCGTTATGCCCCCTTCTTTGTCTATATAAGCCCTCAGATACCAGTTGCTTCCTTCTTTGACATACTCTACATCCACCAGTTCAAATCTATGGGACGCAACAATTGGGAGAAGAATGCTCTCTGCTTTTTGTTCATACACTTCTTTTTTACTCATGTTCTCACCACGCTTTCCGGATATTCCCTTACACGCGATAAGAGTGGACTCGCAAGCCCACTCTTATACTGTAGTATTATTTATATCTTATTAATATTAGCACTAATTCCCAGAAAAATCAAGCATCTTAGAAAATTTGGTAAGATTCCAATGGATACACGGTCGGCTAGACTCTTATCTTTGTGCCTTTTGTATCTCTTTTCGCCAGCTTCAGTTTATTAAGTGTTACCTCTTTATCCTTATATACTATCGTATACTCGCTCCGATTTTCCAGAAGATATGCCTCTTCCAGCGCATCCTTTTCTCCCAGACGTATTCCCCGTACTCCAATGGCTGTTTTCTTCTTATAAGGTACTTCCTCCTTGAGAAATTTCAGAAAATATCCGTTCACAGACTGGAGCACCACATATTCCATGGGATCTGACACACCCACAAACAGAAGTTCATCCTCCCCGGAGAGCTTTGTAGCTGCAATGGTACGCTTAGATACATCAAATTCCTCCCCGGCCACCTGCTTAAGCATACCGGTCTTTGTTACAAACAGAAGGCTGGAAGCTTTTACAGACTCCAGGCTTCCCGCATAGAGAATCCGCTCCTGGGTGCTGTCATAATTGCTCAGATTATCAATAGGAGTCCCCTTATCCCGGAATCTCCCGTAGGGAACCTCCTGTACCTTAACTGTGTGCATCCTTCCTTTGTCTGTAAAAATACACACTTTATCCGTATTCATACAAGTAAACAGATATTTACTCTCACCGTCAGCGGTTTCCTTATTTCTCTCATAAGTCGCCTTGTCTATGGTCTTTGTATATCCAAAACGGTCCATCAGAAAGACTACTTCTGTCTCCTCAATCTTCTTTTCCTCATAAACTGCCTCTGCGGCATTTTCGACAGCGGTTCTTCTGGGTCTGCCGTACTCTTTTTTCACGGCAGTCAGTTCCTTTATTATCACATTGGCCATTGAATCATAGTTATTTAAGATATCCTCATATTTCGCTATATTGGCAAGTGTGATCTCATGCTCTTTCAGGAGAGCCTCTATCTCCAGGCCGATTAACTTATACAGGCGCATCTCCAGAATAGCCGTGGCCTGGCGCTCTGTGAATGCCAGCTTTTTAGCTGCCCGCTCACTGGTTTTGCTCTTAAAGCGGATCCCCTCTGTTATTCCCTGAATCAGACAGTCTTTTACCTGCTTCTGATTTTTGCTGCCCCTCAATATCTCAATAATCAGGTCAATGACGTCGCATGCCTTCATCAGGCCTTCCTGAACTTCTTTTTTCTCCTGTTCCTTTGCCAGCAGGGTCTGATACTTTCTGGTGGCCACCTCAAACTGAAAATCCACATGGTATTCTATGATCTGCCTGAGGCTTAAAATCTCCGGCCGGCCATCGGCCACTGCCAGCATATTTGCTCCAAAGGTATCTTCCAGCCGTGTCTTTTTATAGAGCATATTCATAAGGTTTTCCGCATCTGCGCCTTTTCTCAGCTCAATGACGATACGGATGCCTTCCTTTGATGACTGGTTGGAGATGTCTACTATATCCGTAGTTTTCTTTGTCTCTACCAAAGACGCCACATCGTTTAAAAATTTACCGATATTGGCGCCAATCATGGTATAAGGAATCTCAGAGATCACAAGGAGTATCTTTCCGGCTTTTCCCTTCTCAATCTCCACTTTGCCTCGGATACGGATCTTGCCGCTTCCTGTCTCATAGATTTGGAGAAGCTCATCCTTATTTACTACAATTCCGCCTGTGGGGAAATCTGGTCCCTTGATATATTTCATGAGACCTTCCGTGGTGATTCTGTTGTCCTTCATGTAGGCAATCACACCGTCAAGCACCTCCCCCAGATTGTGGGGAGGGATACTGGTAGCCATGCCCACGGCAATCCCGTCCGCTCCGTTCACCAGAAGATTGGGGATCCGCACGGGAAGCACGGCAGGTTCTTTCTCAGTCTCATCAAAGTTGGGTACAAAATCCACCACATCTTTGTCCATATCCTGAAGGTATACTTCCTGTGTAATCTTTTCCAGCCTGGCCTCTGTATAACGCATGGCTGCGGCGCCATCCCCCTCAATAGATCCAAAATTGCCATGGCCGTCTACCAGGGGCAGCCCCTTTTTGAATTCCTGAGCCATCACCACCAAAGCCTCGTAGATAGAGCTGTCACCGTGGGGATGGTATTTACCCATGGTGTCTCCCACAATACGGGCGCATTTCCGGTAGGGGCGATCGTAACGAATCCCAAGTTCGTACATGTCGTAGAGAGTACGCCTCTGCACCGGTTTCAGCCCGTCCCTGACATCGGGGAGTGCACGGGCTATAATAACACTCATGGCATAATCGATATATGATTTCTGCATAATCTCAGAATATTCGGTTCTAATGATATTATCCTGCATTTTCTACTCCTCCTATATATCCAGCTGTGCATCACGGGCGTGCTCATAGATAAATGCTTTTCTGGGCGGTACGTCTGTGCCCATGAGTACCTCAGTTACCTGGGAGGCCATACGGGCATCCTCAATTTCCACCCTCCGGAGCATCCTGGTCTCAGGATTCAGGGTTGTCTCCCAGAGCTGCTGGGCATCCATCTCTCCCAGTCCCTTGTATCTCTGTAGGTGGAAGGAACCTTTGTGCTTCTTCCGATACCGCTCCAGGGCCTTGTCGTCATACAGGTATTCTTCTTTTCCCCTGGCAGGCATGGCCTTATAGAGAGGAGGCATAGCAATATACACGTGCCCTTCATAGATGAGCTCCGGCATAAACCGATAGAACAAGGTGAGCAGCAGCGTGGAAATATGGGCACCATCCACATCCGCATCCGCCATAATAATTATCTTGTCATAGCGGAGCTTTGTAATATCGAAATCATTGCCGTAACCCTCTGAGAATCCGCAGCCAAAGGCATTGATCATGGTTTTGATCTCCGCGTTGGCCAGGACCTTATCAATGGTAGCCTTTTCTACATTCAGGATCTTTCCCCGAATGGGCAGAATCGCCTGAAAACTTCTGTCCCTGGCTGTCTTTGCGGACCCTCCCGCTGAGTCTCCCTCCACTATGAAGATCTCACAGATACCGGGATCTTTTTTCTCACAGTTTGCCAGCTTGCCGTTGGAGTCAAAGGAATATTTTTGTCTTGTCAGAAGATTTGTTTTTGCCCTCTCTTCTGTTTTTCGGATTTTGGCTGACTTCTCCGCACAGGCCAGAACATTTTTCAGGGTTTCCAGGTTCCGGTCAAAGTAATGTACGATCTCTTCGCCAGTCACCTTTCCGGCGGCTTTTGCAGCATCCTGGTTGTCTAGTTTGGTCTTTGTCTGTCCCTCAAATCTGGGCGACGGATGTTTGATGGAGACAACAGCGGTCATCCCATTTCTGATATCTGCCCCTGTAAAGTTCGGATCTTTTTCTTTCAGAATCCCCAGCTCACGGGCATACGTATTCATCACTGTGGTAAAGGTAGTCTTAAAACCGGTAAGATGGGTCCCCCCTTCCGCATTGTAAATATTGTTGCAGAAGCCCAGAACATTTTCATGAAATCCATTGACGAACTGAAAGGCCACCTCCACAGTAATCCCCTCAGACTCCCCGGTAAAGTAGACGGGCTCATGGATAACCTCTTCCTTTTGATTTAAATCCTTGATAAAGCCTACAATGCCATCCGGTTCATGGTAAGTTACTGTCTCCGTTTCCTCTCTGCGCTTATCCTCAAATACTATAGTCAGTTTGGGATTGAGATAGGCAGTTTCGTGAAGGCGGCTTTTTACCTCAGTAGAAGAAAAGTTCGTTTTTTCAAATATCTCCGGGTCCGGAAGAAAATTCACACAGGTCCCTGTTGCCTTTGTCCTTCCCAGCTTGGGCAGCAGGCCGTCTTCCAGCTCTATCGTAGGAATGCCTCTCTCATAATGGTCATGGTGTATGTATCCCTCTCTGCTGATTTTTATATCCAGATACGTAGACAGGGCGTTAACCACCGATGAGCCCACACCGTGGAGTCCGCCGCTGGTTTTGTAGACAGAATCGTCGAATTTTCCTCCCGCATGAAGTGTTGTAAATACCAGACGCTCAGCCGACATCCCTTTGGCATGCATTCCCACAGGAATCCCTCTTCCGTTGTCCTCCACGGTTGCGGATCCGTCCGCCTCCAGGGTCACCCGAATATGATCGCAGAAGCCTGCCAGGTGCTCGTCCACTGCATTGTCCACGATCTCATAAATGAGGTGATTCAAACCTTTCCTGGAAACACTTCCTATATACATTCCCGGTCTTTTTCGGACCGCTTCCAGTCCCTCCAAAACGGAAATACTGTCCGCATCATAAGTATTTTTCTTAGCCATACTAACAATCCTTTCCCTTATTTATTTTCAAGCTTCCTCTGAATTTTTCCGATTATCTGCATCACTGAGGTTATCAGAATAATCCCAATGGCAATGGATCCGGCTTCCTGCAGCACCCATCTGGCATAGCGTCCGAACTCATCAGCCTGTCCTCTGACAAAAAAGTTCATCGTGTAGTAGAGATTTCCTCCCGGGATCAGAGGGATCAAAAAGGGAACCAGCAGTGTAATTACAGGGGTTTTCAAAACCCTTGCAAATATCTCTGCCATCACTGAAGCAAAGGCGGAGGCAGCAAGAAGTCCCACCACTTCGCTCTGAGAGAAATGCTGGGCGGCCAGAAAGACTGCCCAGGTGGCGCCCCCTCCTATGGTAACCAGAATGAGCTTCGAACGTTTTATATTAAAAAAGATGGAAAACCCCATGGACCCAAATGCGGCCATAATAATCTGTATGATATATTTGCTCATAATTTATGCTCCTAATGGAATTAATACAATTGCAAAGCCGACTGCCAGGGCAACGGAAATCAGCACAGCCTCCAGCAGGCGAAGTCCTCCTGAGATAATATCTCCGTGTATCATATCCCTGACCCCATTGGTGAGGGCCACTCCCGGCACAAGCAGCATAATATTGCCGATAATAATCTTATCAATAGAATGCCCCAGCCCCATACGGGTCAGAATCCAGGCACACAGCCCCCCTGCTGCCGAACAGATAATATTTTTAATGATTCGGTTCATTCCCACCCGTTCATTCAGCTTTACCATACAGCGGATGACAAGTCCGGTAACTGCAGCAGCGACTGCATCCATACAGTCACCTCCAAAGAACACAGAAAAACATGCGGATATCATTACATAGGCCAGGCACATAATAAATTCGGGATATGTTTTGCTGTTGCGGATCCGCTCCAGACGTTCATCGATCGCCTCAATGCTCAAATGATATTCGCAGATATCCCTGGATAGGCGGTTGCACCGCTCCAGTCTCTCCAGGTCTGTATCATAAGCCAGAATCCGCCTGACCTGCGTCAGGATCCGTCCCTCTTTGGTATGAATGGTGACGATCAAACAGGAGGTTATGGAAAACACATCTGACTTCTCCATCTCATAAGCGCTGCAGATTCTGGTCACAGAATCCTCTACCCGGCTGATCTCTGCGCCGGCCATAAGCATCTGCGCCCCCAGTTCCAGAATACGATCCAGCAGTTTTTCATAATCCATAGTTCTTTCTCTTCTTCCTGATAATTTTCAAACATTTCTATTTTGCCATAAAAGGCAGGAAAATACCAGACCCGGATTCGTAAAATTTTTAACAAAAATGCGGCATAACATAAAATGTTACACCGCAGAACGAATCATTTCGTGTTTTGTTTTATTTTTTTCATACCCAGAAGTCCTTTCGCCGCTATTCCTACCAAAATCCCCAGAACAGCGCCTGCCAGCACATCTGTGGGAAAATGCACATACAGGTATAAGCGCGAGAACCCAATCAGGGCGGCCAGAAGAAAGGCAGCTATTCCCAGGCGTTTCTCCGTAAACCAGATTGCGGTTGCCGCAGCAAACCCCGACATGGTGTGCCCGGAGGGAAAGGAATAATCCCTGGGAACTGCTATGAGAAGCTCAATTCCGTCCTTAATCCAACAGGGCCGTTCCCTGGCAATCAGATTTTTAAGAATCAGGTTCCCCAGGATCAGATTCAGAATCAGCGCCAGCATAACAAGTACCCCGCCTTTTCTGTATTTTGGAATACACAAGAGTACAATTCCTGTTAGAATCCATATGATTCCTGAATTACCCAGCTTTGTTACAGATGTCATAATAGTATCCAGCATGGGAGTATGTATCTTTTGTAGGCTGTCCAGGATTGCGAATTCCATTGAAATCCTCCTATAATTTATTTTTTTATTTTACATTTAGTCGTCATGACCACAAGGCAGACAATTGCAACAACAATAATGGCCGGACCGTAGATCATGCGAATCACGGTAAACTTGTCAGACAGAAATACAAACGCAGCCTGAACAATGGTGATTAGTACTACCATTACGGTCATTAACCGGGTTGCTTTTTTCTCATCATAGATCTTCATAGCTTCTTTGCCCGATTTCCCCATACTTAAAAGCCAGCTTCCCTTTCCTGCCAGCATAATAAGGGTCAGGATTACAAGGATAGCCAGGATAAAATAGTCAAAAGACTGTACGTGTCCCATGGAAAACCTCCTTCCTCTATCTTTATCACTATATCTTAGATTGGGGAATAAATCAATTTACTTTATTAAATAATTTTCACTTTGGTAAATAGCAAAGCGGTGAATAATATAGAAAAAGTATTAAATATGTCCTTATATCAAAAAGAGTACCACTCTCTTTGTCGAATAAACCAATATTTTGTCGAACGATTGCATTAGATTTAATATGTTAACAGTGCTACCATAATAATGTAACAAACTATCCACAAAAGAGAAAAGGAGAATGGTATGATGAAAAAACAGTCACTAGTTAAAAGGGTATTATTTTGCTTAACAGTTGCAGCGTTGGTAATTGGGACAACGTCCACTGTTATCTTCGCGGAAGATATTGATGATTTCCAAGAAGAGACTGAGGTTATTCTGGAGCGTAGTTCAACTGGAATCATAACGGATACTTCGGGAAAATGGAAGTCGTGGGAAGGGAGATGGTGGTATGAATATCCAGACGGGAGCTGTGTAAAAAGCTCTTGGCTGCTGATTGGCAATAAATACTATTATTTTGATGAGGAAGGCTGGATGGTAACTGGCTGGTACGATTTAGATGGATACCGTTATTACTTAACCGAAGATGAAAATTATAAGGGCGCTAGAGTAACTGGTTGGAAACTCATTAATGATGACTGGTATTACTTTGATACAGAAGGGCGTATGCAGACCGGAAAATTGGAGTTGGGAAGTAAATGGTACTATCTGCAGGAAGATGGAACAATGTTTACTGGCTGGTTAGAACTAGATAACAACAGATATTTTATGCGTACATGCGAAGATTATAAAGGGGCCAGCGTTACTGGTTGGTATTCCATTGAAGGTAAAGATTACTATTTTAATTCAGATGGGATTATGCAGACTGGCTGGCTGCAATTAGGCGATATTTATTACTATTTAAATGCTGATGGAACAAAATATACCGGGTGGCTTCTGGATAAGAATCAGAAATATTATTATTTAGATGTTGATGGTGTTATGGTAACAGGATGGTTCCAGGATACAAATGGAAAGTGGTACTACTTAGGGCAATATGGCGATATGAAAACTGGATGGCTTCAATATGCAGGAAAGTGGTACTATCTAGGGCAGTATGGTGACATGAAAACTGGATGGATCCATCTTGGCGATAACTGGTTTTATTGCAGTTCTGACGGAGTAATGCAGACTGGCTGGCTTACATTAGGCTCAAAGACATACTATCTGAAGGATAGCGGGGTCATGGTTACTGGAACATATAAAATAGGTGATATACCATATTCTTTTAATAGTGATGGCGTTCTCGACAAGGGGCAATCAGTTGTAAATTATGCTATGCAATTTATTGGAAATCCCTATGTTTGGGGCGGAACTAGCCTGACAAATGGTTGCGATTGCTCCGGTTTTACAATGCGAATCTTTGAAAAGTTTGGTGTTACTTTAACGCACAATTCTACTGCCCAAAGAAGTAAAGGCCAAGAGATAAGTTCATTGGCTGCAGCAAGACCAGGCGATCTTTTATGCTATGAAGACCATGTAGGGATATATATTGGAAACGGCCAAATGGTAAATGCCTCAAACTCAAACCCATATCCAGTAGGAGGCATCAAAACTTCTTCCGCAACCTACAAGACAATAATAACTATACGGAGACTTGTCTAAGATGACTAATCATACTTGGGTTATGGAATTTCCTCAGAATATTGTAAAATAAAGTACGTTAATAAGAATCTTTCAAGATAATGATAGGGACTGCCAAAATTTTACACATTTACGGCAGTCCCTGGTTATTACATATCCAATCAGTTTTGTAAATCCCCCCACTATCAAAGCTAGAAACCATAATCTAAAAAAGGGAGCGAAATATCCTTATTTATTCAGTAACTAGGTAAACAATTGGGAAAAGACAGCTCCTTCTTCTATTTTCTTAAGATGTCCGGTGTATCAGGAATAAGACTTAAATAGATAATTCAGGGATCCACAGTATCTAACAGGAACTCTTGAAAGATATCGGCCTAGTTTTATAAGTAATAACTTATATTTTCTTTCCATCACGTCTTTATCCTGCTCTGCTTGTGCTAATGTATTGAACTTCTACATCAAGATGCAGACCATTTCTTTTCCTATAAACAATAAGTCTAATTGCTGCAATTCTGCTTTTTCAGCACTATTGTCATCTACTTATTTTTCTGATTATTGTCCCAGCTAATAATAGATTTTCGCAAACATAAGTTCAGCAATTTAAATAAAAAATAAGAATTTAGATAAACACACAAATTTAATATGCTTATCTAAATCCTTATAACGAATATCCTGTAGTTAGATTATCTCTAAAGGATCACCTAAAATTTAATCTTCCTACATTGATTTTAAACAGTTCGTAGGGGAATCGAACCCCTGTTTCCGCCGTGAGAGGGCGGCGTCTTAACCGCTTGACCAACGAACCATAACTCAACCGTGCTTGTATATAATATAACATTTCTTGTAAAAATGCAAGCTTTTTTGTATAATTATTTTAAAAAAATTTTTAAGGAGTAATTACATGCCAGAATATATTGATTTACACGTACATTCCAACTGCTCAGATGGTACCTTTTCACCTGCAAAGCTGGTACAATATGCAGCTCAAAAAGGACTGAAAGCCTTTGCCCTTACAGATCATGACACCACCGACGGCATCCCTGAGGCTCTTGAAGAAGGCAGCCGCCTTGGTGTAGAAGTTATTCCGGGGATAGAACTCTCTACGAATTATGGGGGGAAAGATATACACATCGTAGGGCTTGGAATTGATATCGAAGACTATCACTTTCAGGAGGAGCTGAAAAGGTTTCAAAATTCCAGAGATATCCGCAATCTAAAGATGATTGCCAAACTGCAGGAGGCAGGCATTGATATCTCCTATGAATCCATGCGGACTGCTTTCTCAGATGCTGTTTGGACCAGGGCCCACTTTGCCCGTTATCTGCTGGATCGCAAATATGTTCGTTCCATGCCTGAGGCATTTGATCGATATCTGGGCGATTATGCCCCTTGCTTTGTTCCCAGAGAAAAAGTAACTCCTTTTCAGGCCATACGCCTAATCCATCAGGGGAAAGGTGCAGCTATTCTTGCTCATCCCCTCCTATATCACCTATCTAATGCCAATCTGGAAAAATTGGTCACCGAGCTTAAACATGCCGGACTGGACGGGCTTGAAGCAGTCTATTCTACGAACAAATGGGTAGATGAGACTAATATGACACATCTGGCCAAACGTCATCATCTAAAAATCTCTGGGGGGTCCGACTTCCATGGGAGCAATAAGCCGGACATAGATCTGGGAACAGGAAAGGGGAATCTGAAAATACCCTATGAATTATTAGAAAAACTGCTTAAAAGGGACAGGTCAAACTAAATCTGGGACAGGCCACTCTTAATTGGGGACGTGTTCTTTCTAGAAAGAACACGTCCCCAATTAAGTTTTAAACTTCAGGTGCCTCTGCCGGAATGAAGATATGATCATGTCCTATCTCTTCCGTTCTTTTTGACTTTTCTTCTGCTTCTCTGCAGAAATAATCCTGAGAATTTACCAATACTTTTCCCCTTTTATCTATTTTTTCATAAGTACCGTCAGGCTGAAGGATATGAGCTTTCACATTGTCATCCAGCTGAATCTGCAGGATATGTTTTATTTCTTCTTTAATTTTCTCGTCCTCTACAGGAAAGATAATCTCCACTCGTTTATCCAGATTTCTCGGCATCCAGTCTGCACTTCCCATAAAAATTTCTTCCTGGCCGTTGCTGAAGAAGTAAAAGATTCTGCTGTGTTCCAGAAAGGTTCCTATAATGGAACGGACGGTGATATTCTCGCTGACCCCCGGGATTCCTGTCTTCAGACAGCAAATACCCCGGATAATCAAATCAATTTTTACGCCGGCAGCAGATGCTTCGTACAGGGCAGCTATAATGTCCCTGTCACACAGGGAGTTCATCTTCGCTATGATATGCGCCGGGCGCCCATTTGCAGCGTTTTCCCGCTCCATTTCTATCTGGTGGAGGAAACGGTCCCTCATCCAGATAGGAGCAACCACCAATTTGTTCCAAGTCTTTGGTTCAGAGTAGCCTGACAGCATGTTAAATACTGCGGTGGCATCCTCTCCGATTCTGGCAGAACAGGTTAGAATTCCACAGTCTGTATACAGCTTAGCTGTGGTATCGTTGTAATTTCCGGTTCCCAAATGGACATATCTGCGGATCCCTGCCTCTTCCCTGCGCACTACCAGGGTTATCTTGCTGTGAGTTTTCAGCCCCAACAGTCCATAGATTACATGGCAGCCGGATTTCTCCAGCATTTTTGCCCACTCGATATTATTTTCCTCGTCAAATCTGGCCTTTAATTCTACCAGAACTGTGACCTGCTTCCCATTTTCAGCCGCAAGGGCCAGGGCAGCAATGATAGGGGAATTGCCGCTGACTCTGTATAATGTCTGTTTAATTGCCAGTACATCGGGATCCTTAGCAGCCTGTCTCACAAAATCCACCACAGGATTGAACGTCATATATGGATGATGGAGAAAGATATCCTTCCTTCGTATTTGTGTGAAAATATCTTCATCTGTCTGCATATCAGGTACCGGGCAAGGTTTGTAGCCTGGCGCCTTGTATTCATCAAATCCATCCATTCCGTAAAGTTTCATAAGAAATGTTAGGTCCAGAGGCCCATTGATGGCAAAGATATCCTCATCTTTGATAGCAAACTCTGCCTTTAGGATCTTCAGAAGGCGTTCGTCCATCTTGTCTTCTACTTCCAGGCGGATCACCTCACCCCACTGACGTTTTTTCAGCTGCTTTTGAATTTCTTTCAAAAGATCCGCTGCCTCATCTTCGTCGATGGTCAAATCTGCATTTCTCATAATCCGGTAAGGATAAGCGCAGACTACATCAAAATTCAAAAAGAGTTTGCCGATATTCCGCTCAATAATTTCCTCCAGGAGTATTACTGCCTGATTCCCCTTTTCATCTTCCGGCAGCCGGATGATTCTGGGAAGTACTGAAGGCACCTGCACAGTTGCAAATTCCAGCTCGTCTTTCCCCTTCTTATCCTTTTTAGAGATCAGTGCTCCGATATTCAGTGTCTTGTTTCTGATAAGTGGAAATGGCCGGGCAGAGTCCATGGCCATGGGGGTCAGTACCGGATAAACATTATCTTCAAAATATTGATCCGCAAAAGCGCACTGACGCTTTGTCAGATCTTCATGCTCCCGAATGAGAGACAGGCCGCATTTTTTCAAAGCCGGAAGCAGGGAACGGTTGTAAGTATTATACTGGGCAGCAACCAGTTCCTGGGTTCTTTTGCTGATCTCCTTTAACTGCTCTTTTGGAGGCATACCCGCAATATCCGGCTTCGTATATTTGGCATGTACCATATCCTTTAAAGATGCCACCCGTATCATAAAAAATTCATCCAGATTTGACGCTGTTATGCTTAAAAATTTCAGTCTCTCAAACAGAGGCAGGGATTTATCTTTTGCTTCGCTTAATACTCTCTCATTAAATCCAATCCAGCTCAGCTCCCGGTTCCAGAAATATTCAGGGTTTGTGTAATTTACTGTTTCCATCTTATGCCTCCTATTTTCTCCTTTTTCTTCTCAATTCCGGCCTGATAAAATAAATCTCCTCGAAAAAGTTTATCTTATCAGCCAGCAGCCCTTCTTCCAGGGTAAAATCCGCCTGGCTCTCAATAGACAGGATCAGACGGTTCTCTTTTACAGACGCATGCAGCGTTTCTATCTTCTGAAGATGGCTTCTGTCCAAAGCATTCGCCATTCTCAGGATAGCTGTCAGTTTTCCCACCAGGATATAGTTTTCCTGCTTCATTTCCTGGTAAATGCCATCCTCCCCGTAATACACATAGGGAACGGTATTAAAACGGACCACATTGGCAATCACTTCCCGCTCGGCATGAGACAGTCCGATAATTTCCGTTGACATAATAATATTGTAAGAGCATTCTCCCACATTGCTCAGACTGATATATTTGCCGCAGTCATGGAGGATAATCGCAATCTGCAGCAGGAGGCGCTCTCTTTTCCCCATGCCATGATATTTTTTCATACTATCAAAGATGGCAAGTCCAATCCTGGTCATGACCTGTACATGGCCCTTGCTGCTTACATACCGCTTGGCAATATTTCTGGCCGCTTCGATAATATCATTTTCAAAATTATGATTGGTTCTTATGATTTTATGGCTTTCACCGTACTCATAAGCCATACCGTCCGTAAGCTGTGTGCCGGGGATCCACATGGTTTCCGCACCAAACTGCTCTATAAAAGTTTTAAAGATAATAATCGAAGGTATGAGAAGTGACGCATACTCAAGCGGCAGGGAGAATTCCACCGCCACCTGCTCCGGAGAGTAGGGCACCACGCGGTCATAGACATTCATAAACGTTGCCTTGTCAATCGTGGAACAAAGGTTCCCATTTTCTCCCTTGCGGAAAATCACCTCCGTAAAATTATCCCCTACCAGAATAACATTCTTAATCTCCCGTTCTTTCAGATGAAGCTTTTTAAAGCTGAGGATCTCATTGTTAATCAACTCCTCCACCAGCTGTTCGTAATATATCGTCTCCTTCTCCACAGGAAGCAGCTTCTCACGAATTCTAAGGTTTCCCAGCTTAAAATTCTGCGTGGTCACCAGAGCGTCTTTGTCAAAAAGAGAAACCTGAACGCTTCCTCCTCCCACCTCAATAATAGCAGTTCCCTTCTGAATGATCTCAGTAAAATCCTTCTCTTTAGATGCTATGGATTTGTAGCCCAGAAAACGCTGTTCAGAATTGCTTAATACCTCCACCTGCATCCCGGTTCTTCTGTAAATCTGCTCCAGAATCACCCACATATTCTCCGCCTCCCGCAGAGAACTGGTGGCACAAACCTTATAATCCTCAACTCTGTACCCCTCCATAATCTGTCTGTAATCATTCAGGACAGTGCAGAGAGAATCAAGGGACTCCAAACTGAGCATTCCCGTAACATACGTATCTTTCCCCAGCTCAAGCGGACTGCGGATTTCATCTATTTCATGCATACCGTATTTTTTGGACAACTCATAGATCTTCATACTGATATCATAAGAGCCTATATCCACGGCTGCAAATGTTGTAATAGCCATACTTTCATCCCCCTTGTGATATTTCGTGTATTTTTAATTATTTTACTATTAATCGTCTGAAAATGCCAGGGATTTTACCTATATTTTACATTTTATGCCCGTGCCATCCCATAAGGGACACCCTTATATGAAAATGGGACACCCCTGATCGAATTTGGGACGTGTTCTTTTTAAAAAGAACACGTCCCCTTTTGGCCTAATAAGTAATCGATAAACTGCTGTGCTGTCCTCCCTGACAGTCCTCCGTGCTGCAGTTCCCAGGCGTTGGCTTTCTGCAGCAGTTCTTCCTCCGGCATCTCCACTTTATACCGCTCTGCTAATGTTCTGACAATATTCTGGAATTCTTTTTTGTCCGGCGCACAGAAGAAGATGGATACTCCGAATCTGGATACCAGTGAGAGTTTTTCCTGCACGGTATCTGAGGCGTGAAGATCGTCTCTGCGCTCTTCTTTGTCACTGAATTTTTCTCTCACCAGATGGCGGCGGTTAGAGGTCGCGTATATTAGGATATTTTCTGGTTTTTTCTCCAATCCTCCCTCGATCACTGCTTTCAGGTATTTGTATTCTATCTCGAATTCTTCAAAGGATAAGTCATCCATATATATGATAAAACGATAGTTTCTGTTTTTAATCTGTGCAATTACATCGTTGAGATCCTGAAACTGATGCTTATAAACCTCTATAATACGCAGCCCCCGGTCATAATATTGGTTTAGTATAGCCTTGACACTGGACGATTTTCCGGTACCCGCATCTCCGAAGAGCAGGCAGTTATTGGCTTTTCTTCCTGAAACAAATGCTTCCGTATTATCTATGAGTTTCTTCTTGGCAATCTCATATCCCACCAGATCATCCAGATGTACATGGGCAATGTTGGTAATAGGTACAATATCCACTCTTTCGCGCACAGGTGAATGCTCCAGACGAAAAGCCTTGTGGAGCCCCAGCTTGCCTACCCCAAAGTCTTTGTAGAAGGATACCATATCCTCCATAAATTCTTCTGTGGTTGCCGCCCGGCTCAGCTTTTTGCTGAGATTGCAGATACGGTCCCTGATTCGTTTGTTAAACATTTTACTGTTCTCATTGACATTTACATAATTGCAGATGCTTCGACAGCAGCTGGAACCAAATGCCTCGTCCAGTTTCCCCAAATCAAAATCATAGAGCTTCTTAAATACAGCAAAATCCTGCAGTACCAATTCGTTGATACTCCCTTGGACTGCCCCAACGATTTCTGATGCCATACTGAATGCATTCTCATGGTTTACCAGCAGAAATGTGAGGTAATTATGCCAGAGGTTCCCGGCAAACCCATAAGCTCCGGACATTTCCACCAGCTGATTCATACAGTCATAGAATTCTCCACGCCGCTCCTCCAGTGCTTCCCTTTCTTCTATATAAGTGTTGATCAGATCTGTCATCTTGTGCAGGACGTCCTGATCTTTAAAATTTCGATATACAATACATTCTTCCAACTGAATCATCTTATCTTTATCCTCCTAGTAATTCCCAAGTACCCGCAGCTGACTGGCTTCAGCAGAAAGACCACGGATGGCATTTTTCACCGCACTGTCACCCAGATTGCCCTCAAAGTCCACAAAAAACCGATATTCCCAGTTTCTTCCCGGTATTGGACGTGATTCAATCTTTGTCATATTGAGACCATTGTAAATAAAATGCGACAAGCTGTTATACAGGCTGCCGCTCTCGTGGGGCAGTTCGTAGCTCACGCTGATTTTCCGGGCGTCCTTCCTGTATTTCTTTTCCTTTGATACGATAATAAATCTGGTAGAATTATTTCGATTGCTGAAGATATTTTTCTTTAAGACAGACAGCCCATAGAATTCCCCTGCCGACTCGCTGGCAATGGCAGCCTGGCTCTTATCCTGATCCTCTGAAACCTTTTTGGCTGAGACCGCCGTGTTATCCAGTGTTACCTGCCTCCACCCTTTATGTTCATTTAAAAACTCTCTGCACTGCATCAATCCCTGGGGATGAGAATAAACCGTCTCAATATCCTCCAGTCCGGCACCCGGCACCCCCAGAAGAACATGCTGGCAGGGAATAATCTGTTCTCCCACGATAAAGTGGTCATATACCGTGAGTAAATCATAGATATCCTGCACAATCCCTGCGGTAGAATTCTCGATAGGGAGCACGGCATACTCTGCATTCCCCTTATTAATCTCTTCCATTGCATCCCTGAACTTTGCCACATGATAATTCTTCACTGAGCTTCCGAAGAATGTATTCATAGCCGCAAAGCTGTAAGCGCCCTCCACTCCCTGAAATACTACGGTAACATTCTCCGTATCCAGAGCTTCCACCGGGATATACGGAGTGTCTTCCTCCACCGCATTCTTTTCCAGCAGCTGATACTGGAGCTTTCTGCTCATAGCCATTATCTGCTGAAACAGTTCCCGGATTCCATGGCTGGTAAAATCACTGCCCGCCTTCTCCCCGAGAGCCTTCAATTTTTCCAGTTCCCTGTCCTTATCAAAAACAGCTTTCCCTGTCTGTATTTTAAACTCTGCCACATCGCTGCACAGCTGCATCCGCTCCTCAAACAGCCGCAGAATCTCATCATCTATTCCATCAATCTGCCCTCTTATCTTCAGCAAATCCAACATCTTTTATTCTCTCCTTTATCCGTGTTTCCTGCAAATAAATTTGCGCATTATTTCTAATCATACACCGCTCTTTCCCATTTCGCAAGTTTATGTATCAATTCCTGCAAAAAAAGCATCAAATCAGATGGCGTATGAGAACCCTTCCAAAAGGTTATACTACTTACAAAAAAGGAATGTGGCTATGAAACATAAATTCTTACTATGCGGTGCTGCCGGCTGGTGCATGGAAATTCTCTGGACAGGAATCCACTCTCTGGAGCGGGGAGAGCGCAAGCTGCTTGGCCAGTCCTCCATCTGGATGTTTCCCATTTATGGGATGGCAGCGGTAATCTCCCCCATCTCCCGCCTGATGAAGGATGTCTCCCCGTTCATCCGGGGCAGCATCTATACCGTGGGAATCTTCTTTACCGAATATACCACAGGCAGCATACTGAAAAAATATCAGATGTGTCCATGGGATTACAGCAAGTGCAAGCTGAATTACAAAGGGCTGATCCGTCTGGATTATGCCCCGGTATGGTTTTTTACAGGGCTCATTTTTGAAAAAATACTTTCCGATTAATGTTGAAATTACCGGTAAACTATTATATGATGATAGATGATAAATTACCCGTAAGATCTTGGTAAAATTTTACCGGTAAGCACATAGGAGGTAACCCATGAGACACTTAATGAGCCCACTGGATTTTTCCGTGGAAGAATTAGACAAACTCCTGGATCTGGCCAATGATATTGAGCACAATCCAGAAAAATATGCCCATGTCTGCGAAGGTAAAAGAATCGCAACCCTGTTCTATGAGCCAAGCACCAGAACCCGTTTAAGTTTTGAGGCTGCCATGATGAACCTGGGAGGAAAGGTTCTTGGATTCTCCAACGCAGGCTCCAGTTCCGCCGCAAAAGGCGAAAGTGTAGCGGATACCATCCGCATGGCATCCTGTTATGCAGATATCTGCGCTATGCGCCATCCTAAGGAAGGAGCACCTCTGGTTGCATCTATGGCTTCTTCTATTCCTGTAATTAACGCAGGGGACGGAGGCCATCAGCATCCGACACAAACTCTTACCGATCTGCTCACCATCCGATCTCTCAAAGGGCGTCTGGACAATCTAACCATCGGCCTCTGCGGAGATCTGAAGTTCGGCCGCACAGTTCATTCTCTTATAGAAGCTTTGGTGCGCTATCACGGCGTACGGTTCGTTTTAATTTCCCCTGAAGAGTTAAGGGTTCCTGATTATATCCGGGAGGATGTCCTCAGAGCCAACGGCAATGGATTCAAAGAAGTAGTACGCCTGGAAGATGCCCTTCCGGAGCTGGATCTTCTCTACATGACAAGAGTGCAGAAAGAACGTTTCTTTAACGAAGAAGATTATGTCCGCATGAAAGATTTTTATATTCTGGACAAGGCAAAGATGGAACTGGCCGGCCCAGATATGCTGGTTCTTCACCCACTCCCGAGAGTAAATGAAATCTCCGTAGAAGTGGACAGCGATCCCCGTGCTGTTTATTTCAAACAGGTTCAATACGGCGTCTATGTACGTATGGCACTGATTCTCACATTATTGGAGGTGGAGATATGTTAAATGTTGGCCAGTTAAATGAAGGGTTTGTACTCGATCACATCAAAGCAGGAAACAGCATGACTATTTATCACGATCTGCGATTGGATAAGCTGGATTGCTGCGTTGCTATTATCAAGAATGCCAAAAGCAACAAAATGGGGAGAAAAGATATCATCAAAGTTGAGTGTCCCATTGATGAATTGGATTTGGATATTCTTGGGTTTATTGACCACAACATTACAGTAAACATTATAAAAGACGCTAAAATCGTTGCGAAGAAAGAGCTGACGCTCCCGGAAAAAATCGTCAACGTAATTAAGTGTAAGAACCCGAGGTGTATTACCTCCATTGAGCAGGGCCTGGATCACGTATTTGTACTCACAGACCCTAAAAAGGAAATTTACCGCTGCAAATACTGCGAAGAAAAATATTCCGGAAACCGGATTCGCTAAGCACCGGATTCCCAAGACAGAAGAAAACCAGGCAAAGCACATGCCTGGTTTTCTTCTGTCTTCAAATACATACATACCCAACGGGCGTATACGGCCTTCGCCGTACTGTAGCGCATAAGCAAAACGATAAGCCGGGTTATGTCGTGAATAATCATCTATCTAGACCTGCTGTTGCCAGCAGGTTCCAGCGACCCACCTAAAAGCGTGACGGGCAGCCACATTGCTTTTTGTTCGGTCTTGCTTCGGATGGGGTTTACATATGCCCCTCCTGTTACCAGGAAGGCGGTAGTCTCTTACACTGCCCTTCCACCCTTACCAGTTTCCTGGCGGTACATTTCTGTTGCACTATCCTTAGAGTTGCCTCCACCGGACGTTATCCGGCATCCTGCCCTGCGAAGCCCGGACTTTCCTCATCTGACGCCTTTCGGCCTGCCAGCTGCGATTATTTGTTCTACTTATGCCTGAGATATCATAGCACATAAATTCTTATAATTCAAGGTCCGGTTATATATTTGCCGGTAAGAAGGATCTCACGGAACTGGCCGGCACACCTCCCGGCCTCTCCCAGGACAGTCTCAATTCCCTCTCTGCTCTGGTACCAGGTATCTCTGGAAATCCCCTGTACCTCCACGGGGCACAGATAAAATTCTGCCTCGGGATAAAGGAGCTGGTAATACATTCTGCACCTCCTGGCATGAAAAGACTTGCAGCAGATAATCCCCTTCTGGATGGTTAACCCCGCATGGTCTGTCACCTGCCTGGAATATATGGCATTTTCGTAGGTATAAGTGGCTGCTTCCTCCCTCAAAATGATCTCCCGGGGCACTCCATGAGAGGTGAGTACATGGCAGAGGAATTCCCATTCGGTTTTATAATTATCCCGGTAAACATTCTCTTTGTCTTTTACGCCTGCAAAGCTTCCCTGAAGAATGCTGTGCCTTCCCGAGGGCAGTATCCACGGGGCATACCCCTGCTTCCAAAGCCCGGCTGCCCGCTCCGCCATCTGGGGGTAGCCGTCCCCGGGGATAAAGATGATATCGGCACTGGATGGTGTATCCTCAGCAAAAATAAAATCCGTAATGTTATCCAGAAATTTTTTATTTATCTCCATACATAAACCTCTCCAGCAGCCTTTCACTGTCTTCATAATAGGCTTTGAGATCTTTCTCTTTGCTCCACAGGGATTCGTCTATATTCCTAAGGGATATGTTCAGATTTCTCAGGGAATCCCCATCCTTCATCTCTGTGAAGGCGGAACACTCCCCCATTTTAACCGGTGTGCCGTCTTCCACGGCAAACAAGCCCTGCTTCTTATACATCTCATAGACCTCATCAGTATAAATCAGGAGCATACTGGTTCCTGTCTGGGCATCCACGATAAATTTCTGCTGGTTTGCCATGGTGATCTGCGGGTTGCTGCTCTCCCCGTTCTTATTCCCAATGGCATAGTTCTGAATCAGTACATGAACCTTTTTGTCATTGTTTCTGTCAGAAGCAATGTTTTCAAGGACTGATTGCAGTTCACCTAAAGCTTCCTGAGGTATTCCCTCCGCAGTGACAACTGCAACAGTATAGTCATAATCTATCTGTTTCAGCTTATCTCTCACGAATACGGCAATCACTGCGATTACAAAAACACCGATGATTACATGAAACTTATGGTAATACCAGAAGTTCTCCCAATTTTTCCTGCATACTTCTTTTTTTTTGTCTTCCATCTTGTCTGTCATCTCTCCTGTATATTTTGCAGCACCCGGTCTGCCCTCAGATTTCCTCCAGTCCCTCTTTGTCCAGAAGGCGGATACTTCCTCTTTCTGCTTTCACATACCCTTCATTTGCAAAATACCGAAGCATTCTGGAGACTACTTCTCTGGCGCTTCCCAGATGGTTTGCAATCTGTTCATGGGTGATGGTTAAAACATCGGATTCTTCCAGCTCTCCCTCCTCCAGGAGAAAATGAGCCAGCCTTTTATCAAAGCTGGTAAATACGATTTCTTCCAGCACCCACATCACATCGGACATTCTGGAGGACAGCAGTTCATTGGTATACCTTGCAACTGCCAATTCACTGTTCGTAATTTCATTATAACACTGGGCCGGTATCCTTATCGCCCTTACCTCTGTCTCCGCGGAGACAAAGACATCAAAACTAATATTTTTCATAATACAGGAGGCCGAAAAAATACAGATGTCCCGGCTGAGAAGGCGAAACAGCGTGACCTCCTTTCCCTGCTCCGTCACAATGTAAGCCCGGACTCTCCCTTCAAGAACCAGAAACAGCCCGGAACACTCTTCCCCCCCTGCATGCATTGCAGTACCTGGGGGAAAAGTGACGGGCTCTGAATGATTTATTAAGGTTTCCTGTGAATGACTGCTGATGGATTTCCAGAAAGGCAGCAGTTCCTGAAAATCCTTTTGTAGTTCTTTTTGATACATGACATTAACCTCCCAGGGACCGAGGATATTCCGATCACCTCACTCTTGTATCCTCCATCATATCAACCTGAGCATTTCTTGTCAATTATCTGCCCACCATTCGGCGAATATCATTCTCCGAGCGGACGCCTACACTTCTGGTGATTTCTTTGCCGTTTTCCAATACCACCAGAGTGGGGATACTCATAACTCCAAACTGGGAGGCCAGAGCTCCCTCTTCGTCTACATTGATCTTTCCGATTTTTACATCCTGCAGCTCTCCCTCCAGATTTTGAAGCACCGGGGCCAGCATCTTGCAGGGTCCGCACCAGTCAGCATAGAAATCCAGCAATACCTTCCTGTCACTGTGCATTACTTCTGTATCAAAATTATTAGTTGTTATCTTCATAATGATTACCTCCTTGTTTATCTTATGGCTGTATTCTACCACTCTTTTTTCCCTTTTTCTGTGAGTAAGTCACAGTCCGGGATTCCGCCATTACTCTCACGCGGAGGTTTGTCATCTTCCAGGCCTTCCAAGCAATTTACCGGGTTATAAGGCTGTTCGCAATCATCCCTGCCAGTATCAGAGTGATTCCCCCAAATCCCAGCCCTGAGGGAAGTGCGTCCCCCAGCAGCAGAATCCCTCCCAGAAGGGTAAAGATCACCTCCGCAGACTGGGTCGCCTCCACCAGCGCCAGACGGCGGGGATTCTGTTTCACCATATCTGTAGCCTTAAAAAACAGGTAGGTTGCCGTTACACCGGAAAAAAGTGCTACCAGGAAAGACTGTGCATGCTGTCCCATATCCGGCAGTCCCGCCCGGCTCCAGGCAAATACAGAGCCGGCCAGCCAAAAAGGCATGCTGCACAGAGTCATGCCAAACACTCTCTGCATTGCCGTGATATCCGGAGGGCAGTGAGACATCATCTTACGATTGCCCAGAGGATAGGCAAACGCGGCTACCAGAATGGGCAGAACCGTCATCCGCACATCACTCACAGCGGCTTCCCTCAGATGGGATCCCTGCATAAGGAAAATCCCTGCCAGAATCAACAGAGAGAAGGCCAGATTTTTCACCGGAATCTTATGGCCAAACAGAGGGGTGAGAAGCACCCCTGCCACTATGGTAATCTGCCAGGTGGAAGCAATCAGCCAGGACTCCCCGTAAGCTGATGCCAGAGACAGGGGTGCATAAAAAAGCCCGAATCCCACGGTGCTCCACAGAATCCAGATCCAGGGCTGCTTTTTGATCTCCTCCCAGATTCCTTTCAGCTGACGGTTTCTCCACAAAATCACCAGCAGTATGGGCATTGTATAAAAGTAGCGGAGACTCGCACTCCACATCCAGTATCCACCGCCCAGGTTCATACTTCGGTTAAGTATAAACGTAAAAGCAAAAAAGAAAGAACCAGCGATTCCATACATCAGCGATTTCTTCATTCCTCTATCCCCCCTCTATAATAAAACAGGAGAAAAGACCCGTCCGTTTTGGTCCTCTCTCCATTCCGTCTGACTATTATCTCTATCTTATTTCTGCATTCCTTTTTTTACAATGGGATATAACTCCACAGCAAGCAAAGCAAATACTGCAACATAAGCGACTGTAAACATTTTGCAACACCTCTTTTTCTCTGAACTGTATTTATTATATCCCTTATACCTGCAGAAATCCATTCGGAAAATCACTAAACTTCTCCGGAAAAAGCAACTGATTTCTGCTATTATATACAAAAATTTTTAGGTAGCACAAAATTATTTTTGTTTTTTCTTCAAATAAGAATTATTATCCCCGTTGTCAGGTCGCTCTTTTCATCCCTCGTACCTTATGCTTCGTTTCAGGATCTACCTGTAGGGACTCCGTTATCTTCTGCAGTGTTCTGCGGTAGGTAAAGTCGTCCAGCCGGCAGTGCTTCAGGTATTCCATGGTCTGCACGGGATACGCCGCAAAGTACATGGATACAGCCCATGCCACCGCCATTTTTACATAATAATCTTCATGCTTTATGCGATCAAATGCTGTGAATGCGGCATCCATATAAACCTCCTCTCTGTAGTACATCAGCAGCATAACCACAGCAAACCGGATCTCATAGGTTCCGCTTCCATAAAGATAAGGCTGGAGGAAGTCCCACATCTTTTCCGGCTCTTCTCTTGCCGCCTTCAGCCCTGCACAGAAGCTGTCACACACGGACCAATTATCTATCTTGGGAACAAATCTTTGAATCTGGCAGCATCGCTGTTCAAATCCTGTCTTACAGCATCCTATTACCATCCCCTGAAGCATAATCTCCTCATAGGATTCGTCTGAGGCATTGGAGAGATAGCTCTCCCAGTCGCCCTTTGCAATTCTCTTTGCAATCTTTCTCAATTTGGGCAGGCGGACGCCCAAAACGTTATCCACCCCCGGCATGAGTCTGCTGGTAAAGTCCCGGAATCCCGGCTCCGCCATATCCTCCAGTTCTCTTCGCAGTGACTCGTGAAACTCCCGGTTCTCTTTCTCCATATTCCTACGTCTCCTCCTTCAGCAGCCCGGCGATCTCCTCTGAGGACATAGCCGCAACTGAGACGCCGTGCTCTGATATAATCTGATCCGACAGCAATTTCTTATCCTCCTGCAATTTTAATATTTTCTCCTCTACCGTATTCTTTGCAATCAGCTTAAAAACCGTCACCTTCTCCTCCTGGCCGATCCTGTGTGTCCGGTCTGTGGCCTGATTCTGAGCGGCAATATTCCACCAGGGGTCAAAGTGAATCACAATGCTGGCCGCTGTCAGATTCAGCCCCGTCCCCCCCGCCTTCAGGGAGATTAAAAATACCGGAACCTCATCCTTATTAAATGCTTTTACCAGCTCTGCCCTGTCCTCCTTTTTCGTAGATCCCGTCAGGATATGATATGGTATCCTCTTCTTTTTCAGATGCTTTTTCAGAATATCCAGCATTGTGGTAAACTGAGAGAATATCAGAACCTTATGTCCCCCCTCTATGGCATTGTCCACAAGTTCCATACAGGTATCCACCTTCGCAGACTCCCCTTTATAGTCTTCGTATACCAGGCCGGGATCGCAGCAGATCTGGCGCAGTCTGGTGAGTTGGGCAAGCACCTGAAACTTTTCCCCCTGGCTCCTGGCCCCAGCCGGCTGTTCCAGCTGTGACAGCAGTTTCTGTACGTTTGCCGCGTAGACTCTCTCCTGCTCTCCCTGAAGACGGGAATATACCACATGTTCAATCTTATCCGGAAGCTCCTTCAGAACATCCTTCTTCAGACGGCGCATCACAAAGGGTTTTATCATTTTCTGCAGGCGGCGGGCCGCAATTTTGTCGCTGTTTTGTACAATAGGTATCTCATATTCCTTCTGGAACCCGGAATATTTCCCCAAAATTCCCGGCATCAGATAGTCAAAGATACTCCAAAGCTCACTGAGGCGGTTTTCTATGGGGGTACCGGTAAGTGCAAATTTCACCCCAGCTCTCACGCTTTTGGCCGCCTTTGCCGACTGGGTCATATGATTTTTAATATACTGTGCCTCGTCCAGCACTTCACAGTAAAAATTCAGGCTGCGGTAATCCTCCGCATCCCTTTTTAAAATGTCATAGGAGGTAATCAGAATCTGGAATTCGCTGTAATGCTCATAAATCTCTTTTCTCTCTTCCCGGTCTCCCACCAGCACCTTTTTTCTGAGCTGTGGGGCAAAACGGTCCAGCTCTCCTTCCCAGTTATACACCAACGAGGCCGGACATACAATAAGGGAAGGCTTTGCCGCATCCCCTTCCTTTTCGTACCTGGCGCAGAGAAATGCGATCATCTGTATGGTCTTGCCAAGTCCCATATCATCTGCCAGAATCCCTCCGAAGCCCATAGCCTCCAGGGTACAGAGCCAGCGGTAGCCCGCCTTCTGATAATTCCGGAGAGTCCCTTTCAGGTGGTCCGGTACCTCAAAGTCACTGTCATCCGCGGACTTCATATTTCTGATCATAGATTTAAAGGATTGGCTTCTCTGTATCTCAATGCCTTCCTTCGCCTCCCTGAAGACCTGGTCCAGATAAAATGCCCGAAATCTGGGTATCCTGCAGCTTCCCGCTTCCAGATCCCTGCTGGCAAGGGAAAGACCCTCCATAATCTCAGCCAGAGCGCTCACAGAATTATCCTCCAGACGGAAAAAATCACCGTCCTTAAGCCGGTAATACTTCTTCCTCTGGCGGTAGCTCTGCAGCAGCGCCTCCAGCTCCTCAAACGGAAGTTTTTCCGAGGATAGGGTAAGCTCTAAAAGATCCCCGCTCAGGGTAATGCCCACTGTGACCTTGGGGGCTCTGCGGACAGACAGCTTTTTCAGGTTTTCGGATACAAATACCTCCCCCGTCTGACGCAGCTGATCCATCCCTGTGGCAAGAAGCTGGTAGACTCTGTCGTCCTGGTTTACCGGGAGGGTAAGAACTTTCTTATCCCCGGTATTGTCAAAATATGCCCTTGCAGTATAGACGGCCCGGCTTTCTCTGGCAATGTCCCTGTACATGTCTTCCACAGAAAAAGTCCCCAGCATATTAAAGCTCTTATCCCCGTATTCTGACTCCAGGCGGCAGGTAAGCTTCTCCCTTTCCAGATCCAGATAGATGCGTATCTGCACCTCTTCGGGCATATAGGCGCCGATATCCCCGTGGAGTTTCACCTCTGCATGCTCCCTGAGCATGGGATATATGGTACTGCAGAATGCATTCATATCTTTCACCGCAATTTCCAGATGAGCGCACTCCCTCCAGTTCCCATACCGGCACACCTCTTTCATATCCCTGGCAAAGTCCTCTGAACAGCAGTACACAGCTTCCCCCATCCGTACAAACAGGGATTCATCCGAGGAGATTATCTCAAGCCGGGGAAGTACCATACAGCACCCGTCGTCCCGGGCGGTAATTTCAATTACAAGAGGGGGATTTCCCTCAATAACTGACAGCTCACCGCCGCTCTCAGTGCTGTCCGAAAAGCGGCATCTCTTTCCCCTCATCAGCAGAAAAAACTCTGCCGCCTCTCTTTCCGTGAGATTCAGCTCCTGGGGATTACGCTTGTATCTTTCTCTGGAATAGTAATAAGTTTCTGTTCTGAGCTCTTCTCTGTCTTTATATGCCATCTCCAAAAAGGAAATGAACTCCCGTGCCTGAGGAGTAAAGGCACTTCTCTCATGTATAAAGGACAGCTTTTTTCCGTAAGTTATCTTTTCCCCATTTTCCACTGCTTCCAGAAAGTCTCCGATATTTTTCAGTGCATATTTATAGTCCATGCCGATGCGGAATGTCAGCCTCCACGTCTGGGAATACTTCTTAAGCACCGGCTCCAGCTCAACCTTTCCCGCCACAGACGGTTGAAAATACCTGGCCTTTTCTCTCATAGAATAGCGGTAAATTAAGCTTGTAATCTCCGGAGACGACACCCTGGCCCCGGAGACTGCCGGCAGCTCCCCCGGCGCCTGACCGAGGATATCCTTTTGCTTCTGTTCCTGAAGGATAGACTCCCTCCAATAGTGCAGGGCCGCGGCCACGCAATGGCTGCACATCCCTTCGTGAATCAGGCTGTCTTCACATTCACAGCTGTAATCTGTAATCTTGTCATTGGCCTCGTCCACAGTAAGCTCTACCCTGTAAAGCTCCTCATCTTTTCCCAGAACTTCTGCCTTTACTGTAGAGACCCCCTCCCCCTCCCATTCACAGGAACGGCAGGTGATCACCTGTTGATTCGTATATAGAGTATTACCCCTTGTATAGGAGGCAGGGTAAGATTCCTGCCGGATCGCTTTTAACGTAATTGCCATGCTCACTCTTCCTTTCAGCAGATGCGGGTACAGACTGCATACCTCTATTATACTGATTTCCGCTGAAAACACAATGAAAAAGGAATGCCGTCACTGCCTATGCTTTTATTTTTATCTCCCGTATCTTCTTTCTGAGTCCCAGAATATAGGAGGGAGCTACGGATAATTCATCAACCCCCATGGCAAGAAATGTCTCCGTCAGCTCCATATCTGAGGCAAGCTCTCCGCAGATTCCCGCACGGATTCCATGTTTGTGAGCATTCTCCACTGTCATCTGGATCATCCGCAGCACCGCAGGATGATGGGCGTCATAATATCTGTCCAGCTTGGCATTCCCGCGGTCTATGGCCAAGGTATACTGCGTGAGATCGTTGGTTCCGATGCTGAAAAAGTCAACCTTTTTTGCCAGCTCATCGCTTACCATAACGGCTGCAGGAGTCTCAATCATAATCCCCAGTTCCGCCTCCCCCATAGCAATTCCTTCTTCCCTCAGCTCATTTTTTACCTCTTCCACAATCTCAAGGATCTCGTCCACCTCTTTCGCAGAAATAATCATGGGGAACATAATAGAAAGATTGCCAAAAGCAGAGGCCCGGTACAGAGCACGCAGCTGCGTTTTGAAAATGTCTTTTCTTTCCAGGCAGATCCGGATAGCCCGGCAGCCCATAGCGGGATTTTCCTCTTTCTCCATATGGAAATAGTCAATCTGCTTATCCGCTCCGATATCCAGCGTTCGGATAATCACCTTCTTGCCCCCCATATTTTCCAGAACGGTCTTATATGCAGCAAGCTGCTCATCTTCTGTCGGATAGTCCTTCTTCTCCAGATAGAGAAATTCACTTCTGAAAAGACCTATCCCCGAGGCATCATTCTTTAGTACACCCGCAATGTCAGAAACACTTCCGATATTAGCATACAGCTTTATCCTTTTTCCATCCAGGGTAACAGTTTCCTTTCCCCTTAGTTCCAGGAGAAGTTCTTTTTTCTGCTGTTCTTCTTCCCGGCGCTTTTTCATTTCCTCCAGCACCTCTAAAGTGGGATCCAGATATAAGATTCCCCGAACCCCATCCACAGCCGCCTCTTTTCCGTCCAGATCCTGTTCCAGATCGATACCTGTATTGACAATAGCGGGAATATTCATGGTTCTGGCCAGGATTGCCGTATGCGAGTAGACAGAGCCCCGGCTGGTGACAAAAGCAAGTACCTTATCTTTGTCCAGCTGTACGGTTTCACTGGGCGCCAGATCATCTGCCACGACGATCACCGGGCCCGTAAAGTCCCTGTCCTGCCTTCCCTTTCCGATGAGATTTCGGATTACCCGCTCTGAGATATCCTTTATATCCGCTGCTCTCTCCTTCATATAAGCGTCATCCATAGCGGCAAATATATTCGCAAAATGTTCTCCGGCAGTCCCCACTGCGTACTCCGCATTCACCTTCCGGGTCTGAATCATATGCTGAACACAATCCTGATACTCCCCATCATCCAGCATCATCTGGTGCGCTTTAAAGATCATGGCGCCGGCCTCCCCCACTTCCCTCAGCGCCTTCTCATACAGCTTCTGAAGCTGGTCAGCTGCCTCTTCCTTTGCCTTCCGGAAACGGGCGATTTCCCCCTCCGGATCCTCGGTGCGCCTTCTTTTTATCGGCTGGTCTTCTTTCTTATAAACTGCAATTTTTCCCACAGCAATGGCTGCGAATGCACTTTTTCCTTTGATAATTTCCATTAGGTACTCCCTTCCGGCTGGAATTTTTACATATGATAATGATACCGCCATTTTCTTTCATTGTAAATCACTTCCAGTCACGCTGCCCTCCAAAAAGCGAATGTGACAGTCAGCACCTTTTAGCAAAGGAAAGCAAAAAGGCGGATATTACCGCCGTAGCAGCTCAATATCCGCCTTGCTGTTTTTGCTTGTTATTGCCAGTGTTACCTGTAGTGAACACCGCTCCAGTAAACATGGTCCTTTACAATAGTCTCAGGGAGCAGCCTTACGCCGTCCAGCGCCCATTTTTTATATTCGGCAAAGCCTACCCGGTCGATAATATAACCTACATGCTCCTTCCCCCCGGGCGCATTGGGGTCAATGTATTCTTTCACAAACCCATAGGTATTCAGGATTACTTTAACGATTGTATCTTCATCCGCCCACACCAGGAAGTCCTCTCCCAACCGGGGATTCCTCTTTCCTGTTCTGCCCATGATGGTAAGACGGTAATATTTCTGTCTGCTTCTGGTAAATGCCCTGGTGGGACATTTGGTAATGCACACCCCGCAGCCCACACATTTCTCTTCGCTGCGCACCACCTTATAATTTTCCCGGCGAAGAGCGTTCACCGAAAGCTGATCGCAGCCTTTTTCACAGGCCCCGCAGTTCACACAGCGGCCGGGATCATACTGGGGCATGGTCATGCCGATGATTCCGAAATCATGCATCCTTGCCTTAATGCAGTCATTAGGACAGCCGGTTAAGGCTATCTTAAAATGAAGATCATTGGGAAAGATGGCATCCTCGATGCGCTTTGCAAATGCCGCCGTATTATAATTTCCAAAGGGACAGACACGGTTTCCGATACAGGCAGAAACATTTCTTGTTCCGGAAGCCGGGTAACCGGTGCCGGGTATCTCCTGGTTGATTCCCAGATTTTCAATCACGGGCTGCAGCATTTCATTTACCTTATCCATATCCTCCAGGGAGATTCCCTCAATCTCAAACCCCTGTCTGGTAGTCAGATGTACACTTCCGTTTCCATAGGTCTCTGCAATATCCTTAACCACGCCTAATACCTCTGCGCTGCATTTTCCTCCGGGAACCCGCACTCTGGAAGCTGTGATCCCTCTTTCTTTTGAAATACGGAAGGCATTCTTTTTCACTTTTTTCGTATTGATATCCATACGGTCTGCCTCCTAATCGAATAATTTCTTTCCCTTTGTATAGTTAAACACCGGCCCGTCCAGACAGATATATGTGTCATCCATCTTGCAGTGGCCGCATTTTCCAAGTCCGCAGCACATTTTTCTCTCCTGTGAGATCCAAATTTGTTCTTCCTTTATTCCCCGTTTCAACAATTCTGCCACTGAAAATTTCATCATTACAGGAGGTCCTACCACAATTGCCGCTGCATCCTTAAGATTCTCTATGGGAATCTCCGGAATATATGCAGTCACAAGCCCTGTCTTCCAGCCCGGATCATCTGCATGATCTACCGTCACCGTGAGATTCATCTGTTTTTCCCACCGCTTTATGCTGTCCTTGAACAGAATGTCCCCGGGGGATTTAAAGCCGGCAATGACCGAGAGGCTTTTCACCTCTTCCCTGTGCTCTCCGAAATAGTCTATCACCCCTTTGACCGGTGAAACCCCGGTGCCTCCGGCCACGATTATCAGCTCTTTTCCCCGGTAGAGATCCAGGGAGAAACCGTTGCCGTAGGGCCCTCTCATAAACAGACTCTGGCCCACACGGTTCTCGAATATTTCATTCGTTACCTTACCCACCTTACGGATGGTAAGCTCTACGTCGCCTTCCCCGATTCCGCTCACTGAGATAGGCGCCTCCCCGAACTTCGGGATGGAGACCTCGAAAAACTGCCCCGGCTGTACGTCACCCACATAAGACATACGAAAGCTGTATTCAATCTCTGTATGTTTCTGTACCTCTTTAATCTGAGATAAAAAAGGGATATATTCATTACTCATTGTCCTGTCCCTCCTTTGCCGCCCGGCCTAATTTCTGAAGACAGGCCAGATAAGAGATATATTCCGGACATACATCCTCACAGCGGCCGCAGCCCACGCACATGTGATATCCGAATCTTTTCTTATAGTCATATACTTTATGTAATACCTTGAAGCGCATTCTCTGGCCCTGGTCCTGCCGGAAGCTGATGTTTCCTGCAATATCTGTATAGCCGTCCACCTGGCAGGAAGCCCATACTCTGCGTCTCTCTCCTGCCCGGTCATTGTCCTTGTAAAAAATATCCTGCATGGTAAAACAGGTACAGGTAGGACAGACAAAATTGCAGCGGCCGCAGCCGATGCATCTGCCGGCATACTCTTTCCACATTGCGTGGTTCTGGATTCCTTCCGGCAAGTCTTCCGGAATCTCGGTCTGAACCGGGTTCTTTGTCACATATTCTACGGGAAGTTCCGTTTCTTTACCCTGAAATGCTTTGAGGATTTTGCCCAGTTCCTCATCTTGGCACTCCAGGTAAACCCCCTGCTTATCCATCTTAAGATAGGCATCATAGTCTGTGCTTTTGTTGGTTCCCATAGACACACAGATGCAGGAGTCAAAGGACTCCGGACAACCCATGAGGATAAACCTGGTATTCTCCCTTTTCCTTTTATAATAATAATCCTCCGCGCCATTTTTCAAATAGATCTCATCCAGACGCCTGACACTGTGAAGATCACAGCTCCTTACAAGAATCAGATTACCTTTCTCTTCCTCTTTTGGGACCTTCATCTCATCTTCTGTGAAATAAAGAATTGTCTGGGAGATGGGAAGCAGCACTTCTTTAAAGCTGTAGTCTGACTTTTTATCCCATACAATCTCGTCCCATCCCTGAATCTCTCCGTACCGGATACTGTCCGTGTCGGAGAAGCACCCTTCCATAGGAAATACCTTGGGGGCATAAACCCGGTAAGTTTCCAGCAGCCGCTCTAACAATGCATCTGCTGTCTCTCTCTGCAATAACGTACCCATTGTTTCCATCCTTTCTGAATATCAGCCATCTCTGCCTGTATCTGTGACCCATGATTAGGCCTTATAAAATCCGGCCAGCTCCTCAGGATCCGGAATCCAGAAATGTTTGTTTTTATAAACAATCAAATCCTGGCTGCTGAGGTTTTTACATGCCCTTGAGACATTTTCCCTGGGGGCTCCCACCAGATCTGCCATAAGATTCATAGTCATCTCTATGTCGATCTTCACACCCGCTGAAGTCTGCACGCCGAAATCTCTGCCCAGCTTCCACAGCTTCGCTGCAATCTTCCGCTCCAGATACATATTGCCTGTGGTATTTTTCAGCTGATGGCTCAGCCGCCAGATGTACCGCTCATATTCTCTCATAACTGCGCACATCCAGGCAGGTTCCTGCTCCATCATTTTAACAAACAGGGTCTGAGGGATTTTCAGCACCGTCAGCCCACTTGCCGCCTCACAGAAGACCGATGCCTGGGTTTTGCTTATGATATTGTAATTGAGAAGGCTGCCCTTCCCCAGGATGAAAATGACCTTGCGGTTGCCGTGCTTTGTAATATTATAGACTACAGCCTCTCCGTCCAGCACAATATAGACAAATCCCACTGATTCCTTTGCACGGTATATCATTTCCTTTTTTTCATAGTCAACTATCTGTGCCTGGTTCAGTATTGTCTGAATCAAACTTTCCGGAACCTCCTGGAAAATCTTTAGCTTCTTCACTTCATTTCTTACAATATCCCTCATACGGTACACTCCAACTTCCCTTTCCTGTCCCGCTTCTTACATCAGTAATTATAACGGATCCAATGCTTATGTTCGGTGACGTTTATCACATTTTCCCAACTTTTTCTTTTTTCTTACAGGAATCCCAGATGTTCCAGCAGAATCTTTGCACCGATGAGTATGAGTATGACTCCGCCGGCCAGCTCTGCCTTTGCTTTATACCTGGTCCCAAAAATATTTCCGACTTTCACACCAACCGCCGAGAGGACAAACGTCACAATGCCTATGAAGGAAATTGCCCGGATGATGTGCACCTCAAGAAACGCAAAGGTAATGCCTACGGCCAGAGCGTCGACACTGGTAGCCACTGCCAAAAGAAACATTGTCTTTACATCCAGGGATGCATCGGTATCACCGCACTCTGCGCATTCCCCGGACAGGGCTTCCCTTACCATATTCCCTCCTATTAAAGCCAGAAGCACAAATGCAATCCAGTGATCCACAGCAGTGATCTTTTCCTTAAACTGCACTCCCAGCACATATCCCAGCAAAGGCATCAGCGCCTGAAATCCCCCGAACCACAGCCCTACGATCCCGGCCCTTTTTACTGTAATCTTCTGCATGGCCAGCCCCTTACAGACGGACACCGCAAAGGCATCCATAGACAATCCTACTGCCAGCAAAAACAATTCCATAATTCCCATGTTCCATCCTCCTGTATTATCCTACTAGTGTGCCGCAACTGCCCTTTTCTGCTTTTGCATGATATTCCCACACGATGGGGAAGATTTTGCAGCAGCGCGCGTCCAGCCCAGAGAGCTTTTTATTGCACAGAAAATTCAAAGAACTTTTCAGAGTAATAAAAAAAGACGCATGTACAGTGGGCACCATACATGAGTCTCATTATTTAAGATAAGCCAGGCCGTCACGGCCAGTATGTTGACTTACCACGTATCCACGCCAATTACTCCCTCACGAATTGTTAACATTTTATCATTAAGGGGCAGGGATTTCAAGAAAAATTTACCTGTTTTTCCAAACTTACTTGACCTGCCCCTGCCTTCAGATGGTATGATACAAATAAAAAGCCAAACGCTTAGGCAAAAAGGAGAGATTCCCTATGACGATAACAGAAGTAAGCAAAAAATTCGGACTGTCGGCGGACACCCTTCGCTATTATGAGCGGATCGGTCTGATCCCCCCTGTTCCCAGGACGAAAAGCGGCATCCGGGATTATGGCGAAGAATCCTGCGCCTGGATCGAGCTTATGAAGTGCATGCGAAAGTCGGGGGTCCAGATTGACGCCCTGATCGAATACGTAAGTCTTTTTCAGAAGGGAGATTCCACGCTGGAGGCAAGAAAGACATTGTTAACGGAACAAAGAGACCAGCTTCTGGAACGTATGCGCGATATGCAGGCCTCCCTGGATCGGCTGAATCTGAAAATCGAACATTATGAGCAGGGACTGATGCGTGTGGAAAAGAAACTTCTGGATATGAAAGCAGCGAGGAAGGGCGAAGAAGCTGCAGGATAGGACAAAGCACAGAAAAAAGTCTGAGACCCACAGGCAGCAGATGTGCCTATGGGTCTCAGACCCTGTTACGTTGTAATTAAAGTACTGTATCCATCCCTGCGCAGCCTCTGCTCCATCTTAATGGCATTATCCAGCTGTCTGAAAGCGCCTACCTGCACCTTATAGTATCCGTCCTCATCCAGCATAAATGCGGGATAGCCTTTATCCAGCAATTCGTACAGCAGATTATCTGCATTGCTCTTTACCCGGAAGAGACCAACCTGAACCCGATACAGGGTAGGTTCCTCCACGGTCTCCTCATCTAAGGTTCCCATAATAGCCGCAGCAATTGCCTGTGCAATCTCATCAAACTGTGCATCGAACCTCTGATTGTCTTCGTCTGTATTGATGAATCCTGTCTCGATGAGTACCGCGGGCATCTTGGTTCTTCTCAATACCACAAGCCCCGGTCTGGCCGTCACCCCCAGCTCATTGAATCCCAGTTCTCCAAGAGCGCCGTTGATATTCTCTGCCATATCCAGCTTTTCTCCTGATTTATCGTATACCAGCGTCTCCACTCCGGAATACTGGTTGGGCCGGGGACTGGAATTACGGTGGAATGAGATAAAGAAATCAGCTCCGGACTCATTTGCTATGGTAGCTTTTTCAAAGGGTGTCTGATACACGTCTGTGGTTCTGGTATATACTACATCTACTCCGTTATCCTCCAGAATCTGGCCTACCGCCAGTGCCAGGCGAAGATTATCGTCCTTTTCCTGCCGTCCCTGATAAACCGCACCCGGATCCGTGCCACCGTGTCCGGCATCAATTACTATCTTATATGCCAATTGTAGACTCCTTGCATTGCTTTATAATTAGTGTATGCAGGCAGCCGGAATCCGGGCACACAAGATTTACATAGTCTCTGCCCGATCGTCTACGCTTTTCTTAAAATTAATGACTTCATGGTCATATTCTTCCGCCATGAATCTGGAATTCAGCATAAAATCAGCCGTAGCCTTATTAATTGCCATAGGGATATCATAGACCTGAGCAATCCTCATCAGAGCCTTCACGTCAGGATCGTGGGGCTGAGCAGTCAGCGGATCCGAGAAGAATACCACAAAATCTATGACTCCTTCTACAATCTTCGCCCCAATCTGCTGGTCACCGCCCAGGGGCCCGCTGTTGTATCCCTTTACTGACAGGCCTGCTTTATCCGTAATCATCCTCGCCGTTGTGCCGGTTCCATAGAGAGAATGCTCTTTTAATATCTCATAATTATCTTTACACCACTGGATTAATTTTGGTTTTTCATTATCATGGGCAATTAATGCAATGTTTTTTTTCTTACGAATGGTAAATGTCACAAAATCTTCGTTCATGCTTTTCTCCTTTTTCTTAGGCTTTTGTATTTCCTTTTTCATAGTATCACACTTTCCGGTAAATGCAAATTCATTTTTCCTTGTTCTGCATGCATCAAACTGCTACAATAGGAATAGGATAAGGAGAACTAATATGTACTATTTTATAATCAACCCCCGCTCACGCTCCGGGTATGGTGCAGTGATCTGGGATAAGATCCAGCATGAGCTTGAATCCCGCGGGATTCCCTATGAAGCTTATTTTACACTATATAAAAAACACGCTGCCCGCCTGGCCCATGAACTGGAAGACAGGCACCACACATGCACCATCGTCGTCGTGGGAGGGGACGGAACCGTCAACGAAGTTCTGAACGGTCTCACCCACCCTGCCCGTATTACTTTAGGTTACATACCTACCGGCTCAGGAAACGACTTTGCCCGGGGAATGGGAATCCCCTTCGATCCCGCTGAGGCGCTTTCTCTCATACTTTCTTCCCACGCCGTTGCAGAGATGGACATCGGCACCCTGAAAACCCGGTATCACACCAGATGCTTTGGCGTCAGTGCAGGTATCGGCTTTGACGCGGCCATCTGCCATGAGGCCCTCTCCTCCCCCATCAAGGACACACTGAATCACCTGGGACTGGGCAAGCTTACCTATGTGGGGATAGCGCTCCGGCAGCTTTTTTTATTCAAACCCTGTCAGGCCCGCATATGCCTGGATAAAAAGCAGACACTGTATTTTCCCAGACTTTATTTTGCCGCAGCCATGAATCAAAAATACGAAGGGGGAGGGTTTCAGTTTGCCCCCGGAGCAAAAAGCGATGACGGAAAGCTTCATATCTGTGTTGTGGGAAATCTGAGCAAACCCAAAATTCTTCTGATGCTCCCCACAGCTTTTTGGGGAAAACATATTCATCTAAAAGGGATACATATGTTTTCCTGCAGGCAGATAGATATTCACACAGACCGTCCCCTGCCGGTACACAGTGACGGGGAATCCTGCGGATATGCGGATTCCATTTCCCTGTCCACAGCCAGCGAACAGATTTCTGTCATTACCCCAGGCTGAGTCTCCTCCCAATGATACGGTATTATATAGAGAGAAAGGTCTGAATAATAATGAAAATACTGACATGCCTGCTAATCCTGTTCCTTCTTTACATATTCTGTATTCTCCCAAGGTTTACCCATCGAAGAGAGAGCAGAAGCTTCCGCCATATTCTGTTTGCCCACAGAGGGCTGTTTTCCAATGAAAAAGGAATTCCGGAGAATTCTCTACCTGCGTTTTCCCGGGCGGTAAGCAAAGGCTATGGAATTGAACTGGATGTGCAGCTCACCAAGGACCAGCAGCTGGTAGTCTTCCACGACAGCACGCTGAGCCGTATGTGCGGCCTGGATATCCACGTAAGAGAGAAAACTTATGAGCAGCTAAAAGAGCTCACTCTGCTGCATACCAAGGAACAGATTCCTCTGTTCTCCCAGGTGCTGAAGCTGGTAGACGGACAGGTGCCGCTCCTCATAGAGATTAAGCTGCCCTGTTTCAGCACCTCTACCTGCGCACTGGTAGATAAAGCAATGGCTGGTTACAAAGGCAGTTACTGCATTGAATCATTTAATTCTCTGGCCCTTTTCTGGTATCGGGTGCACCGGCCGGATGTTGTAAGAGGGCAGCTGTCCAGCAACCTGACAAGACCTGTGGCGGAGGGCGGATACCTGTTAAGCTTCCTGGTCAAACATTTGCTCACCAACGTGCTGAGCCGCCCGGACTTTATTTCTTACTGCTATAAAGACACTAATAATATAAGCTTCTGCATACTCCGCAGCCTGCTGGGAACCATGACTATGGTATGGACTATACGATCTCAGAAAGCATATGAACGCTGCCTGAACCGGTATGATTCCCTGATCTTTGACAATTTTATACCCCATTCATAATTCAAGTACGCCTCTGCGTACTTGCTGCAAGCCGCCGGGGGCTTTATCTTGGAAGGAGATTAGACTCCCACCAAGACGATTTTGTTATTTACTCACCACCTATAGCGGCGGGAGTCTTATCTGCTTACAAGATAAATAGCCAGTTTGTGAACGTTTTCTTAAATATAAATGAACTGCATTGTTATCCTCAGATCCCTGTGCTATAATGCAGTTGATTAAAAATATTCACCAATAAATTAAAGAGGTGACCCCTTTGAATATCATTAAAAAATACAAACACGCCTGGATAATACCTGTTTTCGGTATACTTTACATGATGGGATTTACGTACCTGGAACAGCGGAATAATGTACGTTTTCATATCATTCATATGAAAATTGATGATGCCATTCCTTTCTGTGAATACTTTATAGTGCCATACTTCTTATGGTTTGCATTCATAGCGGCAACTGTATTTTATTTTACCTTTATCAACAAGAATAAAGCCGATTATTACAGGCTCATCACAACGCTGGGAATCGGTATGACTCTGTTTCTGGTAATCTCTTATGTCTATCCCAATGCCCAGGATCTAAGGCCTGTAGTATTTGCCCGGGATAATATCTTTGTGGACATGGTAAAGCACCTGTACCGGATCGATACACCGACCAATATACTGCCCAGCATCCATGTTTATAATTCTGTGGCGGCATGTACGGCCATCTTCAAGTGCGAAGGGCTGAAAAAACACCGAGCGGTCAAAGGCGGCACTCTGATTCTCACTGTGCTGATTGTCCTGGCAACTGTGTTTTTAAAACAGCATACGCTTTTGGATGTTATTACGGCCTTCGCCTTATATTTTATCTGTTACCAGGTCATATACAAGCCCAGAACGGCCCCTCAGAAAGCCAAAGCTGCAGAAGCTGCAGCCAAATAAGAATGTGAAAGGTTCCTTCCGATTACCGGCAGGAACCTTTTTATTAGTTAAATCCATAAAACTTCTGAACGACCCGGTAGACGGCAACGGATACCTCCCGGCCGCTCTTTCCCGGAAGATTCACGCACCGTCCCAGCAGTCCGAAACGAAGTCTGCGGTAGAGATGGGCATCTGCCGTCTTCAGATATTTCCAGAGTTCTTTCTTCTTTTCAAAGTTTTCATCTGTCCCGGATCGGATCAGCATAATAGATGACACTGCCGTGATAATATCCAGATAGTTCAGCATATATTGCCGCATTCTTTTATTGTCGAGACGTTTCATTGCAATAGAATCTATCATAAGCTTGTTTACTTTTATCTGCTGATCAATCCTTCGAATCATTACGTCTTCATGGACAGACTGATCTTCCCTCCCGATAAAATAACGGTAGAAATTAACGTTCAGATAATACATTGTCCGTACACTGGGCAGCGGCTGGTATACAAACAGATTATCTACATAAAAGGTATGCATGGGAAGCTCCAGCCCGCACTCCCGAAGCAGCTTTGTACGGTAGATCACCGAATGCATCAGAATGTACTTGCCTGTCCCCATATGTCTCATATCCTCCCAGGTGAAGATACGGTCCTGGGGCAGATACTTGGTGTACTTCATTACCTTCTTCCTCCTGGCACCCTGCTTTTCATATACAAAATTGCTGATCAGCATGTCCAGAGTATACGGTCCCCCGGCAATATCCTTGATGGTGTCAAGGATCTTTTGGTATGCCTCCAGATTCACCCAGTCGTCGCTGTCCACAACCTTGAAATACAGTCCGGTAGCATTTTTAATTCCCGTATTGACTGCAGCGCCGTGCCCTCCGTTTTCCTGATGTACTGCCTTTACAATGCCCGGATATTTCTCTGCGTATTCATCTGCGATCCCGGCTGTGCTGTCTCCAGAGCCGTCATCTACGATTATAATCTCTACCTGCTCTCCTCCCGGCAGCAGGGAGTCGATGCACTTGCGCATATAAGCTTCTGAGTTGTAGCAAGGAACTGCTATGGATAGTAATTTCATCTATTATATGTCCTCCTCGAGATATTTTCTGTAAGCTGCAAAGGCAGCCGGAATAGGGTATTTTCCTTTTGTCTCTTTTTTGTTCACAAAAAGGAGACCATCTGTATTTCTCTTTTCCCTGGGCTCTATCAGTACCCGGTACCCCTTCATCTCCCACTCCACATGAGAGAATATATGCTTTGCCTGTGTCAGCGTCTGGATGCGCACAGGCTGACAGGACAGTTCCCGGACATACTCCAGAATCTCCTCCTGACTCTTATAGCCTTCCAGATTGGGAAATTCATACATACCGGCCAGCAGACCCTTTTTCTCCCGTTTCCGTATGGCAAAGTCTTCCCCATCCTGGATTAGCAGAACCGTCCTCTTCTCCAGCCTTCTCTGCTTTTTTCCCGCTTTTTTCGGCAGCTCCATGACCCGGTCATGCTTTCTCGCGAGACAAAGTTCCGCCAGAGGACACGCCCCGCATTTTGCCATACCGTTGGGTATGCATACGAGGGCTCCCAGCTCCATCAGACTCTGATTAAAATCTCCCGGAGCGTTCTTGGGCATAATCTCTGCCAGTTCCCTCTCTGTCTTAGTCTTTACGGATTGCTTTAGAATATCCTCTTCATTTTCCGTTATTCTTGCGATTACCCGCAGAACATTGCCGTCCACAGCAGGTCTCGGAATCCCAAATGCGATAGACGCCACGGCACCTGCCGTATAGCTTCCTATGCCGGGAAGCTCCAAAAGCTGTTCGTAATCCGGAGGAAGCGCTCCCCCGTAATGCTCCACCACTGTCCTGGCCGCCTTCTGCATGTTTCTCACCCTGTTATAGTAACCCAGCCCCTCCCAGAGCTTCAGCAGCCGGGTTTCCGGACAGGCGGCCAGATCTTCAATCTCCGGAAGAGCGTCCAAAAATCTGCTGTAATATTCTTTCACTGCCTCCACTCTGGTCTGCTGCAGCATAATTTCCGACAGCCATACATGGTAAGCCGAAGGTTCCCTCCTCCAGGGCAGATCTCTCTTGTTTTCATAAAACCAGCCGAGCAGCGGCTGTACAATCTCTCTCGGTATCATTTTTCTGCCTTTCTATTCCGGTCTCTCCAGGGATACAGGCACGGCATCCATAATCTCAATTCTGTCCGCTTCCACCAGACAGTCATAAGCCAGAATATGGACCCCCTGATCCCGGGCTTTTATCAGCGCTTCTCCAAACTCCGGGTGTGTCTCCCAGTTGGGCATCATCTTCCTTACCCCCTTCATCTGAATCACAAAGAGCAGATAAGCCTCATACCCTGCCCGTACACACTCCCCTAACTCTAACACATGCTTCACGCCCCGTAAAGTAGGTGCGTCGGGAAATTTGGCTGTTTTTTCATCCTCCAAAGTGACACCTTTAACCTCCAGAAACGCTTTCCTTCCGCAATCTTCCACATAAAAATCAAACCTGGAATTGCCGTATTTTGTCTCCGGGCGTATGAGCGCACTGCCGGAAAAGAGGTTCCCCTTGGCAAGCCACTCCCCCGCTGCCTTGTTGGGAATCTGAGAATCCATATTAATCAAAAGATTCCCCTTCTCTACACCTATCACATCAAATTTTGTTTTCCGGTTGGGATTGCTGCTCTTTTCCAGATAAACTTTAGCCCCGGGAATCAGGAGCTCTTTGCATCTGCCTGTATTCTTCACATGACAGACCTCCTCTTTTCCCTCAGTGATCACATGGGCGATAAACCGGTTGGGACGTCTCAAGAAAATCCCCTCCTGTACACTTTTGTATCTCATAGTATCCCCCGTATCTAATATTTCTTGCTTTTTTAGATGAGTTTCTTTACAATATTCACATGCGCCGGCGTTCTGCAGCATCTGCATACAGACGGTCCGGTCACAGGACTTATTATACTACAAAGGAGAACGAATATGAAACCAATAGATAGTATTATTTTTGATGTTGACGGAACCCTGTGGGATTCCACTCATTTGGTGGCAAAAGCGTGGAACCAGATCCGGATCCGGGAGGAGGTTTCCATTCCTCCTCTCACAGCCGAAACTCTCAAATCTTTGTTTGGCCGTACACTTCCGGATATAGCCAGGGCGCTCTTTCCCAATGAATCTCCTGCAAGACAGCTGGAACTAATTCATCTGTGCTGTGAGAGAGAACATGAGGTGCTGCTTCGGGCTCAGGTACCTCTGTATCCCCGCCTGGAGTGTACGCTAGAGCAGCTGTCAGCGGTCTATCCCCTGTATATTGTCAGCAACTGCCAGGGAGGATATATTGAAGTATTTCTTGAGAATACTGGATTCGGACACTACTTTCAGGACCACCTCTGCCCGGGGGATACAGGCAATGCTAAGGCCGCTAATATCAAAGAAATCATTCGCCGCCACCATCTGCAGGCACCAGTCTATGTGGGGGATACAGACGGCGATCACTGCGCCTCCAGGGAAGCAGGGATTCCCTTTGTATTTGCCTCCTATGGCTTTGGAACCACAGAGGATCCCGATTACAGCATTGCCGCTCTTGGGGATCTGACCCGCTTATTTCTTTCCTGAATCACGCCAAAAAAATGCCTCCATTTTCAGTAATTATTACCTAAGATATTAAGCAAAATTCATTGAATCTTAATTTACTTTAGTCATAATAAATTATATAATACTTATATAAATACAGACTATTTATGTTCTTCTTCTACACTTTTCAGAATTAGCCAGGCGGTCAGCGAAAGGTGCGCTGTGCCCACTATAGATTGGAGGCGAATGGATATGAAGAAAACCAGGAAACGTATTTTATCTATCATTTTAACATTACTGTTAACGGCAGGCAGTGTGCCCGTCACTGCATGGGCCGAAGATGCTGCAGACGGTCTGGCCTTTGCAAAGGATTATATGAAAAACGGAGCAACATTTACGTACGGTACAGGCAAAACACCAGAAGCCCTTGACGGCACAGCCACTGCCAAAGACGGCAGTTCTGTCGTCTACCAGTGGTATACTTCCTCGGAAGGAAAGCTCTCGCCGCTTAAGAATGCTTCCAGTGCGGTCTACACTCCGGACACTGAAAAAGCCGGAACTACCATCTATGTTGTGGAAGCCAAGCTTGCGGCATCCCCGGAAACGGCCCTGAAAAGCAAAGAAGTCAAAGTAATTGTCAAATCAGCTCCCGAAAAGATTACCGTAACATCCCCTCCCAAAAAGACCGAATACAAAGAAGGGGAATCGTTTGATCCTGCCGGCATGGCAGTGACAGCCGTATATAAAAAGGACAGTCAGGTTCCCTCTGAGGTGCTCTCGGGTTCTGACTATACCATTGCTCCCAAAGGCAGTCTGACCCCTGCAGATACCCAGATAACCATTACTTATCTGGGGCTCACGGCCGTTCAGCCCATAACCGTTGTAAAGGAGCAGAAGCCAAAGGAGGATCCCCCTCCTGTCCTGACTGAGCTCAGGCTTACTCCTCCTGACCGTACCGATTATGAGGAAGGAGACAGCCTTGATATCACAGGACTTACTGTCACAGCTGTGTACGATAAAGGAGATCCAAAGGTTCTCTCCCCCGGAGAATATACCATATCACCTACTGATAATCTGAAAACAACTGACACACTGGTTACTGTAGGCTACAGTCAAATGACAGCCAGCTTCCCTATCCGTGTAGCACCTGCGGTTACACTGGATCGGATCGAGGTGACCAAACTGCCGGATACGCTTTCCTACACAGAGGGAGAGACATTTGACCCGGTAGGTATGGAAGTCTCCGCCTTTTTTACCAGCGGGGCGCCGAAAGTCATCAGCAGTCAGGAATTGACTATGACTCCTGACCGGCCTTTGACCGCCGGCGACAACGTTATAACCATTACTTACCAGGGTAAATCTACTTCATTTTCTGTCACGGTACAGCCGGCTGTCACCCTCACAGGTATTGAAGTAACTCATCAGCCGGATAAACTGACTTATACAGAAGGGGAACGCTTTGATCCCTCGGGTATGGAGGTCAGTGCTATTTACAGTGATCTTACAAAAAAGGCTTTGGATACGAAAGATATCGGCTTCTCCCCTGAGGAGGACCTGACGCTCCAAGATACAAAAATCACCCTGAGCTACAAGGACAAGACGGCCACACTGGATATTAAAGTACTTCCTGCTCTTGTGATGGAAAGTATCCAGATTACTGCTCCCCCTCAGAAAGTAAATTATACAGAGGGTGAAGTCTTTGATCCTGCGGGAATGGAGGTATTTGCAGTTTACAGCGACAGTACCAGAAAGGCTTTAGATACTAAGGAGCTGTCCATCACCCCTGACGGTGCCTTGAAAACCACCGATACAAAAGTTATTGTCTCCTACAAGGGCAAAACCGCAGAACAGAAGATTCAGGTCGTAGCTGCTGTCACCCTGGAGAAGATTACCATTACCACCCCACCGGATAAGACAAAGTACACCGAAGGGGAAACGTTCAGCACAAAAGGAATGGAAGTCACCGCTGTCTTCAGCGATTCTACCAAGCTGGCAATTGACAGCAAAGACCTCTCAATTTCCCCTGACAGAGCGCTGAAAACCAGTGACAAAATGGTCACGATCACCTATAAAGGCAAAACTGCAGAACAGAAGATAAGTGTATCAGAGAAAACCTATAAGATTACAGTGAAAGACCCGTCAAACGGAACGATCACTGTTTCTAAGACAACTGCAAAAGAAGGAGATAAGATCACAGTCACTGCAAAGGCCAGCAAAGGATATAAGCTCAAAAATATACTTGTGAATAAAAAAGCCATAAAGGGAAATTCCTTTGTCATGCCGGCAGAAGATGTCACAGTTACTGCCACCTTTGTAAAATCCGTCTCCTCTTCCAATGACTCTGACAGCAAAACCAAAACATTAAAAGCTGCCAAAACAGGAGATCCTGCACCCATACTTATGCTTTCTCTGATGGCAGCCGTATCTGCCGGGGCAGCAGTGGTGCTTCTCAAGAAAAAGTTTTTGGGAATGGCTTCTAAAAAATAACAATGAATATACGCCTCCTTTCTTCTAATTCAAAAAAGGGTGATGCCGCGGTTAATTCAGCCGCGGCATCACCCCTTTTATCCAAAACATTATGTGGGAATTGCCAATATCACTGCAAACATCAAAAAGAAAAGGACAATTCCGATGGCCGATGTTACAATCCCGGCCACCGCCATTCCCTTTCCGGGCTTATCCTTGGCAATAGAGACAATTCCCAATACCAATCCCACTATGCCTGGCAGAATTCCAATAAACAGACAAGTAAGTACAATAGCAACGATTCCCAGGACCATAGAAGCTATGGCCAAACCGGTCCCTCCCGTCTGCTCCGGTCTTTCCTCATACACGGACCCATAGGGGGGCTCATATTGAGAAATATCACTCTCCGGTTCATAATAGCCGCTTCCATCCAGGATATAGTCACAGACCGGACATTTTCTGGTATTCTCAGGAAACTGAGAGCCACATTGGGGACATTTCATTAGTTCCATTCTTATCCTCCTAAACACTATGTATTCTAATGATAACTGCGCCCCGGTGTATTCTGCCCCGGGGCGTCTTTGATAGGTATACTGCTTAATTAATAGAAGCAGACAATCGGTACATCCTTTTCAATGTTTTCATACAGCACCTGCGCTTTGCTTCTTGGTAGGTTAATGCATCCGTGAGACCCGCTGGTTTTATAGATATTCCCGCCGAAATTACTTCTCCAGGAAGCGTCATGAAGTCCCACTCCTCCATTAAAAGGCATCCAGTACTTAACCGGTGATTCATATTCATAAGTTCCGTCAGGATTCTTCTTTCCTCTCAGTGTCTTGTCTCTCTGCTTGTAATAGAGAGAATATACACCGGAAGGAGTTACACGGTCCTTGTATGACATATTTCCCGATACAAAGTCTGAGTCTACAATCAGCTGTCCGTCTTTATAAAACCACATATGCTGATTTCCCAGGTCAACCTCCACATACGTATTGCCTATTTCATTGCCGTCTCTGGATACGGCAGTTGACGAATAGATCGGTTCTCTTGTAGTGACTGTACCAGCTTTAATCTCCTCGATCAGCTGTGCTACCTCTTTCTTCTGGTTGATTTTCCAGCCATATGAGCCGCCCTTCACCGTAATGTCAGCACCTGCTGCCGTGCTGTGAAAGGATCGCTCTTTCCCCACGGTGTCATATTTGGCAGCCAGAGACTTTACATATTCTTTTGCATTTGCCTTAAAGGTATCTTCATTTTCAATTATATTGCCGTTCTCGTCATAATCGAACCAGTCTTTTATAATAGATCCGTCCAGCAGCTCTGTCTGCTCTCCGAAGGTATAGGTAATGCTTGCCTTGGCATAAGTATTCAGCATATCTCTCTGGGCGATCAGATCCTGATTATCTTTTGTAACGGAAGGTGCGGCATAGGCACCTGCTTCCTCAGCAGAGACATCAGGCCTGCTTTCAGAGACCGCAGTCTTTACCGCCTCAAACATGGTATTTTCATCAATGGTTGTGCCCTGTACTTCATCCACTATAACAAACTCTGTCTCCTGGAAGGTAACATAGGCATCCTGGGGCGCCTCCTGGTTTTCGGCTATCATACAGTCCAGGGAATCCAGTTTGGTTCTCAGCTGATTCTCGTCAAAGGATATATTCTTAGCCGCCTCGTATTTTTCCGGCTTAAAATAGCCTCTAATCCACAGCAGCGGATTCTGCTCCTTTAAAATCTTTTCTGCGTCTCCGTTGGATACATACTGATAACCGATATCACTTCCCAGAATCTCCTGAGCCTGGTCTCCCCTGAACTGAACAGTTATCTTATAATCCTCTACCTGCCTGCGGATCAGATCTTCTGTCTCCTCCACAGTCATATTCTCACAGTTAATCCCGTTAATCTCTGTTCCTTTAAAGAACTTGTCGTGATAGTAGTATGCGCCGACCCCATAAGCTGCACCTGCCAGCAATATAACAACACCTGCAACGATACCGGTCACCTTTAACGCCGTATTTTTACTCTTTTTCTTCTTCATCTTAGACTTTTGGCCAGAGGCCTTTGCAGCCTTTCTATTCTTTTTTTTCTTAGGCTGGTCATATACGGTATCATTGCCTATGGTGTCCTGAACGATCTTGGCCATTGCCTCGTCAATTCGCGGATCCACGGCACCTGCTGCTTCTACCTGATTCTCCTGTAGCTTCTTTTTTTTCTTCGACATCTCTATTTACACTCCTACTCTCTTCACAATAACGCTAACATTATAGCATAATTTTTTTTCTGATAGCAGAGGAAAACAAAGATCTTAACAAAAATTAAGATTTTTGTCACACTTTGTCAATGAAAGAAAAAAAGCTGGAATATTCCCGCCTTCTTCTTTTATTTTAACCACCTTTTCCTTATAAAATACCAGATCTCCAGCAATATAATGAAAAGGCTCAGAAAGGCAATCAGAGGGTATCCATATTCCCAGTGAAGCTCCGGCATTTTATCAAAATTCATTCCATACCACCCAGTGATAAGGGTAAGGGGCATAAAAACCGTGGTAACAATGGTCAGAAAAGACATGATGCGGTTCTGTCTGATGTCAATCTGAGACTGATACATTTCACGAATCTGCATCGTATATTCTTTCAAGGCCTGCGTGTTAGAATACAGCCGGGATGCTCTGTCCCCGAACAGGCGAAACAGATAACAGTCCTTTTCATCCAGAAAGCCATTGTGGTTCTCCACCAGAGTCTCACTCATATCGGCAAGCTGTTCATAATAGGAGTTCAGCCGCAGGAGCTCTTTGCGGCATCGCAGAATTGCCCGGTTCACATTGTCCAATCCTTTATCCAGAAGTTCTTCCTCCATAGTGGTAAGCTTTTCCTCATACTTTTGAAGGAAAAGGACATCGTCCCGAATCATGTATTCCATAAACTGAAAAAGCAAATGTACCAGTGACGTTTTTTCTGAGCTTTTCTCCTCTGCTATGCTGTTCATAAGTGACTGGGCAAAGCCAGTGTCATCAATAAACAGCAGCCGTTTTCGATCCAGATAAAAACTGAAACCGCTTTTATCCCCCAGCAGTGCTTCCTTTCTCGGTATTAAAAAGGTCCCGAAGATTGCCTGATCCAGCCAATCTGCTTTGCAGTAATGAATGTGATTAAGATTTCTCTCAAAAATCAGCTCCTGGGTAACCCTCTCCCGGGAATTTCTGTACTCTTCCAGGGTCATAACCTGGACCAGAGGACAGTCCTCAGAAATTTTATCTTCTTCTACAGAATCATTCACGTCGTTTTCTCCTTTCCCGGCTCCGGCAGAGGAACCGTCTGGGACATACAAAAATAGGAAGAGGTTTCAGCCTCTTCCTATTTTTGCTGCAGTATGTAACAGTCCAGCATCCTGTTTATGGTCCGATTTTTTACCGTAATTATTTTTTTCAGAACAATAATGCTTTCTTTTAACATACTGTTCTCCTGCTGCAGTTTCTTTAACTCATCCCTCAATACTGCCTCATTCATCCCTGACCTCCCTTTCCTTTTTCCTGTCTCACGATCTTCTATACAGAAATAATTATAAAGGGCAGTGAAAGATACCGGTAGTTAAGATGTGTTAAGATTTACTGCATTATTCGGCATAAAACGGCATTATTCACCATACACTCGGATTACGGAAGAGATTTTTCTTATCACGGACATCCCCTGAAAGATTGCCAGGGAATCATTAAAATGTCTTTCTTCCACAGAGTCTGTGATCACCACAATCTCAGCAGTCTCTGAGCTTTTTGCTTTCTGGATGACCTGGGCAATACTTACAGAGTTATTAGCCAGAACACTGGCCACGCTTGCCAGAACCCCCGGCTTGTCATCCACCTGCATGCGCAGGAAATACCTGCTGCGGATATCCCCAATCTGTTTGATGGGAAGTTCTTTATAACAGGTACAGCTGATTCTGCCGCTGCACTGGTACCGGATGTTTCTGGCTATATCAAAGACATCACCTACAATGGCGCTTGCTGTCGGCATCTCGCCTGCGCCGCTGCCATAGAACATCGTGTCCCCTACGGCATCCCCGTGGACAAAAACTGCGTTAAATGCATCTTTTACTGAGGCTAGGGGGTGAGCACTCGGAATCAGCATAGGATGTACCCGCACTTCGATCCCAGTATCCGTGTTTCTGGCCACGCCCAAAAGCTTTATATCACAGCCCATCTCTCTTGCGTATTTAATGTCCTTGGCAGTGATTTTGGCTATGCCCTCGGTATAGACGTCGTCAAACGTAACCCTTGAGTTAAAAGCAATGGAGGCCATGATGGCAAGTTTTCGTCCTGCATCATACCCTTCAATATCCGCGGTGGGATCCGCTTCCGCATACCCCAGCTCAGTGGCAAGAGCCAATGCTTCCTCGAATTCCATGCCCTCTTCTGTCATCTTGGTCAGAATAAAGTTCGTGGTGCCGTTTATGATCCCCATTACTTCCGTAATATGATTGCCTGCCAGGCATTGTTTCAGCGGGCGGATTATGGGAATTCCTCCTGCTACCGCCGCCTCAAAAAGCAGATCACTGTGATGGGTTCCCGCCATATCCAGCAGTTCTTTGCCGTCTACTGCTATGAGGTCTTTGTTTGCCGTCACCACATGCTTCCCTGCTGCCAGCGCTTCCATAATATAGGTGCGGGCAGGTTCCATTCCACCCATCACTTCTATCACAACAGATATGGCATCGTCATGGATAATGTCTTCCCAGCGATTGGTAAGTACTGAGTCATCCTCTACCTTTTTTGCCGCTTTCTCAAGATTGCGTACCAGAATTCTTTTTATTTCCACCTCGGCTCCCAGCTTAGAGAGCATCTCCTCCCTTTGATTTTGGAGTACCTTATAAACCCCTGTGCCCACGGTTCCCAGGCCCAGAAGAGCTACCTGAATTGTTTTCTTTTCCATACTTATATCCTCACATCCAGGGATGTTCCTTCCCTTGTTATAATTCCCTTTCTGAATACTCTGATTTCAGTTTTTCATTTCTTTTATGTGCTTTTGACAGCCCGGCCACCTTATTATATACCCAGAAGGAATATACCAGCACTTTATTCGCCTTACCCATCTTTTCCTTTGTTGTCTTATTATAATAGCTGCCGCCAACTTTGAAGGGAGTGTCTTTCATTACGCAGGCAATCAAATCTGATTCGCTTTTTACTTCGTCAGGAACCTCTGTGTAAGCTTTTCCCACACACTCTATCTTATGGGCATCACTTCCTCCAAAACAGGGCTTTCCGTACTTTTCCGCAAGCTTCGCCGCAGACGCATTGGATTCCTCAGATTCACAGGCATTGAATGCCTCAATAAAATCAAATCTTCGGATAATCCTCGGGTCTTTATAATAAGACTTTGTGTTCGTAATACTTAGATACTTTTCTCCGCAGGGATGGGCCGGACCAATAATCCCTCCGCAGGCATGAACGATAGAGATCAGCAGATGTGCCGGCAGACCCCTCAGTTCCAGAATACGCAGTTTAATTGTCTCGGGCATAATTACAAGCATGTGTCCTGCCCCAAACGTATCATACTCGATTCCTTTTAACACGAGAAAGTCCGTATGCCTCTTGCCCTTAATATATTTTTTCCAATGACGGTAACCGTGGTATGAATTATGGTCTGTTACCAGCATTCCGCCGAACCCTTCAGATTTCAGCTTTTCAATATATTCCTCAATGGGGACCTTTCCATCAAGGGAACCCTCCTTTGTATGGCAATGCATGTCAATCTTCATGACAAGCGCTCCTTCCTATCGTGTTCTATATAAATATTGTATCTAATTTCAGTCCGTTTTAAAAGGGCTTTTTACTATAATTCTATCTGCATATTCCCTGGAACAAGGCAGCTCCTTGAGTTTCTCCGTGACAGTTTCATCCTCCCAGCAGTGCATAGGATATACCCACTGAACGGATACATGCTTCATAAACCAGTCAAATCCGTCGGCAAAATATGTATCCTGCCTGGGATCCAATGGTAAAAACGCCAGTTCTATTTTCTTATCCCTTAACTTCTGAATCTCACTGCGGTATTGTTCCCTGTATGAGCGGTTTACCTTCTCAGGCTCCCCTTCCCACTGCCAGTCGTTCAAGTCCCCTGCGTGATAGATGACATGATCCCCAACGGACACAAGGAATGCGACACCTTCATCCGTAGACTTTAATGTCTCTGCTTCCACCGCTCCGAAGCTCTGCGTTTCTCCCGGTCCCAGAAAAACTGTCACATCTCTTTTATCCGGAGGAACTCTTTTCTTCCAGATATCATCGGAAAGAATATAGGTTACTTTCCGTCCTTTTGCAGCAGGAAGACGGAATATCTCCTCAGAAAAATGGTCCTGATGTCTGTGGCTTGCAAAAATAAACAGGGGTTTCCGGGAATCTAGCACAGGAATATCCCCCTTAAAATAGTCAAACAGCAAATATGCCTCTTCTGTCTCCACGAGAAAGCTGCTGTGATAAATAAAATAAACGGTCATATCTAACCCTCTATCCTTTCAAAAGTCTGACGGCGTTGCCGCTGAACACAGCGTTCTCTTCCTCTGGTTTCAGCTTCAGTCTTCTGATGCATTCTATATTTTCCTTTTGGCCGCTCCACGGACTGTCTGTGGCAAACAATATCTTATCTGTGCCATGTCCTCTTGCAATTCTCAGAAACTGGTCGTCAGGCATAATACCCAGAGAATACCCTGTATCAAAATAAAGCTTCCGCCCTACCAGGTATTCCTCCACCTCATCCCAGCAGTCATACCCGCCCATGTGAGCGATAATCAGTTTATCCGGATCTAACTGTTTCAGGAGATTCTGCACACGCCTGGGCGTGCAGTGGATTTCACCGGGTATCCCCACATCTCTGCCTCCGTGAACGCTGATAATCAGACCTTTTTCGGCCGCCCTGTCAATGATCCTGAGATATTTGATATCATCGATAAACAGCTTTTGGTAATCGGGGTGGAGTTTTATTCCCTTTAGTTCCATTGCCGCTATTTCATCAATCTCCTGCTTATAATTACCCGTCTCCGGATGGATTCCCCCAAAAGATATCAGATTGGGTTCTCCCAGGGAAAACTCCCGGGCAGTGATCTCCCGGGCAAAACGGTTCACAGACGGAAACTGTCCCGGCCGGGTAACCACAGGAAGAATCACAGAGAGATCCACATGGGCTTCCCTCATGGATGCCAGAAGTGAATCTCTGGTGCCGTCTGTATAAGCTTTAGCATCAGAATTCACCGCCAATGTATCTATGGTAGGTTTTGCAATTTTGTCCGGAAATATGTGCGTATGAAAATCTATTATCATTCCTGCATTTTACTCCTGTTCAAATCTTTTCACGAACGCCGGAATCTGCTCCTTTAAAATAATGAGATTAAATCCAAGAGGATTTACCACGATCCCTTTGCTCTGCTCCATAAGAATACTTTGGAGCTTATCAAAGTTCATTACTACTCCCTTCAGATTCTTCTCCCTGTTAAATTTATTAAATTCACCCACATCCGTAAATACCGGCTGAAAGATCTCACCATTGTTATTTTTTACAAAGGGCACCTGTACCTCTGATTTTTTGCCCCCCTCTACTTCCTGGTCATCCTTTTCATTTACCCGCATGGAGACAATATAACGGGCCTTCACCAGGTTGGCCGCCATCTCTTCTTCCAGCTCCGGAAGATTCTTTTTTTCCTCATTGTCCACTTTTCTGCGCAGTTCCTGCATAAAATAAAGACCGGTAAGCTGAAGCTGGGGATTGGAAAGCGGTCTTTTTTCTTCCGGCAGCTGGGAATAGTCCGGCGGCTGCACCAACTCCAGCAGCTCCAGTTCCACAGATTCCTCACCCTCTGTATATACGATGGCATTTACTCCCATTGTAAACAGGCTGGTATAAAAATTCAAAAATTGATCATTTTTAAACTTTACGCCCATAAGGGGAATACTCTTAGCAGTATATTCTTTGGCGAAAACCTGTACATCCTTTTCTTCTCTGAATATAAATATCTGATCGTTATACGTCTCCTCATCGCAGACAATAAATGGCATATTTGTTGCTCTTGCATATGGTACGTACATAACCTCCATCATCTGCAGCTTCTTTAACACTTGGTTCTTGTCCATTGTCTTTCCATGATCCTTTCTGATAAAAGCCCCACTCAGCAGAGTGCGGCCTTCTATGTAGTATTTTCTCTCATCGCTCTTCTATTGTATCATCAATTCCATCTTCTTGAAAAGTATTTTCTTCCATTTCTTCTTCCCGGAGCCTGCGCCTCCATCCAAGCCACTGAATTAAAATTCCCAGAATGGCAAACAGTACTCCCAGGGCGTATCCCATCCCCTTTTCCCTGGCATGAAGAAGATTGCCTATGCAGGTTCCTGCCATAATTCCTCCCTGCAGGCTGGTGCTGATAATAATAACGGGTTCCACAAACTTCAGCGCCAGAGCGCCAACCCCGGCTCCTGCCATCAGGCAGACAAAAAAACTGCCCGAAGATGTAGGATGAATCAGCAGATAACACACTGCTGTACCCATCAAAAAGCACAGAAGAAAGATTCCCCACCGGTAGATACAATATGCCAGAGTTGCCAGCAGAATCCCCCCTATCAGAGCACAGATCACAGCGATTGCTATGGTATTGCCAAAATGCATGCCCAGCATATAACCGCCTGTCATGCCAATGCCAAATCCAATCATACTTACCCACATTTTTAGAAGACGGAGTCCGAAGAAGCAGTTTATCAGTCCCAGCACCGTACATATAAGCAGTGCCGGTGCGGCAGCTTCATGCACAATTTCTCCCAATCTTGCTATATATTCCATGTTTATCACTCCTCAAGTCTTTTCCCGCACTTTGGGCAGTATACAAAATCCTTCTCCGCCTCATATCCGCAGTCAGAACATATCCTGGTCCCTTTGGCGGCCTCATTCGTCCACCCCAAAAAGCTTCCCTGTCCCCGTTTGATACGAATCAGATCCTCTTCCCTCAGCTCTACAGCATCTCCCCGCATAATCTGCCGGCCTATTTCCGGTGTAATCTCATATAAGGTATGGCAGCAGGTAGTCTCGGCATAGTAATGCCTGTCCCATTTGAATAAAGGAATAAAAAATAAACTGAAGCAGGAATACGTCATATAGACTTCATATCGCCCATATTTTCCGCAGCTGCTGCAGATAACTGTTTTAACATATTCAATATTTTTTCTTCCCTGGCTGATTCCCATTATAAAAAACACTGGTATACTTCCCTTCTGCGCATGATTCTCTGATACCTGTCCGGAGAGCATACAGAAACGGGTGCCCTCGGGTATACTAAGGATACCACATTTTATTGGCACATGAAAGGATAAAATCTTATCCCCGCTTCCTTTACAACTGAAAAGGGCGCGTTCCTCTGCGGGATTGCGCCCCTTCGTCTTACCTGGTTTTGGTCCAGGCTCCGCTGGCATTTACATAGTATTTTCCAATCCACTGGCTGGACGCCATGGCTCCGCTGTCCTTCAGATAATACCAGGTATTCCCCAGTTTCAGCCACCCTGTGGCCATCGCTCCGCTGTCCTTCAGATAATACCAGGTGTTCCCCAGCCTCAGCCACCCTGTGGCCATCGCTCCGCTGTCCTTCAGATAATACCAGGTATTCCCCAGTTTCAGCCACCCTGTGGCCATCGCTCCGCTGTCCTTCAGATAGTACCAGGTGTTCCCCAGCTTCAGCCACCCTGTGGCCATCGCTCCGCTGTCCTTCAGGTAATACCAGGTGTTCCCCAGCCTCAGCCACCCTGTGGCCATCGCTCCGCTGTCCTTCAGGTAATACCAGGTGTTTTCAATGAGCTGCCATCCTGTAGCCATAGCCCCGTTTCCTTTTAGATAATACCAGGTATTTCCAAGCTTCAGCCACCCTGTGGCCATCACCCCGTCATCCTTCAGGTAATACCAGGTATCCAGAAGCTTCAGCCAGCCTTTGGCCTTCTCTCCTGCTTCATTGTAATAATACCAGTTTCCATCTTCATAGCTCCAGGTATTTAACTTTTCAGGTTTTACCTCTCCCATCAGGTTTTTGGCGTTTGTCACTACCTGACTGATTTTTTCGAAAGAAACCGTGGGATCCTCTGCATAAGACTCTCCCAGACTTTTCCAGTTTTTCATTTTCTGAATCTTGGCCGCTGTATAATGTTCTGTATCCCTGATCGCCTCATCCAGCTGTCCTAGAACCTCTTCCAGTTCTCTTTTATCCACGGAGATATAGCTGAGTGCATGATAATTGTCCACACCGGCATCGCTGTTATAGGTATCCAGGAGGGTATTGTATTCTTCCAGTGTAACAGGAATCATTCCCCCATGGCATCCCACATCACCGCCGGTTCTTCCGTAACCGTCGGAAACCTTTCGGATACTGTCTGGCTGGGAAAGGTCATATGTCACATATGGCTCATAGCGCACACTGTTTTTTCCGTAGTAGTCGATCATGACACACCATTCATCCCGGTCAAAGAACTTGAACATGGTGGCTCCTTCATAGGCACCGGAGTACTTCTCCATACCTGCCTGGTCAATTTTTTGGAAATGGTTGCCTGCAGACTCATTTCTGAACCAATTCCACACTACGTCCGCCCTCTGATAGTCGTTATATCCTGCCCCATTCAGTTCTTCCAGTGTAGTAAACAGGGTGCCGTCCTTTTCATAAGGAGTAATTCTTCCGGGATCACTGCTGTCATAATCCACATTGGGATCCAGAACAGAGTCCGCGCTCATCAGTTCTATGTGGTTGTCCGTCTCATCCTTGACCACCCGATAGACCGTACCGTAAGGATCTCCGGTCTCTGTGTCTGCCACCCAGAGCTGGGAAGTATCAATGTTGCCATATCCGTCATTGGCATTCACCAGCTTGCCCCAGTTCTTATAAAAAGCCTCCTGCTCATACATTTTTGTAGGACCAAATGTTACAAAATCGTCTGTTTCATTGCAGTAAATACGGTTTCTGGAATATCCATCTGTAGCGACACGGCAGGACCAGTATATCAGGTAATTGTCTTTCTCCGGATTGTATATGGCTTCCGGAGCCCATGCAGCTCCTGCTTCTATTTCCGATCCAACGTCTACCCAGCGCCTTGTCCAGTTTACAAAATCCTCTGTCTCATAGATGAAAAGGCTGGTACTGCCATCGTGTGACATAGTGCCCCAGTTTCCTCCGTATTGGGGGGCCATGGTATTGAGATCCGTTGCCAGAATCCATACTTTATCAGAGTCACTGCCATCTGCCTTAGCTCCCCGCAGCATATATGGATCCCGGATTCCCTGATCCTTACCCTCGAAGGGGAACAAGACAGAGGCATCCCCTGCAGTGGTCTCTTCGATGTTAGTCTCCTCTGCCACCGCATAATTTACATTGTCTGTTTTATACACCCTGTCCGTATAATCGCTGCCTGCAAGGAACGCTGGATTACAGCCGTTAAGCGCTGTCCAGTTCAGACCATCTTCACTGAGAAAAAAGTGAATCTGCTGCACGTCGCTTCCCCCTTTGTTGGCAAAGCATACGTACAGATATCCCGCATAAGAGTCGTCCTTATCTCCCTCTCTAATGGTCATGGGAAATTCCTTTACACAGCTGGCATCATTTGCCGCCACAGTTGCTGTCAGAGTAAAATCATAATTTCCCTGCCCCGCATAGGGACGGGTAATTTTAAGAGTATTCCCTTCCACCTTCACATAAGGGGCGTCCTCCTCTGCCACACTGTACTGTATAGAAGCTCCGTCCAGTCCTTCGACTGTATCCGGAAGAATCAGATCCCCTGTCAGCTGCTGGCGAATCTGGGATTCTTTAATATTTAGATTTGACTCTACAACGGATGAGATGTCAGACGCAGCCAGGACCTCTGCAGGGGGAACTGCCGATACAAGCATAATGCCGCATAATCCACCGGCTAAGATACGTTTTGCACTTGATAACTTCATATTTTCTCCTTTCCATATACCTGCTTCTCCTGTCTTCAGGATGTCTGCCTTGTTCTTGACCATACTCCGCTGCCGTTTACATAATAACTGCCTACCCATTCACTGACCGCCATGGCTCCGCTATTTTTCAGATAATACCACTTGCTGCCCAACTGCAGCCAGCCTGTGGCCATCGCTCCATTGCTCTTCAGGTAATACCAAGTTTTTCCATCCAGCAGCCAGCCCGTTGCCATCGCTCCGCTGCTTCTCAGATAATACCAGGTTTTTCCGTCCAGCAGCCAGCCCGTTGCCATCGCTCCGCTGCTTCTCAGATAATACCAGGTATTCCCATTCAGCAGCCAGCCTGTGGCCATGGCTCCTGTGTCCCTCAGGTAGTACCAGGTTCCTCCCAGCTGTATCCAGCCGGTAGCCATCGCCCCATTGCTCTTCAGGTAATACCAGGTTTTTCCGTCCAGCAGCCAGCCCGTTGCCATCGCCCCGTTACTCTTCAGATAATACCAGGTTCTTCCGTCCAGCAGCCAGCCTGTGGCCATGGCTCCGGTATCCTCCTGAAGATAAAACCAGCTCCTGTAGGCAGTGTCATAGATCCAGCCTGTTTTTTTCTTCCCGTCTTCGTAGTAGTACCACTTGTCACCAGACAGCTTCCAGCCAGGTTTCAGCTGCGGCTCTGGTTTTTCACTTACAATCACGTATGTTGTGTATTCCATGGTGAATCCGCTGCTCTTTGCCTCAATTTTCGTAGTCAGCATTGCGGTCCCGTTTGCAACTGCAGTTACTGTGCCATCTTTGTAAACTGCCACTGCTTCATTGTCGGATGCATACGTCACATTCACCGCGCCCTTTACCGCATCAGGAACTGTATAGAGCTTCTCTGAGGTGCCGGCTTTATACACTGCCTCCTCTTTTGGCGCACTGGCGTCAATTACCCCCCATGGATCCTGATATTCCGGCTTAAACACAAGCTTTTGCACCGCCCGGTCTATCTTGGCAATCCCGGCGTCTGCTTCTGTCTGGGTCTGTGCTCTGGAGGCCGCCGCCACAGCATCCCGCAGGGCGTTGGCTGACATTTCTGTGAAGTTGCTCAGATCCAGCGCATTTGCCTGCTCCAGCTTTTGCTTCAGGGCTGTTGCATCGAATGCCTTAACCGTAATGATAAATTGCTTTTCCGCTTTCAGTGTGCCCGCGGTAACGGTTGCCGTGAGCGTTACCTCCCGGTCAGTATCCCCGTTATATACCTTTCCGGTTGCAGCTATGAGATCACTCTCCGCCGACCAGCTTACATCCAGACCGTCTAACTTTGAAGGAAGACTGAGATCGTAGCTTACGTTATCAAGTCCGGTATTTTTATTTCCCAGAATCTTTTCTTCTGTCAGAGATGCGTCCACCTTTGCCTGCAGTGCCTCCTGATACGCAGGATCCCCCTGCTGTATCTCTTCCTCGCTCAGAGCCTTGTCGTAGATTTTAAAGGAATCAATCTTTCCCACAAAATTACTGTCTGCACTCCAGCAGGATTTGCCCAGGTATCCCAGGATTCCGTCCTTGGTCCCTGCAGTTACAATCTCTTCCATACGAAAGCCGGTATCCAACGCAGGTCCCGCCTCTATCCCATCGATAAACAGAGATACTTTCCCATTTTCAAAAACCATGTCTACGGTGTAGTACTCATCATTGGACAACACCAGGGATGAATTTATCAGATTTTCGGAAGACGCGTTCTTAATTCCTGCCCGGATACTGTTGCCGCTGTATTGGAAGTATGGGGCATAGAACATATAGTTTGTTCCTGTACTCTGGGGAATTGAGCCAATGCAGAAGAGCCAGGAAGCTGCTCCTGATTTTGAACTCCTTGCGTACGTAGCCTCCACTGTAAACGCTTCTTTATCCGTAAGGCTCTCGTAGATTTTCGACGGGAGAGTAATATAGCTTTTATTGCCGGTGATTTCCATCACATCCCTGTCTCCGTCTCCTATGAATTTCACTGTCTCCGGATTTACAATGGAGGCGTCATTCCCAAGACCGGAAGCGTCAGGAATTACGCCGTTTATGGACGCTGTCATTGTATAGTCAGCCACCACGCCCTCTTCCCGCTCTGTAGGATTTTTTACTACAGTCACCGCTGTGTCCCTTGTCTGTGTGACAGTTCCCACAGACACCGTGGATGTCACCATTGTCTTGCCCTCTTTCAGCCCCAGTACGGTACCGTCTTCAGATACAGAAGCTATGGTGCCATCCCAAACCTCAAAAGATATCTCAGCGTTTTCCTCTGTCACGCCGCCCGGCAGATTCACCTGGATCTGCTGGGAGCTTCCCTCATACATCGTAATTCTCTCGTCAGCCGTAAATCCCTCTTCCTCAAAGATTTCCTCTTCACTTCTGGAGTCATACAGCTGGTAAACCTGGGAGGGCGTCAAAGCCTGATCGTATACCTGTACCTCGTCAATCAGTCCCTTGTATAAATCATCCCAGTTATTAACCCCAATGCTGATGTCGTTGCTCTCTGCCGTCAGCGCCCTGGCCGCCTGTCCAGAGCCTGCCGGACTACCATTTAGATACAGGGTAAAATCATAGCCAGACTGGGTTACTGTGACCAAAGTCCAATGATTTTTCTCCAGATTTACATTAGAGATGGGTGTTTTGTATCCAAACTCACCGGTCACCTTATCGTTTGTCCAAACTTTGAGAACTTGATTATTATCTCCAGCCACAGATACCCACTGTTCTGTTGCACCCAGGGCAGAACCTATATACAGCAGGGAACCATTTACCGGCACCGCCTGTGAGGGGTTGACCCACATAGATACTGTGTATTCCTCTCCCGTATAGGGATGATTCAGCTTCAGACCATAGTCTCCAAGTCTGACAGCCTGTCCTTCATGCCCTTCGGCATAGGCAGCCTCACCCGTATACTCCGCCATCTTTTTCCCGTACATGGAACTGCCGTCCAGTTGATTCTCAAAGGAATAGGTTTTTACAGGCTGAGGCAATCCCTGTTCATTTCCCTCTGCGCTTACGATTGTGCTGTTTGCCGTTATCGCAGAAAGTGCCATCACACCTGCCAAAAAACCTGACATCAGTTTCTTTTGCTTCATCCTCTTACTCCTCCTTCTTTCTATTCATTTCCCAATATCAAACCAAATGCTGTGTGTTTTATCCCTCCCTTCTGTTCCATTCCTGACCTCCTTTCCCTTGAAATCGACCTCCTGTTTTATACAATTATAACAACCGATTTCCTCTGTTTTTGTAACTTTATTATGCAAAGTGTACATTTTCTTTCTGTACTTCTGCTGTAAATAGGTTTTTATAGGAACTTTGTACGTTTTCGTATTTTTCCCTGTCTGTCCGCAGAATCCGTTTGGACTTATTGACTTTCTCTCTTTTGTGAGATAGTATTTTAGAAACAGGAAATCTACTGATTCTTGTGATATTTCCCACTTAGGAGGCATTCACATGCTAAAAACGTTCGACGCTGCCATCATCGGCGCTGCCATTATAGATATCCCGGCCGGCCCGGTAGACGCATCTGTCTTTGAAACTGGTTCCCATCCCGTGCCGTCTGTCACCATGTCTCTGGGCGGCGATGCTATGAATGAGGCAGCACTGCTGGCTAATCTGGGACACTCGGTAGAACTCATCAGCAAAATAGGCGCTGATCTACCCGGTCAAATGATACTGGACTACTGCCATCAGACATTTATCAATACAGAGCATGTCATCCGGGATAAATCTATCTCCACGGGCATTAATCTGGTACTGGTAGATTCTGACGGTGAGAGAAGCTTTATCACCAGTCAAAAAGGCAGTCTGCGCAAATTAACTCTTGAGGATATCCCTCTGGATATTTTCTCCGATACGAGTCTGATATCCTTTGCAAGCATCTTTGTCTTTCCTTATCTTAGGGCACCGGAACTGACAGTCATTTTTCAGGCAGCAAAAAAGAGCGGCGCCATCCTGTGCGCAGATATGACAAAACGTAAAAACCAAGAGACTATCGATGATATGAGGCCTTATCTGCCCTATGTGGATTACCTCTTCCCCAATCTGGAGGAAGCCAGGCTTGTGACAGGTTTAAAGGATCCGGAACAGATAGCAGAGGCTTTTCTTCAGGCTGGGGTTGGCCATATTGTCCTTAAACTGGGGGCCAGGGGATGTCTGTGTGCCTCTGCCAGGGAACGTTTTTATACCAGAGCCTATCCCTATGCCCGCTGTGTGGATACCACAGGCGCCGGGGACGCTTTCGCAGGGGGATTTATCCATGGAATACTGAATCATCGGGGGCTGAAGGAATGTGCAAGATATGCCAATGCTGCCGCATCCATCGCGGTGGAACGCCCGGGATCCCTGCAGGGGGAGATTCATTTGGAAGAGATCCTAAAAAGAGCAGATGAAATATAAAAGACAGGAAAGCGGTACCCTGCACGCTTATAAGCATACGGGATACCGCTTTCCTGTCTTTTATATTCTATTTTGATACTGTTTACTCAATGCCAAAATATTCCCATACATACTGTATATACATTGCCATACAGATGGGCAGGCAGTCTTCGTCAATATCAAAGGTTCCGTGATGATGAGGGGAGGCTATTCCTTTTTCTTCATTTCTGGATCCTATATTCATATAGGTTACCGGGGCTGTCTCCAGATATTCCGCAAAGTCCTCGGCTCCCAGGCTAAGCTCCTGTTCTTTTACAGCCTCCGCCCCCAATATTTTAGATGCTGCACAGATAGCTGTGTCTGTCATTCTATGATCGTTGAAAACTACTTTCGCGGTGATTTCAAAGTCAACGGACGCCTGGCATTTGTAAGCAGTGGCTGTAGCTGCTGCGATCCTGCGTATGGCATTTCTGTTTACCGCTCTTTGGCACTCTTCCAGCACCCGGATACTGCCTTCAATATAAGCATCCTCCGGAAGGATATTGAAGGCGGTACCGCTCTGGAAAATCCCAACAGTCATTACCGTTGGCTTCAGGGGATCGCTCTCCCTGGTAATCACACTCTGCAGGGACTGAACGAGAGATGCCCCTGCCAGCAGAGCGTCCGCACCGTTTTGCGGCGCGGAACCGTGACAGCCTCTTCCCTTGATCCAGATACGGAACTTATCATTGGCAGAGGACATCACCCCTTTTCGTATGGTTGCCTCTCCTATAGGAAGAGAATTAGAGACATGGAGCCCAAATACACCGTCCACGTCCTTCACTGCGCCGCTTTCCACTACCGTCCTGGCACCCTGGCCGTTTTCCTCTCCCGGCTGGAAAATCAGTTTTATCTTTCCCGGAATTCTATCCCTGTGCTCCTGCAAAAAGGCGGCAGCACCCAAGAGGGCAGCCGTATGTCCGTCATGTCCGCAGGCATGCATCAGACCGGGGTGTTTCGACGCATAGCTGCACTGATTCAGCTCTGTCATTTCCAGAGCATCGATATCTCCTCTCAGGCCCAGGATTCTGCCCCGGCTGTTTCCCTCTATAATGCCCACGGTTCCTGTTTTTCCGGCCTCTAACCAGGGAATCCCCATCTCGTCCAGCCTCCGCCGGACATATTCTGCCGTCTCATATTCCTGCATACTCGCCTCAGGGTGCTGATGAAGATACCTTCTGGTGGAAACCAGCTCCTCCCGCTGCTTCTTTGCCTCATCTAAAATGTCCATTTTATTCTCCTCACACATAATCGTTATCCTTTAATCCCTTTTCTCACATTATCTACCCAGCTGTCATAAGTCTCAAAAATATGCTCCTTATTCTTCTGATAGATTTGATTCAGCTTTGATACTGCCTCCGGATCATCATCTACCCGGAAATCTATATAGGGAAAACCCTGGATCTTATCTACCCGGATAACAGCGGCCTGTTTTCCCCTGCGGTCTCCGCCGCTCCGATCTGCCGCAGTCAGCGCATTCATCAGCCGGTCTGCCAGATTTCCTCTGGTCTTTAGAAAAGCCTCTTCCATCTCCTGGAGCACCTCTTTACCTGTGAGAATATTGCCGGCTATCACATACCCGTCTCCCCGGAGATGTAGCTTTACCGGATCGTTCTCACTCCCTGTAAATGCCGCTGTGTTACCTTTATAGTCTACCACAGATATCTGTCTCAGTTCCTTTCCCTTATCTTCCTGTAGTGCCTTGTGCAGTGCCTCCTCCGCGGACGCTCCCCGCTGGATTCTGCCCATAACGTCCTCGTTCAGGAAGGGATTTACCCATCCTTGGGAAGCTATGATCCCGTGTGAGATTCTGATGAAAGGGGAAAACGCCCCCAGCCCCGGAAAACAGGAGGCTGCTGCGCCCCCCATACACCCAGTCTCTCTGCACACGGCAATAATAGAATATGTATTAAATTTCATGGATTACCTCCGCACTTTTATATTTGTCACAGGCCACATAATGGCCAGGCTCTGCCTCTGTAAGTTCCGGAACTTTTCCGGCACATGCCTCGTCCCCATAGGGACATCTCATCCTGAACGCGCATCCCCGGGGCAGATGAATGGGACTTGGAACCTCCCCTGTCAGCCTCTTTCTCTCCATCCCAGCGCCGGGCACCGGTATGGGAATCGCAGAGATCAGGGCCTGGGTATAGGGATGCAGCGGCCGTTCATACAAAGCATCTGATGGGGCAATCTCTACAATTCTTCCAAGATACATGACCGCTACCCTGTGGCTCACGTACTGGACCGATGCCAGATTGTGAGAGATAAAGATCATGGTCATCTGAAATTTTTCCTGCAGCTCCTTCAGCAGATTTAGTATCTGTGCCTGTATGGATACATCCAGAGCTGACACCGGCTCATCTGCTATGATAACCTTAGGATTCAGCAGAATTGCCCTTGCTATACTGATCCGCTGGCGCTGTCCCCCTGAGAATTCATGGGGATATCGTTTCAAAGCATCCAAAGGAATCCCTGTCATTTCCAGCATACGGGTAATTCTTTCCTCCCACTGTTCTTTTGGAATGCCGTGCGTCCGCAGAGGCTCCTCCAGAATTGCCTTTATGCTCATTCTGGGATCAAATGCAGCATAAGGATCCTGAAAAATCATCTGAAAGTCTTTTCTGTGTCTCCGAAGTTTCTGGGAGGAGAGATCCATCAGATTTTCTCCTTCCAGTACCACACTTCCACAGGTAGGCTCAATCAGACGCATAATCAGTCTTCCAAGCGTGGATTTCCCGCAGCCCGACTCGCCCACAATCCCCAAGGTCTCCCCCTTTTCAAGGGTTAAAGTAACGTTCTGCACTGCTTTGAGCATTTCCTTTTTATAGGGAAACATTCTTCCCTTGACTGCAAACTCTTTGGACAGGCCGCTGATTTCTAGTATTATTTCTCTATCCAATCCTGCCCACCTCCTTGCAAGAAACATAATGTCCGGGAGCAATCTCCAAAAGAGAGGTGTCCCGGCTGCACTCCGGCTTCCGATCTGGACACCGTTCTGCGAATTGGCATCCTGCCTTCTCTTCATATAATTTGGGCGGTTGTCCGGGAATAGGAATCAGCTTTTCTTTTCTCCCCAGAACCGGAACGCAGGCCATAAGCCCTTTGGTATAGGGGTGCAGGGGATGTTCAAACAATTCTTTTACCGGAGCCTTCTCCACAATCTCTCCCGCATACATTACAGCCACTGTATCACACACTTCCGCTACCACACCCAAATCATGGGTAATCAGAAGAATAGCAACTCCGAAGGTATCTCTGAGTTCCCTCAAAAGATCCAGAATCTGTGCCTGTATGGTAACATCCAAGGCTGTGGTAGGTTCATCCGCAATCAGAATCTCCGGCTGACACATGAGAGAAGCGGCGATGATAGCCCGCTGACGCATTCCCCCTGAAAACTGAAAGGGATAGTCCTCCGCCCGCTCTTTTGCTGAGGGGATTCCCACTTTCTGAAGCTGGATAATTGCCTCCTCTAAGGCATCCTGTTTCTTTTTCTTTCGGTGAATCTCCAAAACCTCTCCCACCTGTCTTCCCACTTTCAGAACAGGATTCAGTGAAGTCATGGGATCCTGGAAAATCATGGCGATCTTGTTTCCCCGCAGCTTCTGCTGCTCTTTTTCCGGCTTATCCAGTATGTTTTCTCCGTGAAACCAGGCCTCACCCCTTACTTTTTCATGTTTTTTCTTTCCCACCAATCCCAGAAGAGAATTGGCTGTCACAGATTTTCCGCATCCGGACTCTCCTACCAGTCCCAGGATTTCTCCTTTTTTCAGAGAGAAGTTCACGCCCCGGACCGCATGCATATGTCCCTGTCTGGTGGCGAATTCTACCTGCAGATTCCTAACCTCCAGAAGGTTCTCATTACTATTTGCTTCTTTCACAGCAGTTCCCCCTCTCTAATTTTCCACATTCCTGAGACGGGGATCCAGAACATCCCGAAGCCCATCCCCAAGTATATTAAATCCCAGCACAGCCAGGGCTATGGCGATTCCCGGAAATACGCCCACCCACCAGGCAATCTCAATCCATGATTTACCGTTGTTCAGCATAATTCCCCAGGAAGGAATGTCAGGCTCCACGCCAATTCCCAAAAAACTTAAGGCTGCCTCTGACAGTATTGCAAAGGCCAGAGACAAGGTAATCTGCACCAGGATAGGGGCCAGCACATTGGGAAGAATATGACGCACTATAATAGAGAAGTCAGATACCCCTATGGATCGGGCTGCCTCCACATGGAGGGATTCCTTTACCGTGAGGACAGCTCCCCTTGTTATTCTGGCAAAAATAGGAGTATAGACAATCCCGATGGCAATCATAATATTATTCAGGCTTGGCCCCAGAATAGCCATGATTAACAGTGCCAGCAAGACCTCAGGAAAAGCAAACATAATCTCAATCACTCTGGAAATAATCCCGTCCGTAAGTTTGCCGAAGTATCCGGCCAGCACCCCCAGGCATACACCTGCTGCCGTGGCAATGCTGACAGAGACAAGAGACACCTGAAGGGAGATTCTGGAACCATAGATGATTCTGGACAGAATATCTCTCCCCATATTGTCCGTCCCCAGAAGATGCTTCCCCCCCGGCGGCATCAGCACCGCTGTGCTGTCCATATAGTAAGGGTCAAAAGGAGCAATCACAGGGGCCAGAACAGCAGACAGGATAAACAGCAGCAGGATAAGGCTTCCAGCCACAGCCAGCTTGTTATGTATAAAACGATGCATAAACTCTTTCATACCAGCCCTCCTAATAACGAATCTGAGGATTTACCACACAATACAGCAAATCCACGATCAGATTAATCAATACAAACATAACGGCAATAAACAATACGGTTCCCTGGAGCACCAGATAATCTCTGTTATTAATCGCCTGCAAGGCGAGGGAGCCAATGCCCGGGAGTGAAAATATTTGCTCTATTACCACAGATCCTCCTAAGAGAGATCCTGTCTGGAGACCTAAAATAGTCAGCACCTGAATCATTGTATTCTTAACGCCGTGTTTTAAGATCAGCCTGGTTTGAGACAGCCCCTTTGCCTTCCCCATCTTCATATATTCCTGATCTACTACCTCAATCATCGCTGACCGGGAAGAACGCATAACCACAGCGCTCACCGCCACTCCCAGAGCAAGAGCCGGCAGAAACATACATCTCAGGTTTGCCAGTATCCCCTCAGAAAGAGGGACAAATCCCCCGGAGGGGAACCACTTTAAGGTCAGGGAAAAGAACAAGACCAGCATGGTCCCCAGCCAGAACCCCGGGATAGAGATCCCAAGAAGTCCCAGCACGGTAACCGCAGAATCGGGCATACGGTTTCTCTTGCAGGCTGCCCAGTAGCCCATGGGAATTCCCACCAATACAGCCATCAGCAGGCTGAAGAGGGTAAGTTCCAGCGTAACCGGCACCCGGGAAAACAAAAGCAGGGCTACCGGCTGATTGGAAATATAGGAAAATCCAAAATCACCGGTCAGAATTCCCTTAAGCCATATAAAATACTGGGTGATTATGGACTGATCCAATCCATATCTCTGCCGCAGAGCCGCCGCAGCTTCTTCCGTGTACTGGGTTCCCAGAGTAACCGTGGCATAATCACCCGGAATCAGCCGCACGGCAAAAAAGACTACCACAGAGATTCCCAGCAGCACGGGAATGATACTAACCAACCGTTTCAGAATATATCGAAGCATTCTCTTCTCCTTTCACAGATATGCAAAATACAGGAAAGAGCCTGACGCATCAGACTCTTTCCGGAATTTCATAATTTACTCAAAATAAACGTCCTTCAGGAAAATGGTAGTAGCGGTTGGATGCACCGTATAACCCTTAACATTATCCCGCATGGCAACGGTAAAATTGTTCATGTACAAAAACGCCATGGGGGCATCTTCTGCAATTACTTTCTGTGCTTCTTTGTAAATCGCCATTCTCTCTTCCTTGTCCAGAGTGGAACGGCCCTGTTCCAACAGCTCGTCTACCGCAGGGTTAGAGTACTTCTGCTGGTTATACGCACCGCCTGTGGTAAACAGGTTATATAAATATTCGTCAGCGTCTACAAAACCTGACCAACCGCAAATTGTCAGGTCAAAGTCTCCCTGATTCAGACCGTCAAAATACACCCCTGACTCCAGTGCGGAAATCTCTGACTCAATGCCTGCCTCTGCCAGCTGCTGCTTCACCATCTGCGCGGCATCTACCTGATACTGCCAGTCAGAACCGACAGTGATTTTTAATGTTATCTCGCCCTCCTCATATCCGGCTTCTTTTAACAGGGCTTTTGCCTTTTCCAAATCTCTTGCAGGATAAACTTCATCACCGCCGTAGTACTCATGTGTGGATGGAATATTAGCCTCTTTCAGTACTTCGGCATTTCCCATTTTTACAGCCGTATTAATGGCATCCCTGTCAACTGCATTGGCAACGGCCTGTCTTACTTTTACATCCTTCAGATATTCTGACTCACAGTTCATGCCCACATATTCCCAGAAGGTACCCGGAACAGATTCCATGGTTACCCCTTCTGCGTCCTTTAAAACTGCAATTTCCTGATCTATGGCATCGATAATCATATGAATCTCGCCGTTTCTCAGGGCAGTGGCGCGTGCCGTGGCATCTGCAATTGTCTTTAAAACAAGGCTGTTTACTTTTGGAAGCCCCTCCTCCCAGTATTCAGGGAATGCTGTCAGGTTCAGACTGCTGCCCTCTGTCCACTGTTCCAGTTTGTATGGGCCTGACCCTGCGTCTGCATTGGCAAGGCTCCCTCCGTTTTCCTCCACCACTGCCTTCTCCACTATTGCATTTAATGAATTGGCAAGATAGGTAAGAAACGGTGCGTACTGGGAGGAAAGTGTAATTACAACGGTGTTCTCGTCCGGAGTTTCGATGGACGAAACCTTGTCAAACTGGGAAGCCCGTGCCCCCCCATTCATAATTCTCTCGAGAGAATATTTTACGTCCTCACTGGTCATAGTATTCCCGCTGTGAAACTTAACCCCCTCCTGAAGATGAAGGGTATACACAAGCTCATCCTCAGAAACCTCATAGGATTCGGCCAGAGAGGGCGCCACCTCCCCATAAGCCTCCGTATATGTAAATAACGTATTGTACATGTTCTCAATACAGATCCCAGCCGCCTTATCGGTCACCATATGGGGATCCAGTCCGCTGGGGTCAGACTGAATGGCCACAATCAACTGATCCCCATCTGTCTCTTTAGACGTATCCTGCACACCTGATGAAGCAGCCTCCGAGGTATCCGATTCCCCGCTCCCTTTGGAATCACCGTACTCCGCAGGGGCATCTGAACATCCTGACAGCACAAGCGCCGCTGACAATATCAGGGCTGACAGCAAACTAATTCTTTTTTTCATACCATTGCCTCCATAATCTTTTGTAAATTACCTTGCACTCATTCCTCTAGGCTGCTGTATTCACCGGTTAATTCTGGTTTTCTTACAGTGTGTTCTTTATAAAATAAAGTACATTCAGAAAAAATATTTATTATATAAAGTTTTATCGCCTAAATAGTATGTTTTAGTAATTCCATTAGGGAAATCTTAGCAGAAATTAGTTGCTTTGTCAACCGCGAATTAATGCTTTGCCTTTGAAGAAGACAAAAAAGAAAATTTTGTTAATTTCTTAAAATAATACTAACAACAGCAGAGTATCTTATGGTATCATATACATGCAGAAAATCATTCCCTGCTTCAGAATGTGTCAAGCAGGGAAACCATAGGCGGGGAATATTCATGGACAAATTAGATAAAGAAATACTTAAAATATTAAGCCAGAATGGGAGAACTTCTTTTAAACAGATTTCTGAGGCTGTGGGACTCACCTCCCCTGCTGTCAAAACAAGAATAGAGAAAATGGAAAAAGATAATATTATCAAGGGCTATTCTGTCAATCTGGACAATAAAGCTGTGGGATTTATGGTGACAGCCTTTATCAGTGTGGCTGTGGAAACTGCCTCCAGAGATGAGTTCTATTCTTATGTGCAGTCCTGTCCCAACGTAATTGAGTGTCATGGGATTACAGGACAATATTTTGCTTTGCTGAAAGTACTTTTCAAGAGCACCATGGATCTGGATAACTTCCTGAACAAGATTCAGAAATTCGGAGAAACCAGTACTAATATCGTTCTCTCAACCTATAAAGAGCCGCACAATATAAATCTGATGGACGAAGAGATTTAAAAAAGAGAAAGCCGTATTTTGCTACAGCTTTCTCTTTTTTTATTCTAAGAGCAGTGTCTCTCTGTAATTGTATACCTCTCGTTTCCTCCAGAGCAGAAACTTCCGCTTTAGAAAAGGCTCTCCGTTCCTTTTGGCCTGGTCCTGGTCCCTGATTTCATATTCTCCGTTCGTCACAACTATGATAAGTTTGGACCTGGCATAATACATTTTCAGATATCCCGCCAGTTTTTCCAGAGTCTTTTTCTCTTTCACAGGTTCAAATCCCTGGTAAAAAGCTGACATCATCAGACGGGGCATAGCCGCCACGGTGGATTCCACTCTTCCATCCGCCTTCCACCAAAGTACATTCAGCCTCACATTGCGGAACACTTGGCCGTGGCCCTTCAGGGTTTTTACAAGCTCTATAACGGTATCCTCTAATTCTTCTTTTTCCATTGCGCAATCCAGTACCAGCGCCATCTCCAGTATTTCCTTGGTAAAGTTACCCGGTACATGGAGTACACGCTCTACCTGCTGCAGCAATTTCTGACGTTGTACAATAGTAATTGCCATTCTCTCTTCCTTTCCTGTTGTCTAGTGATATAAGAACAGACTGAAATAAGATATCTGTCTGCCGTTTCCCCAGTATGTCATATCACATGCCTCTGCCATTTTATCCGCCTGTACACAGTAGGCAGACAGGCAGGAGCTGATCTGTTCCGGATAGGCACACTCCTCCCCTTTTTCTCTTCTGCAGGGCCGGCACAGATCGCAGGGGCCAGCCAGCATAGGCAGTCCGGTAAGTCCCGCCTCTTTCAGTCTCCTGATAAAAGCTCTGGATCTCTTATTATGTTCCTTTTTCAAACGGGCCAGCTCTTCCTGGGAATTCATGTCTTCCACCTCACAGACAGTCTGAAATACCAGGGCATTTTCATATTCTCTGGCCCTGGCCTCCATCTGTTCCGGTGAACCACAGTCCGGAGGGCAGGAATAATTGTCCCCGTAATTGCCGCAGAGGTTCTCCTCACAGTAGCGCCGGAAATCGGCGTTGAATACCAGCTGTTCCGCTTTTATCACTTTAGCCTTTGTAAACCCTGCCTCAGCAGCCATATCTTCTATTAAATACTCTTCCATACGAACCTCCTTATGATCTTTCCCACAGTTCCCTTCCATGCTCTTTCAGCCACCTCTGATATATTCTGTAGTCCGGCATGGCATCCTCCACAACCTGATAAAACCCAGGGGAATGATTCATCTCCTTCCGGTGGGCAAGTTCGTGTATCACCACATAATCCAGCACCTTTTCGGGGGCCAGAATCAGCCGCCAGTTAAAATTCAGGCTGCCTTTTGCACTGCAGCTTCCCCAGCGGGTTTTCTGTTCCCGAATGGTAATCCGTGTAAAGGTAACCCCCATGATTTTGGAGTAGACCCGCACCTTATCTCCAATCTTTTTCCCCGCCATCTCAATCAGGTGCTGCTTTTCCTTGGGGGAGTAGGGTGGGACCGCCTTTTTCTTAAGTTCTGCCCTTCTCCCGGCAATTTTCTTTTGAATCCAAGGTTCTTTGGCAGCCACAAATTCTTCTATTATTTTCTTCGGGCACCCATAGGGTGCCCTCACCAGCAGTTCTGCCTTCTCTGTAATTTGTATGCACAGCGTCTTTCTTCCGCTGTACAGGATGTCATAGTTCATAGCAGACCCCTCTCATTTTCTACCCCTTCCAATGGATTCATTCCCTTGTTCCTATCCGGCCCTTCTATCCTTCTGACTGTTCATGCCCGAAAATCACCCTGCACAGATACATGTATTCCTGATAAGCCTGCGTATCCTCCAACTCTGACAGGATTTCGCCAATTGTCGTATAATACCACCGATGCATCCCTGGATCCGTGACATTAAACCTCTGCCATATAGCTTCGCCTTCTTTGTCATAGCCCCTTTTGGTGGCCCTCATATTGGACAGCTTATCCGCAAGTACTATTTTTTTTAACTCCGCGGGTTCTTTCTTAATCTGGCTGATCATCTCCATTTTTCTGATTTTCCAGGAATCTTTTGCCGGAAGATGCCGTCTCTTATCTTCGGTCTCTTTCTTCACCAGTTTCAGCACCCTCTGCCCGAACCTCTGTTCCAGTTCTAGCTCCCCGCTGGGGGTATCTTCCAGAACGTCGTGGAGTACCCCTGCCATAAGAATATCCGGATCCTCTGTCATCCCTCTTAAGATTGAAAGAACCTCCATGGGATGCACAATATATGGAATGCCGGTCCCCTTCCGAACCTGCCTTTTGTGGGCCTCTGCTGCAAACTGCAGCGCCTGTTCTATGGACTCCTCTGTCTTTTCCCTCTTTAAAATATAATCAGGAAACACCGGCACCAGACCGGCACCTATCAGACCGTCCGCATACTTTTTCCACTGATTGGGTGTACGGCAGTCTGTCCTCTCCTGCCACGGGAAATCATAATATCGGCAGACAGGCTGTCCGTTCCCGTCTCTCCCAGTAAAACAGGGACAATAGCTGCAGTATACCGGATTCTCTAACACTGCATTGGCAGCTCTGCAGTACAGTCTGCCTTCACGGTCACAGGCCGCGCTGTGGGGTATGCATCTGTAAGCATACTCCTTATTATGTATTGCCTCTTCCTCTTTTGTCATGACAAAAGCCCCCCTTGTAATCCCTTTATCCGTAATTGGAAACCGGGCTGCACGCTCCCGTATCACCCGCATATCTTCATTATAACAAAAACCTGCAGTTTTTATAGATACTCTTTTAAGATTTCCCAGATTCCTTCTTCATCGTTGGATGCCGTCACGGTATCAGCCACCGCCTTTAGCACAGGGTTCCCATTGGCCATGGCAACTCCCAGGCCGGCTGCCTCAAGCATTTCCCTGTCATTCTCACCGTCTCCAAACGCAATCATATGCTCTTTTTTCAGCCCCAGCCTTAAAAGAAGCTCCTCCAGAGTTCTGCCCTTTCCTGCCCCTGCCGGTCCGAATTCCAGATACCGGTCCAGGGAAGAAGTTACATAGAGGTCCGGAATCTGTTCCGCCCGGCTCCGCAGTTCCCTTTTCAGCTCTGGATCCGAAACTACCAAATCCATTCCCTCTATCCTTCCAAGGTTCTCTCTTATAAATCCTTTTATATCTTTGACAGGCTTCCTGGTTTTCTGCACATAGGCCGCGCTTTCCGGGGACACACGGTATGCCCCGGGGTTTTCCACGTAGGATCTGGAAGCGTATGCCTGTCCTTCCATAAACACCTCCACCGGACACGGACAGGAGAATAAAAGTTCAGTCAATTCCTCCACCGTGCGGCGCTCCATATCGCGCCCGTAGACGCGCATCTGATCCTTCAGGGAAAACAAACTGCTGCCGTTGGAGGTAATCACATACTCCATGATCCCCCATTTACTCACTGCCGTGGGAAGTGCAGTAAAAGCTCTTCCGGTGGCTGCCACTATATGAATCCCCTGAGCTGCTGCCTTTTCCAGAATCTCCTTTGTTTTTGGCATCACCTGTTTATGAGAATTCAACAGCGTTCCGTCAATGTCCATGGCTATCAATTTTACCTGTCTTGCTTCATCTCTTCTATTCATATACTGTTAATCCTCTCAAGAAGATCTCTGTTAGCTTCCTCAAACAACAGCTGCTTATTATACCTGTAATATCTCTCACACTCATATTCCTGAAGGAATTTCACACTGTAAACATTGGCGTTCAGTTCTGTCATAAAGATTACCATCTCCTGGCTCTCTCCGAAGGCCGCCTCCATAAAGTCAAAGACATGCTCCAGTCTGTCCTCTGACTTTTTCTGGAAGGCTTCCAGCTTTTCCGTTTCCTCAAGAAACAATTCCTGAAGCCGCTCAACTGCTGTCTCCGGATCCCCGGCCTTCTCAGTGCGAAGAACTGACCGGTAAGCTTCCAGTGTATTGATTGTCCATACCAATGTCTTCTTCTCTTCCCTCCCCAGAATCTCTGCTTTCTTCTTGTTTTCCAATTCCTGTTCTAACAGGGAGATCCCCTGTGTAAGAACCTCCTCTGGTGCAGCTGCAGCTTCTTCCTGTGCAATATTTTCCTCCAGATGCTTTTTTATTCTCTTCAGCTGCTGGTAAAGCCGCTCTACATAAGCCTCCATCTCCTGTTCCTTCCTGAAAGAGGTACTCAGGCGTTCCAAAAACAGACCGATCACACTGAGACGCTCATCAAAGGATGCATGGGACAGTTTCTTTAGGAGCAGGCTGTCAATCTTCCCCTGCAGCACCTGCTCCACCTGGTAATCCGCCTGATACATATAGTACAGTTCCAGATAATTAGCGAAGTCTTTAGCTATCCTGGGATGCTGAATGTATTGAATGACAACTTCCCGATCCACTTTTTTCTTCAGTGTCTCATAGACTGCTATCAGCCTGGATAGATCCTCCCAGCCTCTGGGGGTGGCAAAAATCTTTCCGTCCACTGTTGTCTCCATCTGATAAAAATTCCCTGGTTTTGTATTCAGATAGGAAATCACGGCCCCATGTATATTTTCTCTGTAAGCGTACTCCTTCCAGGCCTGATATTCTGGCTCAACCTGGATCTTTTTTACCCGGTCCATAGTTACCACATCAAACTCCCTTACGGATTTGTTATACTCCGGAGGATTCCCCGCTGCAACTATCAGCCAGCCCCTGGGGATGGCATGATTTCCGAATGTTTTGCACTGGAGGAACTGGAGCATGGCAGGAGCCAGTGTTTCAGACACACAGTTGATCTCGTCGATGAAAAGAATTCCCTCTTTTCGCCCTGTCTCTTCGATTTTCTCGTAGACAGATGCCACAATTTCACTCATGGTATACTCTGTCACAGAATACGGCCTGCCGTCAAACTCCTTCTCGGAGATAAAAGGAAGGCCGACAGCACTTTGCCTGGTATGATGGGTGATGGTGTAAGAAACCAGTCCAATCCGGCACTCCTTCGCAATTTGCTCCATAATCTGCGTCTTTCCGATGCCCGGGGCACCCAGGAGAAGCACAGGTCTTTGCCGGATTTCCGGGATAACATATTCCCCTTCCTCATCCTTCAGCAGATAAGCCTCAATAGAATTCTTGATTTCTTCTTTTGCCCTTTTGATATTCATGTATATCTCCTTTTATTTCTCAATCCACTTCTATCCTTGGGTTCTCCAGATCCTCCGGTTCCAGTATCAGCTTGATGGCCCAGGGAGGCACATCCACATCCTGAAAGTCCTCTTTCAGAAAGACAAAGGCAGTTTCATACAAAGGCATGGCCGCAGGATAGGTACCATAACCGTCCGTAAAATAAATCAGGCCTTTCAGCTTTTCAAACGTTCCTTGTTCCACCAGTGTATTCACATAGGCAAAGGCCGGCCTGAAATCCGTTCCCCCCTGCCCAATGATCTGAAAATGGCTCATATATTCTTCCAGCTCTTCCCTGTTTGTGATTACCTTATCCTGCTGAATCCGGTCATCACACTGGATAATATGAATCTTTGCCTTCTGAAAGAAGCTCTCTGTCCCGCTGAGCACAGAGTAAGTCTCCTCCAGAAATTTCTTCACAAGCTCTCCCTTGCAGGACATAGAAGTGTCGATTACAATCACAAAATCCTGTATCTTTTTTATCTCCTTTGTCTCCTGCGGCTCTATGAGAGGCATATTCCCGTAAAGGGACATCCCATAGTGGTAAAAAATGTAATCAAAGGTATCCATATCCACCCTGATTTCCTCCCTCATCACAGAGAATTTTCTGAGAAAGTCTTTATAATCGTATCTCTGACGGTTTTCAGCCTGCACCTGCTCTGCCAGACTTTTAGAATCCTCCGATGCCTCCTTGGAGAATGTCTCCATCTCTGTCTGCATCCTGTCTCTGATGTCATCCCACCGCTGCTGCATCTGCTGCTGTCTGGGGTCCTTTTGGTTTTGCTTCCACTTGCTGTGGTCGTCTGCGTAGAATTCAGCTTCCCAGTGGGCAAGGCGGGCCATTCCATCCTCCCCGGGAAACATGTCCTCCAGTATTTTGTAGATTCCCTGGGCAGTCACTACCTTCAGCCGGCTCTGACAGATTTGGTATACTTTCTTCCTCAGCATATCTTGTCTGCGCCGTATACTTTTCTGCAGAAATCCGTCAATGGCATATTCTGCAGCTATGTCACAGGCGAGATGCCATCTTCGGACCTCCCGTTCCTTGCTTCCCCAGATGTGGCGAAACAGGCAGTGAAAAATCATATGAAGATAGGCCCGGTTCACCCAGACCCTTCCCTCTTTGTATCTTTCCAAAAGAGCTTGGGGGTGAAAAAACAGGCATCTTCCGTCGCAGCCTACCCCATCTACCTCCTCCTCAGGGGTGAAGGCAAGGGAGGACAGAGCCACATCCAGAAACCGCATGCCCAGATACAGCTCATTCCTGGCATTTCTGAGGATCTCTTTTCCAAGTTCTTGTTCCTTTACTTGTCGTTCTTCCTGTTTCTGCAGCGCATTCATAAGGTCTCCTTTTTTCTTCTACTATAACACAAAACGCCTTCTCACGGAGGGATACATGGTATGGCTGAAATCTAAAAGAAAGCTGCCGGCCTGGGCATACCCATCGGCTCCTGCCTTCTCTGTCAGAGTATGCAACGTCTCTCTGCCTTTTTGACCCCCAGGGAGACAGTTCTTAACCAGAAATTCCAGCTGATTCAGCTCTTTATTCTCTATAAGAGAGCACCCTACGCTACCGGCATTCTCTCTCAGATATTCTATATACCTTTCTTCTGCCTCCTTTGTCAGCCTTAAGGGGTACAGAAGCCTTCCCAAAGCAATCCGGGCCGCCAGCTGGATATTCTCCTGGGCTTTTGCCAGATAAAACAGGGAATCATATTCTTCAAACTGGAACTCCTTCTCCAAAAAACAATTGCGGTAATGAAGTCCCGTGCCGTGCACATGTGTCTCCAGAATACGGGCAGGTGTATTCTCCACCCCCTCCTCGTAATATTCCGGAAACCACAGACAGGCATCCTCCTCCCCGTGATAGCAGACACACAGGACTTCCGTCAGCTCAGTCAACAGTTCCTTCAGCCCTGCCGCGTCCTGGCCACATACGGTAAAGTCCAGAGTTCTTACCCGGTGACACCCGGTAAAGGCACCAGCCCCTATGTCCCTCGTCCTGCTGTAAAACCGAATGCTTTCCAGACTGCTGCAGTTGTAAAAAGTATAACGACCGATTCTCTCCAGTGTTTCCGGGAGAGAAATCTCCTTCAGCCGCACTCCGCAGAGTGCCTGAGGGGGACTTAGCCGGTCAGCACTCCTTGCGGCATCTATCTTTTCCTTTATTGTTCCATCCATATGCTCAGAAAATGCATAGGAAGCAAGCTCCGCTACAGGTTTTCCTTCTATCTCCCCGGGAATCCCCGCATATTCTCCAAAGGAAAAACAGCGTAAAATTTTTACGCCGTCTCCTGTGACCTCATATGCGAACTCCCCGTTCCATTTAATTTCCATCTGTCTTCACCAGTTTTCTTAATACTTTTAATACCCCATCATTTCTGCTGGTGTCCGCAATGTGTTTCGCTGCCTTTTTTACTTCTTCCCTGGCGTTTCCGATGGCATAGCTTTCTTCTGCATTTGCCAGCATTCCCAAATCGTTTCCATTGTCACCAAACGCCATAGTTTCCGAGCGGTCTATCAGAAGTGATTTCTGAATACTCTGTATCGCCTTCCCCTTGTCTGCACTGTAGTCTGCGAAGTCAATCCAGATCCGGCCGGCCAGCATGGTGCGGAAGGTGCCTTCCCACCGGGATTTCACTCCCTGACTTATACCGTCCACGCCGTCTCTGCAGTAAATAGATACCTTAATCATGGGGATATCCTCTTTTAAAACATCCTCAACCACCTTTACCTGATTGTGGTACCCATTTACCAGCAGATCATAAAGGCCTGTATCTGCCCGTTCGATATACATGGCATCTTTTGCTGCAACAGCGACCTCACATCCCTTCATCCTGCGGATCTCCTGCACCAGTTCTGCCGCTTTGGTTCTGTCCATCATCACTTCCAGCATATCCACATCCCGGCACACAACATACGCTCCGTTCTCCGCAATAAAAATCATATCATGAGCAACAGGATCAAAGAGTCTTCGGATGCTGGCATACTGCCGTCCGCTGGCTGCTGCAAATATAATTCCTTTTTCTTTTAAATCTCTGACTATATCAAACAATTCCGGATTCAATCTGTCTGTCCCCTCGTCCAGAAGTGTTCCGTCAATATCGGTGGCCACTAATTTTATCATAACGTTCTCCTCTGAATCTTGATAAAATACTATGATGTTGGGGGCAAAAGGTATTTTGCCCCCAACTGATGCCCACGGATTGTTCCGTTGCTTCGCAACTCCCACAATCCTGCAAACATTCGGAATCCGCTGATTTACCGCATAAATCGCTGCTTCCTCATGCTTGGCGGATCCAATGTTCAAATGCCTTATCATGCAAGCATGAACGGCATTTCGACCTTTTGATCCTGGTATCATACTATATATTCATGTTTGTTATTTTGTCAATCCCTATTATATTTGATTTTAGTTCTTATATCTACACTTTTTATTTTCTTATTATAATTATTTAAGATTTCCTTTTCACTTCAAGCCCTGCAACATGCCTTGAAAAGTACATGGTACAAGGACTGTCTCTCAGCCAAGACTCTGATTGCTTCTGAGCGTTTTTAGGTGTATGATGTGCATAAGGGAGAAGAAATACGGCGAACGCCGTGCCCCGCCTTAAGAATAAATACAGGAGGGTCCCGCAGTATGATGTATATTTGGGAGGATAAGCTATGACGAAAGTAAGAATCAAACCTGGAATCTGTAATTTTGTAACCACTGTAATCGCCGAGTGTTCTGACGAAGAAGAAACCGAGGTAACCGTAAAAGTAAAAAGCGGCTGTCCAAGTGTCAAAAAAATGATGGAGGTGCTGGGCGATACCTTTGACGCCTATGAGGTCTGTCTTGTAAAACCGGGGGAGGGTCCCTTCTTTGAGTATGCGAAAACTAATTTTCCCGTTCACGCCGGATGTCCCATACTGGCCGGAATTACGAAATGTATCGAGGCAGAACAGCAGCTGGCTTTAAAGAAGGATGCTTCCATAGAATTTATAGAAGAATAAGCCGGTTCTTTGGCTTCGGAATCTCAAAAGACAGAAAACAGATCTAGCCGGCGCCGGGAAATTTCCCAATGCCGGCTAGATCTGTTTTTCTTTTTCCCTGCTGGTTAAAAAATGGTGTATCCCCCATCCACTGCAAGCCCTGTACCATAGATAAAGGAAGATTCGTCACTGGCCAGAAAGAGAATTGCTTTTGCCACTTCCTCCGGCTGTCCCGGACGTCCTGCTGGATCCATTTTAATTTTCATGGATACAGGATGCTGAGGCATCTGAAGAATTCGGGCGATCATCTGCGTATCAATGGGTCCCGGAAGCACTGCGTTGATGCGGACCCCTTTGGGGCCATGATCCATTGCCATCTGCCTGGTCAGTCCAAGAAGCCCGTGCTTTGCTGTGGTATAAGCAAGACCTCCTCTTCCTGCTGCGGTGGATGCCATGGAAGCAACATTCACAATATTTCCTCCTCCCTGTTTTTCCATAATAGGAATTACCCTTTTGCACAGGGAGAAGGGTGCTGTGAGATTAACCGCCAGAACCTTATTCCACTCCTCATAGGTAATGTCATCCATGTTCGCCAGACTTCCGCCCACACCCGCATTATTCACCAGAATGTCAATCCGGCCATAGGTTTCAAGGCATGCCTTCACCAGTCTGTCAAGCTCCTCCTCAGAGGCCACATTTGTTTTCTGATAAAAGGCCTCATGGCCTGCTGCCTTAATTTCTTCCACACAGGAGTTCCCGGCCTCTTCGCTGGTTCCCACTACCACTACCTTTGCGCCTTCCTCCGCAAAGAGCCTGGCAGCTGCCCTTCCGATTCCCTTGGTTGATCCTGTGATTACTGCTACCTTTCCCTCTAATCTCATATAATTAAACCTCCTCTTTTTATTTCAGCCACCAGTCCCAGCGGATGTAGGAATACGGCAGGAATTCCATAGGATTTATCTGTCCCAGATTTTCACCGGATTCCAGCACATTGTCACCCACCGTAAAGATTCCTCCGAGCATCTTAACCACCTCAAGCTCAGCCCACGGGTCATGAGGGGAATCTGTAAGCGCCATCTGGCATACTGCCATGTCTTTTTCCTTATTGTTATAGACCAGCCTCTGCCGTACAAGGGTTGGTGGAAGGTCAAATCCACTGCCGTCCACTGCCTTGGAGTACTTAATGTTATACATAGGAACACCGTCACCAATCTGGGTGTCCACCACATCTCTTCCTTCCTCCGCATTCATTTTCCCGGTAATCTCTGCATCAATGTGAAAGAATTCAATGCCGTTTCTGGCAATGCTGCCAGTCAGACTTTTTCCCTCACAGTTCATCTGGATATCCGCAGGTTTTTTTGGCAGTCCGCAGATTTCCCGCCCCATAGCCATAGCCATACCGTCGGTTATAGGCATATCCAGGCAGTAGTTTCCCAGTACTCCGTCTTTTTCCGCCAGCACAAAGATACCGGCCTCTTTATATGGAGGGCAGAAACTGGTTCTGGGATAGTCTGCAATAAATGCGTTTACCAGAGGCACCGGCCCTGGTTTCAGACATTTCGGCAAAATTTTTTCAATAATTTCCGGTTTTGTCTCCCAATATACGGTCAGCATCCGGGCATCAAAAAATATGGTTTTCCCCCCAGCTGTCTGCTGTAACTGTTCCATCGTTTTAATAAAGCTACCCATACAATTACCTCCTTTAATCACCTCATTATCTCAAATCACTGGCTGCCTCATAACCTGCCTGTACGGCCTGCGCGATCCGCCCTACCTTTGACGCGTCTCCCAGGATACAAACCCGCTCAAAATTCTCTCTGAGTACTCTGCTGAACGTAGGATCATTTTTTACTCCCAGGGAAAGTACGATCTGATCCGCCGGTATCTCTACAGCGGCATGGTCCTTCATGTTCTCTGCCCTTACACCGGCCTTGGTCACTTCACAGAGTTTGCAGGATGGGATCAATGTCACCCCATATTTTTTCAGCCTGGTAACAATATCAATAAGGTTAGGTGTGTACATGCCGGGCCCGATATTGGGAAGCATCTCTATTACTGTCACCTTGTTTTTCTGCTCTGCCAGGAACTCTGCTGTTTCCAGTCCTGTCATACCGCTTCCCACCATCACCACATTTTTTTCTGTTACTGTTACCTTCTTTCTCAAAATATCAGTTACTGTACATACATTCTCTCCCTGAATTCCCGGAAGCGGAGGTATGATATTTGTGCCCCCAACTGCGGAAAATACAGCATAGGGCTCCAAGGCCTTAATCTCCTCCACATCCGGCTCCCGCTCCAGGTGAATCTCTGCACCCAGGGTCCTGATCTCGTGCTCCAGATACTCCAGGTACCAGCTGATTTTTTCTTTTAACGGGGGAACTGCCGCCAGCCGTGCGCTTCCTCCTAATACCGGCTGTTTTTCAAAGAGCACGGGTATAAATCCACGTATAGCCAGAACTCTGGCTGCTTCCATGCCAGCCGGTCCTCCACCAAGAATAACGACCCGTCTGCCCGCTCCGTCCTTTGAAAGCCCGGTCAGCTCAGTCTCACGGCCACACCTGGCATTCACAGCACACTTGATCATTTTTCCGTTCAGTACATCTTCAATACAGTACAGACAGGAAATGCAGGGACGAATTTCTTCCTCTTTACCCTCCCTGGCTTTATTTCCCCACTGAGGATCAGCCAGCTGTGCTCTTCCCAAAGCCACAAAATCCTGAATACCTTCCTCCAGAAGCTGCTCCGCAAAATCAGGTTTTCTGATCACGTCACAGGCAATCACTGGTATATGTACGGCCTTTTTCACGGCTGCTGCCAGGTGCTTTTTCCATCCCTGAGGATAAGATGTGGGCTCAATAATAGTATTAACCGTTTCATAAGTCCCTGCGCTCACGTTGATGACATCAACCCCCAGCTGTTCCAGAGCTGCCGCTGTCTTTACCGCATCCTCAAGCCCAAATCCGCCCGGCACAAATTCATCTCCGTCGATTCTCACAGACACAGGAAACTTTTTTCCGCAGGAGGCTTTAATACCCCCGACAATCTCTGCCAGAAAACGGAATCGGTTGTCAAAGCTTCCCCCGTATTTATCTGTTCGGATATTACTTTGGGGGCTCAAAAAAGATCCTACCAGATATCCATGGGCAGCGTGAATCTCCACCCCATCCATGCCAGCCGCCTTAGCGATATTCGCCCCTATAATGAATTTTTTTACCATTCCCTCCACTTCTTCTGTGGTCATCTCTCTTGGCATCTCCCCGATGGCGCTGCTCATAATCGGGCTTGGACCTGCAATCTGCCTTCCGTCTATAAATTTGGAGCGGTTTTCTCTTCCGGGGTGATGCAGCTGAAGAAAAATCCTGGTGTCATATCTGTGAATCCGCCTGGCCAGACGCTCCAGACCGGGGATATAACGGATATGGTTTGCACACAGCTGACAGGGTGTGCCGATCCCAGTCTCATCATCCACTCTGGTAATCTCTGTGATAATCAGACCACAGCCGCCCTCCGCCCGCTCTTCATAGTAACGGATAATTTCCTCATTAACCTCACCATTGCATCCGGGAAGATTGGTGCCCATTGCCGGCATCACAATCCGGTTCTTTGTCTCCAGGCACCCAATCTGTCCCCTCTCAAATAATCTCTGATACTTCATTGCCGCACCCATCCTTTCTGACGATATTCTCTCTTTCCCCTCATTGCCTTATCAATTTCTCTGTGTTATAGTTGAATTATAGTCAATATATCAACAAATTCCTATGTTAACCAGTGCCAAAAATACCTACACCAATGGTGCACTGTGCATAATCATAATGAGGAGACTGCCTATGGAACTCACACAGATTCCCTCCCGGGACCATATCTATGCCAGACTGTTTGAAGCCTACGTAAATGGTGAAAGCCTCCAGGCCTTAATCCAGCTGACCGCGGATCTGCTGCTAAATCCTATTATAGTCATTAATGTCAGCTACCAAATTATCGGGCACTCTAATATCCTGGAGATCGCAGATTCTTTCTGGCTGGATCATATTAAAAATGGATTCTGTCCCTACGAATTCATCGTAAAAGTAAATACGCTTCCCTGTGTAAAAGAAGGAAAGCGCAAAGAGAATACATATGAGGTTTGGTGCGAAGAAAGCCAAAATAAAAAGCTGGTATCTAAATTGAAGAATAAAGATATTCCCATCGGAAATGTAATCATGATGGGATGCAAAAGAGACATCCGTCCGGAAGATTATACCATTTTGGAAAAGGTTGCCGCCCTGTACAGCATGAAATTGTCGGAGTATCAGAGGCCCACCCATCAGCGCCCCCAGTCTGTGTACTACGAAAACCTGCTCCTGGATTTAATTGAAAGAAAGCATCTGTCCGGAGAGGAGATTCTGTCCTATCTGGAACTGGGGAAGCTTACCTTCCCCTCCCGGATGTACGTCCTGTCCATGAATCCGGGAAACTTTAACAGCAGTGACTGTTCTCTGGATGATATCCGGGATAACTGCAGCTACCTGTTTCACCGTTTTCCCGCAGTCTATTACCGCGAACATTTTATTGCTGTCTGCGACGGGGATAAATTAGAGGAACAGCTCAGCAAAATTCAGGAATTTTTATACACAAATCACATTTATGTAGGCATCAGCCGGTGCTTCCGGAGGATAGAGGATTTCTATAAATTCTACCAGCAGTCTCTGAAAGCCATCACCCTGGGCCGCTGTGCCTGTCCGGGCGAATATATCATTTACTATTCCAGGGTACAGTATTTCGAATTCCTGGAAATGGCAGATTATCCCCTGGACAGTGACAGTCTGTGCCACCCTTATCTTCTCACACTGAAGGAGTATGATAAAGCCCACAACAATAACCTTTTTGATACACTTTACCAGTACATTATTAATGACGGAAATATGCAGAAAACTGCTGCAGATTTATTTATACACAGGAATACCGTGCGGTACCGGATGGATAAGATACAAGAACTGGTGCCCATTGATTTCTCCAATATTGCTGAAATATCGAATGTGTTTATCTCTTATCGGATCATGAATTATTTGGGGGAGAAGGAAAGGCATAAATTATAGTTTTGTGTATGTGAAGTTCGAGGTTATGTAGTCGGCGAGCAGAGCGTTGCTGACGGACGGTCAAGGGAGGAGGTCTTGGGGCCAGGGGTACTGGGTGGATCTGCTTGCTGCTGCGTTTCTCCTCAGCTAACTGCCTGGCCGTTCACTAAGAAGCTCAGGAAAGCCTTCGCTCCTAAGTGACCGCCGGCAGTGGATCTTCGGACGCACTCCGCAGTCTGCGCAGATCCACCCAGTACCCCTGGCCCCAAGACCTCCTCCCTTGACCTGGCAGAGACTCACTTCACATTCACGGAAAACGGGCGGGGAAGGTCGAGAGTTGTACACTCTTCATCCTGTTTCGCACTATTGTCCGCTTGATGTTTTGGATAAATAGCCACCCCCCTGGAACTTCCCCATACCCAGGTGAGAGGAATTCTGCGGCGGTGGGCTGGCTGGTTCGGGCGGGAGGGAGGCTTAAGTTCCGGGGACGATTCCGGAGGAGTGAGTAGAGAGTCTTAGGCAAAACCGGGATTCCCGCAGGAGATTTTTTCGGCAGTCCGGGCCGAAAAAAAGTGAGCATGGGCAGAGAATGCACATCAAGCATTCTTTGCACATACGAACGGTGCTCCTGCGGGGATTCCGGTTTTGTCTTAGACTCTCTTCGCGACGAAGGTGTCCCCGGAACTTAAGCCTTCCTCCCGTCCGAACCAGCCAGCCCGCTGCCGCGGGATTTCTCTCACCGTCCCCCTGCCACCTACACCTGCCGTCCTGAATCACCTTGAGCCGAAGTCCAAGTGCTACCCCCTAAATCCCAATTAGTAACAACTGCCCCATCTAATAAATATACCTATACCTCTCCACAGCCCTCCCCATCTCAATCACATTTTCAGGCGAACACCATGCCGGAATGCTGTTTGAGTCTGATAGGATATACCCTCCCCCAGGTCCCAGCAAATCAATGCAGTTTTTAACTTCCCGATCAACCTCCCCCAAAGGGGCATCTTTCAGAATGTAATTAATATCCACATTCCCTACCATACAGAGCTTTTCCCCATATGTCTCCTTCAGCCATCTGGTATCCATAGATCCTTTTTCTATGGGATGAATGCCGTAAGCTCCGATATCCACAATATCATCCAATAGCAGCTGATAATTTCCATCGCTGTGATAAATCCACGGCTTGCTTATGGTGGATGCTGCCTTTTTCATATTATCCTTGAAAAACTTCCTGAACATATCCGGGGATATCAGAAGACTTGAAGTAAATGCCACATCGTCGAAGGCCCAGAAGAAATCAAAGTCCAATTCACTGAGATTTTTGTTCATTCTGCGGCTCCAGTCTGTAAACATTTCAATGGTTCTGGGCAGCGTCTCATCTTCATCTGCGTAGAATGCGGCAATATTTTCCATTCCCATACTCAGGAGTGCAGGAGAAACTCCCAGCCGGATTCTGGCGCCCATGGCGAAGTCCCCTTTATAGCGTTTTATCATCTCATCAACAGATTTCAGAAGCTTTTCATCGTCCGGATCAGGCATCTGGATCTGTCTTAGTGCGTTCTCTCCGTCTATCAGTCCCTGACTGACACAAGCATCTCCGTCTTTTACCACCCAATTCACAAACATGGGAGGCAAAACCTGTATCTGAATAGCGTCCAGTCCAATCTTTTTGGCCGCTTCGGGTATTACTGTCAATGCCGGTACTACCTGTGCATTCTCTGCCGGACTGCCGAGCCATCCTGCATTATTCAGACCGTTGTAGGTAGGCTCCTCTATTTTGTGTCTGACTATCTGTTCCTGAACATTTATCATAACAGTGTTTAAAATAAACGGTACTTTATCCGGTTTGCCCCCTTTAAGAGCTGTCACAACACGTTCCGCATTTTGCATATGTATTCCTCCCATCAAAACAGTAATTTCGGTAAAAACATTGATACCGGTTCACAAAATACTGTAATTAAAAGTGCAATTACCAGGGCCGCAAAAAATGGCCACAATTTTTTGCTGAATTCCCCGATAGAACAGCCGCTGATTCCGCATCCGATATACATGCACATTCCGACAGGGGGAGTAATCAGGCCAATACAGAGATTCAATATCATAAACACACCGAAATGTACGGGGCTAATTCCCAAAGTTGTCATAAGCGGCAACAAAACCGGCGTCATTAAGAGCACTATTGCAGTTGTTTCCATAAAACATCCCAGCACTAATAGTATTAAGTTCACCAGCAGCAGAATAATAACCTTATTGTCAGTGACAGAGAGCAGTGCCTCACTGAGGATAGTAGGTATGCGCTCTTTTGTCATCAGCCATCCAAGCACCCCGGCTGCGGCAATTATAATTGTAACCTGAGCGGTTTGTTTGAATACCTGCCGGCAGATAGGAAGAACATCTTTTAATTTTAGTTCCTTATAGACAAATTTACCTACCAAAAATGCATATAATGAGGCAATTACTGCTGCTTCCGTAGGGGTAAATATTCCAGTCAGCATACCGCCTACAATCAGAATCGGCATTAACAGGGCCCAGAGAGCATCCAAAAACGCTTTGCCCCTTTCTTTCCAGGTAGCCTTTGGATCTTTCGGCCACTTTTCTTTTTTAGCTATAATCCCGGTTATCAGCATCAGCATGACTCCCATGACAATACCCGGGAAAAATCCCGCAATCAGAAGCTGACCCACGGATACGCTGGCCGTAACCCCATAGATAACCATCTGTATGCTGGGAGGGATAATAGGCCCGATGGTAGCTCCTGCTGCCAGTATCACTGTGCTGGTGGCTACAGGATATTTTTTTTCCTTCATTCTTGGCAAAAGAACGGTTCCCAGCATAGAGGCATCCGCATAGGCAGAACCTGAGATCCCCGCGAACAGCATACTTGCCAGTATCATGACCTGGGCAAGTCCCCCCTTAATATGACCCACTAAGGTAGACGCAAATTTTATGATGCGGTTGCTGATGCCTCCATGATTCATAAATTGCCCTGCCAGTATAAAAAAAGGAATGGCCAGCTGTGAAAAAGAATCTACGCCATACTGCATACGCTGGGCCACTATTTGAATGGGCATTTCCGTCTGCAGTCCAAACACTACAGCTGAGGATAATACCATAGCTATAGCTATAGGTGCCCCAAGCAGCATCAGGCCAAAAAATAAAATAATAAGAAGTGCCATGCTCAATCCTCCCCTCCTCTGCTGAATGCGCCCTTAACATCCTGAACAATATTCCACAGGGAAAAGAGAATTATTAGCAAGGCTCCCAGCAATACGCTAAAACCTATATAGTTCATGGGTATGTGCATGGCAGTAGAAAAAGATCCTTCTGCCACATCCATAGACGCCTTCGCCGATATAGTAAGAAAAACAGAAAATCCCAGTATTATCACATCGAGAATAAGCTGCAGGATTTTTCTTATTCTTATGGGCAGATTGTTGAAAATAATTTCAACGTATAAGTGCCCCCGCTCATATATTAGCAGTGCAGCGCCCAGAAATGTTATGTACACAAACAGATATCTTGCAAATTCCTCCGTCCATGTCAGCGGGGAGTTAAATATATATCTCATAATCACCTGAAGCAGGACAACAACCGTCATCAGCAAAATCATTAAACCGCCTATCCATTCAAGTCCCTGTGACATTTTCTGAATGATTTTTTTCATATGTCAGCTCCTTTCGAAGGTTCCTGCAGTATTTACTTGTACGACATTACCTTGTCATATAAGCCGTCTCCCCATTCATTCACCATATCAGGAAGCATTGGTTCCACTGCATCACGGAATGGCTTTAAGTCAGGCTCATATACCTTAACCCCTTCCTCTTTCATCATCTTCAGATACTCCTCTTCCTTTTCGTGCAACAGATCATTCTGATAATTTCCTGCCTCCACGGATGCTTCTTCCAATATTTTTTTCTGTTCATCAGACAGCGTATTGAATTTCTGATCGTTAATCAGTACAGTCATTACAGAATACACATGATTTGTCATAACCAGATTCTTACACACTTCATAAAATTTATTGTCGTAAATCCAATCCAAAGGACACTCCATACCGTCAACAACACCTTGCTGCAGTGAGGAATATGTCTCGTTAAAGGCAATGATTGTAGGCTTTGCGCCAAGAAGTTCATACCCTTTTAAATAGGAATCTATTTCCGGCAAACGGATTTTTACCCCCGCAAAATCCGGCAGATCTTCCACATCCTTAGAAAAGATACTCTGTCTTGTACCCCGTTCCCAGTTTTGAGTAAGGACGCGCACTCCCGTCTTATCCAGAAACTTATCCGCAATTTCCTGCCCTAATTCCCCTTCCGCTACCTTTTTTAAATGTTCCTCGCTCTCAAACATATACATCGCATCGAAAATATAATATTCAGGAAGATAGAGTGCCGAAATTCCAGCCGCAGGAATTCCCATATCAATAGTGCCTCCCACGATTCCTTCCAGAATATCTCTGTCCGCACCCAACTGGCTGGCAGGATAGTTCGTGATCTTTATGGAACCCCCGGACCTTTCCTCTACCAGTTCTATAAAGTGCTCTACTGCAAGGTTCGAGGGAGATTCTAAGGCTCCAATATGAGCAATAGAAAGTTCTACTGTATTCTCTCCGGAAGACGCCTTGTCTGACGCCTGGGCTGTGTCTTCTTTTTTCGCTGTATCTGCATCTGATTTAGAGTTTCCAAAGCATCCTGTCAAAAGCCCGCAAGTCAACGCTGCCATACATATTACCGCGGTAATTCTAAAAAACTTCTTATTGTTTTTCATATAATCTCTCTCCTTTTCATCTTCTCAACCCAGACACCGTATTTCATCATTTACTACCGGAATTGTGACCGGGCCTTCCGGCATCACTGTCACACTTGCCCCAGTTCCTTTAATTAAAAAAGCTTTTTTCACAGCTTCCTCTATACTGACTGCATGAATTAGAAAAAGCTTTTCGGAAAGTGCTTGATCAATGCCGTCACTTACCAGAATTATTTTATATTTTTTTAATGCTCTGGCAAGAATCTGCACCTGCCATTTGTCTGCCGTTGACGGCGGAGATGACATTTTGCAGTGCAGTTCTTCAACACTGCGGCAGGAAAGAATCAAATCCTCAAAGTTTTTATGACCTACTTTTTCCATGCACTCTGCAGCAACTATTATTACCCCTCCTTCCTTTACAATCTTTGATGCTGTATCTATCCCTTTTACAACCTGGTACAAATTTCGGTCTAATGGATAGCCGTTATTAGTGGTGATGACAATATCCGTTCGTTTTGCCGCAACTGACATCATTCTCTTAACATATTCACATCCGCATGTGTGGGCTTTAACCGGATCTCCCGCAAAAGCCCCCACAATCTTTTTACTGCGATCCAGCGCCACATTTAATATAAATGCAAGTTTTCCCATTTTAGCCGCCTCCTGGCACTCTTTATGTATGGGATTGCCATCTAAGTTAGCTCCTGTTGCATATGGGCTTGCTATATTTTCAGGCCTGTGATTATGTAATATTGTCTCTTCTCCTGCAACCCCCGGCAGTATACTTTTTCGCCCTCCGCTGTAACCGGCAAAAAAATGAGGTTCTATAAAGCCCTCTGAGATGATTAGGTCATGCTCCACAAGAAGCTTGTTCAGCCAAAGTACATTTCCCGATGACAGTCTGCCAAAATCAACTAACTGTGTACGATCCGAAGCATTATGATTCACTATTCTGTATTTGCTGCAGATTTCCTCCCCAAATTGTTCCCGCATTTCTTCTTCTCTCATCTCCCTGTGGAGACCATTGGCAATCAAAATAGTAATATCATAATACCTTTCATCCCAATAAAAACTCCTTATGATAGCAGGAATCGTTATTTTACTTGGCATTGGACGAGTATTATCATTGGTTATAATCAGAATTTTCTTCACGCCTTTTGTAAGTTCTTTTAAACTTATAGAGCCCATTGGATGCTCCAAAGCTTCTCTTACAATCACTTCCTCATCCCGTTCATTTAGAACAGGATTTGGTTCTACGAGCTGGACACTGCCCAATTTGTTCAGATCCAGCTCAATAAATCTTTTCCCATAAGGTAATTTTTGCACACGTCCCATAATTTAACCCCACTCTAATTTTCTACTTTAATATAATCCGGTGCACCTTCCTCGTTAAACTGCTTAATTAAGGCCAGTTTTCTCTGCTCTACATGGTTCTCCATAACAATCCTGGCTTTCTCCTCGTTATGTTCTCTAATTGCTTCCACAATCTCTATATGCTGTTGTAAAGAACTTTCTACTGTAGAGAAAGAAAGATTGCTCTGTGTAATATAATTTTTAAGGATATCTTTAATTGTTTTGTAGGTAGCAGACATAATGTGATTTCTGGACATTTCTCCAATCATCTCATGAAATAAAATATCCAATTGGTTAAAACGGTTGGTATCTTTATGATTCACCACCTCCCTCATTTTCCGCAACAGCTCATCTAAAGTCTCTAGTTCTTCTTCCGTCCGATTTCTGGCAGCAAGTCTGGCATTCCCGGATTCTACAAACAGCCTTGCATCATAGATTTGGCTAATCCCCAGATTATCCAATACAATAGCAGAGAAAAGTGGTTTCATCATTGTGCCGAAGTCAATTCTGTTTACAAAGGTTCCCTCTCCCTGCTTTATTGTTACAACCCCAAGCATGTTAAGCTTTTTAAAGCTTTCCCGGATTGTCACACGGCTTACGCCAAAATAATCCACAAAATAATGCTCCGGCGGCAGCTTCTCATTCTCCGAGTACTCACCTCTGCTGATCATTGATAATATTTCCTCTACTACAATATCACATTTCGTTTTTGCCTGAAGCATCCCTGACTTTTTCCCTGCCATATCATCACCATCCAAGTTCCTTTATAGGCCGATAATATCATAATACCTTTAACGTGTCAATATATTTTGAACTGTTCTCTATAAAATGTAACTTATCAGACTATAGTTAACGCTTACTGTATTATTTCTATTCTTTATTTGTTTTTCCGCACACCTTTCTTATCTTAAAAAGGGACAGGCCGGATCGATTTGGGGACGTGTTCCTTTTAGAAAGAACACGTCCCCAAATGCACCAAACTTATTATTTATTCTTATTCACAATTCTTGTCTCGTAGTCCCCTGTAGTAATATCAATAAAACGTACGAACAGGGATACTTTATTGTCTTCATTCAGGCTGGTCCATAACGTATCGGTAAAGGCGTCAATGTCATCCGGAATATCAACCAGGGTGGGCTCTCCCTCAAAGCTTGGGAGAGGATTGCCGTCACATTTATATGTATGGATAAAGTGTCCTTCCCCTGCTGCTGCATTTTCATAAGCAAAGGTATAACGGTTGCAGGAATCAGGGTTTCCGTTGTTGCTTTTTAAGATAGACATTGCATAGCTGTATGTTCCGTTTTCTACATGCATAACACCGGAGATCCTGGGGGTATAATTGGGTGCGTCCGGCTCAAATTCTCTGGAGCGGAGAGACTGTTCAAAGGTCATCTGCCGATCCATTCCCTCGTAGATTGTATCTGTCTGATCTCCGTTTGTGACAATGGTCTTATTGCCCAGCACTCTTACAGGTGCATAGATAATGAGACTGGGATCCTGCATTTTAGAAGGGTCGTAAGCCTGGGTGCGGATTCCCTCCCCGTCTTCTACGAAGATACGGTTTCTGCTGTTCTCACTTCTTCCCATAATAAAGTAAGCTGCCACTGCCTTTGTTCCGTCAGCGGATCGTCCAAGAACAATACCGCGTCCCGGATATGCATTTTCCTGTAATTCCTTTGCGATTGACACCATTTCCATAAATTTCTCTCCTTTTTTGCATTTGTTGGTAATGTTTTCATGTTCTTTTTATAATACCATTCCCTGTGAAGGAATAATATGCAGCAACACAATCAGCCTAACCTAAAGCCCCAGACGCTTTCTGAATTTATTCCACACCTGCACCTGAAAATATTCGTACGCCCTGTCAAATATAAACAAAACCACCTGACCGCCTGCGATAAAAGCCAGCATTACTCCTCCGTGCACTTCCCCTGCAAATAAGAGTTTGGGAAAGAAGTACAGCATGGGAAGGTACATAACATTAAAAACCAGATATTTCATAATCCAGAAAACCGCTTTTCTGTTTTGAAACCGTTTGGTTTTTCCCAGGGCCACCCAGGATACCTCTACCATCAGGACATAGAATCCCATGGCTGCGAAGGTAATACAGTACAGCTTGTTAGGGGCAACCAATACTCCTAATATAATGGCCGCAATATAAAATGCCACTCCCATCCGCAGATTAAATTCACGGATGATAATTCCCACAAAAAAAGATGCGGCAGCTAATAGAAACAGCGTATTAGTCTCAATGATACCGCTGAGCACAATGAATACTACCGCAAGGGCCAGCGACAGGCCCCCAACTGCCATCCTCTTTCCTTTTAAATACATGGACAGAGATCTCCTCCCATACATTCACAGCAACTGTCAGCACACCACAAATCACAGCAGAAATTCCCAGTAGAATATGCCGGCCGGCCGCCCCCGTAGCTGTTCGTCTGATACCTCTGAGAACTCCACTGGAGCTGATTCAGAAGGTTCGTATATTCCGGATTGTTGGGTTCCATATTCACAGCCTGACGGGCATGATTCAAAGCCTCCACATTATTCCCGATTCCTGCATTGGCTGCAGCGCTGCAGTAGTACCATCTGGCACTTCTTCTGCTCATCCGGGTCAAAACGTTCAGGGCCTCCCGGTAATGGCGGGAGTTTATATAATTCACAGCCGCATTCAGCTGTACCATATCCTCACTGCTGTCCTGGCTGTAGCTTGTGCCGGCATCCTGATAACCGCTCTGGGAATACCCTGCCCCGGCATATCCGCCCTCTCTGTCTTTCATAATTTGATCGTAGGCTTCCTGCACCTCTTTAAATTTCTCCTCCGCCAGGTCTGCCAGAGGATTATCCACATAAGAATCCGGATGATATTTTCTGCTTAGATCCCTGTAAGCCTTCTTTACTTCATCATTGGAGGCATTTGGTGAGATTCCCAAAATGCTGTATGGATCATTTACCATTTTTTTGTTCCTTTCCTTCTTTCCTGTCTTTTTGAATTTTATCATATTTAGTCCAGACGCCTGCATACAGGATATTCCTCAGGATATCCGCGTCTAACAGGCAGGGCAGCTTTTCAAACTCACTGCTGCATTCTGCCATCATCATGGTCATCATCTGCCGGCACTCTTCTTCATAGACTTCATTTTCTTCTTTTTCATAAAGGAAATTCAGAGGATTGTAATTTCCTTTCTCCCTGTCTTTTTCCAAATCATCATAGGCATCCATAATGTAGATAAATTTCCCCAGATAAAAGGCAAGCCTTCTAAGGCCTTCCTCCCACTGATCCCTTCGGTAGATAAAGAGCTCTTCCATAAGCCTTCCGAAACATCCTGCCACTTTATCAATACTTGTCTCATTTGCCTCTTCACAGCGGGACAGTTCTTCCAGACAGGTGTAAATTTTCTTGCATTTTTTCGGATATTTTCTGATGACCCCGGACGCTTTGCTTTTTAAAGCATGAATCCCGGAGAGACCGGTTAGTTTTCTTTCATCCTTCCAGTCATCCAGGAAATGATAATAGGCTAAAAGCAGATTCATCTCTGCGGCATATTCCGTAATTTCGTTCTGGAGCATCCCGGTCTTTTTCACCGGATGCACTTTACAGTGTTTCATAGACATCCTGGACTCACTTTCATACAAAGATGTCAATAAAAGGGTAACAAAAGTAAAATCATACGTCAGAGTCATCTGCCCAGTAAACCCGTATTTTTCTTTCAAGGTCTGGCACAGGCCGCAGTAGTATGCTTTATACTTATAGTAGTCCTTTACTTTCAGCTCAGGTTTATAAATCGTAACATATCCAAACATCTATCAGTTCTCCACTTATTTTTAGCCTTTATACCGGATTATACTACATAATTATTTAAAATACAATTTAGGACGTCATTTTTTCATAAAAACAACGTCCTAACCTATTTTTCTTCTGCTATTTTATAAGTTCTACTTCTACCGGTATGGATGGATCTACCGTTTCTCCTGCCAAAATCTGAAGTGCAGCTGCAACAGCGGTTTCCCCCATCTTGTCAGGCTTCTGAGCAACTGTTGCTGCCATCTTCCCTGCTTTTACAGCCTCCTGGGCATCATCCGTGGCATCAAATCCTACCACTTTAATATCTTTTCCTGAGGCGGCAATGGCCTCCACAGCCCCCAGCGCCATCTCATCATTGTGGGCAAATACCCCTTGAATACTGCTGTCTGACTGGAGAATATTTTCCATTACCGTCATGCCCTCCGCACGGTTAAAGTTTGCAGTCTGACTTGCCACCACATCAAAAGCCGTATCTGCCACCTGATGGAATCCCTCTCCTCTGTCAATGGTGGCAGATGCCCCCGGTACGCCTTCCAGTTCCGCAACCTTGGCGCCTTTTCCGATGAGCTCTTCCAGATACTCAGTTGCCATTTTGGCACCCGCCACATTATCAGACGCAATCTGACAGTCAACCTCCACTCCGTTTACTACCCGGTCAACGGCAATGACCTTAATCCCTTTGGATACCGCATTTTTTACAGCCGGGGCAACTGCGTCGGAATCCACCGGATTCACAATCAATACCCCTACATTTCTGGAGATTAAATCTTCTATGTCACTGGTCTGCTTCGCCGCGTCATCCCCTGCATCTACCACGATCAGGTTTGCTCCCTCTTCTTCCGCCTTAGCTTTAGCCCCGTCTGCCAGAGATACAAAAAATGGATTATTCAGGGTTGAGACAGAAAAGCCAATGGCATTCCCCCCTTTTGCAGAACCTTCTGAGGTATCCTCCCCATCGATCGTAATCGCATTGCAGCCCGCAAGGCCGGCTGCCAAAGCGATGGCTGCCGCAAATACCGCACATTTTTTAAGGAACGTAAATCTTTTCATGAGTTCTTCCCCCTATCTTTTTCTATCAGATAATACAGCTACAAGAATAACCAGGCCTTTGATAACATCCTGATAGTAAGAGGATACCCCCAGAATGTTGAGACCGTTGTTCAGCACCGCTATAATCAGCACACCAATAAATGTTCCGTAAATCTTACCTCTTCCTCCGCTCATACTGGTTCCGCCCAAGGCTACCGCAGCGATAGCATCCAGTTCATACCCGTCCCCCAGTGTGGGCTGGGCCGATCCTAATCTGGAGAGAAGAATCAGTCCGGAGAGTGCTGCCATAAGGCCGGAGATACCATACACGATAATCTTTGTCTTATGTATATTTACCCCTGCCAGCTTCGCAGACTTCCAGTTGCTGCCGGTTGCGTAAACCCGTCTTCCAAACGTTGTCTTGTTCAGCAGAAAGAAGAAGATCAGGAAAATAAGAATCAGAAGAATGACTGGGATAGGTATATGATAAAAGTTCCCTTTTCCTACTAATTTAAGGACAAAGCTGTCACCCAGATTGGAAATGGGTTTTCCATTGGTAAAGATCATAGTCAGTCCCCGGTACACGGTCATAGTGATCAGTGTAGCGATAAACGGCTGGAGACGTCCCTTTGTAACCAAAACACCGCTGACAACACCCAGGGCGGCTCCCAGGATAAGAGCCAGAATCATAGCCAGACCTGCCGGAACTCCGGCTGTAATCATACCTGCACACAGAGCCGTACTGAGCGCCAGCACGGAACCTACAGACAGGTCAATGGCATCTGTGAGAATTACACATGTCATACCAAATGCAATCAGTCCGTTGATGGAAGACTGACGCAGCAGTGATAAAAAGTTGGACCAGGTTCTGAATTCAGGGCTTGCGATACTGATTCCCAGGATTAATACCACCAGAGCAATCAGAGCTCCGAAGTCCTGGGCATAGTTTAAAACTTTTTTCTTATTTTCATTCATTATAAGGTACCTCCCGTAGCTAATGTCATTACTTTTTCCTGATTTGCCTCTTCCTGAGCAATGATTCCCCGAATCAGCCCTTCCCGCACAACCATAATCCGATCGCTCATTCCAAGTATTTCCGGCAGTTCTGATGATACCATGATAATTGCTACGCCCTTGGCTGCCAGCTCATTAATAATACTGTATATTTCCTTTTTTGCGCCTATGTCCACACCCCTGGTTGGCTCATCCAGTATCAGAATTCTGGGATTCGTATAAATCCATTTGGCAAAGACTACCTTCTGCTGGTTTCCTCCGCTTAAATTATTGCATTCGTGGAAAGGACCAAAGCATTTGATGCGGAGCTCTTCTATCGCCTTGCCCACAAGTTCATCCTCCGCCGCTCTGCTGATAACTCCGGCCTTTCCTGAGATCCGCCCCAGATTTGCCAGGGAGATATTATTTTTGATGCTCTCTTCCAGCATAAGCCCCTCGGTCTTTCGGTCTTCTGTGATAAAACCAATGCCTTGCTCCATAGCGTGAAGCGGATTCTTTATCGTAGCCTTCCGGCCGTCAATATAAATATTTCCCTGATCCCAGGACAGATTTCCGAAGATAGCCTGCATGATCTCCGTCCGGCCTGCACCCATCAGGCCGGATACTCCCAGCACTTCACCGGCGTGCACAGAAAAGTTCACATCCTGAAACACTCCCTTTTTTGTCAGTCCTTCAACCCGGAGCATCTCTCTTCCTATGGTAACCTCCCTTTTCGGATAACGCTCTCCGATTTCACGCCCTATCATCATTTTAACAATTTCATTCATATTCGTCTCAGGAATGTTCTTTGTCCCTATATAGGATCCATCCCGAAGCACGGTGATCCTGTCGCACAATTCAAAAATCTCTTCCATCCGATGAGAGATATAGACAATAGACACCCCTTTTTTCCTCAAAGACTGAATCACCTCAAAAAGCACTGCCGTCTCGCTCTGGGTAAGGGCAGCGGTAGGTTCATCCATAATAATCACCCTGGCATCCACCATAAGGGCTTTGCAGATTTCAATCATCTGCTGCTGTCCCACAGAAAGCTCAGACATTACCCGATCAACGGGAATCTGAACCCCAAGCTTTTCCAGGGTTGCTTCCGCTTTCTTTCTCATGGCCTTCTGATTGCACATCCCCAGCCGGTTTCTAATCTCTCTGCCCAGAAACAGATTCTCTTCCACTGTGAGGTCAAACAGTACATTTAATTCCTGATGGATAAACACAATGCCGGCTCTCTCGGCCTCCTGAGGGTTCTTAAACAGCACTTCTTTCCCGTCTACGGTTACCGTTCCCCCATCTCTGGTATACACTCCTGTAAGAATCTTCATTAACGTAGACTTGCCGGCGCCGTTTTCCCCCATTAATGCATGTACCTCGCCGGGAGCCAGCACAAACCCGGCATCCTTCAGCACCTGATTCTGTCCAAAGGATTTGTCAATCCCCTTCATCTCTATCTGCATGGCAACTTCCTCCCTTCCTTCTTGCTGTCCTATACAGCATTCTAACTACGAAAATATACAGCCAGACTGCAAAATAATATTCGCATAGGGCGTTGTCTCACCGGTACGAATTACTGCCCTGCATTGTTTTGTCTGCTTTTTTAGTTCCTCATGGGAAACAAACTCCACGTTGAAACCGGTTTCTAAAACCTGAAAAAGTTCCTTAATCTCCCTCAGAATAGCTGGATTCTTTTCTTTTATTTCTTCAGCCAATACAATCTTTTCTACTTTCATGTCTTCTGAAACCGCTTTCAAAACTTCCATAAAACCAGGTTTTCCCAAAGTCAGCGCCAGGTCTATTCTCTCCGTCTCATCGGGGACAGGCAGACCACAGTCCCCTACTGCAATGGTGTCTGTGTGTCCCATATAGCTGAGCACCCTGGATATATCGCTGTTTACTATTCCATGTTTCTTCATCCTTTTTCCTCCGCTTTCTCTGCCGGTATCTATTTCTCCCATAAGAAATCTATACCGGCCTTAGATTTTACCTTTTATGCTTCCATTTCCTTGATTACTTCTTCCAGAGTAGGCATACCGCCCTGTGCTCCGAACTTTTCTGTGGACAGGCTGGCAGCTGTATTGGCCAGTTTCAGTGCACTTTCTATATCCCTGCCTTTTGCAATCTCTACGGTGAAAGCTCCGTTGAGCGTATCACCCGCCCCTGTGGTATCCACTACATCTGCCTTTCTGGCTGGGACCAGGAGAATCTCACCAGTTTTTCTGCAGGTAATAACACCTTTGGAGCCCAGGGTAATCACAAGCTTTTCCGGATATTTTTTCAGGAGATCTTCTGTGGAGCACTCATTTCCAAATAAAATAGCCGCCTCGTGTTCATTAGGGGTAAGGTAGGTAACCTTTTCCAGAATCCCCTGCTTTACCGGCCTTGCAGGCGCAGGATTCAGCACCACTTTAATCCCCTGCCCGGTGCAGATATCAACCACATATTCTACAGTCTCCTGAGGAATTTCATGCTGCAGCAGCACGATATCGCACTGGAAAAGTTCCTCTTTTATACTGTCCACATATGCTCTATCCACGCAGTTATTAGCGCCTGCCACCACGATTATGGTGTTGTCATTCTCTCCCACTGTAATCAGGGCGATGCCTGTGGGAACATCCTTCACAATTCTGATATGACCAGTACTGACACCTGCCTCCTGCATGTTCTTTATGAGCTTCTGTCCTGCCTCATCATCGCCCACACATCCGAACATCTCTACCTCCGCTCCCAGCTTTGCCATTGCCACAGCCTGATTGGCCCCCTTGCCTCCGGGGATATAATGAAGCTCGTCTCCCTTTAAGGTCTCTCCTTTTAGCGGAATTCTCTCCGCTGTTACTGTCATGTCCATGTTAATACTTCCCACAACTGCTGTTTTCATTATATTTACTCCTTTTCTTTATTTATTCACCGGCTTATCCACGGTGGTCTCTCTCGGAATCAATCTTACCGGGAACACATTCTGCCGCCGGATCTCTCTTCCTTCAATATGGTCTGTAAGTACCTTGACCGCCTCCTGCCCCATCTGGGCAATGGGCTGTTCTATGGTAGTAATCTCAGGGGTAAACAGTCTGCTCAGATTTATATTGTCAAATCCAATCAGCTGAATATCCTGGGGAATCCGGTATCCTTTCTTTGTCAGCACTTTGTATACGGAGATGGCTACCATATCATTTGCCGCTATAATTCCATCGGTCTCCGGATAATTCTCTATGAGTTCTTCCGCCTTTTTTAACCCGTCCTCATAATCATACTCACACTCTAATGTAACCGCTGTCACGTTTCTTTCTCTGCACACATCTGTGTATCCCTGAAATCTCTGTCTGGCACTGGAAAAACGGCTTGGGCCGCTCATCTGCACAATGTTTCTGCATCCACAGTCCAGAAGATGTTCCATCGCCATGCGGCCCCCCATGTAATGGTCTGACTGGATGTATGCAATCTCACTTCCGGTTCCCACCTGACGGTCCAGCATAATGACCGGTATCTGACACTTTCTTACTTCTTCTTTTATCTCCTTCTGATTCGTCATAAGTATGATGCCATCTGCATTCATTCTGCTCAGGAGATTCATATTCCGTTTTTCCTTTTCCAAATCATTATTAGAATTGCATAATGTCAGTCGATACCCCTTTTTGTCACACTCCTCTTCGATTGCCCCTGCCAGTTCATTGAAAAATGGATTCTCGATATTTGGCACAATCACCCCTATAATCCTAGAGGACTTTTTATATAAGGAGCGGGCTACCTCATTGGGTTTGAAACCGGTTTCTTTTATGGCCTGTTCAACCCTCTGCCGCTTCACACTGTCCACATTCGCTGTTTTGTTCATTACTCTGGATACTGTTGCCGGAGATACCCCTGCCAGCTTTGCCACATCCCGAATACTTGTCATTTTGTACTCCTTTTATGTCACTTTGTTATTTGAAACCCGTTTCAAGATGATTTTATTATAAATCCTGACGATATATCTGTCAATGTTGATTTTCCAATTTATACTTTTTTTGCTGTTTTGCATAAATTTTATAAAGCTTCTTCCTACTTAACCACTGATTTTTTATGTACTTTTCATAGGATCAGATAAAATATATCTGCAGACAAAAGCAAGATGGGCATCGACTATTATTTATCGATACCCATCTCACTTTGATTCTTCAATCATTCTTGTACCTCTTTCTCTATAAAACCTTTTCTCATCTTTCACTAGGATTATGTGGTTGACATCACCTTTCTCCATTAAAAAGTATAAGTAAAGTTTTACAGTTCTTTGGGTTTGTTACTTTAAGGTTTTGGCGGTCCGTACCTCCTTATCTTAAATTGAATAACAAAAGGAATAATGCATTTAATCTGTTATTTATTTCTTTTGTTATTTTATATTATTATATTAACCCTTTTATACAATTTTGTCAATACTTATTTATATTTTTCATTATTTTATCTGTTTATTAACCAGATACACTACTTTATACATGGTGTTGGCTGACATGCAGTATATCTTGTAATATCCCGGCGGAAAAACTATAATTATAAAATATATGAGTATGTAAGGGAATATAACCCCACTCTTTCCCTTGTTCCTCCTTATTCTTCCTCTGGTGGATTTTGTTCTACCTGAAGATGGAGCAAAACAAAATCGGAAAATTTATTGCTGCCCGCAGAAAAGAACATGATATGACACAAATGCAGTTTGCCGAAAAGCTCAGGGTGACCAATAAAATGTATTGATAATGTCACTACAAAATAATATACTTAATATATATAGAATTCAATAGTTATTTGACTATATCAGGAGGTATTTTTATGGAGAAAACATTTTTACAGGTGCGTACTGATGCTAAAGATAAGGAACAGGCCAGTGTCATTCTTGAAGAACTTGGAACTAATTTGTCATCAGTTGTCAATATGTTATTAAAACAAATTATATTAACAAAAAGTATTCCTTTTGAAATAAAAATTCCACGTTTATACACATCTGAAGAACAGGTTTCCGAAGTCAGTGCTTCAATGGCAATGGAACAAATGCCGCTAGACAGGGAAGATATAAAATTGTTGAAAGAATATCAGAAAACTAAGGACAAGGACACTATCAGGCAGCAGATTTTGGAGAACTATAAGGAGTGATAAATGAGTGATAAAATCTACTGCTATCCTAATTCAGATGTTTTGATTAACAAATTGAACGTTCAAGACAGTGATAAGCTTCCCGAAGTAGAACGGAAATTGACAATGCTTCATTAATGGATTTGCTGGAGAAACCAGTAACAGGTAAATTTGATTTTGAGCACTTGCGAAATATTCACAAATATATATTTCAAGATATATATTCCTGGGCTGGGAAAATCCGTACAGTTGATATTGCAAAATCAAATATGTTTTGCAAAGTACAATTCATTGAAATGCAGGCAAGTGAACTATTTAGAAAATTACAGAATGATGATTATTTAAAGCGACTCTCCAAAGAGAAATTGTTCAAAAAGCAGCCTATTATTTTTCAGAAATAAATGCACTCCATCCATTTAGTGAAGGAAATGGGAGAACCCAGAGGGAATTAATACGGCAATTAGCATAAGAATCAGGTTATATTCTGCATTTTGCTATCATTAGTGAGAAAGAAATGGTGGAGGCCAGTATTGATTCGTTTATTTGTGATTACAAAAAAATGGAGGCCTTATTCACAAAAATAACAGAAATAAGATAGGTTATATCTTTCAACATGGGAACGCGGTAAATGCCTGCCAGACGCTGCCTTATTTGAGGATATCTGTATTTTACTGCAAATTTCTTATACTGCCATCCAGAACCATTGCAGACCGGTCAAAGCGGCAATGGTTTCCTGCCGTCTTCCGCTTGTTCGGCGCAATTCTATGTATTGTTAGCGCCCTATTCATTTATGCCGTATTATCAGGGAAAATCGTATTGCCTTTGTTTAAGTAAACCTTACACACGACGGTAAAATAAAGGCCGTCGTGTGCCCTGTCACACGTGATAACAGAGTGATGATGGTTTACAATGGCTTATTTTTCCTCCTGATCCTCATAAATCTTTTGTACATCTTTTGAGATCATCTTTGCAATCTCGTCCATATCCAAAGGATTCTCATACCCCTCCCGGATTCTGTCCTGACGGTTCTCAGAAAGACAAGACTCTTCCAAACGCTCGTCTTCCGGTTCCGAATTTAACTTGTTTCGTTTTGAAGTCTGAGGCCTCTCAGAGTTTGTTCCGCTTTTTTTCTTAGTGCCTCCTGTTCCCCTGCTCTGCCGGCTGGTGGAAGTCTGAACATTCTCTGAGGTATCCGCCTTTCCCCGCTTCTTCTTTTTTTTCTTCCTGCGGGTAGGCAGGTAATCCCTTAGGCTCCTCTTTTTTCTCCGGCTGCGTCCCCGGCTTTTGCCGTCTCTGTGAAAGAGGGACTGGGAATCTTTTTCAAACTCCTCTTTTCCTCTCTTAGTCCCAAGCTGATATTGAAACAGGATCCCCAAAGCTGCAAGGATCAGTCCCACCAACACTGCAAGGATCCCCGCCTCCCGGCCGGTCATTGTAAATAAAAGCCTGGAAGCTCCAAAGCCTCCGCAGATTCCCGTTGTCAGAATCACAATAATTCTCTCATACTGGAGCGCCAGAACACCTACCACCACTCCTGCAACGATGCAAATCCCTCTAGCCATAGAGGTATCGGCTGAGAAAAGCTGTCCAAGCATCCAATAGGTCAGCCCCCCGCACAGAACAAAGAGTCCCAGACGATAGATTTGGAATGCAAATACCGCCAAAAGAATCGCTCCGCCTGCAGCAATGGCAGCTGACAGCTTCACATCCTTTAAAAAGTAATACCCCGCAGCACCTCCTGCTGCAGCACCTGCCAGCGCACCTACCAGGGTAATCCATACCTTTCTCAGTTTATACCCGAAAAAACAGTTCAAAAGTGCGAATACAATTCCCACTGTCATCAGTGTACTGCTGTACTTATTGGTCAATCCCCCCAGATCTCCCAAATATTTTCCTATGTAGTTCATGATTTCCTCCCTTCGTAAAGTGCTTGTGCACTTACAGCCGATGATGCTCCCCTGTTTTTGCACCGGCATTATTTATACTCCTGCAAATGGCCCCCATCTGCTTCTGCCTTCTAAGCAGAATACAGAAGCAAAGGTTCCATTTATTCAACAGTTTACCCTATAAGGAGAAAAATTTCAATCTTAATAGTATTCCTGGATATCGTTATTCAATTTTGGAAAAAGGCTTTTTAAGGGCTCCCCCTCAAGCGCTCCGCCGCGTACGATTGCTCCCCGGGTCAGTAATTCTTCAAAAGAGGAGGAGCCCATCAGCAGCTGTGTAAAGCTTTCAATTCCCATACAGTAATCCCACTGGACCTCCTCTCCAAGCCTCTGAGACTCCTTCTTTCCGTCCGTCTCCCAAAACTTGAATACGGCATTATTCCACTCCAGAAGCTCATCCTCTATACGGATGATCACAGGTTCTTTCATGGCAAGAACTGCAAACTCCCGCCAGGCCTGTATTACATCCACAACTCTCGCCATCAGAAAAGGCTGTAAGGTGCATACACTTCTGCCGGGATTCAGATAGCAAAATGTTGTATCCCCGCTTTCTGCCGCCCACTCTGCCTTAACAATATGAGAACGGTGTCCGTAAATGAAGTCCAGACACTCCCGTTTTGCCTGCTCGCCTGTATATAGCATCTCATGGATGCGCATCACCGTACCCTCTATAGAGTATACCATATATGCCTGTTGGACTTCCTTCCCGGAAAGGACATAGCAGACTGCATGTTCCAATTCCCAGCTTTCCGTTAGAAGCTCCCATTGCTCCTCCCCTCTTAGAATACCGCCGTTTCTGCCGATCTGATAGGATTGATAAATGTTCTGCATCACCTGAACTGCGTCCTTCATCCGTACCCGGCGAAAGGTCCCGTGTTCCTGTGCCGCCCTTCCCAGGTGCGGCTTTCTGGCATAGTTTAAGTCCCAAGGGTCTATCACATAGTTTTGTTTAAAATAGCAGAAAGTCCACTGCAGAGGAAGGTAGAAGTCAGGCGAGAATGGCATCAGAAGGCTGATACAGCGCTTTTCTCTGCGCATTTCTTCCATACTGTACTTCAGGAGTTTTCTTCCCACTCCGCCTCTGCGGTATTCCGGAGCAGTATCCAGCCCCACCACATAAGAGGCCCTCATTTTTTTTCCTCTTACTAAGAGTTCATAGGGAATCATCTGAACACTTGCGGTCAGATCCCCATTAAAAAAAGCGCCAAAGGTTCTCTCTGTCCTGTAATATCTGCTGAAATACCATTCTGTAAATTCTCTGGTATCAGTGAAGCAGTATTCCCACAGTCGCTTCACCTCCTCCTTATCTTCGTCCGATGCTCTATGACAGTAAAGTGTATCTTTCTCCTGGTACTCCGCCTTCCATTTCCTGGCAAACGCAGCAGGATAAAAAGAAAGCTTCGCTTTTCTCAGACCTTCATCTCCCATATCCTCTTCCCGGTTTACATACAGGATATCCGGCCATTCATGAAGGAGATACTCCTGATGAATCACCCCGTATAAACCAGGTATCTCTACGTTTGCTTTCTCTATATGAATCAGTACAGTGTCCTTATTCAGCTGCTCTCCTATGGTAAATGCTTCAATTTTTCCATTTACCCTCATAGCTCCCCCTGTGCATTTTAGCTGCTCCCAACTGGAAAAAGCTTCATAAATGGCTTTTTTTTCGCAGTACAGCTCTCTGTCAAAGTCGCTCTTGCACTGCCGGTAAAAGCACCAGCGCTCCAAAAATTCTTTTACCTCCGGAATGTTCTCCGCGGTAATCTTCTCATATCCATAATCTGAATATCGTTTTTTAAACTGGTTGATGTGATTGCGCTTACCGTGATATTTCTTTCCTTTTAAAAGCCTGAGATCTTCTCCCCGGTAGATATAATCAAATATTTCTCTCTCCTCCTCCATCCAGAACCAGCCGGGCACCTCTTTCTTCAGTGCTTCAGCTGCCGCTTCCGGAATGGCCCGGATTACAAATGGCATGGCTTTTTCCTGAAAATATACTTTCAGAAGTTCCATTACTTTTTTCAAATCTCCATCCTGATAATTACCGAACGGCGGTAAAATCCAGCTTTTTCCTCTGACCGTGGTCAGAATCACCAGATACCCTTCCACAATCGCCCACTGGACATGATAGCATTTTCTCCATATAAATAAATTTGTAAAACTGCATTCTGAATTATTTGCCTGAAGTCTCTCAAAGTAACTGTTTATCATATCCTGATCCTCCAGGGTGAGATCCCGAAATGTAACCATAATTTCCTCCAATCCCAAGTATGTTCTACTTAACAGCTTAACCAGATTAAATTTTCCTTATACCATAAGAAAAAGAACTTCCTGTGAGCGTCACAGAAGTTCTTTTTCTTTTTCTTATCTTCTATATCTGTTTTCCCGCAAACTGGGAATTGTAAAGCTGTTCGTAGAACCCATGTGCCGCCAAAAGAGACGCATGTGTTCCCTGTTCAACAATATTTCCGTCCCGGATCACAAGAATCATATCCGCATTTTTAATGGTAGACAGCCGGTGGGCAATCACAAAGCTGGTTCTTCCTTCCATAAGCCTCTGCATGGCATCCTGCAGTATCCGCTCGATTCTGGTGTCAACTGAAGAAGTAGCCTCATCCAGGATCAGGATATCCGGGTCCTTTAAGATAGCCCTGGCAATGGTTAGCAGCTGTTTTTCTCCCTGAGAGATGTTACTTCCTTCCTCGTCAATTACCATATCATATCCTCCCGGAAGAGTCCGTATAAAGTGATGGATATTAGCCGCCTTTGCCGCGTCGATCACCTCATCTTTTCTGGCATCCAGACGCCCGTAACGGATATTATCAAATATACTTCCGGAAAACAGCCAGGTATCCTGCAGAACCATTCCGAAGATATTCCTCAGATCCCTCCGCTTCATATCTCTGATATCAACACCGTCAATTCGTATGCTGCCTTTGTTCACATCGTAAAAGCGCATCAAAAGATTAATCAATGTGGTCTTTCCCGCTCCGGTAGGCCCCACAATGGCAACCATCTGCCCTTTCTTTACCTCAATGGTAAAGTCCTGGATCACCGGGCGTTCTCTGTATCCAAAGGAGACATGGTCGAAGGTAACATTTCCCTCCGCCTTTTCCAAAATCACAGGCGGATCGGCCTCCTTCACCTCTTCCTCTTCCCTGAGAATCCCGAATACCCTGTCCATGGCCGCAAAGGCTGCCTGAATCTGGGCAGACAGCTGGGAAACCTGAGACAGAGGATCGTTGATCTGCCATACATAACGGATAAAGGCCTGGAGATTCCCTATGGTAATCACGCCGCTTAACGCAAACAGTGCACCGGTTACAGCTATAGCGCCTATGGTCAGATAAGTAACCAGTGAGATTAGAGGGGAAAGCATGGAGGAAAGGAACTGGGCGGAAAAAGCATGCTTCCGCAGTCTGTCGTTGATCTCCTCGAATTCCCTTACAGAGTCTGCCTGACGGTTAAACAACAGAATCTCCCGAAAGCCGGTGTACATTTCAGTAATAGCACCGTTCAGCTCTCCCATAGAATTCTGCTGGGCATTAAACTGCTTCTGACTTTTTTTTATGATAAACCTGGTAATCAGAAGACTAAGAGGGATAATAACCAAAGCCATACACGCCATCACAGGCTGTATCGTAAACATCATAACAATTGCCAGAATTAAAGTGAGGATCCCGTTGATGATCTGCATGAAACTCTGCTGCAGTGCATTAGATATGGTGTCAATATCATTGGTAATCCGGCTCAGTACGTCCCCAAAGCTGTTGGAATCAAAATACCGGACCGGAAGTCTTCTCACCTTATCCTGCACCGCATTTCTCATATCGTGCATAGCATTTTGTATGGAATTCGTCAGCATAATGGCGCTGGCTGCCTGAGCCAGCGTTTTTACAAGATAAATCACAGCCAGCACGGCCAGGATATGCAATACGGTTTTAAAATGGACGCCGGCTCCCGGCAGTTTCTGCATGAGATCCGAGGCATCCTTTGCCAGCTGTGTTGTAATCATACCTTCTATTCTTGGAGCTGTAGTCATAGCTGCAATGGAGATGATTCCCATAAGTACAGCTCCCCAGAACCCCCACTTGTAAGGGGCGATAAAAGGACTCAGCTGTGCGATATTATCTTTTAATTTCTGTAGCTTTTTATGCATTCGCCAATTCCTCCTCACTCAGCTGGGAGACTGCGATTTCATGATAGATGGAGCAGGATTTCAGCAATTCTCTGTGGGTTCCCATCCCCACAATCTTTCCTTCGTTGAGCACGACAATCTGGTCTGCGTCCATAATGCTGGCAATCCTCTGAGCAACTACCATGACAATCGCATTCCTTGTCTCCTTCTTCAGTTCTCTTCTCAGGGTCGCATCTGTCTTAAAGTCCAAAGCAGAGAAGGAATCGTCAAATATATAAATCTTCGGACGCTTTACCAGTGCCCTGGCAATGGAAAGCCTCTGTTTCTGTCCGCCGGAGATATTCGTGGCACTCTCAGTGATATTCTCGTCAAAGCCGCCCTTTTCCATAATAAAGTCATAGGCCTGGGCAGTCCTTGCCGCCTGCTCTACTTCCCGATCTGTGGCATCTTCTTTGCCGAATCGGATATTGTCGGCTATGGTTCCCCTGAATAACATGGTTTTCTGAGGAATAAAGCCAATGGCATCCCTCAGGGAAGCCAGATTAAAATCTCGGATATCCCTGCCGTTGATTCGAATACTCCCTCCGCTCACATCATACGCTCTTGGAATCAAATTGATAAGCGTGCTCTTACCGGAACCCGTGCTGCCGATAAAGGCAATGGTCTCCCCCTTTTTGGCAGAAAAGGATATATCTTTCAGAACTGCTTCTTCTCCGTCTGGATAGACAAAGGTAACGTGATCCCACACCACCTCTTCCACTTCCCCCTTGAGAGGGATGCCGTCTTCCTGATTCTTAATGGCAACCTCCTGATTCATTACTTTCTCAATCCGTTTTGCGCTGACTCTTGCCCTGGGGTACATCATGAATACCAGGCAGAACAGCATAACGGAAAACATAGCATGGAACAGATAATCCATAAAGGCTACCAGCTGCCCGATTTCCAGATGACCCGCGTGTATCATATTGGCAGCTACCCAGAAGATACCCATTCCAGCTATATTCATCAGAAAAAAGAAAATAGGCTGTGTCAGGGACATGAGCTTGAAGAGCTTTTTCGAATACTTCATATACTGATTATTCGCCTCATTAAACCGCTTCTGCTCATATGGATCATTGTTAAAGGCCCGGATCACCCGGATTCCGCTCAGGTTTTCCTTGGATATTCGGTTAATTGCCTCCATGGACAGCTGCTGATTCTCACTGAGCGGCTCGGAGATTTTTGCCACCACCAGCACCCCAATGATAATCACCGGAACCGTAGAGATAATGATCAGGGACAGGGGCAGAGAAGTCCGAAGTACCAAAGTAAAGCTAACGAATATCATCACAGGTGTCATAAGTGCTGTTCTAAATAGAATATTCATAAACATTTGAATCTGAAACGCGTCATTGTTCGTCCTTGTAATCAGTGATGCCGCCCCGAATTTTTGATACTCACGGTTGGAAAATCCCTGAATTTTACGAAACATATCATTCCTGATATCGCAGGTGATCCCCGTGGAGATAAATGCACAGCAGTATCCCATCAGGATCGTTCCTCCCACTCCCACAATAGATATGATTACAATCACTCCCCCCATCTTTAAAATATAAGACGGATCGTTTGTGGTCACTCCTTTGTCGATCATCTGGGCCACGATAGTGGGAATCCCCAGTTCCACTAAGGCGAAGCCAAAGACCGAGAGAAGATTCAGCAGAAAGACTTTTTTATAGTTTTTCAGATACTTTGCTATGAGTCTCATTTTTCTTCCTCCCTTCTTTTCTCACAGAAACTCTCAAAAGCGGTCAAAAAAATAGGCACATGGGAAACTGAAAGTTTCTGTCCTGCACCCTATTCCATCAGATGAAGCCACTTTATGAGTAGTAGTTCTATTATAACGAGTATTCCCATTTATTACAATCCCTGAAATATAAAAATCCGGTAAAGAAAAGGCGCAAGCCCTCTTTCTCTACCGGAAATCAGTTTATCTTATATTTTTGTGGAATTCCTGAAGTGACTGAACAGAGAATTTACCGGCTTTCGCCGCCCTGATTCCTTCTACCGTCGCCTTGGCTTCAGCCATGGTTGTCACGTATGGAATCTTATACTTGATAGCGGCCTTTCGGATGTAACTGTCATCCACGGCACCCTTCTTGCCCACCGGAGTATTCACTACCATAGAAATCTTCTGGTTTGTCATCTCATCCAGTATATTAGGCCTTCCCTCATTTATTTTAGCAATCTTCTTAACCGGAATTCCCGCATCTGCGATCAGTTCCTGCGTTCTGCCTGTGGCCATAAGCCTGAATCCCAGTTCATGCAGTCCCCGGGCCACCTCTGCCACCTCAGGCTTATCCCTGTCGCTGACACTGATAAGGACAGTTCCCTCCAGAGGCAGTTCTGTCTTAGTAGCTTCCTGCGCTTTGAAGAACGCCTCCCCGAAATTCTCAGCCATTCCCAGGACCTCCCCGGTGGAACGCATCTCCGGCCCTAGCAGAGGGTCTACTTCCTGGAACATATTAAATGGGAATACGGCCTCTTTCACCCCATAATGGGAGAAGGTCTTTTCTTTCAATTCCGGAACCGGAGACTTTCTGCCGGTAAGGTGTGAAGTCATAATATCCGTGGCCAGCTTCACCATCTTAATGTTGCAGACCTTTGATACCAGGGGTACGGTTCTGGATGCTCTTGGATTGGCCTCCAGCACATAGACCACACCGTCCTCAATAGCATACTGCATATTCATAAGTCCCACAACATTCATCTCTACCGCAATTTTTCTGGTATATTCCTTGATCGTTTCCACCTGTTCTGCGGTCAGATTTTTAGAAGGAAGTATGCAGGCAGAGTCCCCGGAGTGAATCCCGGCAAGCTCAATATGTTCCATAACAGCGGGGACAAAGACATCTGTGCCGTCGCTTATAGCATCCGCCTCACACTCTGTGGCATGGTGGAGGAAACGGTCAATCAAAATAGGACGGTCCGGTGTTACTCCTACCGCGGCCTTCATATAATAAGTCAATGCCTCTGCGTCGTGCACCACTTCCATCCCGCGCCCGCCCAGTACAAAGGACGGACGTACCATAACCGGATATCCGATCTTCTCAGCAATGGCAAGCGCCTCTTCCACGTCAACCGCCATCCCAGCTTCAGGCATAGGAATATTCAGCTTATCCATCATAGCCCGGAACAGGTCTCTGTCCTCTGCCATATTAATGGTCTCAGGAGTAGTGCCCAGAATATTTACCCCGGCCTTTTTTAGATCTTCCGCAAGATTCAGAGGTGTCTGCCCGCCAAACTGGGCAATGACTCCCACCGGTTTTTCCTTCTCGTGTATACTGAGCACATCTTCCAGGGTCAGAGGCTCAAAATATAACTTGTCAGAGGTATCGTAATCCGTGGAAACTGTCTCCGGATTACAGTTAACAATAATTGTCTCGAAACCCAGTTCTTTTAACGCTATAGCCGCATGCACACAGCAGTAGTCAAATTCAATTCCCTGACCAATTCGATTGGGACCCCCGCCCAGAATCATTATTTTGGGCTTGTCTGTATTCACAGGACTCTCATCTTTTATATGGTAGCTGGAATAGTAATATGCGGCATCTTTGGTTCCGCTGACATGCACTCCTTCCCACGCTTCCACAATGCCTGCCTCCGTGCGGGCTGTACGAATCTGTTCCTCCGGGACTTCCAGAATCTGGCCCAGATATTTGTCAGAAAATCCGTCCAGCTTTGCCTGACGAAGCACATCAGCAGCAGGAACCTTTCCTTTCTCTGCCTTTAACGCTTCTTCCTCCTCTACCAATTCCTTCATCTGCTCAATAAAGTACCGCTTAACCTTGGTAAGTTCAAAAATCTCCTCTACAGACGCACCTTTTCGTAGTGCTTCATACATAATGAAGTGGCGCTCACTGCTGGGGATTGCCAACATTTTCAGAAGTTCTTTTTTGCTTTTTACAGCAAAGTCCCTGGCTCCCCCCAGTCCGGCTCTTCCTATTTCCAGACTGCGGATGGCTTTCTGAAAGGCCTCTTTATAGGTTTTGCCAATACTCATAACTTCCCCAACCGCACGCATTTGTGTGCCGAGTTTATCCTCAGCGCCTTTAAACTTTTCAAAGGCCCAGCGGGCGAATTTAATCACAATATAGTCTCCGCCGGGTACATATCTGTCCAAAGTACCATATTTGCCGCAGGGTATTTCATCCAGAGTCAGTCCGCTGGCGAGCATGGCTGAGACAAGAGCAATGGGGAATCCGGTGGCCTTGGAAGCCAATGCGGAGGAGCGGGAGGTTCTCGGATTGATTTCTATTACAATAATACGATCTGTAACCGGATCATGGGCAAACTGTACGTTTGTACCGCCGATGACTTCAATTGCCTCCACAATCTTGTATGCCTGTTCCTGAAGGCGGTCCTGAACCTCCTGAGATATAGTAAGCATAGGAGCTGAGCAGAAGGAATCTCCTGTGTGAACCCCCAGAGGATCAATGTTTTCAATGAAACATACGGTTATCATATTATTCTTAGCATCTCTTACCACTTCCAGTTCAAGCTCTTCCCAGCCCAGTATAGATTCTTCCACCAGCACCTGTCCTACCATGCTGGCCTGAAGGCCTCTGGCACACACAGTTTTCAGCTCTTCCACATTATATACAAGGCCTCCCCCTGCACCTCCCATGGTGTAGGCGGGACGCAGGACAACCGGATATCCCAATTTCTCTGCAATAGACAGCGCTTCCTCCACAGAATAAGCCACCTCGCTTCTGGCCATCTCGATGCCCAGACCAGCCATGGTTTTCTTGAATTCTATTCTGTCTTCCCCTCGTTCAATGGCGTCTACCTGTACGCCGATTACCTTTACATTATATTTCTCCAATACACCTGCAGCTGCCAGCTCGGAACAAAGGTTCAGCCCAGATTGTCCTCCCAGATTGGGAAGAAGTGCGTCGGGGCGCTCCTTCTCGATAATTTGAGTCAGCCTTTTTACATTCAGAGGTTCGATATAAGTTACATCAGCAGTCTCCGGGTCTGTCATAATGGTCGCGGGATTGGAATTGACCAGTACAATTTCATAACCCAGATTTTTTAATGCCTTACAAGCCTGAGTTCCTGAGTAGTCAAACTCACAGGCCTGTCCGATGATAATTGGTCCGGAACCGATTATCAGTACTTTGTGAATATCTTCTCTTTTCATAAAGTAGTGTATCTCCTTTTCTCTCTAGATAATAGTAGTTTACCATGAGATGTTTATTAACGCAATCAAAGGGAATGAAAGTTGCTGTAGATTATATCCGTCACAGAAAGTTTTTTTCGTACCATATGTATATATATGCAGATAATATATTGCATTCCGCTAAACAAAGTAATAAAATATATAGAAAACAGATACAATTTCTCTAAATCGGTTCAAATAGTTTTAGTTAACAGGAGATATATAAAAATGTACAAAACACAAAATAGTGTATCCCACCGCCGCAGGCCAGCTTTCACCCCAGGAACGCAGCTATGTATTCTCTCTGTTATTTTAATTATCATTATTGTTTTAACACTTTGGAATACTTCAAATCTGCGGTCCGTGCTCAACTACAGTACAGAGAATTATGCAAAAGATGTTACCTGTCAGCTGGCAGAGGATATTACTGCACGCCTGGAGAGTAATCAGCAGAACATGATCCTGCTTGCAGACTCCATATCCAGAATTGATTACAGTACAGGTACTGAAGCACTGAAGGAATTTCTTAACAGAAAAGCAGAGATTTTGGACTTTGATATTCTAATTTTTATAGATTCCCGGGGAAACACAATTCCTTCTGTATCTGATGCTCAGGATCTTTGGCAACTGCCCAGTGTCCAAGAATCCCTGCAGGGAAATACTGAGGTAGCCTACATAGAAGGACAGAGTCTTCTCTACTCCACTCCGGTTTATTCCGGCAGCGAGATTATTGGTGTCCTGACAGGAATCCACAGGAAGGAAAATATTCAGTCCCTGATTCAGCCCAAGGCATTTTCAGGGGAAAGCCTGACCTGTATCATTGATAATAGCGGGAAAGTGGTAGTCTCTCCCACAGAGTTAAAACCTTTTCTACAATTAGATGATATATTTAAAAGCGGAAAAGACAGGAATACAGAAAATGAAATAGTTAAAATGATGGACAATATGAAGTCGAATAGGGATGGGGTCTTCCCTTTTACAGCAGTAAACGGTGATGAACTGATTATGTCCTATCACCCTCTCAATGTTAATCAATGGGTGCTTCTGACTTTAATCCCTGCGGACTTGATCTCCTATGGGGCTAACGTTTATACTGTGAAGACATTCCTTATTATCGGAGGCATTGCCGTTGTTTTTATTCTATTCCTGGCTTCTATACTCCGATTTTACAGTTACCACCGGAAGCATCTGGAGCAGCTTGCTTTTTCTGATCCGGTTACGGGCGGTATGAATTATTCTGCATTTCAGCTTCAGTATGAGGAACTAGTTAAAGCAGCTCCTCCTCTTACTTATACGCTTATCATGCTTAACGTAAAGGGATTTAAGCTTATAAACGAAAATTACGGAACTGCAGCAGGCAATGATACCCTGCGCTACATCTATAAGATACTGCTTCGCCATACGGAACCCGGGGAATTTGCCGCCCGCAGTGAGGCCGACAATTTCTTTTTGTGTATCAAAGAGCGGGAGAAGCAGGCCATTCAGTTCAGACTTGATGCCATGATTCATGATATTAATTCTTTTAACAAAACCAGAGAGACTCCTTACTATCTTACCATTCTGCAAGGTGCCTATCTGATAGATGATCCCACCCTTGAACTCACAATTATCCAGGATCGTACAAGAACCGCTTATCAGAATCAGGCCTCCGGCGCTCATCCGTCATGTGCCTTTTATGATGCTGATTTTACAAGGCAGCTGCAGACAGAGCAGGAGCTCAACGACTTGTTCGAGCAGTCACTGAAGAATCACGATTTTCAGGTATATCTGCAGCCTAAAGTCAGGCTGCTTGATGGCGGTATCGCTGGTGCGGAAGCTCTTGTCCGTTGGATACATCCTCAAAAAGGAATTATCTTTCCATCTGATTTTATTCCTATTTTTGAACGAAATGGGAAAATCTGCCGTTTGGACCTTTATATGTTTGAGGAAGTATGCAGACTTCTGCAGCAATGGAATCAAAAGGGGCAGCCCTGGCTCCCCGTATCTGTCAATCTGTCCCGGCAGCATTTTAAAAATCCAGAGTTTCTGAAATCATTCTCTGAAATTGCCGGGAGATACCATATTCCCCAAAATACCATAGAATTTGAGTTGACAGAATCTATTTTACTTGATCCTCAGCAGATTGAGATTGTGAAAAAAAGTATTCATAAAATGCATTGTCTGGGTTTTCTATGTTCTCTGGATGATTTTGGTTCCGGCTTCTCCTCTCTGGGCTTATTAAAAGAGTTTGATGTAGACACCATAAAACTGGACCGTCAGTTTTTCCTGGACATTTCGAAAGAAAAATCAAGAGACGTCATTGCTTGCTTAATTGAGCTTGCAAAGAAACTGAATGTACGCACAGTAGCCGAAGGTATCGAAGTGCAGGAACAGCTGGATTATCTTAGAGATATAGGCTGTGATATGGTACAGGGATATATCTTCTCCAGGCCCCTGCCGTCAAAGGAATTCGAAGCCTTCTGCGCTGTATAACCACATTTCCCATCTCTTTATACACAGAAAAACGGCATACTGCATGCCGTTTTTCTTACTCTGTACCCAGGGGTATATATTGGGGGGCCCCTGAGTATACACTATAGGAGGAAAGGATTATAAGGTTGTCGTAAAACCGCCGTCTACACTGATGCTCCAGCCGTTTACGTAGTCAGACGCCCTGCTGGCCAGATAAATTATGGTCCCCATGAGGTCTTCCATCTCGCCCCAGCGTCCTGCCGGAATCCGGTTTGTAATCTTATTGTAGAAAGCAGGGTCCTTGCGAAGCTCTGCATTTACTTCAGTGGCCAGAAATCCGGGAGAAATCGCATTTGTCTGTATATTAAATTCTCCCAGCTCATTGGCAAACACCCTGGTCAATCCAATAACACCGTGTTTTGCCGCTGTGTATGGAGGACAGTGCTTATCAGCGGTATACGACAGTGCGGAACCTATGTTTATAATTTTGCCTCCGCCCTGCTGCTTCATAATCTTAGAAACCGCATGAGACAGGAAATATACCGCGTTCAAATCCAGATTGATGCACATATCCCAGTATTTGTCAGGGTACTCATCAAATGGGGCAAAAGCGCTGGCGCCTGCATTGTTCACCAGAATATCTATTCTTCCATATTTCTCCACACAGGTATCTACCACCTGCTGAATGTAATCCTTCTTGGTAAGGTCACCCTGAAGGAATTCTACCCGCCTGCCTTCTGCCTCTACCAACTGCTTTACCTCTGCAGTATCTGGTGTAAAGTGCGGAATAAACAGATCTGCCCCGGCCTTTGCAAAGGCTGCTGCATATGCCATGCCAAGTCCCTGATTGGCTCCTGTGATAATTGCTACCTTCCCCTTCAGACTAAAAAAATCCAGGGAGAAATTTCCAAAATCCGTCATTCGTCTTGCCTCCTATCCCAGCATGGTTCTGATTGTCTTAGCAATACTTGCCCGGTCCATGCCATAGTATTTATAAATCTCGTCCGGATCTCCCAGTACAGAGAATTGATCCGGCATTCCGATTCGTTTGAATTTACCCCTGTATCCGGCTTCGCATAAAATCTCGGCTACTGCTCCGCCCAGACCGCCGTTGATGGAGTGATCCTCCACTGTCACAACGTTTCCGGTGGTATTGGCAACTCTTAAGATCGCTTCTGTATCCAGCGGCTTAATTGTGTGCATATCCAAAACACCTACACTGAGTCCTTCTTCGCCTAAAAGCTTAGCTGCCATCATGGACTCATAGATACTTGATCCGGTAGAAATAATTGCAGCGTCCCTGCCTTCCAGCACATCTATGGCTTTGCCAATCTCATATTCGTAGTCTTCCGCATAAATATTAGGTGAACCGGCTCTGTCTATCCGGATAATCATAGGGCCTTCATGGTCCATGGATTTCCTGATAACCTTCCGGCACTGGTCAGCGTCTGCGGGAACTACCACCGTAAGGTTAGGTATGGCACGGTATAAAGCCAGATCCGCAATGTCGTTATGGGTGGGGCCTCCCCCTGCGGTAACACCGGAATGGGTCCCAATCAGACGTACATTCACATCGTTGTACGCAATATCGGTATGGATTTGGTCTGCTGCACGCAGTGGAAGGAAGGGACCAAACACTTGAGCAAATACAATGTGCCCTGCCAGCGCCATACCTGCGGAGGCGCCCACCTGGTTTGGTTCTGCGATGCCAAAGTTAAAGCATCTGTCCGGATACTTTGCAACCATTTTTCCTGCACTGGAGGATGGGGCAACATTATCACTGTACGTAAACAGGAATTCTCTTCCTTCATCTGCAAGTTTCATTAATTCTTCTCCATATGCCTCTCTTGCATTGGATAACATCTGGTCAAAATCAAAAGTTGTTTGTACTGCCATACTATCTCACCTTCCTATTCTTTTCTACGTCAGCAAGTGCTTCTTCTAACTGTTCTTTCGCGATACCGCCTCCGTGCCATTTATAATTGCCTTCCATAAAGTCAACGCCTTTGCCTTTTATGGTATTGGATATAATGAAAATAGGTTTCCTTGGAGTAACCGGATCCGCCTTTGGAAGCTTCTCCAGCGCTTCACATACCTGAAGCATATCATTGCCGTCCTCCACATTGATGACCTCCCAGCCAAAGGCCTCTAACTTTTTATCCAATGGATCCAGGTTCATAACATTGGCTGTAGGGCCTGTCATCTGTACTTGATTCTTATCCACAATAGCAACCAGATTCCCCAGCTGGTAATGGCCCGCTGCCATAATTGCCTCCCAGTTGGTACCCTCGTCCATTTCACCGTCTCCTACCATAACAATGGTTCTCCAGGGTGCTTTTTTTGCTCTTGCACCCAGAGCCATACCCACAGCGACAGGAAGTCCATGCCCCAGTGAGCCCGCGGATACTTCTATGGCAGGCACATATTTTCTGTTCGAATGCATACCAAATTTTGCTGTGTCAAGGGTTTCGAAGTGCTCTACCATGTAGTCCATGGTATACATGCCCATATCCTGGAAAATCGTATATAACGTCTCGCTGCAGTGCCCCTTGCTTAACACAAAGCGATCTCTGTCCTCCATCTTCGGATCTGCCGGATCATAATTCATATATTCATAGTACAGGGCGACTGCCATCTCAACAATGGATAATTCTCCTCCCAGATGCCCCATTCCAATGCGGTAGATAAAGTTCAAAAGATCCTTTCTGATTTTTAAACACTTATCCTCTAATTCAATTACACGTTTCATTTCTACTGTACTCATTTGATAGCTCCTTTCCAGACTTTCTTTATATGTCCTCGCTGCATTTGATTAATATTTTCGGATACTTCCCGGATACCTGGGCCTTGAATGCTTCCTCTGCCTCATCGATGGAGAAGATCTTGCTGGTAAAATCGGAAAGATCATATTTGGATAAGACCTGCACCGCCCTGGGGAAGGTATAGGGGGCCACATAAAATCCGGTTACTGTCAGTTCATTAAAATAACAGTATTTATACAGATTGAATGGCATCTCAAAATCATTTGGATACATAGCACCGTAGATCAGCTTTCCGCCTTTTGCCGTAATTTTCGGCAAATCATATACCGCTTTTACAGAACCGGAACAGTCAATCACGGTATCAAAACCTCTTCCGTCTGTTATTTTCATTGCCTCCTCCACTGTGCTGGAATTCACGGGGTCAACCACATATTCCGCTCCGTATTTCAAAGCCAGCTCTCTTCGCTCAGGGATAGGCTCTATCAAGGTCAAACTGGTGGCCCCATACATTTTTAATGACTGCAGTGCCAGTAGTCCGATAGGGCCTCCCCCGGATATAGCGATTCTCTCCCCATATCTGGGACTTACCTTATCCATCAGACGGACGGCAATGGAAATCGGCTCCAGCAGGCATCCTTCCTCAAGGCTTACATCGTCAGGAAGTTTATATACCTGAGATTCATGCCAGACAATATATTCACTCATTCCCGGGCGGTTATATTCATCTGCGTGTTCACAGAACTGCTGCTGTCCGTTCTGGCAGTAATAGCAAGTACCGCAGAACCTGAGGAAATTGCCGGCAACCCGATCCCCCACTTTTAACCCTTTCTGCGTTGCTTTTTCCCCCAGCTCCACAATAACGCCGGAGACTTCATGCCCAAGGCCAAAGGGGGGTTCCCACCCAAAGATATTCTCCACCAAATGAGGATCCGAACCGCAGATTGCACAGTATGCGACTTTGATTTTTACATCCTCCGGCCCTACTTCCTGTTCCGGAATATCCAGAACAGCTACTTTTCCTCTCTTACTCTCGTCCGGGTCTCTTAAGCTTCCCACTTTAACTACTGATATTGATTTCAAATCAATCCCTCCATTTCGTTTTTTCTGTTCTATTGTTACTTTATTATGCCGATTTTCTAGCTGCATTTCTTTCTGCTATCTGCCTCTGAATCTCAACCACTTTTTCTTCATTGAGGTGATAGAAGGCTCCGAAGATAACCATGGTGACCACAACCACTGCCAGAGGAAGCAGGGACGTCAGATTCCTGATAGCTGCAAGAGTGCTCTCTGTCTGAGCTTCGTTTGCCACATAACCTGAAGCACTCAGCACTGCGGTAGGCAGAGAACCGCCGATAATCATAGCAAATTTTATTCCTAATCCAATTAATGTCATTACAATGGCTGTATATCTCTTCCCGGTTTTTAAGTCCGCATATTCTACCGGGTCAGTGATGATAGACCACAGAATTCCCATTAAGATACCATATCCAAATGCTGTTACTCCCCGGGATGCCATCATTCCGGCAATGGCGGAAGGAGGCATTAAGTAGAGAAGCAGAGACCCTGCTGCTGCCAGTGCAAGTCCTAACATAACCGTACCTTTTTTCTTTATCTTCTTTGTCAGGAATGGTACGCAGGGTACACCAAATACAGAGGGAAGCATCATCATCATAGAGAACCAGGAAAGCATATCCTCTCTTCCGGCATAGTATTTAATATAATAGGCACCCATGGTGGACTGTACCTGACTTAAGGTATATACACCCAGAAACAGGACAAACATAAGGAAGACAGGTCCTACCGTAAATAAAAGGGTAAATACATCTTTAATATTTGCCTTGTTGTTAGGGTCAATCGGCGGGGCCGGAACTCTCTCAACAATCTGATGGGAAGCCCAAAGTAAAATTGTTACCATGATGACCGCCATAATAACAGTCGTTACCATATATCCCTGAGCAAGTGTCATATATCTCGTAAAGAAACCGCTTAAATTCGGCAGCATAATGGCACAGAGAACACCGCCGGACTGTGCAAACATCATTCGTGTGGACTGAAGCTTCGTTCTCTCATCCTGATCGTTTGTCATGAGGGAGGCCGCTGATATATATGGCTGAATAATAAATGTATACAGCATATTTAACAGATTGTATGTAATAGCCGCCCACACAAGTTTCATGTTATACGCAAATCCAGGGGTAGTATACGTGAGCACTGCTACCACGCCAAAGGGAATCGCCCCATACATAATGTATATCCAGTACTTACCCTTCTTTGGATTCAGCCGTTCACATATAGTTCCCATCATAGGGTCATTGATGGCATCCCAGAGACGGGAAACCGCGAACAGCATAGCAACATGGGATGCTTTCAGTCCAAAAATGTCTGTATAGAAATAACTGATGTACAAGGCAATACACTGAAACACCAGGTTCATTGCAAAGTCTACCGATGAATACCCCAGTATTTCTTTTTTTTCCAACTTGTAGTATCCATACTGTGAACTGGTCTTCACCCAGTTAGCGGGATCCTTAAGGTTTTTACTCATAGAAATTTCCTCCGTCTGATTTGGATTTCTGGACGATAGCGGTTACTTGGGCGCCCTGTACTGCCTTTGTCCGGTACTTATTTCATAAGCCGCATACACTTCCCGTTATTTTAACCACTTATTTTTCCTGCTCCTCCCGTACGTTCGGTAATATAACTCGTTTTGCAGCTTATCTTTGTTGTATTTAGTATATATTGCACAACATTTTTTTACCATTCTTCAAAAGGACACGTAGAAATTCAATTCCGTCCTTTTTGAATAAGATTGTTGATAAAATATCAAATCAATTACGACGAAACAGATTCCTTTTTTTACTTATTGTGTTATAATATCTAAAGGTTTTTCTTTTCAGAATTCTTTTTCTATACAGCATTATTGACTATCATTATCTAAAGGAGGGAATCTGTCATGTACCATCAGCCTATACACCCGCTTTGCAATCCTAACACAAACACGGTCTCTCTGAATTCCTATGATTTATGTATCAGCTATGTAGACCGTCATGACGAAAACACGGTGGAATTTCCCCACAGTCATCCAAGGGAATTTGAAGTATATTATGTTGTGGAGGGGGAATTAGATAATCTGGTGGAGGGGACACCGCAAAATGTCAAAGCGGGAGAGTTCTTATTTTTAAATCCCGGGGTAAAGCACGGTACGCTGTACAAGCCGGAACAAAGAAAGGTATACATCACCGTAGTTTTCAATATCTATCCCAGAACCTCCCCCTACTCAAATGACTATACCGTGGAATTCGAACCGATACATATGGATACTTTTTTTAAATTTGCTCAAAAGCAGAACTTTTTAATCTGTAAGGATAACTATAACTGTTCCAAATACCTTCCCTGGATGGAAGAAGAGGCTGTGACAAAGGAGTGGGGGTGGTTTTATATGCTGAAATCACACTACACTGCATTTCTGCTCTCTATCATCAGGAACTTTATGCCTCCTACTCACACAACCTCCCAGGCAGAAGCCACAACGCTGCCCATTGCATTCACTAAATTTCTGCATGCTAACTATCAGAACAAGGATCTGGCACTAAAAGATCTGGCAGATCATTTTTATATGACTCCCAGACACGCCAACCGGCTGTTCAAGGAGTATTTTGGAGCAAGTCTTTCCAAGACATTAACCCAGTACCGAATCAGTTATGCCAAAAATTATCTCCTTGATACAGATTACTCTGTTGACGAGATCGCTGACGCCGTAGGTTTTAGCTCTGCCAGCACTCTGTCCCGTCTTTTTAAGGAGACAGAAGGGATCAATATCTCAGAATACCGGTATCTGTGCAAGCAGCAAAAGCTGCTTGCACAGAATCTGGACGCGCAGCCATAGAACAACCGCGTATTATAATAACAGGGACGGTATTGGCTCATCCTCATCGGATGAACCCATATCGTCCCTGCATCTTTCTTTATTCAACTACTCTATCACTTCATGTCGTCCCGTATGCCCCTGGCATAAATGAGATGCTCCCCTGTGGAAATGATTGGCAACTCATAAATTCTTGATTGAAATTATTTTTAGATTAGTCGATAACCTCAATACTCTCGATCACCGGCTGAGCCCCTGCCGCCACAGTTCCGTTCGCATCTTCTGTCTGGATATCTTCACATATCTTATCTACAATTTCCATCCCTTCTGTTACGTATCCAAACACAGCGTAGTCCCCGTCCAGAGATGGACTGTCCTGATGGACAATAAAGAACTGAGAGCTGGCACTGTCCATCTCCCTGGCGCGGGCCATTGAAAGCGCCCCACGGGTATGAGACAACGGATTGTCCACGCCATTATTCGCAAATTCACCTTTTATGGTCTCATCAGCCCCTCCGGTACCATTTCCGTTAGGATCTCCCCCCTGAATCATAAAACCGCTGATAATGCGGTGGAATGTCAGTCCATCATAGAATCCCTCCCCGGCAAGCTTCATAAAATTAGTCACGGTTATGGGCGCACTGTCCCCGTCCAGTTCTGCAGATATGGTTCCATAATCTTTTATGTTAATTTTAATGTGATGTGTTCCTGTCTGCTGTTCCCCACCGGAAGTCACTTTATCTGCTTCCTCTTGTGTGCCGGCAGACTCTGTATCTGTCTTATTTTCTTCTGCATTCTCTGTTTTTCCACATCCGCTTATCAAAGCAGACATCATAGCAGCCATTACAAGTAGTGTTATTAATTTTTTCATGCTGTGTAACCTCTCTTATAGCTTATGGTATTCTCTTTTTTCTCTCTGCCCTCTTGGTTCAGGTCATAATAAAACATATATTGCTGTAAAATCCCCGCATACCCCTGATACCGCAAGTAGGGAAACCCCTCCGGATAGTGCAGATCCAATATTCTTTTTATATGTGTATCCACCGGAAAGGCTTCCACATGGTACAGGCCAAACAGGCAGATACAGTCTGCCACTTTCCTGCCGATTCCATATTGCAGCATCAATTCTTTGTGCGCACTTTCATAATCTGCTTTTTTCAGCTTCTCCAGATTCAAACTTCCTTCTGCAACAGCTTCTGCCATCCGGCAGATATACTTCTCCCGGTACCCAAGCCCCAGTTTTCCCAAAACTTCAGGGCCTGCCTCCAGTACTGCTTCCGGCGAGGGAAAGGTAAAATATACACTTCCCTGCCTTGTATCTCTCTTTTCCCCAGCTGCTTCGCAAAGACGCCGGACACTGTTTCTGATTCTCGGTATATTATTATTCTGAGAAATAAGAAATGTAATTATCATCTCCCATAAATCCTGCTTTAATATACGGATTCCCCAGCCATAGTTCGCTGCTCTGTTCAAATACGAATCTTCCGTATCTATAGAATTTTTTATTTCTCCGTAATCCGTATCCAAATCCAGATATTCCCGCCACAGCTTCTGAAACTCCTTTTCAGAGCAGGATAGCGTATAATCTTCCCCGTGCTGGGTGATCTCCAGGTACTCACCGTGGGCGATGATTGAATATGTACTGCTGTTCTGTCTCTCCATACGAAAGCATTGACCCGATTGAGCAATCTGCTGCAGATCCAGGTCTTTTATCTTTTTTTGTATCATTGTGTCCTCTTTTTCTAAAGGTGGCTGCAATTTATCTTGTTTCAATCCAAATTCGGCAATTTTGCACCGTCAGACTAATATTTTATAGATGCGCGGATTGACCTTTTGTCAATAAGGAATACCCACTCCCATCCGCCGGTAACTGCCTTTGCTCATGCATTTGGTGACTCACTTCTCCAACTATAGAGGTACAGAATCCTAGCTTCTCTTTTTGAAGAAGAAAATATTACTTGTCTATGGTATCATTTTATTGTTTTATCTTCAACTGTAAATTAGTGTATGTAGGATATATGGATAAGTACAAGCCCTCTCCCGTATGGGGAGCGACGCCAGGTCATTATAGACGGTGTGACATATGTGGCTATTTCAATCCACGCTCCCATATGGGGAGCGACGGGAAAAAATTATAGAAAGACGGCACTCCCGGCAAGATTTCAATCCACGCTCCCATATGGGGAGCGACACTATGCCCGGTGATTGTAACCTTCGACTGGTACATTTCAATCCACGCTCCCATATGGGGAGCGACGTATAGTGGATTAAAACAGACGGATGAAGAGTATAAATTTCAATCCACGCTCCCATATGGGGAGCGACACTCCAGGACGGAAAACACAATTATGCACTAGCGATTTCAATCCACGCTCCCATATGGGGAGCGACAAATATACGCATAGATAATCATAATCCAGAAAAAATTTCAATCCACGCTCCCATATGGGGAGCGACCGTTGCCAGACACCGTAAAGCTGCCATCTCCATTATTTCAATCCACGCTCCCATATGGGGAGCGACGGGATACTTAATACTACAGTTTATAAAATAGGAGATTTCAATCCACGCTCCCATATGGGGAGCGACCACTCCCCTTTCGATGTCTGGTGACGTACCTTCCGATTTCAATCCACGCTCCCATATGGGGAGCGACCAGTTTGATGCACGTACACGTCAAGCCATAAAAATTTCAATCCACGCTCCCATATGGGGAGCGACTAGGTAACCAATGACAGGAGGTGACAAGGTGGTAATTTCAATCCACGCTCCCATATGGGGAGCGACAGCAAAAGTGCACAAAATACCAGCATTCACAACGGAACATATATACATTCTATACACTTTTATCTTTTCAGCATATCATGTGGCATCCTTTTTGTCTACTTTTACTATACATTCTCTTGCATTTTCAGGTGCGAATCCCCCGGCATTTTTATGTTCACTTTACATTCGCACTAGAATATAAATGTATCAACAACATTAACTCCACGTTCCACACCCATGTGTTCAACCTTATTTTTAAAATTATTTCCCAGATAATAGAACCGCAGGCTGTCAACATTTTCATCAATAATTTTTGATAGGATTGCTTTTAATGTAACACATTGGGTGTTATCCAAAATACATTCAAACACTGAATTTTGCACACGAGTTCCGTAATTCACGCACTGTTTTGCTACCTTTCTTAAACGAGCCTTACCTGCATTTGTTTCTGTATTGACATCATATATAATCAAGACAAGCATATAAAACATCTCTTACTTCCAAAAAAATGGTGGGTATTCATCCAAGTCTCCTCTCAAATACCTGGCAAGCAGCATTGCCTGAGTAAACGGAACCATCCCCCACTCTATCTTTTCACCAAGATATGATGGGTAATTATATCCTTTTTCCTGTTCTGCCATTCTGTGAGTACTATTTTTCTAGTTGCATCATCCATCACAACCGCCCCATCTTCTTTTTTTTGTAAATCCCTTTCCATTGACTATCTTTTTATTAATCAGGGTTAAGACGAACCTATCTGCCAGCACGGGACGCAGTTCTTCAATTAAATCCAAAGCCAGGGAGATTCTTCCGGGTCTGTCCGTATGCATAAATCCTACATAAGGATCTAGTCTCACGGTTTCCAGGGCCGATGTAGTCATTCCGGTTAATAAGGTATATACAAATGACAGCAAGGCATTCGTGTTGTCCAGAGGAGGACGTTTATTCCTCCCCTGAAAAATGAAATCTTTTTTCTGCTGCAGCACCAATTGTTCAAAAACGCCAAAGTAAGTACTGGCCGCCTCTCCTTCATAACCTCTGAGCGATCTATATTATCACATTTTTGAATCAGGGTAAGCGACTTTTTCATTTTATCCGCTGCATGCTTCATCTTTACAACATCTATTTGTTTACTGTGAGCCCTCACAGCTCTCTCTAAGACCCACCGTACATTATATACTTTACCCAAAATACAATTTCTTGCAACTTTCAAGCTTTCTCCTGGCAGTTGAGAGACAGCATATTGTTTCTTTCTCAATGTGACATTGCCTTTCACACCACCTGTTATTCTGGCAAGAAACTTCCCGTAAGGTGTCATAAATGACAGGGAAATATTTCGCTCCGCGCATCCGCCCATGAGCGCAGGACTTACCCCTCTGTATCCAAAAGAAACGATTGCTTCCAGGTTATGCAATGGAATTCTTCCGACCTCTGTATTTTGATCAAGTATTACTATATTTTCTCCATCTAAAGATAAATAGCTGCTTTCTGATGTTACATACAAGGTATTCAAAAGTTTTTTCAATCTTCGCCCTCCGCTAACGCACTCTTTATATAACTGCTCACAGATACTGTTTTTCCCAGACGCGGTATACAAATTTCTTTTAAAGAGCAACCATTACAGGATTTTGACCATTTTACTTTTGGTGTATAGCGCCTTTCAAATAATTGATGCATTTCCAGAAATGAGTCTTTGACTTTTCCCCTGAGAGCATCATCAATCTTAACAATTTCTCTGTGCCGCACTTCACCATAAAAGATGGCACCTTCCATAATATCCGTACAAAACATCTCCTCCAAACACATAGTCTGAGCAGACAATTGCAGAATGTCTATCACCGTATCTTTGGGCTTACCCTTTTTATATTCAACCGGATATACCTGATAATAACCTTCCTTGCCAAAGAGCTGGATGCCATCTTTACTTTTTCTGAATTCTACAATGTCGCATACTCCCGACACTCCCAGAATCTTTGAGTGAACCGGCATACCTCTGCTTACAATGACATCCTTTCTTTTTTCTGAAGAATATGTATCATGAGCTCTTTTATGGAGCAATTCTCCCTCAACTGTATGAACATTTTCCTGCCATTGCTGCTCTATATGAATCAGAGCCCACTGCCGTTTGCAAAAGGCATAATGCTGTATTCCTGACAGCATCAAATAGTCATCCTCGTTATATTCCATCATATTTTTTTCGTAACCTCTACCGTCTCGGGAATCTGCTCTTTATTCAGCTTTACGGCATAATCACTGTATCTTCTGGCTAGGTTTGCAGATATATAGCCCTCAGTCCTATATAAAGCATACGGAACAATACTCTTTCGCCCCATTTCTGTGCTACTCAAACCTAACCGCATTTTTCCAGCCAGCCTGATTCCTTCTTCTTCCTTACATATGAGAAAGACTTTTGTCTTATTTTCAATAATTCGAAACTTCATTTCATATCTTTTTTGCGTCTGATGATAATATCCTAAGATAAACATACCTCGTTCTTCTAAGGAAAGCCTTTTGGGATATGCATCCTGAAATCAGTCATTCACCACTATTTTGTCCTGCAGACTTCCCAGTAATTTCTCATATTTTACTATCAGTCCCTTTTCCAATTTTCTGATTTGGCTGTTTTTCAGTTTGAACAATACTGGAAAAATCAACGCAGGAGTGGCACGAGCTGAATTAAAGTACTTATCTTTTATGGTTGCATTAATGCTCGGATTCGTGTCCTGCTGGATTGCTTCTGAAACCGCAGCCTGCCTCTACTAAACTCGTAGCAATTACCCTGCACCTTTTACCACTCTTTACTTTTTCTTTTATACGTCGTAAAGTACGCTGCCTATGTAATGGATACATAAAGGTAGATAAATGGAAAACGTCTTCGCTGATCTGTTCATATATTCTCTGCACTCTTTTTCTATTATTTAATATGCAAAGAACCTGCTTGTAATTTTAAGCTCCTCAGACAACTCTGTTTCAGAAATAATTCCCCGGGAAATATCTTATTCAGAGATGGCTGTGTAGCCGTACACAGTACAGCAGTGCTGTAATAATTGCAGATCAGCTCACTGATTGCACGTACACAAGGACTCAGATAATTTGCAGGCAGCATCTGCGACTCATCAAAGATAACAACACTGTTGGCAATGTTATGCAATTTACGGCATTTGTAAGATCGGTTGGAAAACAGGGACTAAAAAAACTGTACATTTATAGTTACAACCAATGGCTTATCCCAATTTACAGCCGCCAGCCGCTAAAGCAGCAGCTCTTCTTTACTCTCGTAGGATAAATGGCAGTGGTCTTCCAGCACATTTTCACTCCCTAATATATCCCGAAATACCTGGGCATTCTGTTCAATAATTGAAGTATAAGGTATCAATAGATTACTCTATCCAAATGATGTTCTACGGCATGTTGAAGGGCAAAGGCAAGTGAAGATACGGTTTTTCCACCCCCTGTGGGAACGGTCAGTGTGTAAAGTCCCTGTTTTTCCCTTCCTTTATTAAGGCAGTCCCGCAAGATTGCTGTTCTTTTGCCATTCACTGTTTCTTGTTCTGTCTTCTTCATCCATGGAGCAATGTAGGCCCGGAGGCTTTGCAGCAGTTCTTCCATAGAAGCATTATGTATTCTTCTAGCAGTTCCGTCCGACATGAATCGTTCTGTGTCCAGAAAGTCTACGTCTACCAGGCAGGAATACAACATCCTGATAAAAAAAGATCCACTAAACTCTCCACGGCCCACAGGCACAAGCGGAGAATTTGTAAACTCCGGCATCACAATCTCTGTCTGATATGCCTGATAATCTTTTAATAGCTTTTTATCCTGCCATGCAAAGTGTAACCTCCTGCAATATCTGCCAGTGTTCCTCCGTCCGGCAAACCGGAATGGTGTTTGACAACGCAATAGGCCGCTATAAGATAGCCGCGGTTGTATAGTTCCTTAGCACCAGCAGTTGCATGATCTACAAGAAGGCCGCCGTGAAGTCTGAGTTGAAATTCTTTTGAATATTTACCGATGTCGTGAAGGAGCCCACAGCCAAAGCCCCAATCCCTGCAGCAAAATTTATCCGCTAACTGGCCGGCTAACTGGACAGTGTTTATAAGATGTTCTTGAATGCTTTGCTCTCTTGACTTATCCTCTCTAATATGTGCTAAAAACTTGCACTTCTCTGATACAATTTATATAACTAGTTTACATCTGTGTTTTTAGCACGTATAAAGAAAAGATTTTGTCTTAATACTGTTTTTTAATTTTTTAGCCATATAATAATTTGTTATTCAAAGCCGCCTGTGCTGCTGTCTGCATTCAACAAATCATTATCTGCAATGAAGTAAACTTTTGCGTTATGTCTTCTACGATTATCTGTGGTTACCTTAATTGGTTCCTCCAAAAATCTCAAATACCAGCTGCAATACTTTCTACCAACCACTATTCTTTCAACGATTGCATCTAACATATTCTCCGGTACTTTATCTACCTGGAAAAATTCTAATTGCTGACTCATAGATAACAACATGTTGTCAATTTTTGTATCCAAATCCACCTCCGAATTTGTTAACTGACTGTCATTATATTCACTCAGCCGTTCATCCAGGCGCTTAATTTTCATATCTATCTCCTCTTTTTTGGATAAGAATATATCCCTTGAGATTTCCTCTGATAATCTCATTTCAATTAAGTTGCCCTTTCGTTTCTTTTGCTTGTTTATTTCTTTTTGGAGGTATTTTATTGTTGCTTCATTATCGTTTTCTACAATCACTTTGATGTGCTTTCTAATAGCACGTTCTGCTATAGCCAGCACTGCGTCTCTATCAATTACTAATCTTTTAAATATTTCTTTGGCCATCATTTGTAATTTCCATTCTGTCAGCATTTTGGATTCACAAACGCCCTCTGTTGATAATCCTTTGTTTTCTCTAATTCTTTTTGTACCTGTTGCTAACTGCCTATAACAGGAATAACCATATTGGGGCTGTTCTATTGATATATTATGCCAGACCCTGCGGTTAAACGAACCGCCGCACTCACAAATCAATTTTCTACACCAAATATCTAAACTTACTTTTTTCCCAATAAAGCCATTATTTGACTTTTTTATCTTCCTTCCTTTTCTTATTTTTTCAGCAAATTCAAACGTCTCTTTCGAGATAATTGGTTGGAGATAATCAATTTTAACTGTTCTCTGTTCAACTTCTCCATAGTTCTTTGTTCTTTTTTGTTCTAGAAAATCTTTAACATAAGACTGACGGTATGTCATATACCCCATATATGTAGTATTCTGTAAAATACGACTGATTGTAGATACACTCCAGGATTCCGATCCCATAGCTGTTTTCCTTCTATTCTCTTCCAGCTGGAATTGTATTTTTCTCATTCCCCATCCTGACGTATACCAATCAAATATCATTCTTACGGTATCCGCCTGTTCATGGTTTATTATAAATTTTCCTGTGGAGGCATCTCTGTCATATCCCAAGATATTACCATTTCCATACAGGACTCCCCTTTGCCTTGAAATCTCCTGCCCATTTCTGACCCTAACACTGGTCCTCCTGGATTCATCTTGAGCATTAGCCGCCATTAATGTGAGACGGTATTCACCATCGGGGTCATAAGTCCAGATTCCATCATCAACAAAATAAACCTCTACACCCATCTTTTTAAGCTCTCTGGTGTAGTTTAATGTATCTACTGTATTTCTCGCAAAACGGCATACATCTCTTGTTACAATCAAATCGAAATATCCGTTTCTGGCATCATTAATCATTTTAAGAAAGCTTTCACGTTTATAAGCCTGCGTACCTGTTATTCCTTCATCTGTATACATCTCATACACATCCCAGTCTGGATGTCTCATTAACAAATTATCAAACCATTGATGTTGATTTTCCAAAGCTGCAATCTGAGCATCATGCTCCGTGCTCACTCTTTTGTAACCTACAATTTTTCTATGGCCACTAATCCTGTTATTCATACTACACAGCTCCTATTTTCTACTTGTTTTTCTGACTATATTCAAAACTAAACTTAAATGTAAGGCTAACTATGAACCACCGAATAAAGGACATACTTTAAGAATTACTCTTAGGTATACTACAAAACAATGATCCTGTATCAATAATATCTTTGTAATCGTTTAAAATACTTTTATATACAGTTGTATGTAACATTCCCTGTTCGTATATACCTTCAATTAATTTCAATGCAATAATAGTATTATGCATTTTATTGTCAATATTAATTTTATCTATCATATTTTAATACCTACCTTTATATATAGGGAAAAAGGGAGTATCAAAAAATACTATTGTTCCCCCCTTCCCACAGTCGAGCACCTTTATTTTATTTCAAATCTCAGCAAAACTTCCCAATATTATATTATGTTGAAATTTTTCAGGGTAAAAAAAATAGAATACTTCATCACCTTTTATTCAAAAAGGGGGTGTTAGCATTCTTAATTTAAAGTTTGGATACTTCGAAATCATTTATAAATCTTATGTTAATAACTTGGTTCATTTAGCATTGGCGTCTCATGCCTTAGCCCATCTGTTTTACCCTTGCATCCAAAATGGACGTTTTATAGGGCTTTTCTAATACTTGGTCCTTTTTATGCTTGATTGTTCATAGCTGGTTATTCTTCTATATTTCTTGCTATATAAAACGTCAAATAGATTTATATTAATTGGCGGTTTACTCCATGACGCCAAACCACCAGATAAGATTATTTTAAACATGTTTGGGACATTAGATTTCTATAAATTTACTTTCTTTATGAGCCAAGAGAAACCAAACGTATTCTAACCTCGTCTCATGAATCCTGCACATAATATTACCAAATGATTTCTGATATAATTATAAGATGCTGATAAATAAGTCATTTAATTTTTTCATAGAGTAATCTACTATTTTTCTCCCACTGCCTTTGCATAGCCTAGCTCTTGTTTACTTGCTCAATTTATAAGATGCTATTATACAATCATACTATCAATACAGACGATTCATTTAGAGGCTTTTTCTACTCATTCACTAAACAGACTTGATACCTATTCTAATTTACCATTTCATTTGTACTATTATCCAATGCTTAGCATATAGTACAACAACTTTCAATGGCATTTATAAAAAGATAAAACAAACGCTAGCTGCCTCACTCTTAACAAACAGAGATTATGACCAACAGAATGTACTAATAAGTATTTGTTTTAGCTTTATACCTTTGGTTTACACCCTCTAATTGTTCTTCTATTTGTCGGTTTCTTATACCAGCAGTACGGATAAATAGGACAGTTTCATATATAAATGTTATTGGTAAAATCTTTTTCCCGGATATAATTCCTATTTTTGATATATTATTTTTCCAAATCAGGTTTGATTAGATTATCATCTGTTTTTCCTCTTTCCGAATTACCTATATCTATTCGAATAGCTTCAGCAGTGTCCTCTTCCGTCTTTAATCTATCCAGCTCCAATGCTGTATTTGTTGTATGTTTGCTGTTTTCTATAATTGTCTGCTTTGAAATAGCGCCCATATCCCATTGCATCTTCATCTCTTCCATTGCTGACTGTGTATCCACCGGCCTGTTTACATTAAAAGAGCAGTCCAAAGAATCAAACCACTCGTCTGGTATCTCCGTCCCCTGCAGCTCCATTAGTTTACGTATACACTGCCACCGAAATGCAAACCCCTCTTTTAAAGAATACATGTTTTGTCTGGCCACATTATCGGTACAATTAAACAGCATTGCAAGACTTACTTCCGATACGTTTGCAACATTACTCTGGCCGAGTACAGAAGAAGGAACACACGCTATTCCATAGAATTGTTGTAATAAGGAGTCTAATTCCAATTTAATATTAGAATAATCCATTTCTGCATTTGCGTACTGGAATGTTCCCCCTTCATCCAATCGCAAGCATGCTCCTACTAAATTGGAATTAATAGGTTCATCTGGCATTCTGCCAGTTGTCCATGCAACAGGATTCAGTGATAAAGTAGTTACTGCATCATCAATCTTTGACAGCAAATGTTCAATTTGATCCATAACAGGAATCAAATCATTCACAAAGGGTTCACCAAAACATGTATCTTCCGCTAAATTCATACTTTTATAGTGAATTGGAAGCCCAGTTAAATTAGCACTCTGTCTAACCAATTCATTATCTGTATAACTTTCTACCCGATCATTATAATATATTGTATGATATTCCGTACTGCTGGCGGCGTCTCTCCAATATTCTATAAAAGCATATAGTGAGCCTCTCTCATCAAAACAAGGATAACAGTCTTCATTTAAAAACACTTTAGAACGAATAATATTATCTTTAAGATAAATATACTCCCATGCATTTCCATATTTGATTAACTGGGAAATAATTTCATAATCTTGTTTGGTAAATTGTCCTTTTTTATACACCCTCTCCATTAAATCTACAAATTCCTTGTCTCCAGTCAGAGACACAGGGTTTCCTACCGTATAAGACGCATGGAAAGTAATAATTGTTTTTAAAGTTTGCAACACAATTTTTGCACTTGTAAAGTTCTTTTCTTTAAATTGGAAATCAGGTCTCTCTAAAACCTTGTGTCTCCGTAGTAAATAGTTATTTATATTGCATACGTTATTAATTCTCTGTATATGCTCAGGTTTCCTTATTTCTTCCTGATACCAGTTATGTTCTACCTTCTTATTCATTTTCTCAAATCCCCGCCTTTCGTATTCGCCCAAAAAACGGCTTAAAGGATTTATCATTTCATTATCCTCCTTTTATCAGGCATAATGCCACTTATTTAGCATAGCTATTATAGCCAGTGCCATGGCTATTACCGTATCATCATGTCCTGCTGCAGCGCATAATTTACCGTTTACAGACTGAAATAATTTCATCTCATTAAGTAAATCTTTGGAATTTACACAGATACCGCCAGTTTCAAATAACTCTACAAAATCATTTATCATTTTGGGTTTGGAAATCTGAGATGTTTCCCATCCCCACTTACTTATTCTTTTTCCTTTGCTATCAAAGGATTTATATTTCATCAGATTATAATACCTGTAATTTTCCTTTATTTTTTCTATAACTGTCTGTCCTGCACTGGCTCTCTCAATACATAAAAGTCCTTTGTTATAATATAACGCTAGTTCATACAGAATCTCTGTAAATGCATAGGGCTTTAATTTATTGCTGCGAAATTCTGCGCATTGGAATCCCTCTATATCCAATACTTCTATAACACAGTAATCATGATTTCCTCCTAATCCTTCTGATGTATCAACTCCAAAATAGTATTTTTTGCCTGGCTTTGGATATTCCCATATTTTTAAATATATCTTATATGGCTTGAGTGCCTTCGGTAAACTAGTTGAATGTCTTAGCACAGGTGAATATTTATCTATATAAAGAAATCTCTCATAAATCATCTTTATATCAAAAACATTTGCACCTTCTGTATTCAGAAATGCTTCTGTAGGATTTGATGGAAATTCCTGCATAAAAGCATCCTCACCCTGGTTTTTGATTTTCACTCTGCGCCACATTAGCATTTCCATAGTTGTTCCTTGTTCTAAAAGCCACTGCTCTGTTTCGTCCAGTTCATCTTCCGTCAGATATTTTCCATTCCTGCTTTTCCACACCTCAGAAAACTCTTTATATTCACTGGAAAACATACGTTTATCCCGATACCACGGAAAGAAAAAAGGATAATAATTATTTTCCTCCGATATAGCTCCCTGCCATAATTCATGAAATTTGTTTAATCCCCTTGCTGTAGATTCCAAAATCATACATCCTCCTGGTGCAAGTGCCTGCTCAATAGCAATAAGCTGGCTTTCTAAATTTTCATTCATCAATCCGACCTCTGAAAGATGACAAAAAGATAAGGTTGCTCCTCTGGCAACATCTTTGCTGCCACAGGTAGCAACAACAATGCGTGAATTATTTATAAAAGAAAGCTCCGTACGGTTATTGGCTGTTTCTCTCTGCTTAATACAATCTGGAAGATAATCATATATTGCTCTGAGTTTATCAAATATATTTTTTACACCCGCCATTGAATAAGACATCATTAGGCAGGTAGTATTTGATTTTGTAAGAGTAAGGTAAAGAGAATAACACATAGCTACTGTAGATATCCCCAGCTGTCTGCTTTTTAGCACTATATTATACTTTCTCTTGTTTTTCATTAAATATCTTTGCTGGGGAGTAAGAATGAATTTTATTACAAGCCCCTCTTTGTTAGGCACTTTAACAAATGTTTCCATCCACAAAACAGGATCGGACATTATCTTTTGAAGTTTTTCTGCATCTGTCATTTTTCACCTCATTCCATAATAATATTTCTTTCTATAAAATCACTCCAATTTTTAGCGCCGCATACTCTAGTCTATAACACTGTATTCCTCATCTGAGTCATTATCCTCCATGTCCTCAAGCTTAATGCCGTGAAGTATTTGAATCAGTTCGCTATCTCCTGTCATTTTAAAGAACTTCTCGCTAAACTCCGCTATCGCTTTAAATGCCTGAACGTCCCCCTCCATCGCTTTCTCATAAAATGTATCATACAACTTCAGCATTTTGCCGGTATGCTGACGATTGTATAACCATTTTACTGCCTCGATGCAGTTCTTTTCATACAAATAATTTTCACATATTCTCTCATCTGAATTAATAGCTTTGGGGTAAGCCCTTTTTAAATCCTCAAACGTACGAATAGGATGCTCTTTTGTATATTTCGGTAAGAGTTCTGGAGCACACTTCCATAAAATGTAGTATGCTTTGCCATCTGTCTTAACCATCTCTTTCAATGTCATTAGTACTGATTTTTCCTGTGCTGTACCTCGTCTTGCATAATTTACTTCATTATCAAATGTCTTAGGGCTTCTTCCCAAGTAAGTCACCTCATTTTCTAGCAGTTCCGAATTAAATATCTTCAGGTATTTCTACTACCAGAACCTTAGCAGCATAAAATTTATCCGGTTCCTGCTTATTTTTCCATATTTCAAATTCTACCACTGATTTATCACGGAGTACTCCGTCAGGCACCTGACCCACATGGACAAAATAACTCTGTCCATCTTCCCATGACTGAATAAAACCGTAGTTTCTATCACCAAACCATCGAGTCACCGTTCCCATATATCTCTTCGGTTTGTTCCATTTTTTCTTTTCTGACATAGTTTCTAACCCTTTCCAATATCACATATTTTTCAGGTTTTTTTGTATACCAACGATTTGTTTCTGTGCCGGCTTCAGCTTTTCTTCTTCTTGAATCACTTCTTGCTTTAACTTTTCTTGCTGCTTTTTGGAATATGCTGCATTAATTCCTCTAAGAATTTCCCTATAAGTATATTCGGTTAAAGCTTTGTTTCCTTTCTCAATTTCAGATATCATCGTATGTGAAACCTTACAATGGTCAGCCACCTGCCGATAGGACAGACCCCTTAACTCCCGATAAGATTTCATATCAAACCGATTTAGCATAAATAACCTCCGTAAATTATAATTTATAAAAATGATGAGGCAGGTTATAATTAATCCTGCCCCACCTTCTCCTATTTATTGCTTTACTCAACGGTCTTTCTAATCACTGATGCGCCTTTAGCGTCCAGTAATTTAACCGCATATAAATTGGATGCAACCAAATCAGTAGCTAAAAGTTTGGCTTCTCTCTCCTCCTCTATCTGCGTTTCTTTCTGCAGAACAAGTCCAAGTGCCCCCTTTTTGATAATGTATGTTTTTGATTCGGATTTCACACTATCCCAAGTCCCATTGTCAGAAACATAAACAGGGATAATGCCATGCCAATATCCAATACAATTATTAACAATTTTACCATTACCATCTGCAGCATAAGTCTTACTGATAGAAGTAAACTCTTCAAAAGCCAGAAAATTCTTTCTTAATCTTGAATTAATGACGATTCCTGCAAAACTTTCATCATTTACATCATCACCAAATACATCAAATCCTTCCTCTAACTCCGCAAGAGTAACTGCGTCCGCTGCCGCAGACATAGTTTTAAATGCACAATCTTCATCAATAGCAAGTGTCAAATCTACATCTATCTTCTTAGCCATAACGTCTGCCAGCTGTTCGGACATTCTGTCTAAAGTTTTACCTTTAATCTGTGCTGCCTCTTTATCATATATTCTCACACCTTTTCCGGTCTGTTTTACTATAGCTACGGAATCTGCCATATTCACAGATTCAGGCACCAGAGCCGTCCCCTGTGTTACCTCTTCGGCATCCCCAATTCTTGTAAACGTTGGGAAATGAACCTCTCCCCCATATACGAGGATATCAGAAACCTCCTCAGTATAGTCCGTAGCAATTGCACCCATTTTCAGAGCTACACCTAATTTATCATTGACCGCATCGGCCATTACCTGTCCAATAACTACTCCCATGTTCTCCTCACTTTCCTACTAAAAGGTATCATCATTATACAATTAGCCTTTTATTTGTTCTTCAGTTTTTCATATAAAAGCGGATTCTTTTTATAGAGTTCCGCTCGTTGTGAATAGGACATTTTCTTAAATTCCTCCAGGGTGACCTTATCGCTTTTTACATGTTCGCTGGGGATATATCCATTTAGCTTTACATTATCTGAAATAATACTATTAAAAACATCTGCAAATGCCTCAACATCAACATCCGCCTTTAAATATGTAGCTATTCTTTTATCAATTCCCTTTTTCTGAAGCGCATCCTGAAGCTCAAGAAAAGCTTTCTTTTCCTCTACTTCCTTTTGAGCATTTTCTAATTCCGCAAGGCGTTTTTCAACCTCCAATTCATGTTGGGATTTCTGTACCGGCGTCAGTTCTTTAATCCTTGCCTGAAGTTCTCTAATAACCTTACTATATTTTGTTCTTATCCTGTCTGTTTCTGATTGAATCATTTTATTAACCTCAGTCTGTGAGTACATTAATTCTTCTCTTCCCTCATCATCCTGCAGATTCATATCATTTACTTTAATTTCATTCATATCTTACTAACCTCTTTCCGGTTCTTGCAGCTCATTCCAATTTTGTCATATCTGCAAACCCCATGTTTTAATTATGATTTAAATAATAAATCCCCGCTTTTCGGCAATACGGACAAAACCTTATTTTGCGGTTCTTCTAAAATATGGTATTCCGCTTTTCCTATAATCTGTGATCTATGCTATTGCTACTCATTCAGCCGGTTTATTTTCGCAATGCATTACTGTTTTTTTATATCAAATGTTTCAGTGTGGCTTTTTATCCAATTTTGTTACATCTGCTTACTGCAAACATAAGATACCTGCTAATATCCCCGGTTAGCTAAATATTCATCTAACCTTTTTGCATCTAATTGCCACAAATTCTTTTTTCCATTTTTAAATTGTGACAAAATAGATTCAGGAGTTTGTACCTTTTTAGCCAAAAATTTTTGCATTACACCTTCTGAGATCAGAAAGTCACACAATCGTTTCCTTAATTCTTCCTGATTCATATGGGTTCCTCTCTTCGTCTTACACAATTTTCGTATCCTGCATCAACTTTGAATTCTAATTTTATAACATAATTATTCATATATACCATATAAAAGAAATCCATGACCATATATTTCTATTGCAAGAGAAAAAACTATGGCTTACTAAACGGTCAGGTTTCTGCATTTAAATAATGATATATTGTTTTCCGTATAATTCGAAAATCTCATCCTGTCCCGAAAGCAATTCTACTCTTTTAACTTCCTTTACAGCTGTCCGATCACCATTTCCCCCCATTTTAATGGCTTCAAGAAATATTTCTGGTTTTGCCGCGTAAATCCACTGAAGCATCAGACCCCCACAACGACTTCTAACTAATCTGCTGTCTCTGCGGTCTACTACGTTTCCTTTATCTAACTTACCATTCTTGACTTTATTATTACGAACATCATATGCCTTTTTTATTAGAGTAATAATATCATACCTACTGATTCGCTGATTTTTGTATAGGCCGATTGCCTTCTCCTCAACACGCATTTTTTTTTCATATAACTCTTCTGCTGATATATAACTTTTCTGATATGCATTTTGTATTTCATCTAATTCATGTTTAAACATTAAGGATTGTTCAATAATTTGGTTGACCCTTCTCGAATCTGCTTTCTTTCCCGATTCGATTGTATTTAAAACCTCAACAATTGGAATAGTTGCAACAGGTCTGGCTCTGCATACACTGTCTTTCACCACTTTTTTAAGCTTATCCATAGGAATCTCCATGGAAATAAACGTTTTGGCATCAATTTCATCCTTCTGACCCTTTTTGCTCTTCTTACAATTGTGTTCAGTTGCCCTTTTTTTCCTGTACTTTTGATTCATACGCATAAATTCAGGCTTACGAGCTATTAATACATTACTTGTTATAATTTTTTGCATATCTTTTTTAATATCGCTTTTTTCCTTCTCAGACAAACAATCATTGCTTAACTGCACCTTTAAGGCTTCATACTCATTCCGATTATGTTCTGTAATTGTTCTCTTTGGCATCCTGCATTCAAATTTTACAACATCATGTTCCAGAATGGCCCCCTCCTTAGTCCAATATTCTCTTCTCTTTATTCTCGATAATTCTCGTTTCAAATCTACTGCATATTCCCGTTTGGCTGAATCAATCGCTACATTTGATAATACCTCTAAAATACATATATCATTATAAATCTGCGTCAAGTAGTCCTCGTTCTCTTTTGCTTTATTGTTGTAAATATGCCAATAAAACCCCTGCAGTTGCTGTGCCAAATTACAAATTTTTCCTATGTAACCATTACATAAGCGGCTGTCCGTTTTAGCCAAATTGTTTTCTGTTAATTCCAAAAGCTTTGCCTTCTGTGGGATATCATTAATAGGTATAAGTTTTTTCTGTGCATCCTTAACTTTGCTTAGAATAATTTCATTGTCACCTACCAGTACCGTATCAGAATCCACGTCAGCACCATTCAGTTTTGGATTCAAAAAAGCACCATACCCCCAAAATGATACTGCTATAATATTCTCTGTCATATTAAACCAACTGTATTCCGGATGATACACATTTATAAATAATGCAGAATTCCCCTCGCAAATGTGGGGATTACGAAAGGCAAATAACTCCGTATTCTTGTTATGAAATTTAGGAGTATAACATTCAAATTGATGTTGTTCCTCATGCCTCTTATTATACATAATACACTTTTGAGCTACGCCATCACTATTTACATCTAACATCCCAGTACTTGCACAAAGCATTTCATACGGGTTTCCAAACATAACGCAATAGTCGGTATTTTCTGTTAAAATCTTTCCTTTTTCTATTCTTTGCTTCATCATAGAAATTTGATAGTCTCTAAAATCTTTATACATCTGTGTCTGCTGTATGTCATCATTAACATTTAATAATTCTCTCATCATTATTTGCTTTATAGAATGCTTAGAGGGCGCCATTAATATATGACGCATGAAAGCCACATGACTTTTAATTAAATTAATCTCTTGAATTTGAGGCCTTGCCAGTTCTATCAAATCATCATAGCTATAATTTCCTGAACTAATAATCTGATAAGCCAATTGCTGATACGCGCCATCCTGAAACCTGGAGGACTTTTCATATTTACAAACCCCTATGGTGTTACCCATGGTTTCTTTCAGCTTCCACCTATACCATTTCCATATCAGTGCTTCTTGTTCCAAAACTGACATACTTTTAATTTCCTTCTCCGAATATACCTCTTGACTGTCTTTTATCACACTTCTTTTCTTAACAATTTCATCAATTAAGATACAGCTTCTGAAAGGTTCTTTAAAAATCTTACATGAGTTTTTCGTTGTTACCATCATTACACTATCTACAGGCATCAGACTGCCAAAACGATCCTGTACGCACATATCTCCTTGAGCATTTTTTTGCAGATATTTACATACTTCATCGCTTTTGAACCATTTCTGAAGCTTTGTATTAAATCCTGCGGATTTCAAAAAATGAGAGCGCAAAAGCATAAAGCCCTTATTTTCAAAGACACCTGTAAAAAGTGATTCATCAACTAAACTTTGTCCATCCCATAAGTCTGTTATTTGTTGGTAATTCTCCTCAACTATTTTCAATTGGTTGTCTTTTTTCGTCTTAATATCTCCATTTTTATTTGTAGCAACACGAGTAGTTTCTAAAGATTTAACTACATTGCATTTCATTGTATAGCTTCCTTTTACATCATCTATCAATAAAATGCTGTAAGGATCTATTTCAACACTGCCCACAATAGAACTGCTCGTCAGTGATTCATATGCCCTGATACCAGTCAAATCTACTTTTTGATAATGAGGCTTTCTCTGATTTTTTATTTTATCCGTCTCTTTTTGAAGATTCAACCCAAGTCTCTGCCATGACACCATGCTTTCATAATATTCCTTTTGTATAAATAAGCAGTTACCCGTTCTAGCCTTACTGCTGCTGCGCTGAAATTCCAGATAGTGTTTTCCCTGTATATACACTCCACCCTCATAAAAAATTCCTCTAAGCTCCTGTTTTGTCAATACCTTGCGATACTTAGAAGTGTCCCTTACAAAAGTATGTTTCAAAGCATCAAAGGTATATGTCATTCCGTCTTCAATAATATAATCCCGGTTAAAGCTAATGTTTATTATAATATCCGTAAACAGACATCCTTTTTCATGCACCACCGCATTGCCACCACTGAGTTCAAATAACCTTCTTCTCATTAATGAATCATTTAGTGTTCCCTGATAATAATATCTATCATAAATCCCCTGCAATTCACAATTTTTCCCTTCATCCATCTGATAGATAAATTTCTTCAGTTCATTTCTTCTTTTCCTTTTTTCCTCATTCAGCCGCTTATTAACTTTTCTCAGATTTTCCTTTTCTTTCTCCAAGATAATGAAATTTTCTATTTTTTCCTTTAAATTGTGATTTTGTTCCACAGCCATATAATAAATCAGGCTGGCGTCTATACTCCGAATCATCACTGGGCCGGCGCCCACAGCAGTGTCTTTCATCATCCAATCTCCTTTACATATCCTTAGTTAAAGCAATATTTGTGCACAAGTCTTACTGTTCAAAACCAACAAATTCACGCTAACCATTGTTCTTCAAGGAACATACTAAATCCATCTCCTAATTCTGATAACTATTAATCCTACACTTAGATTTGTGTTATTGCTACATCCTCAATAAATTTTGAGAATAACGATACGAAAAATGATAATTATGTATAGAGTGTATATACCTGTATAATTACAGTTTACATGTATTAAATTTCATCACTATTACTAAATGTATAGCTCGTACAGTCATTCCACCTATTTGTTTCTATCTGTCTGTAAATATTGAAAGAAACTCCTCTTTCTGTTTTCTGTAATGATTTTTCAATTTGTATGCAATTAGCTTTCTGAAGCTTAAGCAGTGCCCTGCGAATATTCGGTTTACATAAACCAGTTATATCACTAAGCACATCCAAAGTACAAGACTTCTTTGTCTCTATCTGCTTGACTAATGTAAGAAATATTTTATAATCCGTTTGACTAATTTTTTTACTTATTAGTGCTTTTGCCGCAGAATCAAACACTTCAATGAATCCTGCATTCTCGAATTTCTTCAGTCTTTGGGTCATTTGTATCACCTGGTCATCATATACGGAACTTTTTTTTCTACAACCCCGGTACAGCTTATTTTTTAGTATTATACATTTATGTGCAATAAGTGCATTTAAAGTCTTTTTTAGAGTCGAACTGTCCATACAAAACTTCCACGAATCCTGTTCCTTATACATAAGTCTTTGTTTTAGCTTCGCAATAGGAACTGCTTCTTGTGATACATCTTGAAATCTCTGCATAGTATTTAATATCAGGAATTCATAACCAGACAATGATTTTTCTCCCTTATTTATCAACTGAACCTTATCAAGAAGCTTTCTATTTACTCTTATTTTTGCAGCCATCCCATCCGCTTGGTCATTTAGAGCAAACTTTGCACTATCATAACAATAAATTTTATCACAATATTTTTCTACAATTTCCTTGACTCTGGAATCGCTGATTTTCCAATAGCAGCCATTTAGGTGATATACATTTTGATGCTTTAAATAGAATTTGGTATCTCTGTCTACTATATTTTTTTGCTTAGGAGGACGACACCGCATATTCCAGCTTTGTACCTCTGCATATATCTTAGATTCAGGAAAGCCCTTTGACAGCATCCACCAAATCAAACGTCCCTGAAAAGTATCCCGTTCGGTCTCATCAACTCCATGCCGAAAGGCTTTTTCATTACACAGACACCTAAATTGCCGTATATCACTACCCTCAGCATAGTTCCAATTACTGTATTGAAGGTTTGCTTCTTGTGATGCATTTATCTCTGCTGTTCTTCGTTGTAGATACGATAAACAATAAAATCCTTTATGACCATTTTCTGGACTTCTTACATACTTATTGACTATCTCCTTTACATAAGGGTACTCACCGTCTGCATTGGGATATTTTCTATTATAGGTACATGGAATCCTCGCCAGCTGTGTAGGCTTACAACTATTTGTATCCGCACCCACTATCTTTGCAAACACTGTATTTACTCTTACAATTTCCCTCCAGTTACACGAAGGCTTCACAGCAATATAAAAGTGGAATCCATGTCCACTATTATAGTAAGCATGGAGAAATACATCCGGAAACTTTCTCTTAATCACCCCTGAAAAATACCAAGCATCCGGTTGTTCTATTTCCTGATAATCTTTTAAATCAAAGTCTAAAAATAGTACTCTCCTCTGACGCTGATACTGCGCTGTACCGTTCATATATCCGTTAATATTTTTAACGGTTGCAAGTGAATTAAAAAGATTGCCCAGCTTCCTATATTTATAAACTATATCTTCATACTCTGTATAGCTTTGTACATATTTAGAAATTTGATAAGGATTCTCCTCTTCGTCTGTTCCCAGACATACTATTCTAATATATTCATTTTCTTTTAAACTTTCAGGAAAAAGCAAGTCGTAATATCTCTTTAATACTGGGTTTTTCGCATTGTCCAATCTATCTTTCACCCTTTCTCAACGCTGTGTCTAATCACTAGAATATTTATTTACTTATAAACAGTAAAAATCAGCACCTCCATGAAACCTTTAGAAATTACCGAACCAAATATTAGGTTCTGTATATATACTTAATTCTGTTTTTGTAAACTTATACTATACCTATGCCAGCATGTTTGTCAATAACTATTTCTGTTTTTTTAAATATATGTTTATTTTTTATAGTCATTATGATATAATTATTCATGATAGTATCAGATTTAGGGCAAACAGCACAAAGATGGATTCCGCTTCTGGTTCTATCGAGGAATATAGATTGAATAGCTTTCGATTTTTCTTCCTGGTAGTGGCTGGCCTTGGTAATGGTCCAACTCCCATTTTGGGGCTAAACCACAAGGCTGCTCTGCAGATTTATCCATAAATGCACCGCCCAGTTGTCTGTGGCATCGTCAAAAACTCTGTTGAGGATGTACTTGGTTTTCCGGTAACCTTATTCACAGGGGATGGCACTAATCTGTATAAGCTGCTTAAAAGTAACACAGTTACAAGAGATATTTAAGTTGGCATTATCAGAGAAAATATTAACAAACTTTCAGATATGGAATTGTTAAGTCTAAATATCCATAGCAAACTAATCATAGCAATTTTTATGATATGTTAACATTTTGTTAGAGGTAACTCAACAATACAATAGATGTACAAATACTGCTACTTTTTTAAGATTTACACTTAATAAAAAGCGGTGGGGATATGTACCTGAAACTAGCCGCTACGTTAACGGTAGGGTACATTAGTTATATTTTTATATTAAGAAAAGAGGTTAAACATGAGCATATCTTATTCACCCCTGTGGAAACTCCTGAATGAAAGGAATATTTCTAAAATGGAGTTAGCTAACATGGTTGGCATAAGCAACGCCACCTTAGCAAAATTAAGCCGAAATGAACCAATCACACTCAGTATAGTAGATAAAATATGTAATCAACTACTATGTAATATAGAAGATATCGTTAAACATATCCCAGATAACCAATCGGAAGATAGTTTGACTTCTGTAAAGAATGGTATGATAGTGATGGCAATTATCAGTTTAAGTGACTCTGAGGACATACCGCAACCAGTTCTGCGTCCTTGTGTTATACTTCGGGAGGCTCACATTCAAAATGATTCTGATTCTATCTATCTAGTTGCGCCACTTACTACTTTAAAACGACAAAATATACATTCACAAATTGATATATCATTCAAACAGCTTGACATTGGTATGGGTATAAAAGATGGAACTATATTATTAAGTAAAATGACATTAATAGAGGCTTCTAGTATAAAAAAATATATTAGTATGCTGCCAGACGAATACCAAGACAAAGTTAATCCTCTTATCAATGCTCTGTACAAAAATTAGTTGTTATTTGTTAAAGACTATTCTTTCTGACCGGTAGCATATTACCATAAGTTTTTATCCCATTGGCATGAATTTGTATATTCTCAGTAATTAAAACATAGAACCAGTTTTGCCTCTGCAGTTAGATAGTCCATTATTGAGGCTGCTCGTTTGTACAGTGTCCAAATAGCTTTCCTAGGAAGATACTTCTATCGATTGTCAAATTAAATTTGATAATCATAAATATAAATTTGTAGGATTACAATACATATGTTACAACTGAATAATTAAAATGCAGGGATACTGCCTTTGTGTCATATTTTAGTCACCACAACCACAACACAAACAAAGGAGTCCCTGCTATGGCTAGTATAACACAAGATATGAAATACCGTCTATCCTCAACCGCCAATACATTTACCGCTACAAACGGCGTTATGACGGCTCTATGGAGTCTTTGCGCAATCGGTTCAGGCACCCTCACCAGCATACCTCTGCGGAAATTAAGCTGCTCTACGATACGCGCCGACGCAATCCTGATGCCGACCTGGTCGTTTTCTGGGTCAAACTCAGACAAAGGGGGGCCGCTCCATCCCCGGACTCTACCGTTTTCTAAGAAGGCAGGGGATTATGGGGCTGTACATCCGCCAAACCCAAAGTATATTCCCAAGCCATATGAGCAGATGAACTATCCTGGGCAGCGTATTCAGGTGGATGTGAAATTCGTTTCCTCCACCTGCCTCAAAAACAGTAAGGTCATTGGAAAACGCTTCTTCCAATACACGGCCATTGATTAGTATTCCCGGTGGCGTTTCGTGGAAGCCTTTGAGGAACACAGCACTTATTCTTCCGCGCAGTTTGTGGAGTATCTCGTAAAAGCTTTTCCTTTGCCTATTGAGTACATCCAAACGGATAATGGCCCGGAATTCACGAACCGTTTTACCACTCACCGGGATAAGCCGACCCTTTTCCAGAAACATCTGGATGCACACGGGATACGGCATAAAGTCATTCGGCCTTATACGCCGCGTCACAACGGGAAGGCAGAGCGCAGCCATCGGAAGGACCATGAGCGTTTCTACGCGACACATCTGTTTAATTCCTTTGAGGACTTTGCTGCACAGCTAAAGGTGTATAACTGTCGGGATTACACTAACTTCCCCATGCGCCCTCTTGCCTGGAAAACACCGAATGAGGTAATAAGAGATTATTTGAGGTCAGTGTAACAAATGTTTGACAAACCCACAAATTTGATAATCATAAATATAAATTTCTTTCCATACTTGGAGAAATCATAAACTTAGATGAGATTCCTCTAAATGTATAAGCTTTTAAGAAAATTTTTCATAAGACATACCATCTATGATCGACTGTTTTGTGGATATGACCATATATACTTTCGTCTTCAGAGATTACATCCATTACAATCCTCAGCCATGCCTCATATTGTAGTACTATGTATGTCCGTAGAGGGATATAAAAAGCTCCTGAGCATTACCGCAGGGGCAAATGCGACCAGCAAGTTTTGGCTCTAGCTGTCGCACCGTGCAGAGCCATTTTCCTGCTCTGTGACTTCTACTTCGAAAAATCTTATACTTACACGCTCATTTAATAAGTCCTCTTTCTATTCACTGCAGCGTTCCTTTCATTGCCGATGAATTAAACTCACCCAAATAATTCATCCAACCTCGAATTAAGGGATTAAGAATCTTCTTGTTTTAATAGTGAAATTCAAGCTTGTACTCTTCAAATCTAACTGTCAACATTTCTTTAATGAAGATTGCTTCCGCTCTTGTAGGACAATGATTCACTCAGAAAGTAGACCTAGGAAACCTCCCTTAAGTCTCTCTTTAGTACTGTTCGTGAACCTCTCAGTTCATACAGCTCCCATTTTCAGCCAATGGCAGTATTCCAATTTTCCAGTCTGCAAACAAGTTTCCGTCACGCTTCCCAACCTCTCCAAGCCAATGTTCTGGTCTACTTCTCTCTCCACATTTCTTGTACTTTCTACGTACCTAGTTTACCAGACACCCGTTAATGTACCTTAGTAAGTTATATATCTCTGATATGTGAAAATGCGTATAATAGTTAATCCATCCTCGTACTTCTTCTTAGATGCATTTCTTTGCCCTTTCACTGATTGCCGACAGAAAGTTCATGATGAACTTCCCATATCAGATCGGAACTTATATCCAAAAAATCAAAGGATGTATTCTCATGATTTACTTTGTGGTCATCATCTTTGCAGTATTCTATTCTTGTCTTTTTCAGATTCAGCTCCAACCCATAGCCTCGGAATCATCCATTTCTCCTGTGTATGCCTCTCCTCTTTTTAGCATGTCCATAAGATAATGCTGATATTATCTAACAGCCCCCGAATATCAAACTCCAATACCCAGTCTTTTCTCCGACACCTCATCCTTGTGACTTCCAGTGCCTGTATAGCTGTCTTGTTCGGACGATGTCCGTAAGAAACTTTGTAAAAGACTGGAACCACATTCAATTCAAAATACAGCATCGCTGCCATCTGGGCAATACTGTCCGCTACCGTTAGTATTCCCAGAATTTTGATTCCTCCATTTACTTCGGTATTGCTACCACTTTTACAGGTTGGAGAAAATAGTTTCCCTTGTTTACTTTCACTTTTTGGTAAACAGATATCACTGCACCTTCAATAATTCTGACTGTAACACTGTCTGCACAGCTTAACGTGTCTCCTGTCGCTAATACGACACTTTAATAATTCCAGTAGTATTTCGAGATTCATTTTGTCAAAATTGCCATGTATGTCTGCATATACTACATACCAGATCTTAGTAAATTCCTTTTTCATATTTTCTGTAGCTTGTTTTTGCATCTCTTTTAGGTCAAAATCCGTAAGAATTATCTGAAAAGCTTGTTTCAAAAATAAACTCTATTACTATCTTACAGACTTGCTGCACAATTCTACCTCTTTTAGTCAGTACCCCCAATGGTCTGCATTTCCAGTAAGTATTCTTCAGTCATCTCAAAGGTAATGTCATCTATTCCAGCACTCCCTTTGTTTGCACGTACTTATTTCCATGTCCACCACAAAACATCCAGGCGAAAGATATAGTTATACAGGGCATAGAATCTGCGCTTTTATCTTTTTCTGGCTACCAGATATAGATTGCTTTGAAGTAGTCGTAATTTTTTATTGAGTGTTTTTGTCCAATATTTTACATACACTATCTCTTACCTTCCCGTTAATCCTGATTAAAGCAGACCCCCTTTTCTCCTATTGTTCTCATACCAATGGTTTATAGATACTAATCTCTATTCCACACGCCCTCGGGCGCAGCACAAATAAGTGACTCTATAAGATCGTACACTAAGAATTGTTTTAACGCCTTAGATAAATTGTGTGGCATTTCGGTCAATGGCTTCCTATCTTTCAGAGGAAACGTTATTCAACCTTTAACTATTCAATTCTTGCGTTCAAGCGATGGCTTCTTGGCAACAGCTGTCATGACCTTTATATGGAATCTACTAGCAAATATTGGATTCCTGTGAGTAATCTCTTAGAGGATGAAATCAATGTTACTATCGCCACTCCTAAATGGGCAAAAGCTGTAAAAGGCACCAAGAATGACACAAGGATTCTTAATATATTAGAGATTTGTTCCCTCTCGAACTTGTAAAAGGTATCTGCACTCCCTATAAAAAAAACCATATTTTACAAGGTATCGCTATAAGCTTGTTTCCTGCCGTTCCAGTGAAAAGAATCGATATCAGAATGCGCTTACGGTCTGTAATGTCGCTTTAGCTTCTGTTATATCCGATGTCTTTGGAAAGTCATCCACATTCCCAAAAATAACGTATGCACCTCGTCCGTGCACATATGGATGTATCACAGCTAAAATCAATGATGCAGACCGTGAAATAGAAAATTTAATTTCTTCTGCTCCTAATTATGATAATGCTATCCAGTTTCTAATGGATTTTCCGGGTATGAAACGTGATATTGCAATCACTATCATCTCCGAAACTTGTATTGATATGACTCAGTTCTCAAATTGCAAATGTTTATGCTGCTGACTGGATTAACTACAGGCAGCAATGATTTTGGTGGCAAGAAAAGATCCAATGTAGTAATCGTCCGGATGATTCTGACTGCAATTTACCTGATGTTATCAACTGGTAAAGCATGGAATCCAAACGATTTGTATGAAATCAATATGCCTGAAGCTTTACTGGAAAAGCAAAAAGCAAAAGCTATCAAACTTGCTATAGAACTATTGCAAAGCGAGAGATTATATCCACGCCAAAACTGATAGCTATTTAATTATTTTCTAAATAAACACCTGTAATAAGTTGCAACTTGCTGACACTTTAGATAAGTGCGCACTTTTGGGCTGTCCTCTACTTTCTTTCACACTAGGACCACCGTAAAAATGCTACAGGATTCACTTTATGTTACGGACTGCTATTTTGCATCTGTTTCTCAACAACACAATCGGGCGTCCAAAAGCATTGGAGGCTTACTACAAGACTCACTGGCGATTACCTTAACTAGACTGTCACTGACAAGTTGATAACAGCTTACACAACACACGACTTACACCCGTTAGATTGCGCCCACAGCGCGCAAACAAATAGTCGGAACGGCATCAGCTTCTGCGCAGACCGTTCCGACCTTATTCTTTCCGCAATTATCGTATTGACACAAATACCCACTCTTATTTAAAAACCCCGAATTATTTCATCCGTACCCTTGACCCTTCCGTTATATAATTAACTGTTACAAATTCCTAGAAGGTTAGGGAACTTTTCCAACCTCTTATGTGAAGATAAAGCTAACACTCCTCTACAACACTTTCCATCAAAATGTTCTATATAAATTGACCGATTGTAATATGTAGACTTCCCTCTGCAAATGTGTCTCTATAGCTTCCGCTAACTGACAAATCGAATTCTTTAAATACCGCATTTGCATCTATCACTTCAATATATGCATCTTTACCTACAAATTTTAATAGTAAATCATTCTCATGGTTCTTACCAGTATAATTCCTAATCTCCCAGACAATGTGTTCTACATCAGATGTAACATCAAAATCTAAGTTTTTAAAAGTTGATTCATATTCTCCACCCCAACTTAACTGTTGGTCTCCTGTTACCCTACAACTCAACGATGCCTCAGGCTGCCCGCAAATTACTGCCTCGGATACATCGCTAATTTTTTGTTCCTTCCACGTAGCTGTAAAGCATACAATACCTGATTCTAAAAATGTTATCAAGCCATTACTTGTAACAGTTGCCACTATCTCATCTGATGAACCCCATGTTAAAACCGCATGTTCTACTTCTGTCCCATTTAAAAATGCCTTTGCAGACAACTGATAAGTTTCTCCAGGAGAAAAACTTTTTGTTGGACTATTCATAATTTGCAAAGTATAGTTTTGTTCTATATGTCTGTCCTGAGTCACCTGGACTATTATGTGGGCGATTCCATTCATAAAATATATATTAGTTATTTCAAACGTCCGCCCAAACTCTTCAAATACATCTCCAATCTTTATCTGCTGAGTAGTTTGATTATCCTCCGTTATTATTTCTGAAGTGCCATTAATGATTGAAAATGTAGTTCCAGACAATGCCATAGCAGATTTTATCTCTTCTGAATAAATTGGAATATTACTGCAATCGGGTTTACCTGAAATATTCATGGTTCCGTTGCATTGGACTAAAACGGATTTATAATAAATATCATTCTCTATGGTTTCACGATTTAGTGTAAGAAATATAGCGGAATTGTAATCTATCAAGCATCCTACTCTAAGCGGCGCTGTTGTATCATAATACATTATGATAGTTTCCTTCCTATTTTCATTATCATTTTTCATGCGGAAAAAGCAGTAAAATTCTTTTCTATCCGAATAGGTAAGGCAACTTTTCCCCTCCCTTTCCATAGTTCTAAGAAATTGTATGTAAGCTGCGTCATCCTTGTATGGTGTACCAAATATTCGCCCCATATCCCCCTCCTTAGTTGCAGAACATATATGAAATATTAGTATCTTCTTTATCTAAATCCGTCAATGTTTCAATTCGGACCTGAATGTCCTGTAATCTTAGCTGCAAGTATTTATACGCCTGGTCTTCAGTAGCAAATTCTGTTTCAATTTTGCGATATATATCAATATCGTTACAGAGAGTCTGCAATATAGAGTACACGGCCTCCAGCATATTTCTCTGGTCCTTCTCTTTGTTATAAATAGCATCTGGAATTAAATGGTTCTCTTTAATGACAAGCTGGTATTCTAGATCTGAGTAATACTGCTTATTACCTAATTCAAACTTTACACGCTGTAATACCGTAAATCCTTCCATTGTGTCTGCTATCTGCTGGATAGCAGGCTTATTTTCTGTATTCATTGATATTCCTCACTTTCTTTAACCGTATAGGCGTTTTCAAAACACCACAATCCGCATAAATATGGGCTTTTACCTTTGGTAAAAAGAACAACTCCTCACAGGCATACTATAAAATTGTAATAACCTGTAAAAATTAATCAGCGTTACCTAAAAAGAGTTGCACTATATGATACCTTTCAATTAATTTTCTTTGACTGATATTTTTAGACACTCATAACATAACCGATAAAACCACTTACGTAGCGTGTTTCTACAGATGATATATCAATTTATGTTGCACGTTGACATGTCCAGTACTCTCAGAAGAGCACTCGAATAGGAAGGAATATTATCCTTGCTTTCCAAGCTCCAATCTGTTCCCAGTTTCCATCCCTTCCTTAAAAATGGCCTTTCATAAAAGCCCTTTGCCTAATAGCATAACAGTACTTTTGGTATATTATATTTTTATACTTTAATAATTCGTTTTAGTCTGTCATCTGTAGTATGTTCTATTACTTCATGAAGACTAGTTATTTAGGTACTAAAATAAGGGTATTACCAACTACAATCATGTAATCGGCAATACCCTTATGCTAATACTTAAATATATTATTAAATTTTCAATTTTGTTATCTGAACTTTTTGTATTTTATTTATTGTTCAAAGCCGCCTGAGCTGCTGCCAATCTAGCAATCGGCACACGGAACGGTGAACAAGATACATAGTTCAAACCAATCTTATGGCAGAATTCGATGGAGCTTGGATCTCCGCCGTGCTCACCACAAATTCCCAACTTAATGCCTGCCTTTGTAGAACGGCCTTTCTTGGCAGCCATCTCTACTAACTGTCCTACACCGCTCTGATCTAATCTTGCAAATGGATCGGACTCATAAATCTTAGCTTTATAGTACGCATCTAAGAATTTGCCGGCGTCATCACGGGAGAAACCGAAGGTCATCTGTGTTAAGTCGTTGGTTCCGAAGGAGAAGAATTCAGCTTCCTCTGCAATTTCGTTAGCCAATAAAGCGGCCCGGGGAATCTCAATCATGGTTCCGATGCGGTACTGGATATCAGAGCCTTTTTCATCCTTCACTTTTTCAGCAGTCTCAACAACTACATCTTTCACAAATTTTAACTCTTTCTTTTCTCCAACTAAAGGAATCATAATTTCGGGAACAATCTTAAATCCTTTCTCTCTGGATACCTCGATTGCTGCTTCCATTACAGCTCTTGTCTGCATCTTTGCGATTTCAGGGTAGGTTACCGCAAGACGGCATCCTCTGTGTCCCATCATTGGGTTAAACTCATGAAGGTCATCGCATTTTGCTTTTACTTCTTCCGGAGTTAAGCCCATATCCTTTGCTAATGCTGCGATATCTTCCGGATCTGTAGGTACAAACTCGTGAAGAGGCGGATCCAGGTAACGAACAGTCATTGGCTTGCCTTCCAGCACTTCATACATTGCTTTGAAGTCTGCTTTCTGGAAAGGAATCAGTTCATTTAAGGCTGCTTCTCTTGCTTCTACAGAATCAGAGAGGATCATTTTACGGATCTTCGGAATTCTCTCAGCGTCAAAGAACATATGCTCTGTACGGCAGAGGCCGATTCCCTGAGCACCTAATTTAATTGCATTTTTTGTATCAAGAGGAGTGTCAGCATTTGCTCTTACTTTTAATGTTCTGAACTTGTCAGCCCATCTCATGATTCTGTCGAAGTTTCCGCTGATTGCAGCTTCTTCTGTCTTAATATCTCCTAAATAGATTTTACCTGTGGATCCGTCTAAGGAGATGTAGTCTCCTTCCACGATTTTCTGTCCGCCAAGCTCAAAGTATTTAGCTTCTTCGTCGATCTGAATTTCACCGCATCCGGATACGCAGGCTGTTCCCATTCCACGAGCCACTACTGCAGCATGTGATGTCATACCGCCGCGAACTGTTAAGATACCCTCTGCTGCATGCATACCTTCGATATCTTCCGGTGAAGTCTCAAGGCGAACCAGGACTACTCTTTCGCCGGCTGCTGCTGCATTTTTAGCGTCATCCGCTGTAAAGTATACTTTACCGGCTGCTGCACCTGGAGATGCGGGAAGAGCGGAACCGATTACCTGGCCTGCTTTTAAAGCGTCTGCATTGAAGGTTGGGTGCAGTAACTGATCCAGTGATTTAGCATCAATTCTGCAAACAGCCTCTTCTCTCGTGATCTTTCCTTCGTCTACCAGGTCACAAGCGATCTGGATAGCAGCAGGAGCTGTTCTCTTACCGTTACGTGTCTGTAAGAAGTATAATTTGCCCTCCTGGATGGTGAATTCCATATCCTGCATATCACGGTAGTGATCTTCCAGTTTATGAGCGATTTTCATGAATTCATCATAGCATTCCGGCATATCTTCCTGTAATTTGGAGATTGGCTGAGGAGTACGGATACCAGCAACTACATCTTCGCCCTGCGCGTTGATTAAATATTCCCCATAGATACCCTTTGCGCCTGTGGATGGGTTACGCGTGAAGGCTACACCTGTACCGGAGGTTTCTCCCATGTTGCCGAATACCATTGCCTGTACATTAACGGCAGTGCCCCAGTCACCAGGGATATCATTCATACGGCGGTATACAATGGCACGAGGGTTGTCCCAGGAACGGAATACTGCTTTTACAGCTTCCATTAATTGAACCTTGGGATCCTGAGGGAATTCATCTCCCATTTTTTCTTTATAAATTGCTTTATATTTAGCGATTACTTCTTTTAAGTCATCGGCTGTTAAATCTGTATCGAATTTTGCGCCTTTTTCAGCTTTTACTTCGTCTAAAATTCCTTCGAAGAATGATTTGCTCATCTCCATAACAACATCGGAGAACATCTGAATAAATCTTCTGTAGGAATCATATGCAAATCTTGGATTTCCTGTTTTCTTAGCAAAGCCCTCTACGGAAACATCATTCAAACCTAAGTTTAAGATGGTATCCATCATACCAGGCATAGATGCTCTTGCTCCGGAACGTACAGATACTAACAATGGATCTTCTGTGTCACCGAAACTTTTGCCCTGCATTTTTTCAAGCTCTTCTAAAGCTTTAAAAATCTGGCCCTGTACTTCATCGGTGATCATTTTACCACTTTCATAATAATCAGTACAAGCTTCTGTTGTAACTGTGAAACCCTGAGGGATAGGAAGCCCTAAATTAGTCATCTCTGCTAAGTTAGCTCCTTTTCCGCCAAGAAGGTTTCTCATATCTGCGTTTCCTTCTTTAAATAAGTAAACCCATTTTGCCATTTGATAATTCCTCCTAAATGTAAATGTATAATTTTTGAATATTTTCCGCTGCCATGAATTCGAAAAATACTCAATAGTTACCTTGTCTACGAATAATCGCACATAAATCATTTTAACACAAGACTTTTCATAGTCAAGTGTCATTTATAAGTTTTTCCCAGTTTCATACATTTACTCAAAAGCAGGTAAAAAAGTCATAAAATAAAGGGCGAAATCCACAACGGATCTCGCCCTTTTGCCTGCATTAACGCTTATTTCTTCGGAAAATATAAGTGTCTTGGGATTCCATTTACCATAAACGGAGCGTAGTCTCCCTGAATCAAAGGCCTTACATAATTAAGGAAATCCTCCGTGATATAAGTGCCGTCTCTCGTTATCCACTCTCTTGGCACCAGCTTCTCATCATTGGCAATCTTATGTACATCATAGATTCCAGTTGCACACTGGTACGGATCGTCAGATACTCTGTCAATTACCACCATCTTGCCGGTATCCCCTTCATCTGCGGCCTTCACAGCTGCCCCTCCAACCATAAATGCTTCATTAATATCTACTCTGGAGGCAAGATGCGATGCACTTCTTTGGAGGCTGCTGAACTCCACAGAGCGAGTCTTACATCCTATTTCTGAGCTGATCAGATTACAGAGATACGTAGCAGAACCTGTGAGCTGCTTATGTCCAAACGCATCTACATACTCTGCATTTCCGGAAAGCTCACTGACATACCGGCCATCTTTTAGCTTGATACCCTCAGACACTGCAACTACAACATTATTCTTTTTCTTGATAAGATTTCTGATTTTTTCCATAAATTTATCTATATCAAATGGTATCTCTGGAAGATAGATAAGATCCGGTCCGTCACAGTCCTCGCCTACAGACAAAGCAGAAGCTCCTGTAAGCCAGCCTGCATTTCTGCCCATGATTTCAATCACAGTGATGAGAACCTTCTTATAAGAAAGGCCCATTCCGTCACGGATAATTTCCTTCGTCGATGTTCCGATATACTTTGCCGCGCTCCCGTATCCAGGGGTATGATCTGTAAGAGCAAGATCGTTATCGATCGTCTTGGGAACTCCCACAAACTTCTGGGACTGTCCTGTAATAATCGCATAGTCGGATAATTTCTTTATTGTATCCATAGAATCATTGCCGCCGATGTATATGAAGCATTCAATCTCCAAGCGATTTAAAATCTCAAAAATCTTCTCATATATAGCCTTGTCTTCGTGGATTTCCGGCAGCTTATACCTGCAGGATCCAAGGTAAGCAGAGGGTGTTCTCTTTAAAAGTTCAATGTCCATATCACTCTTAATATGCTTTGATAAATCTACATATTGCTCATCCAGAAATCCCTGAATGCCGTATCTCATGCCGTAAACTTTAGCTGCTCCTCTGTCAATCGCTGTTTTATATACACCTGCCAGGCTAGAATTAATGACCGCGGTGGGTCCTCCTGATTGTCCTACAATTACGTTACCTTTCATATTCCGCACCTCCATATTTTGCACAATTTCTACGCATAATTATATCAAAAATGTACAAATTATACAAGTGTATTTTGAAGAAAAGGGGACGTGTTCTTTCTAAAAAGAACACGTCCCAAAATCATTACACGGTGTCCCAAACTGAACCAGACCTGTCCCTTTTACCTACAAAACCTTCTCAATTTGTTTAATCAAAACATCTGTTTTTTTATCGGAAAGATGTAGGGTTTTTCTTATTTCTTTCCTGAAATTTGTTTTAAATAATGGCATTCTCAATACTTCTTTCATTGGTATTCCAGATGCTTTTTTCTGCAAATCCGCTAAGATTCCCAAAGAGATATCAACTCTGACTATTTCCATATCAGATTCTACGTCATCCAGGAGTATCCTGTTAGGCTGTTTATGAAACCATAAAAATTCTTTTTGTCCCATAAATGCCTCCTCATATCGTCTCTTAGCATTTTCATGTATTATATTAGAATTTAAACTGGAAAATTCTCCGAAACTGGAGAAAAGATAGGACCTTATGTCCTTTGTCAGATTAGCTTTTACTGGATTCATATGAATATAACGAAGGCAGTTCCAGTAGTATTTTTCATCCTCAATACTTTGACTTTTATAACGACTCTGAAACACATAACCAGATCTATTCTTTTTTCTATTATAATATTCCGCAAAAGTAGAAAGAATATAAGCCATGTATTTAGATAATTCCGGCAGTTCTGCCTTTATTAAAAGGTGGAGATGATTGCTCATAATACAGTACGCATGTATTTCCACAGGAACTTTTTCCAGATACTTTTTGATAAGGTATTGCATGACCTTTTTATCGCTTTTGTCATGAAATATGTCCTCTTTATTAATTCCTCTCGCCATAATATGGTAAAGATCTGTAGAACTTCTTTTTCTTGCTGTTCTCGGTATAAATATTCACCTTCTCTCATTTAGTTTTTTATAATCTACATATGGGACAGGTCTGTTTTGAAATGGGACACCCCAGATGTATTTTGGGACGTGTTCTTTTTAGAAAGAACACGTCCCCCTCCTCTGGACACTAGAACGTAAATTTATCTTCAAAATATGCTTTCAAATCTTCTATCTTAATTCTTTCCTGTTCCATCGTGTCTCTGTCTCTTACAGTTACTGCTCCGTCCTGCTCGGACTCAAAGTCAAAGGTTATGCAGAATGGAGTACCTATTTCGTCCTGACGGCGGTAACGTTTTCCTATGTTTCCTCTGTCGTCGAATTCACAGTTGTATTTCTTTGAAAGTTCTTCATAGATTTTCCATGCTCCATCATTTAATTTTTTTGACAAAGGCAGCACACCAATTTTTACAGGTGCAAGTACAGGATGGAAATGAAGAACCGTACGTACATCTCCCTTTTCTTTATCCAGAACTTCTTCATCATAGGCACTGCATAAGAAAGCAAGTACCATGCGGTCCGCACCAAGAGACGGTTCAATTACATAAGGAATATATTTCTGTTTCTTCTCATCATCAAAATAAGTAAGATCCTGACCGGATACGTTCTGATGCTGTGTCAGGTCATAATCTGTTCTGTCTGCAATTCCCCAAAGCTCACCCCAACCAAAGGGGAAAAGGAATTCCACATCTGTAGTCGCCTTGCTGTAAAAGCTCAACTCTTCTTTATCATGATCCCTGTAACGAACTTCATCGTCTTTTAATCCAAGAGTGCTAAGCCAGTTCAGGCAAAAATTCTTCCAGTAGTCAAACCATTCCAAATCTGTGTCTGGTTCACAGAAAAATTCCAATTCCATCTGCTCAAATTCACGGGTACGGAAAGTAAAATTACCCGGTGTAATCTCATTCCTGAAAGATTTACCAATCTGTCCAATGCCAAAGGGTATTTTCTTTCTTGAAGTCCTCTGTACATTTTTAAAGTTAACAAAAATCCCTTGTGCTGTTTCAGGGCGCAGGTATACAGTATTTTTTGCATCTTCAGTAACACCCTGGAAGGTTTTAAACATCAGATTAAACTGACGGATATCTGTAAAATTATGAGCTTTGCAGGTAGGACATGGTATCTGATGCTCGTCGATAAAATTTTTCATCTTTTCCTGTGACCAGGCATCCACTGAACCATCAATGTCGATTCCCTTTTCCGCACAGTAATCTTCAATAATCTTGTCAGCACGGAACCTTTCATGACACTCTTTGCAGTCCATCAGAGGGTCAGAAAAACCGCCGAGATGTCCGGAGGCCACCCATGTCTGAGGATTCATCAAAATTGCACAGTCCACACCCACATTATATGGACTTTCCGTAATAAATTTCTGCCACCAGGCTTTCTTAACATTGTTCTTTAATTCCACACCTAAATTGCCGTAATCCCAGGTATTGGCAAGGCCACCGTAGATATCAGAACCCGGATACACAAAACCTCTGGATTTTGCCAGAGCGACAATCTTTTCCATTGTTTTTTCCATTATTCTTTCTCCTAACTTTCCAAACTTTCGTAATCAATCTGTCTTATTATAACCTTTGTATATGATCTTTTCAAGTTCTAACCCGTAGAATTTATACCTGTTTATACTCGTAGAAATGAAAGAAATAAGAGGAATGCAAAACTTTCAGCTAGTCTGTCAGGGATATCAATCATCCCTCCATAGAAACTGAAAAAGGGACAGGGCTTTCCGAATTTGGGACACCCCTTCCCTATTCTGGGACGTGTTCTTTCCAGAAAGAACACGTCCCCCTCCTTCCTCTCCTTTACGTCATCTGCTCCAGTATCTCCAGGCTTTTGAATTTTTTATCTATATATTTCCCCGTATAAGCCCTGACGATCCTACCAAGATGGTTCAATGCTTCTTCTGATACAGTAAAGCTGTACAGCTTTTCCAGAGGAGAGGCCACAATATACTGCATGGTATACCTTACGGTTTCATCAATTCCCATTCCGTCTTCTGTCTTTTTCCTGCAGTTTGGGCAGAGCACTCCGCTTTTTCGGACGCTGAAGATATCCAGAGATTCCTTTGCCCCGCAGCTTACACATTCGAACACCTGAGGATATTCACCATTGATAACCATGGCCTTCAGTTCGTATATGTAGCGAATTAGCCGATTATCCAGTCTCTCATTGAGAAGTGCTTTCAAAGTAACGTAGAGAAGATTGAGCATCTGCCTTTCATCTGTATATTCCCTGCCGTAATAGTCTGCGAATTCCAGAAAATAAAACCCGTAATAAACCCCTGGCTGAGCCACAGCCAGTTCTGTAAAGTAGTTTTTTACCATTGCCTGCTGTATCTGGTAGGCGGTCCTCCCTTCGTACAAGTTAAAACTTCCGAATACAAAGGGATTTGCCGCTGCTAAAAGGGGGCTGTTCTGTCTTCTGGCCCCCCTTGCAAATGCTGTGATCTTTCCCCGCTCTTTTGTAAGCAGGACTAACCGTTTATCATAATCCCCCACGGGCATGGCCGATAACACCATTCCGGTCACGGTTATGGTCTCTGTCATCTCTATACTTCCTTTTTATCATATCCAAAGTTCTTCATAAGAAAATCACTGTCCCGCCAGTCCTTTTTCACCTTCACCCAGAGCTTAAGATTTACTTTTTCTTCCAGCATCTGCTCAATCTCGTATCTGGCATTGGTTCCTATTTTCTTTAACATAGCCCCTTGCTTGCCGATAATGATTCCCTTATGGGAATCCCTCTCACAGATTATTGTAGCGTCGATGTCCACAATATGCCCATGGCGTCTTTCCTTCATGGAGTCTACAGCCACTGCGATTCCATGGGGAATCTCTTCGTCCAAAGCATGAAGCGCCTTCTCCCGGATAATCTCCGCAACAATCTGCCTCTGAGGCTGATCCGTTACGGTATCCTCATCATAGAACTGCGGACCATAGGGCAGATATTTGAAAATGCACTGAATAATATCCTCTGTATTTTGCCCCCGCAGCGCAGAGGCAGGAATTATCTCAGCGAAATCCATAATTTTCCGATAGGCATCAATAAAGGCAAGCACCTCTTCTTTCTTTACCGTATCTACCTTGTTTATTACAAGAATCACCGGAACATTACATTTTTCCAGCTGTTCTGCAATATGCCTTTCACCGGCTCCTATAAAAGTAGACGGCTCCACCAGCCATAAAATTACATCTACCTCCTTCAGCGTCCGCTCTGCCACATGAACCATATACTCCCCAAGCTTATTTTTTGCCTTGTGAATCCCAGGGGTGTCCAGGAAAACAATCTGCCCCTGTTCACAGGTGTAAACTGTCTGGATCTTATTCCTGGTAGTCTGAGGCTTTTTAGAAGTTATGGCGATCTTCTGCCCGATTAATTGATTCATCAGCGTTGATTTTCCCACATTCGGCCGGCCAATCAATGCTGCGAAACCGGATTTATAATTTGTATTCATACCTTCCTCTTCCTAAAACAGTGGTTTTACTTCTTTAAATAGCTCTTTGTTTTCCTCAATCTTTCCTTCGCCTCCAATGACACAGATTATATTCTGATTCATTATGGCCTCTACAATATCCCCCAGTCTCTGAATATCTTCGACAGAAGCATTCAGAATCTCTTCCCTCTCTGTAAGGATATCCTCCTCTGTGAGTTTACCAAAGTACGCGTTCAGGCTCATGGCCCCTTTTGTGGATGGATTCATAGGAACATCCAGTTCACTGATGGTCCCGATAATATATTTTGTCATCTCTCTCTCATCTGCCTGGAAGCTCCGAATAAATGCAGGAGTCTCACTGAATATCTTCAGCGTATTTTTCAGATGGGGATCTCTGTAGGATACCAGGAATCCGTCCCCGGATCTGCGGAAACCGCTCATGCATCCGTAAGCCCCGCCCTTTACACGGATATTCGTCCAGAGATATTCATAGCTCAAGATCACCTTCAGGATGCGGAGCGCCCCGGTGTAGTGATACCCTGCCTCTTCAAAGTTACCGGCACTGGCCACATATTGTACCTGTCCGGAGGTTTTAAAGCCCTCATTTTTTGGACGGAAGTCATATTTCAAAGCCCCTTTTTCCACAGGCTGTGTATACAGTCCTTCCTTCAGCCCTGCTATCAAAGCCTCGATCCCCTCGTATCCCGCTTCATCAGCAGTATAGCTCACCACCAGATGTTCCGGGCGGAAAATCATCTGCATCAGCTGTTCCAATTTGGAGAATACATCTTCTTTTACCTGTTCAAAATTCTTCTCAATGGTATCGATTAAGTCATAGAATGCAATCCCGCCAATCTGATCCTGGAAATAAGCCGTTCTGGAAAAATACGAGATTGCCCTGAGCATAGCCGAGGAGTGTCCCGCACTGGCCAGGGACATCTGAAGCCTGGATTTCAGTTTGGCAATTATCTCATACAGACGTTTCTCATCCCTCAATCTGGAGGTAAAAAGAATCTCCTCAATCATAGAAAATACAAAGGGAAGTTTACTGTATAGAGCCTTACTTCTCACCCCAAACATATTTTTTGTATCATATCTGTCTTTGGTATTGCCGAAGACCTGGAGTCCGCAGCTTATGCCCCCGGTGTTGGCATTGATCTCGTTAAATAATTCCCCATAGGAATAATGTTCTGTATCCACAAACCCAAGTACGGATTTCAGAATTCCCATGTAGGGTACCAGATGGGAGGGTACATCCTTTGTGTCAAAAAGCAGGGTAAGATACCCGATACCATTAGTGTAGATATTGTGGTGCAGAACCAGCGTATCTCCCACATACTTTTCCGTATTATAAATCTTCGTCCCTTCCCTGGAGATATCGGATCGCTTCAGCATAGGAATACACTTCAGTGCCTCAGGGGACTCCTCCCCTTCCTGGTACTCTGTCAGACGATGCGTTTTTTTCACCAGTTCCTCTATCTCAGCAGATGTAAGAGAAGCTTTGTAAGCTTCCAGTTTCTCCTCCAGCGCCTTTTCCCTGGCAGCTGCCAGTCCCCTTTTTGGATTTACAATCACTACAGAGGCATGGGTGTTATCTAAGAGATACGTCCGAATCAACGCTTCAAAATATCCCTGCCCTGCTTTTTCTTTCAAAAGTTCAAAAATCTTCAGCTGTTCAAGGTGCACAAAAGGTTTTTCATCATCATAAAGCCAGCTGTCAAATACATCAATCCCATACATCAGGCCCTTGGGATAAGATGCATAATCAGCTTCCCGGAAACGGAATTCCATAGAATTAATGCCGGCCGCCACAGCCTTCTGGTCAATGCCTGTCTGTGAAATCTTCTCCAGGGTCTCCCGGATTAAGGCTAAAAACCTATCCTTCTGTTCCGGACGGGCATTTTTGGCGATCACTGAGAAAAACGGCTGGTAAATTCCGTCGTCATAGGATCCCATAATATCCTTGCCTATCTTCTCGTCCAGCAATGCCTGCTTTAGAGGCGCTCCCGGTGCGCTTAACAGCACATAATCCAGTACACTGAATGCAACACAGAGCTCAACATCCAGACTGTCTCCCACTACCACGTTGTAAGACAGATACGTATTCTCTTCCTCCGGCTCATTTTCTGCCACCGGATATTCCAGAACTACCTCTTTTACCTGAGAGAACGCTGGCTGTTTTGGTATCTGGGAAGTTACAGGCATGGCATCATATTTGGACAGATACTCCCGATCCATCCACCTGAGTTTCTCCTCCATGTCCATCTTTCCATAGAGATAGATATAGCTGTTGGAGGGATGGTAATACCTGCTGTGAAAACCTAAGAACTCAGAATACTTCAGGTTTGGGATATCTGCCGGATCTCCCCCGGATTCCACCCCATAGGGGGTATCCGGAAACAGGGAATTTAAAATCGCCCGGTCCAGCACCTCCTCCGGGGAGGAAAACGCGCCTTTCATTTCATTGTATACCACTCCGTTATAGCGTAGGGGATCTTCGGGATTCTCCAACTGGTAGCTCCACCCCTCCTGGCGGAAAATCTCTTCCTTTTCATAGATATTAGGGAAAAATACGGCATCCAGATACACATGCATCAAATTCTGAAAATCCTGATCATTGCAGCTTGCCACAGGATACATGGTCTTGTCCGGATAAGTCATGGCATTCAAAAAGGTGTTTAAAGACCCTTTCACCAGTTCAACAAAAGGATCCTTTAATGGAAAATGCTTGGAGCCGCACAGAACACTGTGCTCCAATATATGTGCCACCCCTGTGCTGTCTGCGGGCGGCGTGCGAAATGCAATATTAAAAACCTTATTCTCATCGTCATTTTCCAGAAGCATAACTCTGGCCCCACTTTTTCTATGCTTCAGAAGGTATCCTCTGGAATGGATATCCGCAATCATCTCCTCCTGAAGTAATTCGTATTCCGGTATCTTTTCTATCTGCATAAACTGCCTCCAATTCTTTTATATTTTTATCTTCTCCCGGATTCCGGGGCTTATTCTAACTGTTCAAAGACGTATCAGGCATATTATACCATTTCCGGATAACTCTCACAAGGCATGGAAAAAGAAACAAGACGTGAAAAAAGGAACAGGAGCTGTTTCTACAGAATTCAGTCCCTGTTCCTTCTATATATTATGAATGTAAAAATGCAGGTAGTTTACAGATCCAGCTGATATACCCTGGCTGTATTTTTGTACAGCACTTTTTCCAAATCCTCTTCCCTGCTGATCACAGAGCGATATTTGGCAAGCTCAACAGGAATCTGATAAATATTATCAGAAGAAAACATAATCTTATCACATCCAACCTGTTTTACCATGTTATTCACTCCAATCACGCCTACCCAGCTCGGTTCCAGATAAACATTCTCGAATTTTCTTGCCAGATAAATAGCCTGCTGATTGTGCATCTCTGAACCTGCATGGGCCAGGATACAGGGAACATCCGGAAAGCTCTCAAGTGCCTTTTCCACACTGATGGGATCCGAAAACGGGATGCCCGCTCCTGTGTGAACCATCAGCGGCACTTTCAGCTCCCTGCACACTTCCCATACGTGAAGGGCATCCTTGGAAGAAGGATGGGTTGCATGACCGATAGGTGTAATCTTAATGCCCACAAACCCCAGCTCTTTGATACATCTGCAGGCCTCTTTGTCATAGTCATCCGGACGGAAGTGGGGGTTAATGGATGCCATTCCCCAGAACTTTTTCTTTGTACTCTTTGTCAGCTCATAGATCCTGTCATGAATGGCCATGTGATCTTCCATATAAATCCTCGGAAGATACGGCTGTACCACAGCTCCATCCACATCATACTTGTCATAAAAGGAAATCAAATCTTCTTCTGACTGTTCCTCATCAAATACCACATCAACACCCAGATGGGCATGTAAATCAATAATCATAGCATAACTCCTTTCTACGCTGTTTTCTCCACAGTTCTTTTTACCTTCTTCTCTACAGCATCCCCGGAACTGAGAAGAAGTACAATGATAATCAATGCTCCTTTTGCAATATTCTGTGCGCCTACGGAGAATCCCATAATCTGCATGGCCGTTACTATCAGTCCCAGGAACAGGCATCCCACCAGAGTTCCCGGTACATTTGCTTTTCCTCCTGATATCAGTGTACCACCAACAACAATACTTGCAACTGTTTCCAGAGTATAAGAATCTCCCATTCCCAGAAGGGCTCCGCCTACCCTTGCTGTAGTGAGCATACCTCCGAAGGCTGCCAGTATACTGGAAAATACATAAGTAAGCATTTCCACCCTGTTTACTTTAATTCCTGCAAGCTTTGCCGCTTCTCTGTTCTGCCCCACTGCCAGAAGTGATTTCCCGTAAGACGTCCGGTTCAGCAGGAACCAAAATCCCACCGCCAGAAGGACTATGAGGAATATCATCAGCTGTACCCCAAATATCCTTGTAGTAACCAGCTTTTGAATCACCGGAGCAATGGCAAAGATAGAAAAGTTTTTGTTAATTAACAGGGCGGCAGTTGTGAGGATATAGTTCATCGCCATTGTGGCAATAATCGCCGGTATCTGGAGATAGATTACCATCACACTGTTCAGGAATCCGATCACCGCTCCGAGTACCACAATAACAAGAATTGCCAGAGGAACATTTTTATTCTCCCCGTTAATAATACTCATAGAGACAAATGCCATTAGAGTCAGCACTCCTGGTATAGAGAGATCGATAGCCCCCCGCCCGGAGGTTACTACCAGCATCTGTCCGAAGGCAAGGATTGCCAAAAATGCTGCTGTATAAGCATTGGATAAAAAGCTTTCCAGATTCAGCCTGCCCGAAGAGATACCCATTACAAACCACAGAAGGAAAGCGCCTACTGCTGCCCACACCCAGTTGTTTTCTTTTATATATTTTTTAACTTTCTTCATTACTGCAGTTTCTCCTTTCTCAGCAATCTAAAGGAAAGAATTAAGATTAATACCAGTCCCTGGATTGTAGCTGTATAATCTGTACTCACTTTTAAAAGTCCCAGCAGTACGCTCACCATAGTGAGGGAAATACCCCCGAACACAGCTCCCACATGTGTTACCACACCGCCGGAGAAGTAACCGCCTCCGATGATGACCGCCGCAACTGTAAGCATAGTGTAAGTTGCAGATGCATTGACATCCGAAGCTCCCGTAATTGCAGACTGTGCAATACCTCCCATCATGGCAAAGATACCAGCAATCAGATAGGTAGCCCAGTATGCCCTGGCTTTTGACCAGCCGCTGTTTCTCATCGCGGTATCGTTGTTTCCGAAGCCCCGCATTACCGTACCGTATCTGGAACGGTAGATTAGAATCGCCAGTATGATAAAAAGAATCAGCCAGATCAATATTCCCTGGAGTACCGGATTATTGGCATTGAAAAGATGAACCATCCATTCCGGAACATGACCGCCCGGTACATCCTGAAGCACATACGCCATGCCTGTCCATACAAAAGACATGCCCAGGGTTACAATAATGGGCGGAACGCCTCTCCAGTAAATGATCAGTCCCATGCAGGAATAAACCAGAAGCAGTCCCAAAAGACAGAGAATCCCTAATGCATTATTCTGATCCAGAATAGTTGCGCACACTACGTTTACAAGGCCCATAAAAGCGCCCACGCCCAGGTCAATATGTCCAAGTCCGATAGCAAACGTCTGTGCCAGGGCTGCAAATATAAATGGGGTAAATCCTACTGCCAACAATTCCACGCCAAATTTTGTAAATATGGACGGTGAGAGCGCCCCGCATACTACATATAGAATTAACATGGCAATCAGTGCAAGGAGATAAAGCTTCGGAGACTTTGCTTTCTTTTTCTCCAGATTTTCTGCTTTTTTCTCATTGTTCTGAAATGCCAGCTTCAGCATAGAAGAATGCTCAAACTCATCGTGGTTAAATTCCCCGGCCACACTGCCTGCATTCAGGACAAACAGTCTGGTGCAATACTCCAGTTCGGCATCATCTGATGTTCTCCAGATAACCAGTTTCCCTTCTTTTGCCGCTTCCTGGAATACGCCGTAGAGCTCTTTTTTCGTCCCTACATCTACACCTCTGGTCGGATCGTCCAGAAGGATAATGTCAGCATCCACCGCCATAGCCCTGGCTATCAGTACCTTTTGCTGGTTACCGCCGCTGAGGCTGGTAATCAAATCTTCATTGGAGGCACATTTTGTCTTCAGACGCTGGTTCCACTGTTCTACAATCTCATTGGTTCTGCCGGTAGAAATAGGTGCAAACAAAGCTCCACGTGCTATTTTTGAGATAATGGTGTTGTCTGTGATAGACCATAAGGGAAAAATACCCTCCTTTTTTCTGTCTCCGGCCACATAGGCAACCTTTCCCTGTATATGCAAACCTGCTTTTTTCTTCTTCGCCTGAAAGAAAACCTCCTGGAGGAACTCCAGCTGTCCGTTGCCCTCCAGCCCTGTCAGGGCAATTATCTCTCCTCCGTACATTTCCTTGGAGATTTTCTTCAGCATACCATTCGAATAATTATCAAAAGCAACTTTTATATTCTTGTTAATTTCAATGGGAGCCATTGCTGACTTTTCTTCTTCCGCCGTCTTTTCTCCCACAACCCCGTCGCCCATGCGGGCTACCATATCCTCTTCGCTGGTTTCCCCGATAGGGCACTGATATTTCTCCGCTCCGTTCTGCATGATGAAGATTCGGTCAGCCAGGAACATTATTTCTTTCAGCCTGTGAGAAATATAGATATACGAGATACCCTCCCCTGCACTTTTCTTTATGTAGTCCTGAAGCTGAGATGTCTGCTCCGCGGGAAGAGAGGAAGTCGGTTCATCCAGCACCAGCATCTTCACCTCAGAGTCACTGGTGGCCCGGGCAATCTCAACCATCTGCTGCTGTGCAATACTTAGAGTGGCAAGACCTGCATTCACATCAATGCCGTGATCCGGAAATACCCGGTCCAGGGCTTCTCTCGCCATTTCCTTTGCCTGTTTCCGCCATTTCATATCCTTTTTGTCGAACCTCTGAAACTGCTCAATATAAAAGTTCTCGTATACTGTAAGATTTTTACACAGAGACAGTTCCTGGTGAACCACACGGATGCCTTTTGTTCTCGCCACTGCCGGAGTATATTTATTCATATCCACAGCTTCTCCCTCAATGGAGAGCGTACCTTCATTAGATGTAATAACACCGGAGAGGATTTTAGTCAACGTACTTTTTCCTGCTCCGTTGCCTCCTACCAGGGCAAGCACCTCGCCCTTTTTCAGCTCGATGCTCAGGTGATTTACTGCTGTTGTGGGACCATATATCTTCAGCAGATTCTCCGCTTTCAGGAAAAGTTCCTGCTGTCCCTTTGTTTCTGTCTGCATTTCCAATCCTTTCACCATGCCTTTCGTTTATTTTAAAAGAGGCTGCCGCAAATGTGAAACTCACTTTTACGACAACCTCTTGGCTTATGATTTAATTATTTTGCCGCGTCAATGATATTTTCAATCACATACTCATTTGTGAAATCCGGGGAAACAAAGGTGCCTGCCGACATTCCCTCATATTCGCTGAGATTATCTACTGTGATATGAGGAACAGCAATCATCATTTCCTCCGGCACGTCATAGCCATTTAAAATATCAAGGGCTGTCCAGAATGCTGCCGCGCCGCAGCCTGGTGTGGAACCCTGGCTTAATGTCTCATAACCATCTTTGCTCATCCACCAGTTAATAAATTCAGCTGTGTTATCTCCGATAATAATCGGTGTCTCTCTGCCGGACTGTTCGAATGCATTGACAGCACCGATAGCATCTCCGCCGCAGTGGGTAATCACGGCATCCACATCCGGGAGTGAAGGCAGTACCTTTGTCAGTTCTTCCTGTGTCTTAGTGGCACTGGCCTCGCCGATTACTTCCTGGACAATCTTGAGATCCGGATAATTTTTAATAGCCTCTGTAATGCCTGCATAAATTCCCTGATCAGGAGCTGCACCGGATACGCCTCTTACAACAACCACATTTCCTTTGCCGCCCAGCTTCTCTGCCACAAATTCCACGCTGTCTTTTCCAATCTGCTGCCAGGGATAATCCATGGTATACACACCCTCTAAATCAACAATGGAATCGAATGCTACCACTTTAATGCCTGCATCCAGAGCCTTCTGAATCGTACTGTTTAAGGCTGTGGGAGATGCCGCACAGATACAAATTGCATCTACGTTGCTCAGAATAAAGCTGTTGATCTGAGCAATCTGTGAGTTGACCGTATTATCACCATTCTGTACTTCGTAATCCTTTATGTAGCCTGCAGCCTTTGCCTCATCTGCTGCTTTTGTAAAGGCCTCTACCATCTGTTTCCGCCAGGTATTGCCGAAGTAGGAGTTAGAAAGGCCGATTACATAATCACCTTTTTTTAATACTCCTGATGCGTCTGCGGAAGCAGTATCGCCTGCGTCGTCAGCGGATGCATCCTCTTCCTTGTCTGCAGCCTGGGTACTTTCTGTGTCCTTTGCTTCCTCTGTTTTGCTTGTGTCTGCACTTGCAGAATCAGAACCGCCGCCGGAACCACATCCAAACAACATTGTTGATGCCATTGTCATGCAGATTAACATGCTCAATACCTTCTTTTTCATACCATCCATCGCTCCTTTTCTTTTCATTATGGTCAAATTGTCGTCTGACCGTTATATAATTATACGTTTGATGTTTAATGTATATCATATATTTATAACAATGTCAATGCTTTGCATAATTTTTTTTTACTATTTCCCTATACTTTATACAATTTCCACAAATTTTGACGACAAATTTCTACAAATAATTTTATGATTTCCTCATTCATTTCATTAGACGTATTATCTTTTCTGACCGTCACCCCCCTCATCTCACATATTTACATTCAGACATGCTGTGGCCCAAACGCAAAAAAGAGGTATCGTGAAGTAAATTCATACCTCGCGATACCTCTTTATTTTTCTCTTACTTTCCTGCGGCCATATAGAATCGGATCAAAGAATCCACCGTCCCGGTAAGATTTTCTTTGCTCTTATATCGGGATACAGAGAAATCCTCAGCCGTTCTGTTAATGCTGAAAATCGCATTGACTCCAAGCTCATATGCACCTTCTGCACCGTCTCCAATGGAACCTACGACAGCGGTTACCGGCACGCCCAGCCGTTTTGCACGCTCTGCAATTCCGATGACGACTTTGCCTCCAAGGCTCTGGCTGTCTATTCTGCCTTCTCCGGTAAATACCATATCAGCCCCGGCTGCCAATTCTTCAAAATGAATCATATCCAGTACTGTCTGAATCCCTGATTTTAGTTTACCGCCCATAAAGGCCACGATTCCGGCACCCAATGCGCCAGCAGCCCCGGCTCCCTCCATACGCGACACATCTGCTCCCAAATCCTTCTGTATAAGCTCAGAGAGATAAATAAGCTGGCTGTCCAGTTCCTTTACCATCTCCGTGTCCGCCCCTTTCTGGGGCGCAAAGATGTAGGCTGCCCCCTGGGGGCCGTACATAGGATTGTTAATATCGCACATAGCTGTAATGGAAACACCTTCTAAAAGCTTTCTTGTCTCGCTGTTATCAATGGATACAATTTCTTTTAAAGTACCCCCTGCAGGAATAAAGGATTCTCCCTCTGCATTCCGAAATACGGTTCCCAAAGCTGCGGCCGCACCGGTTCCCCCGTCATTGGTTGAACTGCCGCCCAGCCCGATTACAATATCCGTGCAGCCATTTTCCACGGCATGTCTGATCATCTGTCCGACTCCATATGTACTGGTAACTTTGGGATTTAATCTGCCCTCCGCCTGCGGAAGTCCTGCCGGCTGTGCCATCTCCAGAATTGCCTGGCTTCCCACCTTCGCATAGTATACATCCACCGGCTCCATATAAGCATTCTGTACCCGAAGCTCCACCTTCTCTGCATCAATGGCATATAAAAAACAGTCCACGGTTCCCTCCCCGCCGTCAGCTACAGGCACTGCTTTCACCTGACAGTCCGGATAAAACTCCAGTACTTTCTCTTTGATAATATCGCAAATCTCTATGGAACTTAAGGTGCCCTTAAATGAATCGGGCATAATCACACATTTTTTCATCACATGCTCCTCCTGTTAATCTCATTACTCAGACAAAATAATTTTTTCCTGGTCATAGGGCACATACAGATTGCCTGAATAATACTCTTTACCTTCTCTCATATAAAGCACTTTTCGGTTTTCATAATTTTTATCTTCCGTATGCCAAAGCACAAGATTCTCAATCCCCAGTCTGTCAGCAAGTTCACAGGCATCCTTGACTGTGCTGTGATGCTTCTCATAGGGTTTAAAAATATCCGCCTGGGAATCGAGACAAAATGCCTCATGAAGCAGCCATGCGCTGCCACGCACCTGCACTTCGTTGGCATCATTATATGGTTCATCCCCGGCACAGGTTAACTTTTTCCCGTTTTTCAGTACCGTGGTAAACCCGAATTGCTTTGCCTTTGTTGAGTGAATATCAAAAAATTCCACATCATAGCCAATAATGTTTCTATGCTCTCCATCCTCCACAGGAACCAAAAAAATTCTCTTTCCCAGCATTTTATAGAATTTTCCCTGAATCGTCAGCCGTGCTATAGTGTCTATGGTCTCTATGAGATCCGGATGGCAGTAAATGTTGCATTCCCCCTCATAAGTGCCCTTTTTCATTCCGGTGGCTATGAGGCGGATCATCCACACAATCCCCAGAAGGTGGTCACAGTGTTCGTGGGTGATAAAAATATCATGGATACCGGCAATGGGTACCTCTGCATTTTCCAGAGCAGCCAGAATTCCGTTTCCCCCTCCAGTGTCAATCAGCCAGTACCTCTCATCCCGTTCCAGTACAAAACAGGTATTAAAGCATTTGGTCACTACGGCGTTGCCGGTTCCCAGCACAACAAGTCTTTCCATTTATTATTCCTCTCCAGCTGCTGACAGGCCCTGAAGATAATCATTAATTGCAGTGACATCCATCTCCGTAGTAACCTGTTCAGCCGCACCTTCTTCTCTTGTCAAAGAACGGTACCCAGAAAAGCCAATCCATCCCACAATGACCAGACATACCAAAGCAACACCGGCCCTCTGCAGCATACTGATGCGCTTTTGTTTCTTCATAATCTTTTCCCGGTTTGCTTTATCCTGTTTATATTTATCTACTTTTTCCTGACTCATGCGTATCTCCTTATCCTTTTTAAAATAAGATTTATTCCGTATGGAACACCATACGAAATTATTATACTATATTTCACAAAAAAATGCTCATTTTTTTATGAGCATTTTTAAAAAATTTATTCTTTTTTTTACAGAACTACAATAATGCCTCCGTCATTGGCATACATACTGCTTACCCCTGCAGTGTCCATGATTATCACATCTTTCACCTTAATCTTCTGCAGAATGGCATCCCGCACCATATACGCCCGTTCCGGACAGTTGCAGTGAGTAATACCCAGAATCCTGCCCGCACTGTCCGATGCTTTCTCTACTACATAGTCGACCATTTTTACAAGAGCCCTGTTCATCCCCCTTGCCTGATCCAGCTGACAGATGGTCCCTTCGCCGGTGGCGCCCATAACAGGCTTAATCTTGAGGGCCGTTGCCACAAAAGCCTTCAGATTACTGAGCCTTCCGTTTTTTCTCAGGGTTTCCAGGCTCTCCAGGACAAAATACGTATTCTGTTCCGCGATATATGCCTCAACCGTGTCAATAATATCATCAAAATCCATTCCCTGGGCTTCGCATTCTTCAATCTTCAGGGCTATCAGGGTTTCCCCCACGGAAGCAGATCTGGAGTTAAACACGTAAATCTGCTTTTCCGGATTTTTTTCATGGACCAGATTCATTCCCAGCACTGCACTGTTATAGGAACCGCTTAATTCTGACGACAGTGTGACTGCATACACATGATCCGCGTCGCTTTCAAATGCTTTCATATATCTTTCAGGAGAGGGACAGGAAGACTTTGGACAGTTAGGACTTTCTGCCACTCGTTTCAGGAAGTATGCCTGATCAAATGTTTCGTCATCTATAATATCTTCTCCGTCTACCGTAAGAGTCAGAGATGCTCTATCAAAGCGTGGATCCGCCTTTAATCTTTCTGGTAATTCTCCGCAGCTATCAATTACAACTTTATAACTCATATCGTCCTCTTTTCTATACTATGTAGTATCAAATACCATGTTTTATCTTATCACAAAAGATATTTTTTGAAAAGGCCTTTTTACCGGAAAACTCTAGGATTTTTTAAGTTTTTGTTTTATAATAATCCGGTATGTAAGTTAACTCGAAAGGAAAGATACCAATGATTGCTCTGAATATCCTGGATATCAGGAATTTTATGTCTAAATTACTGGGCGGGAACTCTTTTGATACCTTCTGGTTTGTGGAAGCTTCGATTACCACCTATGTGACCTTTACCATAGACGGGAACCTGCACAAAGAATTTTTTGACTCCTCCCTGGCAGACTCTCTGCGTCTTGAGGAGAGAGATTATACTTTATGGAAAGAAGTAAAACCCTTCTGCTTTTCTATTATGCGTGGAAAGCATACCCCTCTGCATTTTAAAATCATTTTCCGTCTCTCCCCGGAACATACTGCTGTACTGCTGACAGACAGGAAGCTAGCTTACCGGCCTGAGGAGATCAACGGCCTGTTCCTGAACTTCCAGTATGACGGCCGTCAGCTTACCTGCACCACCGGAACCTCCCTGAAGGTTTTCACAATGGATAAATCACTGGATTATGCCTGGGATGATATGCTCAAAGACTTCTTTAAACGGGAGGAAATCACAGTACAACCCCTATAAAAAGGCCCCGGAATCTTTCTGTAAGATTCCGGGGTCCTTACCTTTTATCCTCTTTTATTTGGCCAGAAGCATCATAATCTCATTGCTTCTTGCAATGAACTTTGTCATTGCCTCCGGTGCCAGCTGTTTATGGCTGAGCATCGCCAGATCGTAGAGCTGTTCACAGAACAGTTTGACATTGTCACCCTCTTTATGGTCCAATACGTACTGTACCAGCTTGTTATTAGCATTCAGTATTAAGGTCTCACTGCTTCCAAACATACCAGGGTCCATGCCATACATATTGTACATTTTCATCATATCCTGCATTCTTCTGCTTTCCTCAGATAAGGTCATCATAGAAGAAATATTCTCATTTTTCAGCTTTTCTACCTTTACTTCCAGCTTTTCGTTGTCCAGAGCCTTTCGGAATACTTCTGTGAGTGTCTTTGTCTCTTCCTCTAGCTCAGCCTGGCTGTCCTCTTTTACGGATGCATCCAGCTCAGAATCTATTCTCTGGAACTTAACTTCTTCTTTCAACTGCTCCACATGGGAGATGAACGGCGCATCAATGTTGTGCTTCAGAATCACTGCGTCCAGCCCCTCTTCCCTGAACATATTGATATACTGGCTCTGCTGGATCTCGTCTGTCACATAATATACCGTGGTTTTCTCCGGCTCTTTCTTTTCCTCCCCATCGTCAGAGGTCTCCGCTGCCTCCGTACTTTCCTTTGGCGCTTCCTCTTCCTCTGTCTTGTTTTCTTTGATGCAGTCCTCCAGCGTCAGATATTTCCCGTCGATGTTTTTATAGAGAATATAATCCATCATCTTCTCTGAGAACTTCTGATCCTTCAGACATCCGAATTTGATAAATGGGCTGATGTCGTCCCAGTATTTCTCGTAAGACTCTCTGTCCGTCTTGCACATACCTGTTAACTTATCAGCAACCTTTTTGCTGATATAGTCGGAGATTTTCTTTACAAATCCATCGTTCTGAAGCGCGCTTCTGGAGACATTCAGCGGCAGATCCGGACAGTCAATGACACCCTTCAGAAGCATAAGGAATTCAGGAATTACTTCTTTAATATTGTCCGCGATAAATACCTGGTTATTATAAAGCTTTATGGTACCCTCGATGGAATCATACTCCGTGTTAATTTTGGGGAAGTAAAGAATACCTTTTAAGTTAAAGGGATAGTCCATGTTCAGATGAATCCAGAACAGGGGCTCTTTGTAATCCATAAATACTTTTCGGTAAAAGCTCTTGTAGTCCTCCTCAGAGCAGTCGTTGGGATGCTTCATCCACAGAGGATTCGTGTCGCTTAAAGATACCGGACGTTTGTGAATTTTCACTTTATCTCTGGCAGGGGAAACCTCTACGACTTCTTTTTCCCCGTTTTCGTTCTCTTTCTCCTCTGTTTTTGCTTCCTCATGAATATGCTCTACAACAACATCGTCATCTCTTAAGTCCTGTTCATCAATGGTCTCAAATTCCTGCTCTGCATTGGCTTTGGACAGGAAGATTTCTACCGGCATAAAGGAGCAGTACTTTTCTATAACTTCCCGTGCCCGGTACTCGTTGGCAAACTCCAGGCTCTCTTCATTCAGGAACAAGGTAATCTCTGTTCCCACAGTTGTCTTATTTCCTTCTCCGATTTCATACTCGGTTCCTCCGTCACACTCCCAGTGAACGGGAACCGCCCCTTCTTTATAAGAAAGCGTATCAATATGAACCTCATCAGCAACCATGAATGCTGAGTAAAAGCCCAGACCAAAGTGTCCGATAATCTGATCGTCGTTGGTCTTGTCCTTATATTTCTCTAAGAATTCAGTGGCACCGGAAAATGCAATCTGCGTAATATACTCTTCTACCTCATCGGCCTCCATACCGATACCGGTATCTATGAACTTCAAAGTCTTCTCATCCGGATTAACGATAACCTCTATCTTGCTCTTATAGTCCTCCGGGAGACTGTATTCTCCCATAATCTCTAATTTCTTTAACTTTGTTATGGCGTCACATCCGTTGGAAATCATCTCACGGAAGAAGATATCATGATCGGAATACAACCATTTCTTAATGATTGGAAAAATGTTTTCACTGTTAATTGATAAATTACCACGTTTATTATCCATGATAGTGGTCACTCTCCTTTTCTGCTGAATTTCTATGTTCTTTCGCTTTTCCTCTGATTTGTTTATCTGGAATTTATTTTAATACCCTCCTATGGAAAAGTCAAGAGAAAATTAGCACTCATTTTGATTGAGTGCTAACAAACCATTGATTCAGGAATTTTAATTGTAACCTCTGCGCCTTTAAGATAGTCTGCGTTCGTAAGAATTAGTTCGCCTCCATGTCTTTTTGCCACCATACTGGCAATATATAACCCCATGCCATAGTGCAGATTAGAAGAACGGCTTTCGTCATCCATATAAAATTCTTTTGCTGCGTTTGTGAGAGCTTTAGGAGAGAAGCCAGGTCCGGAATCGCTTACACGGAACACTGCCGTGCGGTCCTTTACAGCAGCATAGAATGCTATGGTGCCTCCTTGGGGGGTAAAGTCTGCGGCATTAGAAAACACATTTAACAGAGCTCTGTGTAACAGCCCCTGATGGATGTGGAGGGTTGCGGGCAGTTCACCTGTGTCCCAGCGCAGTTCTATTTCCTTAGCCGTCAGCAGCCCTTCTACCGTAACATACAGTTCCTCCAGAAATGCCCGGGTGTCCACACAGCGGATCTCTATGGGAGCACCGCTCTCTGTATGAGAGATATCTATGAGTGCTTTCACATAATCCTGCATGGTCTGTATGCTGCTCTGGATATATCCGCAGTACTCCTCCTGTTCCTCTGTCAGTTCTGATTCATGAAGCAAATCAGTATTGCCCCTGATAATCGTGAGAGGCGTTTTCAGGTCATGAGCCAGCGAAGCCATCTGTTCCTTCCTTGACTGCTCCAGCTTCCACTGCCTCTCCAGAGACTCTTTCAAAGCTATGCGCATCTGCTCCATGGCATTAAGTACCGTATTGATCTCTTTAATGCTGCTTGTCATCATAGAGAATTCCAATTCCCGGTTTTGTATCTTTCCGGCTGCCGATATCAAAGGATGCAGCTTTTTCTTCAGAGAACGGCCAAAGCAGACAGAGATAAAACACGTGTAGGAGAGCAGAATCACAAGCACTGCTGTCAGGATCAGATTTTGTGGATTGGGAAGATACCTTCTAAGTTTCGCTGATTTAAACTGGGGCATTATTTGAAATCTCAGTACACAATACCCGTCAGCTACCGGAGCAACTTTATAGTAATTTCCCAGCCTGTCCGCACTCTTTCCCCGGACAGCGCTCCATGCATATCCGCTCTCTCTTTTTCCGATGCTTCCCTCACGCATGGTTCCATCCGGATCAAACACCGCATACTGGCACAATTCCGGAATGTCCTCCTTAGTTACCTGTCCTGCAGCGGCTATCTGGCCGCAGGCCCGGTCAGCCTCCTTCTGTGCATAATCAGCAGCATAGACCATCTGGTTAAAAACAAGAGTATTAAATATACAGACGGCACAGAAGGCGGTCAGCAGTGCCCCCGCACAGAGATACATGAAATATTTTAAAAAGAACAGGCTTAGGGAGACTGCTCTTTTTTGCTTTATACTTCCCATTTATATCCGATCCCCCATACTGTTTTGATAGGCGAATACTCTGCCTGTTCTAATTTTATTCGAATATTTTTAATATGCGTAATAATAGTAGAGTCATTGCTTTCCCCGTCATATCCAAATACATTTTCATATATCTGTTCTCTGGAAAACACCTGACCTTTGCTGCGGGCCAGAAATTCGCATATTTCATATTCGGCAGGTGTCAGCTGCATAACCGTGCCGTTCACCGTCAGCTCTTTGGATGACAGATTAAACTGTGCGTTGGGAACTGAAAGCCGTACATAATGTTCACGGTGTTCCCTGCGCAGATGCGCTCCTATCCTGGCCCGAAGCTCATTCGCACCAAAAGGTTTGCAGATGTAATCGTCGGCTCCGGTCTGCAGCCCGTACACAAGACTCTGCTCCTGCGTCTTAGCTGTAAGAAACAAAATCGGACAGTCTGTCTTGCCCCGAATTTCTTTACACACGGTAAACCCATCCTTCCCGGGCATCATGATATCCAATAATATCAAATCAAATTGCTCTAACTGTACGGCTTCAAGCATCTGAGAATCGGAGACGACGGTCACCTGGTGCCCGTCCCTGGACAATATTTTCTGTATCATTGTTAAAATTGCGGTTTCATCATCTACTGCTAAAATATTTGCCATCTCTATCTATTCTCCTTTTATAAAAATTATACCCTCAAGTAACTCACAAGTATAGGTTAATCATTAATTTTACGTCCGTCCCACCTGGAAAACCAGAGTACTCCCGCAAGCAGGGACAGGATGGTAAATCCTACGCATACTGCAGCGGCAGTCTTTCCCCGGACTGCAGAGAGAGGATCCAGTATGCCCCGATATTTCTGCAGATACAGACCCGGAAACCTGGAAATCCACGCACACGGCACATACATCCAGATATAAGTCCCCAATCCGGTAAGCAAAAGGGCGGACACCAGGCTTTCTACGATCCCCAGTCCTACAGAAATTCCTTTGCCAAACCGCAGGCTTAGAAACAAATGCCAAGTGTATAATGAAATACTGCTCACAAACAGCACCATCCCCGCCTTCCAGTAAACCCAAAACCCTGCCTCAGTTCTTCCCAGCAGACAGATATTTCCGGCTCCGAACATTCCGCTGGCCATGAATATTGCTGCTGCTTCAAACACAAGAAGCTGCAGCAGTTTGCTAATGAAAGACACTGCCCGGCAGGGGACGGACAGCATATTCTGCAGGACCCCGGAAGCAGTTTCTTGTTCTGCGGCTATCGCGGAAAACACTCCCAGAAGAATGGGAAGAGCAACTCCCAAAACCTGAAAATAGGCCTCTAACTTAGAGACAGGATTCCAGGGCGCAAATGCGTAATATGTCAAAAAGACAGCTGCTGTTCCTGCCGGAACTAATCCATGTGCCCCCCGCACTCCCAGCCGCCTTGTTTTCATTACATCAGCTTTTATATACCGAACCAGCTGTCTCATGCTTCTCCCTCCCTTCCAGCAAACCATCGGACTGTAAAAAAGGTCAGGACCACAAGCCACAGGAGTGATAGAAGAACGCCGGGAACAATCACCCCCATACCTAAGAGCGGGCTTCCTTTTGGAACAGGCAGGCCGTTGGGCTGAATTCCCAGCACCGGACACATCAGGCGCACCGGAATAGCGGAAGGACAAATCCACCAGATCTTTGTATCCGCAAGAGCCGCCACTCCCCCAGCAGACAGTGCCATGCCGGAAAAAATACAGGCGAACAGCCCAAACCTTGCACTCAAAAACAAATAAAACGGTATGGCCCAGAGATAGGATATGCTAAGCAGCAGAGCCCCAAAAACGCCTTTCCCAGGAGATATGGTGGTTCCAAACACCATTCCTCCCACAAGTGAACCCAAAAAAATAAGGATATTTGACAGAAGAAGGCATACACTGCAGTATATTATTTTTCCCATCCAGCCGGCTCCTGCCGGAATGCCAAGTGACAGCATCGTACTGAAGTTGAGTTCTTTGTCCTTCTGTATGCACAGGTAACAGAGTATGGCCATCATGCCAGGAAGCAGCATAGTATACCACCAATTCCATGTACCGGCGGGGAGGGCATTCTCAATACCGCCTGTCAGAGACAGTACGAGGAGAAGGGTAATCGCCGGAGTCACCACCGGCAGTTTACTGCCAATGGTATGCTTTAATTTTAGGTGTTCTGTTTTTGTTAAACTCCACATATTATACGCCTCCCCTCCTATTTTCCTTCACTACATCCATAAACAGGCCCTCGAGATCCTCCCCAGGCTGAATTCTTCCGCAGTAACCCAGCACGCCCCCGGCCATAATCCCAATATGGTCTGCTGTCTGCACTACCTCCGAGAGGATATGGCTGGATAATATGACTGTGATTCCTTTCTCCGGAAAGGAAGTAATCAGCTCTCTGAGCTCCTGGATTCCTATGGGATCCAGACCGTTTGTCGGCTCGTCTAAAATCAGTAACTTGGGGTCATTTAAAAGAGCAAGGGCAATCCCCAGCCGCTGTTTCATTCCCAATGAAAAATGTCCTGCTCTTTTCTTACCCGTATTTTCAAGTTCTACGGTATGCAGCACTGGGGCGATGCAAGTGTCAGGCAGTCCCAAAATTGTTGTCCTGACCTTCAGGTTTTCCCACGCTGTAAGATTTTGGTACACAGGGGGCGTCTCAATCAGAGCGCCTATCTGCCCCAGATCCTTTCTGCTCCAGGGATGACCGCGGAACAATATATCCCCCTCACTTGGGTGAAGCATCCCTGCAATCATCTTCAGCACCGTTGACTTTCCAGCCCCGTTCGGCCCCAGGAGACCATAGATAGAGTTTTCCTGTATTTTCAGGGATAGGTGGTCCACCGCGGTCTGCTGCCCAAAGCGCTTCGTCAGATTTCTGGTTTCTAAAATTTCCCTCATAATAAAATCCTCCATTCATTGTCTAACTTCAAATATAAACATAACAGTTAAATATGAAGAAATGCTGAAGACAGAATCCCTTTTTCTTCCCGGCCGCTTATGGTATACTATGCAATAAACTTATCAATCAAATTTAAGCGAGGTACATACATGAATAAGGCTATTTTCTGGGACTTTGACGGAACATTAGTCCACTCTCAGCACCTTTGGAGCAATGCGATCTATGAAACTCTGCTTCACTATATTCCTGACACGCCGGTAACTTTTGAGGAGATACGGGCTATGACCTTTGATCTCTATCCCTGGGATACCCCGAATGCGGATTTTACACAGATCACAGGAAGCCGCTGGTGGAAGCACATGGAAAGAAGGTTCTCTGATAAGTATGTAGAGGCAGGGGTTCCTTTGGATACTGCACAGCAGGCAAGTACCCACATCAGGGAAAAGATCCTTCAAAAAGAAAAATACCATCTGTATGAGGACACGCTTTCTGTCCTTGATGCCTGCCGGATGCTGGGGTATCGCAATTACATCTTATCCAATAATTATCCGGAACTGCCGGAAATGGCCAAAGCTCTGGGACTTACCTCTTTTTTTGACGGCATTATCGTCTCAGGGCTGGTGGGATATGACAAACCCAGAAGGGAAATCTTTCAGATTGCCCTAGAGACTGCTGACTTTCCCGAAGTCTGCTATATGGTAGGGGATAACCCAGTTGCTGATATACAAGGCGCACGCCAGATGAAGATTCCCGGCATACTGGTCCACCGGGGAGAACACCCGGATGCTGACCATTGCCTGGACACCCTCACCCAGCTCCTATCCATTCCCGGTTTCCGGTAACAAAAAAATACGGCCAGACCCGACGTTTTGGCGGTCTTGCCGTATTTTATAGGTACATCTTCTATTTATGGATCTTACTGTACTCTTTTACCGCATCCACAATAGCAATAAGATTTTGGTTCGGCGTGAGCACAGGCACTGCGCATTCCGGGGAGATCAGTACGATGCCTGTATCCAGAAGATCAAACACCTGCTTTTTTATCTCCTCCGGCGTGCCTTTGAACAGAAGCTTCGGATTGTTCACTCCCCCTGTAAGCAATATCTTATCCCCGGCGAGCTTCAGCATTTCCCCGGCATCATTTCGGGAATCAAAATGAAAGGCTTCAAATCCTGATTCGCTGATGAGGGCAATGCGGTCTAAGGTCTTTCCGCAGGCATGCATAATCACAGGGCCTGATTTTTTCAGCCACCCATGATTTATCCGCTTATGGATTGGCAGCAGGAACTCTTCATAGGCTTTGGGGCTGCAGAGATCCCCGCTCACGTGATCGCCCCACAGGATAATATCCGCGCCGGCTTCAAACTGGGCTTCCGCAAACATGACAGAGACAGGGGCGAACGCCTCCAGATAGGCAGACGCCTTCTCCGGGTCCAGAGCGGTTTCTAATAAAAACTGCTCGGTACCGCACATATTATAGGCCGTTGTCCATGGGCCAAATACTTTTCCGATGATTGCCACTTCATCCCCATACCGTTTTTTCAGAAGACGAATGGCATCCAGCACTACCTTAACCGGCTGCCGGTCCAAAAAATCAGAGGGTATCTTTACCTGGGACGGATCCTTTATGGGATGGCGCCGTATCACAGGCATGGCATCCCCTTTTCCCCACTCCACCTCTGCACCTAAGGCTGCGGCGGAGTGCACAACGCTGAACTTCGGCATAACGGAATCAAATCCCAGAAGTTCTCTTCCGGCAGCAGCCGCTAAAGCCATCTTTTCCCCGTCCAGATGCACATCAGGGAATTTTAAGCCGTATGCTCTCATACTGTCCATGGTAATTACTGACGTGGGGTTAATAACCGGTGCTCTGTCCACCGGCTTTCTTGCAAAAGCTGCCATAACTCTTTCTTTTGATGTCATTTCCATATAACTGATTCCTCCTTGCTGTTTCTTTCCTCCTGTAAGCAGACATTCCTCTGCCGCCGCCCTGGATAGCAGACTGCGGCCAAAAGCAGTCTGTGCTTTATGCGGGCATCAGGATGCCGGGCAGCCATGTTACAAGCTCCGGTACCAGTGCAATAATAAAGGTTAATACGCTGAGCACCAGGACATACGGCCAGACCAGTCTCATAACCTCTCCGATTCTAGCCTTCGCAAGGCTGGAGGAGATAAAAAGAAGTATCCCCACCGGAGGTGTCACTGCCCCGATAAGCAGAGTAACCACTGTGATAACGCCAAAATGTACCGGACTGAACCCGTAAGCGGCTGCCATGGGGGCAAGAACAGGCACCATGATGATCAAAGCTGCGTTGGATTCCATAAAAAGGCCGATGATAAGCAAAAATACTACAATGATAATGATAAAGATATTAGGATCTGCAGTGATCCCATGGAGTACGGCTCCAATCTGTGCAGGGAAATTATTAATGGTTAAAAGCCAGCCGAAGACAGAGGCGATACCAATGATCAGCATAGGGATTGTGGTGGCAACCGCTGCCTTATACAGAATGTCTTTGATGTCCCGAAGCTTGATATTCCCGCTGGCAAATCCCACGATAAATGCGTACGCGGACGCAATAGCCCCTGCCTCTGTAGGCGTAAATATGCCGGAAAGAAGACCTACGATAATTATAACAGGCATCAAGAGCGCCCAGAATGCATCCTTAAAGGCAATCCAGATTTCTTTCATGCTGGAACGCCGGTGGGTGGGATAACCCCTTTTCGCCGCCACATAATAGGAAAGAGCCATCAGGGAAATTCCAAACATGAGTCCCGGTATGATGCCTCCGATAAACATCTGTCCCACGGATACACTTGTCATAGAGCCATAGATTACCATCATGATACTCGGCGGGATGATAGGCCCGATGGTAGACGCAGAGGCCAGTACTGCCACCGCATAATCTTTGTCATATCCCTCATCCAGCATGGAGGGAATGAGAATGGAGCCAATGGCTGAACAGTCTGCGGACGCTGATCCGGACACCCCTGCCATAAGCATACTGGATAAAATGGTAACCTGCGCATGGCTTCCCTTAAAATGTCCCACTAGCGCAGATGAGAACCGCACCAGCTTCTTCGTGATCCCCCCCCGGGTCATCACCTCCCCCGCCAGAATAAAGAGAGGCACTGCCATCATGGAGAAGGAATCCAGCATTACAAAGATTCGCTGAGGCGCCACGATTCCCGGCAGATTTCCCTGTACCAGCAGAGCGATGATAGAAGACGCTCCGATGGCCACGGCAATCGGCATTCCCGTAAACATCAGTACGAAAAACAGAATAATTAATACAAGTATTACCTTCATATTTATGCCTCCTCTTCGGGTACCGGGACCTCAATGTGAAAGCAGATTTCATAGAGTATGCAGGCCCCAAACACAAAGGAACAGAGATACCCGAGAAACATTCCGAGATAGGGAATTCCAATGGGTATGCGCATGGCTGGAGTGGGGGTAAAAAATGTCTGTCCCATCAATATGGCCGTATAAATCCCCAGGTATCCCATAACCCCCATAATGACCAGCGCATAGAAGGCTTTTACCCATTTCTGCACAGGCGCGGGAAGCTTGGAGGAGAGAAAATCGATTCCGATATGCTGGTCATGCTTCAGTGCAATGGAACTGGCCATCATGATAGCAAAGATTCCAAGATATCTGGCAATCTCCTCTGTCCAGAGGAGCGGTTTGTTGAATACATACCGAAAGAGCACCTGAAGCAGGGTAGCTGCCAGTATTCCCAGAAAGGTAACTGCGGAAATCCATTCTATAATTTTCTCAAGGATATAGATAAACCGAAAATAGATTCTGTGCGGAATTGCTTTTTTATCCATATGTATACCTCATCTGCTTTACTCTTTCAGCTTTTGAATACTGTCCATAAACTCCTGGGCATTTAGTTCCTTTACATATTTTTCCTGCACGGAGGCACAGGCATCCATAAGCGGCTGGCGGTCGATTTCGTTCAGTTCACATCCGGAATCCACCATTGCCTGCAGGGCGGCCTCGTCTGCCTCCAGGAATTTTTCCCATTCAAAGTCTGTGGCCTCCTTCATGGTATCCAGCATAATCTGCTGTACGTCCTCCGGAAGTGACTGGAATTTCTGTTCATTGATGAGGGGACAGATGGTGCTGAAAATATGGTTGGTCCTTGCAATGTATTTGCCTACCTCATGGAATTTGCTAGTATACATGGGCTCTGCAGCCACCTCAACTCCCTCTACCACACCTGTCTGCATGGCAGTATACACTTCGCTGTAAGGGATAGGCGTAGGATTGGCTCCAAGCGCGGTGAACATATCAATATAGACCGGTGTCTCAGGCGCACGCATTTTGACTCCCTGAAAGTCTTCCAGCTTTTCAATTTTTTTGTTGGTGGTCATCATCACCCGGAACCCGGAACACCATCCGGCCATCATGCGGATTCCGTTCTGTTCCAGCAGTTTGTCTGCCAGTATCTGACCCGGTTCTCCGTCCAGGCTGGCCCTGGCATGGTCATAATCCTCAAATAAAAACGGCAGATCCAACAGCCCGAATTCCGGTGTTATATTCATAATGAGTGCGGATGTGTTCAGAGTCATATCAATAGTTCCCAGCTTTAGGCCTTCCAGCACATCTCTTTCCCCTCCCAGCTGGGCGGCAGGATAGACTTCAATCTTGACTCTCCCGTCTGTTCTCTCATAGATAAGGTCTGCATAATGCTTTATGGCAACATCATAAGCGCTGTCTATGGCTGTGTGGTGCGCCAGCTTTAGCACTACGGTATCTCCGGAGGCCGGCTTCTCCTTTTCTGCGGTTTCTTCTGTACCGCTGTCCTCTTTGTTTTCCTTTGTCTCTGTCTCCTGTTTCTCCGGTGCCTTATTGCAGCCTGCCAAAAAGCAGCTGCATGTCAAAATCGTACCCAATGTTAACGCAATTACCTTTTTCATCTTCATTTCTTACCTCTCCTTTCGTTCTAAGAGAACTCACCTCTCCTCTTCGCCCCCGCAGAAGAAGTGCGCAAAAATTGTTTTCTCTTTTATGAGTTTTGGTATTGTTATTGTATAATAATATGTTCCCCTAGGCTATCGCGCGATAACATAAAAATGTTTTCGTTTTTTGTGCTGTCAACATAAGAAATGAACCAAATATCTATTTTTTATTGTTTTTCATAAAGTAATGAAGATATTCCAAGAATTCCCTGTCTGAAACCTGCTGCATAGGGTTTACTCCTAATAATTCTCTGATTTTATTAAAACGGAATACCAGGGTGTTTTTATGTACATAGAGTTCTTTGCTGCTAATATTAAAATTATAGTTGTTCTTTTGCAGGGTTTCTGTGAGCTCCAGGAAATTTTCCCTGGTTTTCTCATCCATCATATTTTCATATACTCCATAGATATCCCTGTATTCAACCATGGCGATTAAACTTTTCATATATTCATTTACGTGTTCGTAGAAGTAGGATACCTTTTCTTTTGTGTTGTTTTTCAGCCAGATACAATGCTGATAGCCTGTCCTGTACTTTTCGTACCTGTCCTGGAAGGTCCCGACACAAAACTGATATCCCGCACCTGCCATGTCCAGATAATTTTTACAATACGAGATATACTCCGTCACCGTCTCTTTATAACTGGATAAGCTCTCTGGCACAGGCTTAAAGCTCTTAAAGATCACCAGCTCCTTATCCCGAACTACTGATATAATATCCTGTCTGCTGTACAACGCACTGTCTTTCAGTTTTCTCTGTACCGTTGGAACATCTGCCATATCGTCCAGCAGAAGGTAGACAGGAAGGCGGATATACTTTTCCTCCCATCCCAGGGTCGCTGCATCTTCCCGCAGCTTTTCTATATCTGCAACTTCATTCGTAAGTATTCCGTAGATAAAGCGCTCCTTCATACTTTTTCTCTGTGCGCTCTGCCTGTGCTGCAATTCAAACTCATACATAGTCTCGATGGCAAACTGCATCACTTTACCTATCTCCCGGACTTTCGCAGGTTCACCTGTGACACCAATAGCGCCTATCCGTTTTCCCTTTTGAATCACCGGCAGCATCACCCCTGGACGCACCCCTAAATATTTTCCACCATCGGGAACCTCTATAATATCTTCATCCCCATGGATAATCCAGTAGGCCACTTCATGAAAATCTCCAATCCGCTCTGCGTCTTTGCTGGCTATAATCACGCCTCTCTCATCCATAATATTAATATTATATTCCGTAGACTCCCCTGCCTTTTCAATAAACTTTTCTGCCAAAAAATTATCCAGCAATGTAACATCTCCTTCATTTTACATTTTCTATCTATTTTAGTTCTTTTCATGATAACATTACACTTTTTTAATGTCTAGCAGATTATAAATCTGGCATTTTTTTACAGTATTTTCTGTTCCAGGAATACAATTTATCTATCAATATTTGGTTTCTTAACCCATGAGAATATTCCCTGGCTGTGATATACTCAACAAAATCAAATAGATCCATTACCCCCGCAGTGGATTCAAAAGGAGGACTCTATGACTATTAAAGAACGTATTCTGGCTACTCTGAAGGGGGAGCCCACGGATGCTTTGCCTTTTGTCCCTCGCCTGGATATATGGTACAATGCAAATTCCAGAAATGGTACTTTGCCGGCCCCTTACAGACATGCCACACTGAAAGAAATAACCGATGATCTGGAATTGGGATACCATGCAATTATTCCGGATTTTAAGGATTTTATAAACCCGGAGGACGGGGATTTGGATGTAGGCATAGGTATTTATCATCTGAAGAACCACCCTTACCGGTTAAAGCTCCACAATGTCAGACGCACCCATCAGTGGACAGGCGATGGTATTCTGAAAGTCAGATATGAAACGCCGAAAGGCGATATCACCACCACTGTTGTGCACAATAAGGAGATGAAAAAAAACGGGATTACACTGTATGTGATTCGTGAACATGCCATCAAATCCCCGCAAGACTATGCTGCTATGGCATATATTTTTGAAAATATGGAAGTAATCCCTGATTACAGCAATTACTCACAGTTTCAGCAGGAATACATCGGTGATCGGGGGGTAGCAGTTGCCTTGTCTGCCATGTGGGCTTCCCCCGGCCATTATCTGATTAAGGAACTGATGGCTTTTGATACGTATTATTATGAACAGTACGATAATCCGGAGGAGATGGATGCTTTCATACAGCAAATCACTCCTTTTTGCCAGAAACTTTTTGATGCGGCAATCAATAGTCCTGCGGAAATTATTCTGTCCGGAGCCAATTATGACGCATCATTTACTGCACCTGCAATGTACGAGGAATATATTCTTCCGGCTCTTAGGCAGCAGTCCGAAATCGCCCACAGCAAAGGAAAATTCATAGCAACTCATACAGATGGAGAAAACACGGGACTTCTGGAATTATATAAACGGTCTGGTTTTGATCTTGCAGATTCTATCTGCCCTGCACCTATGACCAAAATTTCACTGGAGGATACCCGGCGCATCTTTGACGGAACGTGTACCATCTGGGGAGGAATCCCCTCTATCTCCGTATTGGAGGACTCTATGGATGATGTGACGTTTCAGAGATTTATAGATCAAAAATTTGAAAATCTCGGGCGGGGAGATCACTTGATTTTATCTGTAGCAGACACCGTGCCTCCTGCCGCCAAGTTTGAGCGGATTCTCTATCTTCAGAAAAAAGCCCGGGAATTTGGTCCTGTAATGCCTTCCTTATAAATACAACAAGGCACAAATCTCTAAAATCATCTGAGATTTGTGCCTTGTGTTCCTCCGAACTATTTTAAAAACATCCTCAAAAGCTTCTCTTTTCCTGAAGTATACGGCTGATAACGGATGGGGAGATCGATCCAGTTGTATTTTTTTACCATGCTTTTTTTATGGCTGAAGGTATCAAAACTAAGCTTCCCATGGTAGCTTCCCATACCGCTGCCTCCCACACCTCCGAAGCCCATCCGGGAGGTCGCCAGATGGATAATGGTGTCATTCACACATCCCCCTCCAAAGGAAAGGCTGCCCAGGATCTTTTTTTCTGTCTCTCTGCTCCTTGTAAACAGATAGAGGGCCAGGGGCTTTTCTCTCTCCCGGACAAAAGAGACAGCCTCCTCCAATGTATCATAGGTGAGGACCGGGAGAACCGGTCCGAAAATCTCTTCCTGCATGACAGGAGACTCCCCGGTAATGTGATCCAACACCGTAGGCGCTATCTGCAGAGTCTTTTCACAGCCATATCCGCCCTCCAGAATCTCCTCCCCCTGAATAAGTCCCAGAACCCTGCGGTAATGTTTTTCATTGATCATCTTGGGATAATCCGGGTTTTTCAGGGGCTCTTTCCCCAGCATTGCGGTGATCCAGTGCCGAACATACCCCAGCAGTTCTGTTTTGACAGAACGATGCACTAACAGATAGTCAGGCGCCACACAAGTCTGTCCGCTGTTCAGATATTTTCCGAACACCAGACGTTTGGCAGCCAGCTTCAGATCAGCAGTCTCATCTATGATACACGGACTTTTTCCTCCCAGCTCCAACGTAACCGGCGTAAGATACCTGGATGCCTTTTCCATCACCATTTTTCCCACCTGAACACCGCCGGTAAAGAATATATAGTCAAACCGCTGCTCCAGTAGCTGGGTATTCTCATGGCGCCCCCCCTCGACCACAGCCACGTACTCTTCCGGAAAAGCCTCACTTATCATCTTTTTGATTACCGCTGAGGTTGCCGGGGAATAGGCAGAGGGCTTCAGGACACAGCAGTTGCCGGCGGCAACTGCACCGATCAATGGTTCCAGGCACAGCATAAACGGGTAATTCCAGGGGGACATAACAAGGGTTACCCCATACGGCTCGGGGATTACATAGCTTTTCGCATGGAACTGAGACAATGGGGTCAGAACCTTCTGTTCTCTCATCCATTTTGCCAGATGCTTTCTTGCATAAGAAAGCTCACTCAAAGTAAGCCCTACCTCTGTCATAAAGGATTCAAAGGAAGATTTATTCAGATCCGAGGATAAAGCCCTTTGTATTTCCTGTTCGTTCCTTTTGATGGAAGCTTCCAGCCGCTCCAGCGCCTTCATTCGGAACCCGCAGCTTCTGGTCTTTCCTGTATAGAAATATGCTCTCTGCTTTTTTACTAATTCTTCAATCTCCATAAATACCTCCCTGAAACTTCTGCATCTATGCCTGTTCTGATTTGGTAACCGTAAGTATACTCCATCTTTCAGGCCCTGTCAATTTAGTATGCTTGTTTTAGAAGCTCCAGAATATCTCCCACTCCGGCCTGCCGGGGATTTACTATCATTGCTCCGTCATTGACCGCCGTGTTCGCCGCCTGCTGAAAATCTTCTTCCTTTACGCCCAATTCCTTCAGGCTAAGGGGAAGGCCGCAGACATTGTGAAGTCTGCTTTCTATATTGCGTATCTCCCTTATCAGCTGCTCTGCCCTCTCCTTTGCAGGTGTTCTGCTATAGATGTCGTCCCCCGCCAGGTACAGCAGGAGTTCCCCATACTCTTTTCTGCATTTTTCCAGGTTATATTCCATTCCGTAAGGCAGGAGTACAGTCATAGCATCGCCGTGGGGGATATGGCAGACACCCCCAAGGGCATGCCCCACCGCATGGACAATACCTACCATAGAGTTGGAAAAAGCGGCGCCTGCCATCATAGATGCGTTTGCCATTGCAAGCCTTGCCTCTTTATTTTTTCCGTTTGCGGCGGCCTTCTCCAGGTAGGTGCCGATCATCTTTACAGCAGATATAGCATAGGCGTCACTGAGAGGATTTTTCTGAAGGCAGCTGTATGCCTCAATGGCATGGCATAGGGCGTCCATCCCTGTGGAGGCAGTCATCCTGGGAGGTAATGTCTCTGTCATACGGACATCCAGAACCGCCACATCTGGCTGAAGATAGTAAGAGATGAATTCCATTTTCAGTTTTCTTGCCTCATTTTTTATTACAGCCACCAGAGTGGACTCGGATCCGGTTCCGGATGTTGTGGGGATGGCGATGAAGGGGATCTGCTCTCCTCTTTTCATACTCTCACATCCAAGAATTTCCATAATGTCCCCCGCATGCTGGGAGAGAATCATCCTTGCGCCTTTTGCAGTATCGATCACGGATCCGCCGCCCACCGCTACAATGCCGTCGCAGTTATTTTCCTTATAATAGCTTCCGATACGGTTAACGACTTCCAGGGAAGAGTCTGCAGGGATATCTGTATAGATCCCCCCAATCTCTGTTCCCCCTGAGAGAAGGGCATCCAGCACCACCTGGAGGGTTCCCAGCTTTTGCAGCATCCGATCCGACAAAATCAGAGGCCGCAGGCAGCCCAAGTTATCTAGTTCCACCGGTATATTTTCCAAAGCAAAAGCTCCCGAAAGAATCTTCGCAGAGCTCTGAAATTCATAATATTCTGGTATCATAGTTTTATCTTTTTCCTTTCTCTGATGCACCGTCAGCTGGCCCCGCCGGCTGTTCTGGCAGTATAGGTAATCTTATTCTCTCTTGTCATCCGGTAGCGTCCTGACAGAATCCCCCCTGCAATACGGATGTACAAGCCAAGGGCACTCATCTCTTTTTCCGGGATCTCCTTTAGAATTCTTCGGATAATAAATTGGGGAAACAGATATGCTTCCGCCACATCCACACTTCTTGAAAAGGACATGGCAGTCCCAATATCACCCTTCATGGTAAATCCGTGGGCGGCATAAGCCCCCGCGATTCCCATCTGTCCTGTGAAAACTAAAAAGGCACTGTCAATACTTTTAAACTGAAAACAGGTATCATAGTCAGACTGTACCCTGGGATCCAGCCGCTCCAATCCCCTGCCGGTCTTTCTGATATATAGACTCGGACCATCTTTCTGGCACTGCAGACAATATGTCATTCCATGTTTCCAGCTGTCAACCTCTCTTTGTATCCGGGAATCTCTTTTGTATAATTCAAACAGCCCTCCGTAGAGAACATAAAGGACAATTCTTTCTGCTCTCTTCTTTATACGGTTGCTCCATTTCTTTTTCCTACTCATGTTGCTCATAGATCCGTCACCTTTGTCCTCATTCAGTTTACAGAATACCTCTTAATTGGTATCTGCTGGAAGTATATCATATTTTTATTTGTATTTCAATTATTTTGATTTACAAAGTATTTGAAATAAAAAGGGGACAGGGGAAATTGAAAATGGGACACCCCTGCCCTAATTTGGGACGTGTTCTTTCTAGAAAGAACACGTCCCAAAAGTTGTCCCCAAAATACTTCTGGCAACGCTGATACCGTTTGCAGATGCCTGCTGCAGCCCTCTGGTGACGGATGCTCCGTCCCCCACTGCCCGCAGTCCTTTGATGCTGGTCTGGAATTCTCTGTCCACTACTACTTTATTGGAATAGAATTTTACTTCCACCCCGTACAGAAGGGTTTCATCGCTTGCAATCCCCGGGGTTACTTTATCCAGGGCATCAATCATCTCAGCAATATCTACCATGATCCTGTGGGGAAAGACCAGAGACAGATCTCCTGGTACTGCGTCTTTCAGGGTTGGAATCAGGTTATTTCTGCACAGCCGCTCTTCTGTCGTACGCCGGCCCCTGCGGAAGTCGCCGAAGGTCTGCACCATGATTTTGCCGTCGCAGAGCATATTGCTCAGCTGGGCAATCTGTTTGCCGTACTCGATGGGTGTCTTGAAAGGTTTCGTGAAGTTTTTAGACACCAGCAGAGCAAAGTTGGTGTTATTTGTCTTATATTCCTGAGATTTGTAAGCATGTCCATTGACCACTGCCAATCCATTTTCGTAGTATTCCGTGGCGACCTCTCCGGAAGGGTTTGTGCAGAAGGTACGCACTTTGTCGTCAAAGGTAGGTGTGTGGTACACCAACTTTGCCTCGTAGAGGTTCTTATTCAGAAAATCCATCACCTCGTCCCGCACTTCTACACGCACCCCGATGTCTACGGTTCCCACATTTGTCTCTATGCCGTGGTCCCGGCAGATGTGGCTGAACCAGTCTGCCCCTTCCCTTCCCACAGCGGCCACAAATTCTGTGCCCTCATAGCGTTCCCCGTCTTCTGTCACTACTGCCTTTGCCTGATTGTCTGTAATCTCAATATCTGTCACCATGGTATTGAATTTCATCACAATCCCTTGTTCCAGCAGAAAATCCTGGAGACGGTGATAGATCTTGTATCCCTCTTCCGTACCCAGATGGCGGATGGGACACTCTACCAGCTTAAGATTAGCCATAATGGCTTTTCTGCGTATCTCTCGGATCTCTGCCTCCTTGTCCACACCGTACACCTTTGTGTCTGCCCCGAACTTCAGATAAACATTGTCGGATTCTTTCAATAATTTTACAGTTTCCTCATACCCAAGAATCTCGGGAAGATTTCCTCCTACATCAGGAGATAAAGACAATTTCCCGTCTGAAAATGCCCCTGCTCCCGCAAAGCCTGTGGTAATGGCACAGGGCTGACATCCCATACACTTATTCGTTTTCCGTTTGGGACACTGCCTTTTTTCAATCGAGCGCCCCTTCTCAATCATTAGAATTTTCATATCCGGTTTCTGACGAATCAGCTCATAAGCGCAGAAGATACCGGATGGTCCTGCCCCGACAATAATTACATCATATTTGTTACATCCCATTTGTGTCTCTCCTTTTTCTGTCTCTCACAGCAGTAAGCTGCCCGACAGTCTGCCCTCTAAAGGCCGGCCTGACGGACAGCTTACTGCTGTTCTGTCTTTTCCATGTAAAACGCCTCTCAGCCCTCTACAATCAGATACTGCCCGTTGGGCAGTTTGAACACTTCGCTGGCTTCCTCCAACTCATCATTGCTCATGGTTTCTACATCCATCCCGCTCTCGTCAAAATATGCCCGAACTTCCTCCATGGAATCCACCACAACAGCCATGCAGTCCTCCAGAAACGCCTCTGCTTCTTCCAGTGTCTCTGCCACTGGTTCATCAAATAACTGTTCTTGATGACTTAAGAAATACGCCAAACACTCATCACTGTACTCTTCCATTATACTCTGCCTCCTTTTTCTATAATTTTCTTTAATACAGGTTCTACTCTCTCTGCAGAATATCTGCAGATTTGTCTTACCCCTTCCTGGGCATTGGTCATAGCGTAACTGTACTTTACCGCCTGCAGCATTTCCACGTCATTATAGTGGTCTCCAAATGCCATACATTCCTCCGGCCGGATCCCCAGCTGTCTCTGCAGCCGTTTTATAGCGCTGCCTTTATTCGCCCCCACAGGAGTCATATCCAGCCAGACACTGCCGGATGTGACTACAGTTACTTTTGATCCGAAGGTTTCCTTCCAGTAATCTTCTGACTGAGCAATCCCCCTTTCGTCGTACACTGAGATCTTCATATATTCTTCTTCTACTGCGAAAATGTCGTCTACAACGGTTACATGATTCTTGACAACATTGACCATGTGATTATAATAAGCGGGGCTCTTCGGCTGAATATAACAGGTACGTTCCCCGGATAGCAGAATCTCTGCATTGTCCTTATTCCATATGGTATGCATGATCTCCTGTCCTAATTCTCTGGGCAGGATATCTTTATGTAATATTTTATTTTTATACTGTGAGAGGCACCCATTTTCCGCAATATAGGCAATTTCTTCCCTCACAGGTGCAAACAGGCGTTCCAGATTGGGAATCTGTCTGCCGCTGGCAGCCACAAACAAAATTCCCATTTGCGTGAGCCGGTGTACCAGCTCCCACATCTCCGGTTCCAGATCGCGTTTTCCATCCTGCAGAAGTGTGCCGTCCAAATCGCTGGCTATCATCTTAAGCATACTGTCCATCCTCCAGGATCTCCAGAATCTGCTCCGGATGCTCTATCAAAAACTTAGCGTGATGTTCTCTTAATTCTTCTGCGGGCCGGAATCCCCAGGTTACCCCCACGGTATCCATTCCTGCAGCTCTTCCTGTATCCATATCTGTATTCGTATCCCCCAGGTACAGACATTCCGCCGGCTTTACTCCCAGCTTTTCAGCAAGGTACAGTGCTCCGTCCGGCGACGGCTTTTTGGGTATCTGCTCCGTCTGGCCCTGGATCATGGAGAAGAAACCCTTACCAAAAATAGTCTCCACCACATGAACCGCTTCCAGGTGGGGTTTGTTGGAAAATACGGCTATCTCTAGTCCCATGTGCTTTACAGCCTCCAAGACCGGAAAAATCCCCGGCATTGGCTTTACATGATATAAGGGATCCATGGCAAACCACTTTCGAAAAAGAGTTTTCCCTTCCTCATAGTGCACCCCTGCGGTATCCCCGGCTGCTGCCAGAGCTCTTTTCAGTGCCGTATCCACACCATCTCCGGCAAAATAATTATAATCTTTCACCGGCTGTGGGGGAAGGCCAAAGTGCTCCAGTACCATATTCCCTACTCTGGCAATAGACTCTACCGTGTCCGCCAGTGTGCCGTCCAGATCAAATATACACAGTTTATACATGAGAGATCCCTCCTCCGGGAATCCCTGCCCTTTTCAATTCCTGATACAGGCGGCTGACAGGAAGCCCAACCACATTATTATAATCTCCCCGGATCTCCTTCACAAATACGGCAAACCTCCCCTGTATCCCATAGGCGCCTGCCTTATCCATGGGTTCACCGCTCTCTACATATGCCCGGATCTCCTCCCGATTCATGGGATAAAATGTCACTTCCGTTTTTTCTGAAAATGTATGGACCTCACTGTATTTCCCCTTCCGGACGATAAAAGTCACACCCGTATAGACCTCATGGGTTTTCCCCTGAAGACTCTCGAGCATTTCTGCCGCCTCCTGCTTTGTAGAAGGCTTTCCCAAAACTTTTCCCTGAAAAAAAACGATGGTATCAGCCCCCAGTATAACTCTGTCTCCCCGAACCTTTTCGGCAATATCACTGCACTTTAGAAAGGATAATTCCTCCACTATCTCACTGGGTTCTGTCTTTGTAATTGTTTCCTCTGCATCACTCGGCCTTACCTCAAAGGAAATACCTGCCTGCTGCAGGAGTTCTCTCCGTCTCGGCGATGCTGATGCCAGTATCACGGGTTCCATAATAACATCTCCTTGTCTGCTCTATCACTCTTTATATTTTCTGCTCTCCTGTACTGTCAGCCGGAAACAGAACAGCCTGTCATCCAACCATATTATATCCTACGCTGTGACAGCAGACAAGAACTATAGCGTATCCTTACCGATTATCACCTGATTCTTGCCCTTTTGTTTGGCCTGATACAGCAAAATGTCTGCCTGGCGGATGCAGTGCTCCAGCCTCATCGAAGGATCCAATGTCTGTGTAACCATACCTGCACTGATGGTTACATAGGGGAATGGAGCCTGCCGGTTCTCCAGCTTTCTCTGTTCCAGATCCAGCCGGGCCTTGTTGACCTTATCAGCAATCGCTTTCCCATCCTTTCCTGCAATAATAACAAGAAATTCTTCTCCCCCATAGCGGAGCAGATGACCATCGGGCATGTCCAGATGAGACTTCAGCAGTCCGGCAATTAAGGCAATGCAGTCATCCCCGGCCTGGTGCCCATAAGTGTCATTATATATCTTAAAGTTATCAATATCTATCATTACAAAAGTAACCTGTCTGCTGTCCTTCTGAAACTGCTCCCAGACCTGGGGCATCACTTCTTTCAGATAGCGTCTGTTATAGAGTCTGGTCAGCTCATCTGTCAAAACCTGTATGTGCAGTTTGCGGTTCATCTCCTCGATTTTCTCTTTCTGGCTTACAATAATTTTTCTGGAATGAAAGGTCTCCAGCCCATTATTATATCTCATAGCCGCAATCAGCACTGCCATGATAGTTGCACAGGCCGTATTGGTGTAATTCCCTATGTTATTTGTAGGTGCCGGCTGGAAGGTGGGAAACAAAAGCATCAGTATTATCTGGTTGATGCCAAGAACAATCACAGCCTCCCATGGGCGATAGCTGACAAATACAGAGACAGAGAGAACAATGCACAGATATACGCTGACATTCTCCGTCACTCTCTGATCATACAGAGTCACAGCAGTGCCCCACAGACAAAACAGGCCACTTTCTGCCACTGCCAGCTTTAAACAGAGTCCCGCATGCCGGTCCACATCCTTTTCAAATATCAGGCAGAACACAAAACCGGCCAGACTGATGGTAAAAAGAAAGATGTACAGTACAAAATACACCCTGTGAGAGTGCACGGACAGCCCGCCGTCACGGACGAAGGCCATCATATACATGTTGAACAGCTCAAACACCATTACAACCACTGACAAATACTTGCAGATCCTAAGGGTATGGGCTGCCCGTTCTGTCTCGAATTCCTGACGCATTTCTTCAGGGAGGGTTTTCGTAAATACTCTTTTTAATTTGTCCGTCATAGCTTGCATTCTCATCCTATCCTCCCCGTTTTATGAGCAGAATCCTTGCATCATATTTTACAATACATGTGGTTATAGCAAAAGTCAATACTTCACCGGCTTTTCTGCAGATAGCTTCCACTAAGCCTCAAAGGGGAAGCGCATTCCCCAGGATCCCCTGATTTCATCCATTACTTTCATAATCCGGATGGTTTCGCTGTGGGGCATCTCCGGACACTCGGTTCTCCCTTCTTCTATGGCTCTGATTGCCGACAGCACTTCATATTCATAGCCGGTAATCTGTTCCGGCACCTCGTAGGCAGCAACCTCCTTCCATTCCAGAGAGAATACACTTACCTTCTGGGGATTGTTGATATTATCAACCACCAGATATCCTTTTTCCCCGTATACAATTCCTCTGCGGTCGGTCTGCGCAAGCATGGTTGAGGTAAGTACTGCCATCCTTCCTTCCTTAAAGCACAGAGTAATGCTGTCCATAGCATCCACTCCGGTGTCTGCCATCACCGCCGAGGAAGTGATATTCGTTATATTTTTTCCGAAAATCATAGATGCAAAATTAATCGGATAGACAGAAAGATCAAGCAGTGCTCCTCCAGCCAGCTCCGGGCGTATCATGCGCTCATTCTGCGCCACAAGATATCCCAAATTCGCCGTTAAAAGGGTGGGCGTTCCAATGACTCCGCTGTCTAACACTTCCTGGATCATGGATACCGACGGCATATATCTGGTCCATATTGCCTCTGTGAGCAGCAGCTTTTTTTCTTCCGCAAATGCAATCATTTCCTCTGCCTGAGCGGCATTCGCAGTAAATGCCTTCTCACAAAGTACATGTTTGCCGTGCTGAAGGCACATCATGCCGTGAGCAAAATGATGAGAATGCGGGGTCGCTATGTATACAAGCTCCACCTGGGGATCCTTCAGCATATCCTCATACGAACCATAGGCACAGGTAAACCCCCATGTTTCCGCAAATGCTTTTGCCCGCTTACTATCTCTTGCTGCAACGGCATATGCCTCAGCCTGGGGCATCCTTGTGATTGTTTTCGCCATCAGAGCAGCGATCCCACCCGCCCCCAGAATTCCTATCTTTGTTTTCTTCATGCTCGTATGCCTCGCTTTCTTTATTTTCTTCTATTCTACACAAACCGGCGATAATGTACAACCCTTCTGTACAGCAAAAGGGCATAGCCGAAATGACTATGCCGTTCTGCTGTATCATTCTTCTTTATCGGATCGTACCTTTGTGCGATCAAACTTTTATGTCTGTGCAGCTGATTCCTGCAGTATCCAGAATTTCCGGCCCTGTTTCCCAGGCAATACTGTCTTCACACTGTACTGCCAGCCCTGCACAGAGAGTTCCTAATTCTGCCGCACTTAAAAGCTCTGTCTCCCCCGCCGCAGGCTCTCTGCTGCTTTTTTGAAGAGGCAGTCCCAGACAAAGCCCTGTAATCGTTCCTCCCAGAAAGGCGTCTCCTGCACCTGTAGTGTTTTTCACGGAGACCTGAGCAGCCGGCAGATATTCCAGGTGCCGCCCTGCCATGGTGTATGCTCCATGTTTTCCAAAGGTAACCAGAAGCTGTATCTCAGGATTTAATCTCTCTATCTGTTCATACAATCGCAGCACCAGCTTCTCCTCAGAACTTTCCTGTGTCTCTCCTTTCATCCCTTTGTCCATAGCACCGAGCACTGCCCTGGCCTCCTCCTCATTCACAGCCAGGAGATCGCAGAAGGTAAATGCTTCCGCCTCCAGAAATGCTTCCGCCTCCGCCGCAGGAACTGATAGTACGCAAAATGCCCCTTTTTCCTTCCCCTCCCGCAGCAGGGCAATCCTGCTCTCCTGGGAAACCTCCGGAATAGCTGCCACTAGCGTGTTGGCGTCCACGGACAGTGCTTCCATACTTGATCTGATATACCCGGGGGTGACCTTGGAAGCAGCGCTGTTAATGACTGTCATATTGCAGCCCTCTTTGTCCGGATACTGCAGGCATACGCTGAGCATAGTTCCGAGTTCCTCTGACCTGCCCATATATTCTGTGTGCATCCCGGCAAGCCTCATTTCCCCCAGCAGTTCCTCCCCCATGGTATCCTGCCCCACATAGCTGAGGGGATAGACTTCTGTCTGCTTCCCTATCAAGGCTGCTATATAATGAAATACAATATGCAGCTTGCAGTAGTCTCTGGCAGGACTCCTATGTACCAGACGTGATTCACTGCGTCCCAGGGTATCCTGTATCGGACTCAGAAGCAGCATTCCGGTCCCTACACCGCCGGTTCCCACTACCTTGTCGAATCTCATTCCCTACCGTCCTTTCTGCTGGCGGCAATCCCCCGGAATTCCCACTCCGGATGCTCGCTGATGGGATGACAGGCAGTCTCTCTGGTAGCAGTAATCAGGGCATCCGGATGCTCCTGCAGGAGAGTCATAGGGTATTCTTCTGTAAGAGGTGAAAAAAGTGCAACCCGCAAAGCCGTCTGCTTCCATGAGCCTGTTGCTGAATACACTCTGATCTTTTTTGCTTTCAGGCATTCTTTTGCTCCCAGAGTCACAGACATAGGAGGCATAAACTGCCAGCCCGCCCCAAAGCTTCTCTGAGCCAGGGCAATCATAGTGTCAATATTATTTTCCTGAACTCTGGCCGTGGAATTGCGGATATCGTCAATCGTAACCACAGAATACGGACTTCTCTTAGCCTGGTTAAAGGCAATATGGCCGTCCTGTCCCCAGCCTCCCATGGTATAATCTATCTCCGTCTTCTCGATCCGTTCCGACATTTCCTTCACATTATCCGGCGTCAGATAGTGCCGGTTTTCTTCCTTTACCCTGAGTTCAGGGACAACCGCCTCATAGAAATAAGTATGCATAAATGTCCTGAAATTGCTGGGGTCCTTTTCCGGAAGCAGTTTTCCCTCCCAGTCCAGATTCTCATCCATATGAAAACAGATCATATTTTTCAAAGAAATCCGTTCTTCATTTACCATTCTTGCAAATGGCGCGTACCACTCCTTTGGTCCGCAGGGAACAATTAAATGAAAAGGTCTCTGCTCCAGATTGGCTGCTTTTATCTCTTCCGCCAGATCACGCGCCATAACCTCCCCCAGCTCAGCCGCGTCCCCTACAATACGCAGGGGAACTTTACGGTCTTTATGGTCCAAAAGCTCTTCCATGGGAATGCTGCACCATTCGTATAACTTATTTAAATCCATCATAATTTTTCTCCTTTACCAGGCTTCAGGTTTTTCTTTTCTTCCCCTAAGGCAGATATCTTTCTGCTTTTACCTTCGGCCACGCATAGCAGGGGGTAAAAGCCTCCGCATAGCCGGCTCCGCACTGAAGCCCCCGGTAACGGGCACAGGTACTGACAAACTCTGCAAAATCAATGCCGTCATGGTCTTTCATCCATGTGAGCTGGCTTTCATGCTGCCTCAGCATTTCCATCTTCTGATCATACGTATCCGTAATGTCTACATATTCGGTGGGAACAAAATTAAGCCCTGCCAGGGTATCCATATAATAAATAGGTGTCAAAGTCTCATAGTAAGTTTCCCTGGTGGTGTAGTGAGGCAGCGTAGAGACAAACGAAGCGTCAAATACCAGCTTGCTCACCGCCACGTGATCCGGCATATAGTCATTAGGACTGTGGGTGATAATCACATCCGGTCTTGCATACCGGATAATGTCCATCACTTTTTCCCTGTGTTCCCGCATATCTCCGTAAATGCAGAGATCGTCAATATCACAGGTAAGTCCCTCGGCTCCAAGAAGAGCAGCGGAATTCAAGAATTCCTTTCTCCGTATGGCGCGCAGCTCGTCGGGCATAATAACCGCATGTCCCTGGTTGCCGTTGGACACGTGGCACATAAATACATCCCATCCCATCTTTTTATATCTCGCCAGAGTCCCGGCACAGGATATTTCTATATCGTCCGGGTGGGCAGCTATCGCTAAAACCCGCATACCTTTATTCCTCCTCTTCCTGCTCTGCTTCCAAATCTGCAAGCATGTGGTCACACATTACCAGCATCCTTGTCACATGGAACAGACCCTTGTAATGATTGCTTTTTATCACAGGCTCCTGCCACTTTCCTTCCCTGGTGAGATACCCCACCCATTCTCCGTACTCCGGATCTGAAAAATGCTCAAAGGAATAGTCTGCAAGTGTGTGGAACCATGTCTCATATTTATTTTCCTTCGTCAGGGTATATGCTTTCAGGGAAGCAATCAATGCCTCACTCACCGGCCACCACAGCTTCAGTTCATGCTCATACTGTTCTACGGGCCTTCCCTCTATGTCCACAAAGTACATAATGCCGCCGTACTCTTTATCCCAGCCATGCATCATGGACCAGTCAAATATATTCAGGCATTTTTCAATGACATCGTCGCCCAGTCCCATAGCTTCCGCCTCCTGGATCAAAAACCAGCAGGCCTCAATACTGTGTCCGGGATTAATGGTTCTGCCCACAGGCTCATCGATGAATTCACCATTTGGGCCTACATTCTCAAACAAAGCCTGGTGCTCCTCATTATAATGGTACTGTAATAAATCTGATATGTATTTTTTGCTCCGGTCATCGTACTTCTCCCTGTTTTCGGGGTCGCACCTGCGCATAATAGAAGTCACATTCAGCAGGATCATCACATTGGCCAGCCCCCGCATTGGCCGTACTTCAGGGTTATACTTAGGAGGCATCTTAAAGGGATCGCTGTCCGGATTCTCATAAAGCTCCACTACCCTGTCGTAGACACGCCTGGCATCCGCCAGCGCTTCTTTGTCACCGGTGGCCACTGAATATTCTGCATTTCCCAGTATATAGAAGGTCTCACTGAAAAAGTACCGTCTCTTGCGTACCGGTCTGCCGTCCCTTGTCACCAGAAAATACATTCTTCCGTCCGTGTCGAAGCAGTGCTGATTCATAAAGTCCTTACAGCTTTTTGCAATCTCAAGCCATTCCGGGCGCGCTCCGTACACATTACACAGATAGGAATACGTCCACAGGACTCTCCCCTGGAACCATACCCCCTTGTCACTGGAAAACGGTTTTCCTTCCCGGTCCAGGAATGTGGGCATACCTCCATATTCCTGATCCAGCTTATCCCCCCAGAAAGGCAGCATACGGTCAAACAGTTCTCTCTGCATCATCTTCCGGTATTCTTTTATTTTTTTAAGCTCCATAGTCTATATCCCCGCTTTCTTACTATTATTATTTTTCTATGGTGTACCCTGTTTTCTCCAGCACTTCATGAACTCTGTGGATGACCTTTACCGCTTCATAGCTCTCTTCTCCCGTGATAGGAGGAACTGTATTCTCTGCAACGGCCCGCAGAAATGCCCGTATCTCACGCCCCAGATCTCCGGACGGCACATCGTTCAGGTCATCCGGTTGGTATGAGGTATCAAAAAATCTGCAACCTTCTCCCTCCATGGGGGCAAACGATACCTCCGAAAATCCCAGCTCCAGTTCCAGCATGCCTTTGCTCCCCACCACCTTCATACCGGTGTCTACCTGTGAACTGTGCTGATAGGGAAGCAGCCAATGATTCTCCATCACAACCAGAGCATCATTATCCATAATCAGATGAGAGGAGGTGTAATCCCAATTAGGACTGTTGTATTTAAATCCATTGGCCGCCGCAACCTTTTTCACCTTTAAACCGGTCATCCAAAGTACCAGATCAATGTCGTGGATTCCCAGAAACCAGGCAATGCTGGTTCTCTTCCCCAGACGGCCGGCATTGGCTACCGTATTATTTCTCCAGATATTAATGTGCAGGATCTCCCCCAGCTTTCCCTGGTCAATGGCACGTTTTGCCTGAATTGCTCTGGGATCAAACCGCAGATCATGTCCCACCATCAGATAGGTTGGATCCGGGCGCTTTGCCAGAATCTCTTCGCAGTCTGCACTGGAGATAGCCAAAGGCTTTTCTACCAGTACCTTTACCTTGTTCTCAAAAGCCTTCAATATCAAATCCTTGTGCAGATCATCCGGAGTACAGATGCTGACTGCGTCCAGCCCCTGTGCAAACAGCTCTTCCGGAGTTTTGTAAACTTCCACTCCAAGCTGTTCCTTTACCTCTTCCCTTCTTTTGTCAAAGCTCTCTGCACACCCCACGAATTCCACATCCGGCTGGGCCAGATAAAACCTGGCATGGGCGTCCCCCATGTAACCCATTCCAATAACACCTGTTCTTAGCTTTCCCATACGATTACCTCCATTTTTATATGATTTTGTTTTTTGCCTACAAATCATGCTCGATTACCAGATTCCTTCCTAACTGCAAGCCTCCGTAAATGGCAGAATAAGGCGCTGCCACATACATATGAGGCTCTCTTTTCAGCACATTTTTTTCCCGCAGCATACGGTAAAAGGGTTCCGTAAACCACTCCTTAAGCAAAAGAATCCCCCCATCGATTACCACAGAATTAATTCCCAGAAGCAGCATGCCGTTCACGGCAATGGTTGCTATGTGTGTTGTCACACGGCTGATTTCCGCCTGAAGCCATGCATCCTTTCCCGCCGTTTCAGCGATAAGCTCCAGGGTAACCCGTTCCGGCTCACCCTTTGCCGCCTGGTAAAGGCTGCTGTCTCTGTGAAAATCCAGCTTTTCCTTTACACTTCCCAGCAGTGCGGACAGGGAGGCAATCGTTTCATAATCCACCGTCTCCCAGCTGCCGTCCTCCCTCAAAAGCGTGGCGTATCCAATCTCTCCTGCACTTCCGTAAGAGCACTTCAGCAGCTGGCCATCTACAATTACTCCCATACCCAGTCCTGCATCCACACGAAGGTACAGATAATTTTCCGGTAACTCCTCCCTGTCGCAGAGAGCCTGATATCCAAGGGCTGCCATGTCAATATCATTCATAACTGCAGTGGTACAGCCGAACCGTTCCTGAAACATCTCCCGCAGCGGGAGATCCGCCCACTTTTTTGCCATTTTGGCCGGCTTTAGTATCCTTCCGCTGTCATCGTATACCACTCCAGGGTTGGCAAGGGCCATACTTCCTATCTGCCCTGGGGATATTTGATATCTATTCAAAAGTGTCTCAATCTTAACCATAATATCTTCCATCATCTCCTGCGCTCCCACCGTCTCCGTAATCTGATACGTGTCAGAGGCTATCAGGTGATAACACATATCCCCCAGACTGATATCCACAAGCTCCTTTCCCAGATCTACGCTGATCAGGCAGCGGAATCTGGGATTCACATTATACACCATGGGCTTTCTGCCGTATGAAGCCTCCTCATTAGGTGTCTCCTCCACAATCGCCCCCAGTTTCAGCAGTTCATCCATATTGCTGGTAACGCTGACTACACTCAGCTTTGTCAGTTTCGATATCTCTTTCTTGGTCAGAGGTCCCTGATTCAGCATAAGACGAAGGATTACCTTCTTGTTATTATCCTTAATATGCTTTTGACTTCCTGTTCCCAACCCTCTGTTCTCCATTTTTTCATCTCCCGGTTAATATATTAAATTGACTTTTTAAACTCACTTTATTATATTGTCATTGTATCTTTTTCCGGGGGAACTGTCAAGCAATTTTAGATAGATTTACAAAAAGGGACAGGCCGGGGGGCAAAGGGGGACGTGTTCTTTCTAGAAAGAACACGTCCCCCTTTGCCCCCCGGCCTGTCCCTTTTTGCCATTTACGCCTTACTCTCTGACCCAGACTGCCTTACAAATATGGTTTTGCTTTTTAGAAAAAATCATTTCAAAGGCTTTCTCGTAATCCTCCGGACGGAACCGGTGGGTGATAACACCTTTATGATCAACCTGACCACTCTGCACAAGCTCCATAGCTATCTGAAATTCTGGCTTATCCCCGGCCATGCAGTAGCTGCTGGAAGCCAGAACCGACAACTCTCGGTAGAGTATGGTTGACAGAGATACCATGCTAGGACTTGCAGTGCCCCCAAACATAATAATCTTTCCTCCCACAGCAGCCATCTCTACTGCCTGGGAAAACGCATTGGAATTGCCTCCTACACACTCATAGGCCTGATCCACTCCCCTGCCGCCGGTCAGTCTCATCACTTCTTTTACCGGATCCTCGTTGCTGTCCAGCACAATGGAATGAGCTGCTCCGTATTTTTCTGCCATCTGAGCCTGATGCCCGTATTTGGCAACTGCAATGATCTTGGTAATCCCCATAGAACGCAATACCTGAACCATGTTAATGCCAATAATTCCGCATCCCACAACGGCAACGGTATCTCCCAGCTGCGGTTTCCCTATCATGGCTCCGTGAACGTTTACTGCCAGTACATCCAGAATTGCCCCTTCCTCATAACTCATAGAATCCGGCATTGGATATACATGGTTTTCATGGACAATGGAATACTCTCCGTATCCTCCGGGCAGCATCCTCTTCATAGGCATGCCCACGTGTGACACACCATCCAGACACAGCTGATACCGGCCGCTGAGGCACATGGGGCAGCTTTTCCCAAAATCAATGCAGCCATGAAGGGGTTCTACTGCAACACGATCCCCTACTTTTACCCGGGTCACACCCTCACCCGTTTTCACTACATCACCGGCATTCTCATGGCCCAGTACAGCCGGAAACAATTTGTCCGGCATCTTATCTCTGGTCTGCCCCCGAAGGGCCATAAGATCCGCACCACAGATCCCGGCCGCACGGTTGTGCACCAGGACCCAGCCTTTGGGCGGGCTGGGAATCTCTACTTCTTCATAGGATAATCCTCTGGGATAGACGCTTCCGTCCCACACAATGGCCTTCATTTTTTCGTTTGCCATTCATTCTCCTCCTTTATACACAGCAATATTGTCTGAGTTCTGCCATAACAGCTGAATCTTCCCCACAATTGAGGGTTTCACCGGATATCACAGGATACCCGGGAAGGCTTTTGGCTATAAGAGGCAGATCCTTAAGGCCGCTGCCTGATATAATACATACTACAGAGTCACCCTTTTCGATCACGCCTTTTCTCCGCAGTCTCTGTACTCCCGCGATCACTGAGGCACTGGCAGGTTCTCCTATCACAGCCTCACTGGATGCCATCAGCTTCAGCCCTTCCAGAATCTCTTCATCTGTCACTGCTACCGCAAGTCCGCCTGTCTTCCGTATGATATCAAGAGCAGTTACCCCTTCAAAGGTCTCCGTATCAGCAATGGCAAAGGCAATGGTTGACGCCTCTTTCCAGAGCTCTGTGGATCTTCGGTTCTCCCGGTAAGCCTTTACAAGGGGCGCACAGCCCGCGGCCTGAATCCCTGCGAATCTGGGAATATGGGGAATCATCCCCAGCCGGAACATTTCCTCAAATCCCTGGTATACTTTTCCCAGAAGAGATGCCCCGCCAACCGGACAGAACACCCAGTCCGGAGCCCCAAACTCCATCTGCCTTCCTATTTCATATGCGATGGTCTTATAGCCCTGAGAAGCCCAGGGGTGATATTTCATAGTTGTACTCACATTTTCCCAACCCAGTACGGGGACTCCTTTCTGAACGAAATGGATACACTCTGCAATGCTGCACTCCATTCCTATCATCCTAGCCCCATAGGTCTGTATCTGCCAGGCCCTCTCCCTCACTGCTGCTGTGGGCAGGAGCACAAAGCAGGGCAGTTCACCCTTAGCCGCATAGGCTGCCACCGAGCCGGCGGCATTTCCTGCGGAGCCCAGAGCCAGGGATGCAACTCCTTTTTCCTTTGCCATAGTAACTGCGACTGTGGAAAAGCGATCTTTGTAAGAACCGCTGGGATTCAGCGTTTCATTCTTCAAATACAGGTGTTTCATATCCAGCCTTTTACCCAGACCTTCAGCCTTCAAAAGAGGAGTGTTTCCCTCTCCCAGACTCACCGGCCGGATGTGGGGTTCATAGGGGAGGAGCTTCTGGTATCCCCATATCCCCTCCCGGCTTCCTGCCCGCAGCAGCCGGCGGAATTCCTCTCTATGCTTCTCCAGGCAGTTGTCTGAAGCTATGGAACCCCCGCACCTGGGACAGATATATTCATCTCCTTCCCCCTCCCACGGGGTATTGCAGGTCATACAATACAGTGACACGTTTCTGCCTCCCTTCTGTCCGTCGTACAGCCCTATAAGGCTCCATCAGCGGTTAAAATACTGCTGCAGGCGTTTTACTGCTTCCCTGATTTCCGTCTCCGAGGAAGCATAGGACAGCCTCAGATATCCTTCCCCGTAGATGCCAAAGGCAGGGCCCGGGGTGGTTACCACCTGTACTTCCTTTACAATATCAGCCGCCAGCTGGGCAGAAGTAAGCCCGGTATCTTGTATATTCGGAAATGCATAAAAAGCGCCCAGAGGACACCGGCAGCTTACATTCTTACAGCCGTTTAGCCCCTCCACGAGAATATCCCGGTTTCTCTGGTAGCCTTTCACCATTTTTTGTATGGCCTTTTCCGTATGATTCAGTGCTTCGATGCATGCATATTGTGCAGCAGCATTCACAGAGGAGGTAACCTGCTCTATGATCTGAACCATAGCACCTATGGCTTGTTTTGGTCCGGAGGCATATCCTACCCGCCATCCGGACATGGCAAATGTCTTAGAAAAAGTATTTACTGTAATCACATGCTCCTTCATATTAGGAAGAGAGGCAGGACTCACATGTTCTGCGCCGTCATAAAGGAGACGCTCATAAGGTTCATCAGAAATTATGGTCAGATCATGCTTACGTACAAGTTTACAGATTTCCTCCATTTCCCCTCTGGATATTACACCTCCTGTGGGATTGTTGGGAGAATTGAGAACCAGTACCTTTGTCTTCTCTGTAATCCTCTCCTCAATGTTCTCCTTTGTAGGTACAAATCCATCTTTTTCATAGGCGGGCACCGGTACCATTGTTCCGCCTACAAATTTAATCTGTTCCGGATAATTGGGCCAGGAGGGAATGGGCACCAGCACCTCATCCCCCGGGTTTACCGTAACCATCATTGCCAGAAGCACTGCCTCTACTCCTCCGGCTGTGACAATAATTTCTGTTTCCGGATCCGCCTGTATCTTATTTTCCCTCAGTAATTTCTGGGATAATGCCTCCCGCAGTCCGGGAATCCCTGCATTTGGGGTGTACTTTGTATATCCTTTATACAAGGCATCTCTTCCCGCCCCGATCACATTGGGGGGTGTGGGAAATCCAGGTTCCCCAATACAGAGATTGATCACATTATCATATTCCCGGGCCAATTCAAACATAGCCCGAATCCCGGACACCGGGGGATTCAATCCTCTTTCGCTTAAATGCATAGTAGTCCTCCTTCTCCAATGAATAAAATACTATTAGATAAAATATCCGTCTAAAAACTTTCCTATTTCTTCCCCCAGATAGTTTAAGATTTTTTCCCCCTTTTCCCGGGAGGCGTCCTGACATACCCCCACATTTCCGTAAGGAGATATGTCCCGGAATCTCCGGTATACCGTCACACGATTATGCGCAAACATATCCGGATGGTACCAGTCATTCCCCTGTGCCGGGGAATAATTTTCCCATCCTTCCCCTACCAGGTGCGGATACAATGCCATCATCATAGAGGTTTCCATCTCTCCGGCATGCCCGATTCCCCCCAAAGGACTGTCTCGCAGTGTCTCCATAAACTCGGTCATAAAGTCCCAGTACCTGAGCATTGCTACCGAGCACTGGGGAAAAGCAATTCCCAGTTCATTTACAGCGGTGTGCACGGCCGGGGAATTCCCCCCGTGGGATACCACCAGAACTGCTTTTGTAAATCCCGTGGAAATCACCCCTGCCATCACCTCCGTTATCATAGCGGCAAGAGTCTTCTGTGTCAGGGTAATACTGCCCGGAAAATCCATGTGATGAGCGGAGAAACCATAGGTGACAGACGGCAGCAGCACTACCTCCCGGGCTGCACTCTCTGCCGCCCTTCGTATCACAGCCTCTCCCAGATATACATCCGTGCCCAGCGGCAGATGCAGGCCATGCTGTTCACAGGAGCCAATGACCAATGCCGCCACGCCTTTTTCAGCCATGGCAGAACATTCCCGTGATGCAAGCTCTCTCCATTCCAGTAACATTCATTCGCCTCCAATCATTAAGTCCCCGCGGCACATTAACTCAGCTCTTCAATAGTATCGATTACCGGAATCTCCAGTCCCTCCGGGATATAGGCGCTGCTGTCCTTTAACCCATGTCCGGTGAGGAGGCAGACACAAGTATCTCCCGGTTTCAAAATGCCCTGTTCCTTCATCTGCCGGACCGCTGCCATTGTAGCTGCAGAGGAAGGTTCCACAAAAATCCCTTCTTTCTGTGCCAGGGCCCTTCCTGCCTCCAGAATCTCACTGTCCTCAGCCGTCAAACCATAGCCGCAGGTTTTGCGGATGGCTTCCACGGTGATATCCCCGTCCTGTTCATATCCCAGCAAAGGATCGCTGATAGCAGAAGCCACACTCCTGGGATTTTTGCAGCCGATTACCTTGCGGTTTTCCTGCCATGCCTCTGAGATAGGGGCACAGCCCTTTGCCTGCACGCAGACCAGCCTAGGCAGCTTTTCTGTGTATCCCATATCCATCAGTTCCGCAAAGCTCTTATAGATTCCATAAAGCACCGGCCCAGCTCCTACGGGAATCACAATATAGTCAGGCACTTCTCCCATCTGGTCAAAAATCTCGTATCCGATAATTTTATATCCTTCCAGTCCAAAGGGACTCAGAAACGTAGTGGTTACATTCATATATCCCTTTTGCTGCGCCATCTGTACCGCTGCCCGGTAAGAACAGGAAAAGTTTCCCCGCACCTTAATTACCTTTCCCCCATAGGCTATGGCCTGGGCCACCTTTCCCACAGGGGTCGTTTCAGGCACAAAGATAATCGTGTCGATCTCTCCCTTAGTACCGTAAGCCCCTGTGGAAGCTCCCCCATTTCCCGAGGAGGACACCACAATGCCCGGACAGCCAAACTCCTTAGCCATACTGACGCAGACAGATACCGAACGATCTTTAAAAGAACCTGTGGGATTTGTCGTCTCATCTTTGAAAAACAGCCCATCAAGGCCAAGCTCCTCTCCCAGAACTCTGCTCTTTTTTATCTTAGTGCACCCCTCCTGAAAGGTTACTATGTTCTCCCGCTTCACAGGGGGCAGTACCCTTTGGTAATCCCACATAGACTCCTTTCCTTCCCCCTTCAGGGCGCGCCCCGCCTCTCTGAGATATTCCCTCTCATACGCAACGGTTAAAATACCGCCGCACTTGGGGCAAAGACTTTCCTTTCCCATAGGAAAGCGCTCACCGCAGGTATGGCAGATAAAATACACTTGCTCCATCACAGTTACTCCTTTCTTTTATGCCCGGCTGTCATGCAGGGATATATAAATGTTCAAAGGCTTCCCCGGCCATACGCAGCTGCATGCCGCCGTCCTGCAGCTGGAACAGCCCGTGTCCAGGAAGAAACAGATCCACCTTCAGATCCATCACCTCTCTCACACATCTGGCATAGGCATGAATATCCGCTCCCGGTATCAGCTGGAAGCTAATCTTGCCTCCCATCATCACCAGGTCACCGCCGATAAAGAATCTGCGGCCCTTCACAGTTCCGTAATAACAGATTCCCCCGATGCTGTGTCCGGAAGCGTCAAAAAGCTCCATATGTATGCCGTCTTTCTCCCAGATACCCGGTACGGCTGTCTCATCCCCGCGGCACGCTGCCAGATGGTAATCCGGGGGATAAAAGCCTGCATCCCTGGCCACATCCAGTCCCATAGCAGCCTCATCGCCTCTGGCAAAGGCTTCGGCCTCCGTCCTCGGCACCACTACCTTAATTCCATACTCTCTCTGCAGATAGGCGGCCGCCCCAATGTGATCCCCATGGCAATGTGTCAAAAACAGATAGGAGATATCCTCCATCCGGAATCCATCTCTTTGGATTTCGGCCTCCAAAAGTTCCGGCCGAATCCCGATTCCACAGTCAAACAAGGCCAGCTTGCCTTCGAACTCTACCAGATAGCAGTTACAATCCAGCTCATCCGTAAGGAAAATGCCATTTCTTCCGCTTCCCACCAGGTATACACCCTCCACAAGCTTCATCTCAATCACCCAGCCCTTCTTCTTTACACGATTTCAGTCCATACTCAGAAAAAAGGCGAGAGACAGCACTTTGGCCTGATCAGGTCCAAAGGACCTGCTGTCTCTCACCTTCTTTCCCCATTGCAGGGAGCATCAGCTAATGGTAAATCCTCCGTCTACCACCAGATTCTGTCCCGTTATAAACCTCGCCTCATCAGACGCCATAAACAGCGCCGCATTGGCAATATCCTCCGGTTCAATGATCCCCTGGATAGGTGCCACAGTTTCCCATTTGTGATAAAACTCTGCATCGTGATCCAGAAGCTCATCCACCATAGGGGTTCTTGTAGTCGAAGGAGATACACAGTTAACCCGGATTCCGTACTTCCCATTCTCCACAGCCATAGCTCTGGTAAAGGCAAGCATAGCACCTTTGGTAGCTGAATAGGTTTCCGCACCGCATCCCACTACCCCATTGATGGAGCAGCAATTCAGAATCACGCCTCCTCCCTGCTGTATCATATGAGGAATGGTATATTTACAGGTAAAGAAAATGCTTCTGATGTTAATGTTGAATACGCTGTTCCAGTCTTCTGTCGGCACATCCGGCACCGGTGAAAATTTGTAAGGAGATGAGTAGCCCACACCGGCATTATTAAAAAGGATGTCAATTCTTCCGTATGTTTCAATGGCTGTATCCACCAGACGTCGGATATCCTCTTCCTTCTGGACATCCCCTAAGACATAGATGCCTTCTCCGCCGGCCTCCTGAACCATTCTCCATGTCTCCCTGGTATTCTCCTCTCTGCGGCCGTGTATTACCACCCTGGCTCCCTCCCGGGCAAACCGGAGAGCTGACGCCCTTCCGATTCCCCCGCCGGCTCCGGTTATAATCGCAACTTTATCCTTTACTCTCATGTCATCGTACTCCCTTACATCATCAGTTCAGATTTACACTGACACATCTTTCCTCGCTCATTTCCAGAATAGACCATTTGCCGCCGCTTCTTCCATATCCGGACTGACTTCCGCCGGCTCCGCCTGCAGGGAAGGTCCAATCCCAGTAACTGCTTCCGGAATTAATGTTTACATAGCCGAAACGCATCTCCTCTGCCATCTGCATACCTTTTTTCAAGTCTTCTGTGTAAACACCCGCAGCCAGACCATATGGGCTCATTGCAATTAAGTCCATAATCTCAGATTCCTCTTTAAAACGCACCAGAGGTACTACAGGTCCAAACGTTTCTTCTATATTTAAGAGGGCATCCTTGGATACATGATCGATTACAGTTGGATATAAATAGTGTTCCGTAGGCGCACCTTCCACCTTGCCCCAGTGCTCGCTTACTACCTTTGCACCTTTCTCAATTGCATCCTGGACATGCTCCATTACCGTGTCCACTGTGCTTCGGTTATGTACCGGTCCCATGGTTGTCTTCTCATCCATTGGATTCCCCACGACATAGCGGTCCATCTTAGACAAAATGATCTTAACCAGTTCATCCGCAACGCTGTCATCCACAAGAACACGCTCTGTGCTGGTACAGATCTGACCGGCATTGCCAAAGCTTCCCGCCAGAATGCCTTCTGCCGCTTTTTCCAGATCTGCGTCTTTCAGCACTACCACAGGTCCGTTGCCGCCCAGCTCCATGAGGGACTTTTTGGCTTTTGCTTTTTCCATGATGTCATTTCCAGTCTTCGTACTTCCCGTAAATCCAATACCAGCTGTCAGAGGATGCACCACCGCAGCAGTCTTCGCTTCCTGGGAAGTTCCGATTACCATATTAATCATTCCGTTTGGAACCTTTGCCTCCTCAAAGCATTTCATAAACAGGCTGGCAACCGCGGAGCAGCTCATAGGCGGCAGCCAAAGAATGGTATTTCCTGCTGCCAGCCCCGGTGCCAGATAATAGCAGGATGCCGTGCACAGGGGGAAGTTAAAAGGAGTGATGATGGTAAATACGCCTACTGGTTTTCTGTAAGCATAAACATGCACGTTCTTCTCTCTCACAGACGGAATCTCAGAAGACATCCATTTAATCTGCTCAGCTGCATCCCGGAATGCCAGAGCGCTGCCGCCGACTTCGCCAAGCGCTTCTGTATGATAAGGCTTGCCCATTTCCATGGCAATCATTTTAGCCAGTTCTTCTTTGTGCGCATCAATAGCATCCGCAATTCTGAAAAGCATCTCGGATCTCTCAAACACTGTCATCTTTTCCAGATTTCCCTTTTCCCGATCCGCTGCCTTCAGCGCACGATCTACTTCCTCAAACCCTGCAGGGGTAACTGTTCCTATTACTTCCCCTGTGGCAGGGCTTACAACATCTCTCAATGAACCCTCTTTTGTGTACCATTCTCCGTCAATATACATAGGATAAATCATAGCTTCTGTCCCATTCCTTTCCGTTAGAATTACTTATTTGTTACCCAGCCATTCCAGTGCCTGTCCCCAGAACTGTCCGTAATATTCCCATGGCTGGAAGGATGCTGCCCAGTGGGGAGAACAGTCGCTGGCAAACGCCATAGCCCGTCCTTTTCCATACTCCCAGGTTACAAGCAGTGGATACTGATCCTCATCATCACCGATGGTGGCCAGTACATCCGCACCCTCTTTTGGAAGAATCTTATTGAAGCCTTCGAATCCCGGCGCCTCATCCCACGGAATATCGGCCAGAATCGGATGGTCTTTTACTTTAATATCAATGGTTGTGCCTTCCGGCATCTCTACTCTGTCATCCAGTCCCTTCAGGCAGTTTACAGGCAGTGCCTCCTCAATGGGAGTATCGTAATATCCGCCGTGTCCGAAACGTCCGCTGAAAGAAGTCCAGCCGCCGATCATAAGAAGGCCGCCTCCCTGGCGCACATAATTACGGATGGCTTTCAGTCTGTTCGTGGTAGGCTGAGGTACGGAATCAATCCAGAAAGGATACAATGACAGCACCTCACACTCACAGTCACTGATGATGAGTGCATCGTACTTGGATAATTCCTCTACGGTTCTTGGGAAATCACCGATTGCCTGCTCACCGGTCATATGGGTCACTTCATGGCCTCTGCTGGTCAGAGCGTCAATCAAAGGCTGTCCCCAGATATGATGGGTCATCCCTTTTACCTCAAGATTAAATGGGGAGGCCATAAAAATAGGTCCGATTTTGGTACAAGCGTCTCCTGCGTATAAAATTTTCATATAAAACCCTCTCTTTCTTACATAGTTTATAATAAATTTAATAGTTCCTCAATTGTCTCTGCCGTCGGCGGTTCCTGCTGCCCGGAAGCGATGCTGCTTTTTAATCCGCTGCCTGTAGCCAGGGAAATGATCACATCACTTTTATGTAATACCCCCTCCAGACGCAGCTTTTTGGCTGCAGCCACTCCGGCGGCTCCTGCCGGCTCAGTGTACAGTCCTTCTCTTCCCATTAACGCCCTGGCTTCCAGGATCTCTTCATCTGACACGATAACAGCTCTCCCCTGGCTTTTGTAAATACACTCCAGGGTATACGCCCCGTCCTGGGTATAGCCCTTAAGCTCGTCGTTGAGCCCCGAAGCGATCGTAGGCCTAGTCATATTCCATTCCTTTACATCCGTTGCCTGTTTAAAATAAGCATCTGCGATGGGATAACAGCAGTCAGACTGCACTCCAATCAGCCTTGGAATCTTCTCCACCACACCTTCTTCCTTCAGCTTCAGAAATCCATGGTAGATGCCCCCCAAAAAAGGACCGGCTCCGATGGGAACCATAATCCAGTCTGCCGGTTGATCCAGCTGCTCTGTCAGTTCTCTGCATATGCCCTCATAGCCTGCCCACACGTAGGGATTAATGTATGTGGTGGTCAGATTATACCACTTCTTGTCCTGGGCAACAGCCTTCGCCCCCTGAAAGGAATCACTGTAATTCCCTTTCATGCGGATTACCTTAGCCCCATAGGCAGCCGCCTGACGTACCTTTTCCATGGAAGTGGATGCAGGCACAATTGCCGTAACCGGCATTCCCGCCCTGGAACCATACGCAGCTGCCGAAGCACTGGCATTTCCCGCAGAGGCGACAATAATCTTTTCTACCCCAAGTTCGCTGCTGTGTGCCAAAGCGAAGGCCATCCCTCTGTCCTTAAAAGAACCTGTGGGGTTCATGAATTCACATTTTATGTAAACTTTATCCAAATCCAGCTCCTGCGCAGACCTCAGCAGAGGGATCAGGGGCGTATTTCCTTCTCCCATCATAGGATATGGCAGTTCTGACTCCTCCGGTTCAAAGTGAAGAATTCCCCCGCACTTGCTGCATGCATAGGCAGGCTTCTGTTCCTGAACTGCATTGCATTTTACACAGATAAGTTTATGTCTCACCGCAATCCCTCCTGTCATTCCCTTGGATCTTATCCGCAGGAATTACCTCTCACTGATATAGCAGTAAATCAGCGCTGCGAACAATTTCGTACAGTCTACAATATCCTGTTCCCTGCAGAATTCATTGATCCGGTGTGCCTGGTCCAGGGAACCGGGGCCTAATAATAAAGTAGGAATATTGCAGAGCACAGAGAACATACTCGCTTCCGTGCAGGCACGGAACACAGATACCACTGATTCCTGTTCTGTAATTCCTGCGAGAAGTTCTTTGCAGTCCTCCACCAGTGGGTGATCCCGTTCAATAAGACTTGCCGGAAAGAAAGAGCGGTCCAAAACTTCTCCCCACTCTCCCACAGCTTTCTGCAGTTCCTCTTTTATCCTGTCAGGAGTCTCCCCGGGAAGAAGACGCCGCTCCACCTCAATCTCACAGGCATCCGGTACCGTATTCAGGCGGATTCCTCCTTTTATAGTACCGATACAGCAGGTAGCCTGCCCCAGATATTCATTCCTGACCTCACTCAGACTGTCCGCATAAGCTTCGATTCTCCGGATCACTTCTCCCATCTTATAGATGGCGTTGACGCCGTTCCACGGCTCACTTGCATGGCAGCCTACTCCCTTGGTTTTTACATACCAGGAACTGAATCCACGGTTGCCCAGCTGAATCTCACATTGTGTAGGCTCCGCGATTACCGCACAGTCTGCCTTCAGCTTCTTTGTGGACAGAATATGGCGGATGCCCCGGTTCATATCCTCCTCGTCGCTGACCAGAAGAACCATAATCCCCCGTTTGGGTTCTACTTTGGCAGCGCCGATCAGGCTTGCTGCCGTGAGTATTGCGGCGCAGCCTCCCAGCATATCGCAGCTGCCCCGTCCGAAAAGTACACCGTTTTCTCTCTGTGCACCGGAAGGTTCTCTCACCCACTCACCGAAGGCCGGAACAACATCCATGTGCCCGTTCAGTATGAGTGCAATATCCTCAGGGTCTCCATACGTGGCTATTACATTGCAGCGGTTGGGTTCAAATTCCTCCACCTCCACCTGAAAACCTGCCGTCTCCAGGATTTCGGCAGCCACTGCTGCTGTTTCTTTCTCATTCCCCGGCGGATTATAGGATTTGCAGCGAATCAGGCGGGCGGCACAGGTGATGGCCGCCTCCTCCCATTCTTTCGTCATGTGTTCCCTCATCCACCGGATACTCTGCTCTCTTTTTGCCTCTGTTTTCATACGCTATGCAACCTCTCCAGATCCGGATTCTCCGGAAGCAGCTATCATGATCTCATCCTGTGTCAAATCCTTCACACAGTCAAATTCTCCAGTCTTTCTTCCCTCATAGAGTACAATGATCTTGTCACTGGATCCCAGAACCTCTGGCATCTCAGAAGAAATCATAATGACAGCAATACCATTTCTGCACAGATTTTCTATTATCTTATGAATCTCTGCCTTCGCCCCTACGTCGATCCCTCGGGTAGGCTCATCCAGAATAATAATCTGAGGATTCCTGCACAGCCATTTGCCCAGGCAAACCTTCTGCTGGTTCCCGCCGCTGAGCTTTCCGATCTTCTGATCCATAGACGGTGTTTTTATAGACAGTGCATCTATGTATTCTTCTGCTATACTGGTTTCCTGTTTTCCGTCAATCCAGGTTGCCTTGCTCACCCATGGAAGGGATGCCAGAGTCATATTCTCTCTGATAGACAGAAGCGGTACAATTCCCTCCCGGCGCCTGTCCTCTGACACATAAGCAATACCTGATTTAATTGCATCAAACGGGTTGCGGATATCCAGCTTCTTGCCGTTCAGATATATCTCTCCTCCATCCGGCTTATCCAGGCCAAAGATACATCTTGCAATCTCTGTTCTTCCTGCGCCCATCAGGCCGCTGAAGCCGAGAACCTCTCCCTTTCGCACAGTAAAGCTGATAGGCTCAAATACCCCTTTGCGGTACAGATCCTTGACCTCAAGAACCACATCTCCGGGCTCAAATTTCTCTCTGCTGAATACGTCTGACAGCTCACGCCCTACCATGCTCTTAATGATCATATCCTCCGTCACTTCTGATACCGGAGAGGACATTACGTACTTACCATCCCTGAGTACCGTAATCTCATCGGCAATTTCAAATATTTCCGACATACGGTGAGAGATGTAGATAATTGCCATTCCCTGTTCCTTCAGTTCCTGAATGATTTCAAAAAGTTTTTCCTTTTCAGCCTCTGTAATCGCTGATGTAGGCTCATCCATTACGATAACCCAGGAGTTAGACCCGATTGCCTTGGCGATTTCTATCATCTGCTGCTGGCCTACCGTACAATCACCAACCTTTTTGTTTTCGCTGATATTCAGATTAAACCGGCCGATTAGCTCTCTGGCTTTTTTCTCCATATCTTTTCGGTTTACAATAGGACCTGTTCCCTTCATCTCCTTGCCCAGGAAAATATTCTGTGTGATACTAAGCTCCGGAACAAGTGCGAATTCCTGGTAAATCACCGAGATCCCCAGCTTCTGAGAATCCATAGGGGAATGGATGGACACTGGTTTTCCGTCAATATAAATTTCTCCGCCGTCTTTTTTGTATACACCGGATAGGATTTTAATTAAAGTAGATTTGCCGGCGCCGTTTTCTCCCATAAGTGCGTGTACCGTACCTCTTTTTACCTTCAGATTTACTCCGTCTAAAGCCTTCACACCGGGGAATTCTTTCACAATTCCGCGAAGCTCCAGCTCCTTGGCCTCTTCAATATTGATATCATTCTTATGACGGGAATGAACCTCTGCGGCGGCAGCTTCCTTTTGGGCCTTCTTGTCCTTGCTGCTCACCTTCACTCTCTCCTTGCTGCTGTATTGATCCATATAGACAGATACTACAATCAGCAGACCTTTCACTACATAAGAGTAGTAGGGAGAGATTGGCATCATACCCAGACCTGTAAATATCGTTCCGATAATCACAACACCCAGCATGGTACCAACCAGAGATCCGGTACCGCCCATCAGGCTGGTGCCTCCGATAACAACAGCAGTGATGGCATCGAACTCCATGTTCTGACCTGCCAGAGGCTGTGCTGAGAGGGCGCGCCCTACGGTTACCACTGATGCGAAGCCCGCAAATAAACCGCCCAATAAATATACAATTACTGTATGTTTAATTACTTTGATTCCAGATGCCCTGGATGTGACAGCATTGCCGCCCACCGCAAAAGTCTTTCTTCCAAAAGTTGTCTTGTTCAGCACCAGGTACATAATCACGAACAATACTGCCAGATACAGTAAAGATGCCGGAAAAGAACCAAAGATATTTTTCTGTCCAAACCAGTTAAAATAGTCATTTCTTACAACTACACGTTTTGAGTTTGTCAGGTAAATGGTTAATCCTCTGGATACAGAAGTCATAGCTAATGTTGCCATGAAGGGGCTTATCCCCAGTCCACCAACCATCAAGCCGTTTGCAGATCCTGCTGCAATACCTACAATAATACATACCAGAAATCCGCACAGGGCGGTTCCTAATCCTTCACCCCCAAGAGACTGCATTACAATAGCGCCGCATGCCCCGGCAAGGGCAATGTTTGCACCGGATGACAGGTCCGTACCTGCCAGCATAATAATAAATGTAATACCCAGGGATAAAATTGCCAATGATGTGTTTTGACGAATAATATTAAAAAACGTTCTCACCGAGAAGAAGCCCGGAGCCAGAAATGAGAAAACTACTATTAAAATCAAAATAATCGCAAGCAAAAATAGGTATCTCTTGATCTGTTGGTTTTGAAATATTTTACTCTTACTTTTGTCCATGCTCTGCCTTCTTTCATGCCTTTTTAGAAAAGAATATGCGGCAGCCATGAAATTCTGCCGCATATTCTTTTTTCAGCCTATCTTGCTAACTTAGAAAAGAAATCCCTATTATTTCTCTTCAAAAGCAGACAAATCATCAAATAACTCAATACCCTTGTCAGGATTTACGATGTTCATTCCTTCGTAGCCAATTCCCAGTTCTTCTACTTTTGCTTTCATATCATCGTTCATGATAAAATAAGACTCCAGATAGTTCTTCTGTTCAACAGTCTCGCCTTTTGCCAGTTTAGAGCCGATCTGAACATTCCAGTATCCAACACGTTTTGCACCTGTCAGCAGCGTACATACATATTTGCCGTCCTTCACTGCTTCGCTGGCGTCTTTATTTCCGTCGTAGCTGGAGATTAAAACTTTACCTGTCAGACCCGCCTGATCCACTGCCTGTGCAACTGCTGTTGTATTGCCGTCAGAGAAGCTGTGGATTGCTTTGATGTCAGGATTTGCTGCAAGAATATCCTGAACAGTTTTCAGGGTTGCCGCTGTATCCCAGCCAACCTCGTAGTATGTACACTTGATGTCAGGGAATTCTGCCATAGCTTCTTCCCAGCCGCCCTGACGCTCGTCAGATACGAAGTTACCGGTTGCACCGTAAAGCATTGCTACATCACCGGATTTGTCGATGAGATTTCCTACCAGTTCGCCAATCACTTTAGTGTCTTCACGGTCATTGTACAGATTGGAAATAACTGCGTCGGAATCAATAAAGTTACCCATGGAGCATACAGGGATACCTGCTGCTTTTGCTTCTTCGCAGACTGGAATTAATCCTACATTGTCATAGGGATCCAACAGGATGCAGTCTACTTTCTGCTGAATGAAGTTTTCGATAATTGCAATCTGGTTGTCCAGGCTGCTGTCTGCGCTCTTCCAGATCAGGTTTACACCGTAGATCTCAGCAGCATAGTCTCCGCCCTCGATCATGTTAACGAAGAATTCCTGAGTCATGTCCAGCATAGCAATACCAATGGTGGGTTTGTCTCCGGATGCCTCTGTGTCTTTGGCATCCCCTGCGGCATCATCTTCTGCAGGCGCAGCGTCTTCTTTGTCTGTTTCTGCGTCTGTGGAAGTGGCGGCGCTGTCATCACTAGAGCCCTCGTCTTTGCTTCCGCATCCGGCGAGTGTTCCGAATACCAGCGTAAATGCTGCCAGCAGAGCCAAACCTTTTTTCATTAATTCTTTCTTCTTCATTCCTTTTCCTCCTTTTTTAAGATGAAGTTTTTTATAATATATTCGTCAAATATATTATCCTGATTAAGCTGCAACCTTCAGCCTGTCGGCCAGTTTGCCGATGCAGACGTCAAAGATCAGGATGCAGATGATGATGATACCTTTGATTACTTCCCTCAGCAAGAAAGGTACCTGAAGGAAATTCAGCATCGTTGTGATCAATGTAATGATAAATGCACCGATTACCACTCCGAATACAGTTCCTTTTCCTCCCAGAAGGCTCGTCCCGCCTACAACGGCGGCAGCGATCCCGTCTAAAAGGAAATCTCCTGAGATATTAGAGGTTATAACTGTTACCTGGCAGCAGGTGATGATAGCTGCCAGCCCGTACAAAAATCCTGCTACGGTATAGACCAGAATCTTATAAAAGCTTTTATTGATCCCTGAATATTCTACTGCGTCTTCATTGCCGCCCATTGCATATGTATAGATTCCCAGTTTGGTTTTGTTCATAATGATATACATCAGAACTACCGCCAGCAGGAACACCAGAAATGATACAGGAATAAATTTCAGTATCCTTCCTGATCCCAGAGTCAGCAAAAATTCACTTTTAATCTGTACCTGACGTCCCTCAGATACCATCATAGAGACACCCTTGCACACTGACATCATTGCCAGAGTTGTAATGAAGGGATTCAGATTCAATTTTACAATAATCAGACCATTAATCAGGCCTACCAACGCTCCAATCAGAAGAGACGTTATAATAAGAAGAATCCCCTGATTTCCGCTTTCCAGATATACAAAACCTGCGGTTACCCCTGCCAGAGATAAACCGAAACCGGCAGTAAAATCTATTCCGGCTGTAAGCAGAACAATCATAGCTCCCAGAGCAACAATTCCAAGAGCGGATACCTGCTGCAGAAGATTGTAGATTGACTGCGCAGACAGGAAATTTTTATTGGCAATGGTTAAAATAACCATAAGTACCAGCATGAGAAATACAGGTGCGTACTTCTGTATGTTGTTTTTAAAAACTGGTTTTTTCTCTTTCACCAAGATGACCTCGCTTCCGTATTTCCTACAGAGAAAGTTCTACCGGTTCCCCTGTCTCAATTGATTTTAACGCAGCTTCTGCAATGGCTACCCCGCGGATACAGCACTCTGTATCAACAGCATATGGTGTTCCATTCATGGTAGCATCTGCGAAATGAACGATTTCTTCTTTCAGGCCGCCCTGAATCTTTCCGTAATATTCCGGCCATAACAGGGTATCCGGATAAGACTCTGCTTCGTCTGTCATAATCTCCAGGCCCTGGTTGCGGACATCAACCATGCCAAATCCCTTGGTTCCTGTAACCTCTGCGATTGACCAGATTCCCATTGCAGAGTTGTCCGGGTAAGCCCAGCAGATATGTACATTTCCCACAGCTCCATTGTCAAAATTAACAATCACAAATGCAGCGTCCAGATCACCGTTCATATGCCCGTTTTTCTTATTAGAAGCCTGCGCATATACCTTCACAGGTTTTGCCGGCATATTGTAATCCACCATCATCTCTATATCATGAATTCCAAGATAGTAGAAGAAGGATACTTTGCCCTGCAGACGGTTGGCTGTGGAGACAGGATTGCCGCGCTTAAATGACATGGCACTGATCTCACCCAAATCGCCTCTGCGGATGGATTCTTTTAATTCCACATACCGGGGATCAAACTTGCAGACCTGAGCAACCATCATGCGTACCTTGTTGTCATCCGCCGCTTTTTTAATTGCCAGACAGCCTTCCAGTGTCTTGGCCAGAGGCTTTTCAATAAGAAAATCTTTTTTTGCATTTGCCACGTCCACAGCAGTCTGTACATGGAAATCTTCCGGCACACAGATATCAACGGCATCAATATCTTCTTTCTCCAGCATCTCTTTGTAATCGGTATAAACAGCACAATTATATTTTTCCGCATACTCATCAGCCAGAGCTTTATTCAGATCCGCAATTGCAACTAATTCTGCATTATCCGCCTCGGCGATAATCCTGGCGTGCAAACCGCCGATAAACCCTAAACCAATTACAGCCATCTTGCATTTCTTCATACTTCTTTACCTCCATTTTGTCCTACAGTTTTTAACATTCATTCCTTACTGATATTATAAACGGGAACCTATCCCTATTTATAAGCGAGTATCATTTCCACTTCCACCGGCGCATTGTCCGGAAGCGACCCTACACCGATAGCAGCCCGTGCATGCTTTCCTTTTTCTCCAAATACAGCTTCCAGAAACTCAGAAGTTCCGTTAATCACTTTCGGCTGCTGTCCAAAACCAGGAACAGCATTCACGTAGCCATTAACTTTAACAATCCTCTCCACTCTGTCCAGGTCACCAATGACATATTTAACCTGAGCCAAAAGCCGCAACGCGCAGATTTTAGCAGCATCGTAAGCTTCCTCTACAGAAACCTCCGCTCCAACTCTTCCCACATACTTTTGCTTTCCGTCTACGATAGCCGTCTGCCCTGACACAAACAACAATCCATCTTTTGTCTCTACAGCGGGAGCATACGCTCCTGCGGGAGCGGGACACTCCGGAATCTCATATCCCATCTCTTTTACCTTTTCTTCTACCTTGCTCATATAACACTCTCCTAACGATTTATCCGGACCCCTGCTCTTACTAATTGTTAGAATAGTCAATCTTTTAACAATGTCCTTCACTTCTATTATCCTATAAAATTTCCACTGTCAAATTATCTGACTATTGTTCAGGTTAAGAAAGCGAGTCACCTGGACTCGCTTTTGTGGTCCGTATGTAAATCTTAATATTTTTTAGATTAAGCTCATTATAATTATGATTAATATGTTTGTCAATAACTTTTTAAGGATTAAAGTAATTTTTTACATATTTTCACGTTCATTTTTTGATTTTTAATTGCGTTTTGTATATTTTTTATTATATTACACCGTATTTTTTGTGCATAATTTTATTTATAATAAATTTAATAATATAATTAATTTTAATATTTCAATCAATAACACCTTAATAACATCGGTCTTTGCTCCGAGATATAGTATTTTTTTATGTTAATCTAATTTTTTTTCATATATCAAAAGGAAAATATTGCAAAATGTTATAAAAACATATATACTCAGATTGTATATTTATATATATTCTGCTTTTGGCTCCGGCCAAAATGAAACAATAGGAGGGTACTGTGTTTTATGAAAACAATTGAAGAAGCGCTCCCATTATTAAAGCGGATTATGAAGTTGATTAGTTTGACTCTGGGTGAGGAATGTGAAGTGGTACTGCACGACTGGTCCAAAGGCTATGAACAGTCTATCATAGCTATTGAAAACGGACATGTTACGAATCGTGAAGTCGGTGACTGCGGCAGCAATCTGGGTCTGGAAGTCATGCGGGGTACCATTAAGGATGGGGACCGCTTTAACTATGTAACCAAAACTAGCTTAGGCAAGACACTAAAATCCTCAACTACGTATCTGTGTAATGATGAGGGAGAACCTTTAGGTGCACTATGCATCAACATCGATATTACAAATTTTATGAATTTCCGAAAGTCCTTTGAAGCACTTGTAGGAACTGAGGTTATGAATCAGGCAGAAGTTCCCTTTGACAACATTGAATTTCATGCCCAGGATGTCAGCCAGCTCACTGATTATCTCATAGCTCAAGGCTTAGAATTAGTAAACAAGCCGGTCAGCCAGATGACCAAAGACGACAAATTAACTATCATTAAATACCTGGATGAAAAAGGTACCTTTTTAATCACCAAATCAGGGGATAAGGTATGCCAGTTTTTAAATATTTCGAAGTTTACTTTGTACAATTATCTGGATACAATACGGGGTGATAAAGAAGAGAAAAAGAGTGAAAAAGCATAAAAAATGAAAGACAGAGGAGTCAGTTTTGCAGGACTAAATACCGCAAAATTGACTCCTCATCTCTTCTGTGATAAACTACTACCGAAGCAAAAATTTCTCACAGAAGGAGAAAACACCCATATGAATCACCTTCAAAAAATACTGTTCACTGACCTGGACGGTACACTTTTAGACGACAATAAGAAAATCACGCCGGAGAATTCTGCCGCCATTGCAGGTGCTCTCAGTAAAGGGCATAAAATCGTGGTCTCTACAGGCCGCCCCCTGGCAGGTGCCCTTCCGGTCATACAGTCTCTTGGCCTGGAGCAGAAGGGATGTTATGCCATCACCTATAACGGGGGCTTAATCTATGACTGTTACCAAAAAGAAACCCTGTATAAGAAAACGCTCTCCCGCTCTTATGTGGAATATATTTTTCAGGAAGCCGGGAAAAGAGGACTACATTGTCAGACATATTCCTCCGGCCATGTGCTGTCAAAAGCCTTTACGACCGAGCTGGAAGATTATGTATCACACACGCTGGTTCCTCCAAAAATAGACCCTGATCTGCTCCAAAATCTGGACGAAGATCCTGTAAAAATTCTGGTAATTGAACTTACAAATACAGAAAAACTGCTTACATACCGCCGGGAAATCTCTGGGTGGGCCAAAGGAAAAATATCCGTCTTTTTTTCCAGTCCCTATTATCTGGAGCATGTGGCGGAAGGAATTTCCAAAGGTTCTGCTGTCCGCTTTTTGTGCCGGTATCTGCAGATTCCCCTTGCACAGACCATTGCTGTGGGAGACGCAGAAAATGATATTCCTATGCTTGCTGCCGCCGGTCTGGGTGCAGCTATGTGCAACGGTACAGAAGAAGTAAAAAAACATGCAGGTTATATCACTACCGCCGACAATAACCACAGCGGTGTGGCAGAAATAATTACAAAATTCATGGGATGCCCCTTTTCTTTTTAAGAAAAAGGGATTACAATAGGATTATTATAAAATTTTTGTGAGAAAGGAAGTCTAATATGGCAGGAACAGGAAAAAAACTGTTGGGTCTTGCAGTAGTTGGGGCTGCTGTAGCTGGAACAATCGCTTATTTCAAAAAGCAAAAAGAACAGAACGAGGATTTGGAAAAAGATTTTGAGGATTTTCAGGACAACGTTAAAGAAACTGCACACTCAGCCAAAGATGTGGTTGTTAATTTCAAAGATATTGTAACAAAGGATGTAGAAGAAAAGGTTAAAAAAGCAAAGGATACAGCTAAGGATGTAGCCGAATTTGCAGAGGATACCGCCGAGGATCTGGCAGATGGGTTCTCCGATATGGTGGATGAAGCCAAAGAGGCTGCTGAAGAAATGTTCGAGGACGAAGAGACGCCAATGAGCGAGAACGCAGACGACGGGGATGCAGTCACCGCAGAAACTGCGAAGACAGACAACACTCAGATATAATATAGGCCGCCAAACACGAAGCACCCGCAAAAAAATGCAGGTGCTTCTTCTTATTCATCCATTTCTAATTTACTTAAAATGTATCTTTTGTATTCTAAGAATTCCGGGGTCAGATTAAAATCTTCCCGTCTGGGCTTCTTTTCCCGGATAACAATTTCCTCTGTAATCCGTCCCGGGCTCCCTGTTAACAGATAAATACGATCGGACAAGAGAATCGCTTCGTCTATATCATGAGTGATAAAAATAGTAGACAGACGAATCTGCTCCATAACATTCAGATACCATTTGTGAATTGAACCTTTCGTCAGCGTGTCCAGGGCGCTAAATGGCTCATCCAGAAGGGCAGCTCCCTTTGAATATAGATAGGTTCTAAGAAGGGCAGCTCTCTGGCGCATCCCCCCGGAAAGCTGATGGGGATACTTTTTCTGCGTCCCATCGAGCCCGAATTCGTGAAAATACGGCTGCACCGTTTCTCTGGCATCCCTCTTTTTATCACCTTTGATCACCAAGGGAAGAGATACATTATCCTCAATGGTGCGGAAGGGCAGAAGCAGATCCTTTTGCAGCATGTAAGCAATGCTTCCCGGGCTTCCGGTGATATCAGCGCCGTTCAGCGTCACCTTCCCCTCTTCCGGAAGGGTCAGTCCCGATATAACATTAAACAGAGTGGTCTTGCCTACACCGCTCACACCCAGGAGACACACCAGTTCATTATCCCCGAGGCAGATAGATACATCCTCTATTATCTTTATTCCGTCAAAATATTTTGTCACATGAGATACTTCTAGTTTTGCCATGAGAGCCTCCGCGCCTATTCCGGAAGATATTCATTGGTGAAGCCAGCATTTTCCGGAAGTTCTGACTCCACCAGCTGATTCTCATTCAGCCAATGGTAGAACGCATTCCATCTGGCCGGATCGATATATCCCCACTGTTCCACTTCCCCTTTGTATTTATCCGCAAGATATTCCTGACTTGCCTGAACCAGCTCGGTGTCCAGTTCAGGGGATGCCTTGCAAAGAATCTCAGCGGCTCCCTTGGGATCTTCCACCGCGTCCTCATATCCCTTTTTCACCGCGCGCAGGAATGCTTTGGCAGTATCCGGATCCTGTTTGAGAAATTCATTGTTGGCTATTAAAACCGGGGTATAGTAGTCAAATACCGGGTTCAGGTCGGCAAACGCAAAGTAATCTGTTTCCAGCCCTGCCACTTCTGTGGCAACCCCTGCCCAGGCGTAAAAGATCCAGATGGCATCCACAGACTTTGACTGCAGTGCTGAGACCTCATCCGTCACCGTACTTGGAATCAGCTCAACCTTGCTGAAGTCTCCTCCGTCCCCTTCTATTACATTTTTCAGCATTGCCTTTTCCACCGGCATATCCCAGGTTGCGTATTTCTTCCCTTCCATCCCTTTGGGCGTATCCATTCCTTCTCCCGCCCGGGAGACGATCCCAGAGGTATTATGCTGAATCAAAGCAGCCACAGCTGTGATGGGAAGGGCATTCTCCCCAGCCACCGCAGGGGCCATACTGTCCTGAAAGGATACGCCGAACTGGGCCTTTCCTGAGGCCACCAATGCCTCTGCACCATCCTCCGGCGGCTGTGCAATCTCCACCTTAAGGCCTTCCTCCTCAAAGTATCCCTTTTCCTGGGCTATATACACTCCGGTATGGTTGGTATTCGGCGTCCAGTCCAGAACAAAACTCACTTCTTTCAGTTCTTTGCTTTTCTCCCCGCCGGTTCCTTCGGTACTTTTCTTTGTTCCGCAGGCAGCTGCAGAAAAAACCATAGCTGTGCAGATCACAGCTGCAATAATTCTCTTTCTCATTTTTTACTTTTTCTCCTCCCAAGGCATGCATTTTTTCTGCAGTACGTTAATCCCCCACATCAGCAGCAGGCTTAACGCCGATATCAGAAAAATGACAGCAAACATTTTGTCAAAAGCAAATGCCTTCCGTACTTTTGTCATGTATACTCCCAGGCCTCCAAAGCCTCCCAGCCATTCGGCAATTACCGCTCCTACTACAGAATACGTGGCTGAAATCCTCAGGCTCGCAAAAAACTGGCCGGCCGCCCCCGGCACTTTCACATACCGGAAAATCTGGCCCCTGGTAGCCCCCATAGAGCGCATTAGGTTCATCATATCCTTATCAGCTGAGCGGAAGCCGTCCAGAAGCCCCACGGTTACAGGAAAAAAGGTTACAATGACAATCAATATGACCTTCGGTGTCATCTCGTAGCCGAACCAAAGCACCAGAAGAGGTGCCAGGGCAACCGTAGGCACTGTCTGGGTAACCACCACAATAGGATAAAGCGCCTGATACAGCCGTTCAAAGCAGTCCATGGCCACAGCCATCAGAAAACCAATGGCCACTCCCAGAAAAAGCCCCGCAAAAGCCTCCAGCAGAGTAATCCTGCAGTTCTCCAGCAAGAGAGGAAAATCATCTATAAAAGCTTTTACCACATCCCCGGGGGAAGGCAGCATATAAGACGGGACAAGCTCAGCCACAGATGCTGCCTGCCAGATAATCAGAAGTATGCCTATAGCAGCCAGGGACGGCAGCTTACTCGTGATGCTTCGTGACTTTCTTTTCAATGGTAAGTACATCTCCTTCAGGTTTGAAAGTAACCTTAATATAGGCTGCCACAGATGGTGCGCCTGCACGGATGGCAATATGCTGGCATTCTTTTACAATATCCATCAGTTCGTCGTAATCTCCCTCAATAGCCGTCTCAAAAGGCCCTACATAGCAGTTCAGTCCTGTGCTTTTAATATAAGCAATAACCTCATCTACAATACGGATTAATTCTTCATCGTTTTTTGCCTCCGGCAATGTCTGGATTGCTACACTTGCATTCATACTTCTCTCCTCCTTATTCATAACATAAAATAACCCTGCCGGATACACCGGCAGGGGCGAATATCAAAAAAGGCAAGCTGCTGTGAGCATCTTCCTGCTTATTCATCCCTACGCTGGCACTACCCAGATCAGGTCAAAGGGTTAAAAACAGATACGGTTTTAATCTCAGCCGGACTCCTCCGGCTCCCCTGTTGTTATTCATTAGTCTACTTCATTTTACAGCTTCTGTCAAGACCAGGCACGTTTCAGCCGTTTCATGGCGCTGACGATCTCATTTTCCGTCATTACTCCATAACCCATTAGCACCGTAGCCCGCGGCTTCTTCGCAGGCTCCTTCAGATAATACCTGGAAAGTCCGTATACTCTCACACTCTCCTCCTTCGCCCGCCGGATGGCCTCTTCCTCTGTCATGCCGTTTTTAAAATGCAGAAGGAGATGCACACCCGCATTTTCCCCGGACCACGTACATACGGAGTCCAGATCATGAAGCTCTCTCAGAAGAAGATCGTGCTTGCTTTTATAGAGTGCGCGCATTCGATTGAGATGGCGCTCGTAATAGCCTTCGTTCAGGAAACGTTCTATGATTTTTTGATCAACCTTTGACACTGTAACAGAAAACGGCTTCCCCTGTTTTTTGTATTGTTCCATCAGTTCCTTTGGCAGCACCATATAACTGATTCGTATGGCAGGGGCAATGGAACGGGAGAACGTTCCAAGATAAATCACCCGGTCGTTTTGGTCAAACCCCTGAAGCGCCGGAATCGGCTTTCCCTTATAGCGGAATTCACTGTCGTAATCATCCTCGATGATATACCTTTTTTCTTTCGCCGCCCAGCTCAACAGCTGCATTCTCCGCTTCATGGGCATAACTGTACCCATAGGAAACTGGTGGGAAGGCATAACATAGGCAATCTCGGCACCGGATTCTTCCAGTTCCGGGATTCGAATCCCCATCTCATCCATCTCAACAGATGCCAGCGGATAATTCAGTCTGAGAAATGCCTGGTAAGCCGAGGTATAAGTAGGATTCTCCATGGCTACGGTGTAGCCTGTTCCTAAGATCGTGCTTAAAAGCATCAAAAGATAATCATTGCCTGCCCCCACAATAATCTGATCCGGCTGACAGTTCACGCCTCTGGCGTAATACAGATAGCTTGTAATCGCCTCCCTGAGACTTCGCTCCCCGTTGGCATCTCCCAGAAGAAACAATTCCGGGGCTTCTTCCTGAAGGACACTTTTGGACAGCTTTTTCCATGCGTTATAAGGAAAACCGCCTGGTGTAATTCCGCTGAGTGTAAAATCATAATCGTATACCGGACGGCCATCTGTCTTCTTTTTTTCCAGGGGAACCAAAGCCGGACGGATATGGTAAAGCTCCTCAATGTCACATACGTAATACCCTTTGCACGGCACAGCCTCAATATATCCCTCTGATACAAGCTGCTCATACGCCAGATCCACGGTACTTCTGCTTACCATAAGGTGGCTGCAGAGCGCACGGGAAGAAGGCAGACGTTCGCCTGCCTTCATTCTCCTTCCCTGTATTTCTTTTTTTATATGAAGATAAATCTGTTCATACAGAGGAATATTGGATTTGCTGTCAAGTGCAATAATTAATTCGTTCATATCCTGTTCTTCAGCCTACTTCGGCAGTTTAAAGGAACTTTTCAGGGAGACAATCCGGTTAAATACCAGTGCATCCGGCCTGGAATCCTTGGCATCCACACAGAAATAGCCGTTGCGCACAAACTGAAAACTGTCGTACGGCTTTGCATCCTGGAAACTCGGTTCAACATAGCAGTCCTTAATGACGGTTAACGAATTAGGATTCAGATTCAGGGAACCATCTTCATTGTAAACCCCTTTTTCCTCATCAATAATATTCTCATAGAGGCGGCACTCTGCCTTTACTGCCTGTGGTGCCGGCACCCAGTGGATGGTTCCTTTTACTTTCCTTCCTGTAAATCCGGAGCCGCATTTGGTCTCAGGATCATAGGTACAGTGTACCTCGATCACTTTGCCGTTCTCATCCTTGACAAAGCTCTGGCAGGTGACAAAATACGCATGCATCAGGCGCACTTCATTTCCCGGGAAAAGGCGAAAATACTTTCTGGGCGGTTCTTCCATAAAGTCTTCCCTCTCAATATACAGTTCTCTGCCAAAGGGAACCTTCCGATATCCCAATTCTTCATTCTCCAGGTTATTAGCTACATCCAGATATTCCACTTCACCTTCCGGATAATTATCGATAATAAGCTTTATAGGATCCAGGACTGCCATCATTCTGGGGCGCTTCATTTTAAGGTCCTCTCTGATGCAGTATTCCAGCATAGCATAGTCAACGGAACTGTTTGCCTTGGAAACTCCGCAGAGTTCCACAAACATTCTAATTGATTCCGGCGTAAACCCTCTTCTTCTGAGTGCCGCAATGGATACCAGACGGGGATCATCCCATCCGTCTACAATGCCGTCCTCTACCAGCTTCTTAATATAACGCTTTCCCGTGACCACATTCGTAAGATATAATTTAGCAAACTCAATCTGCTTCGGCGGTTTCTCATATCCCAGTTCCCTCACTACCCAGTCATACAGAGGCCTGTGATCTTCAAATTCCAGGGTACAGATAGAGTGGGTAACTCCCTCAATGGCATCCTCAATAGGATGGGCAAAATCATACATGGGATAAATACACCAGGTATCTCCCGTGCGGTGATGGTGCATATGAGCTACACGGTAGATAACCGGATCTCTCATATTTATATTCGGTGAAGACATATCGATCTTCGCACGGAGCACCTTTTCCCCATCCTTAAACTCGCCGTTCTTCATCTTCTCAAAAAGCTCGAGATTCTCCTCCACACTCCTTACCCGGCAGGGGCTATCTTTTCCAGCCTCTGTCAGTGTTCCCCTGTAGTCCCGGATCTCCCCCGGAGACAGGTCGCATACGTATGCTTTTCCCTTTTTAATCAACTTTACCGCAGCCTCATACATTTGTTCAAAATAATCAGATGCAAAGTAGAGCCGGTCCTCCCAATCGGCTCCCAGCCACTGTATATCTTCCTTGATAGACTCTACAAATTCTACTTTTTCCTTTGTGGGGTTTGTATCATCGAAGCGCATATTAAACTTACCGTTGTACTTCCTGGCAAGTCCGTAATTCAGAAGAATGGATTTTGCATGTCCAATATGCAGGTATCCGTTAGGTTCCGGCGGAAAACGGGTACAGACACTGTCGTATACGCCTTCTTCCAGATCTTTATCAATAATCTGTTCAATAAAATTCTTGGAAACTGTTTCTTTTTCCATTAAAATTTCCTCCTCGTGTTACAGGTTATATTCCATAATATCATAGAATCTTTTAATTTCAAAGGTTTTTTGATAAAATGGAACTGCTGATACTGTTTTTTTACATACAGTTTCTCCATGTCCATAAGAAACCATACCCAAGTGCATACCATATCAGGTATCCCTGGGATATCATGAAAAGGAGTACAATTCATATGACCAAAAAAATTCTTGTATTGATTCCTGTGAAAGACAGGCACAAACTGCGGCTGGAAGAGACTGCCCCCAACGGAACTTTCACATACGCCTCACCCCAGACAGTCACAGAAGAGATGGCCGCAGAGTCTCACATCATCATCGGCAATATCCCGCCCAAACTCCTCCGCACCAGCGAAAAGCTGGAGCTCCTCCAGTTAAACTCTTCCGGCGCAGACGCCTATATAAAAGAAGGGATCCTCGCACCGGGGACAATGCTTGCCAGCGCCACCGGAGCATACGGAAAGGCGGTTTCTGAACATATGCTGGCCATGCTGTTGAGCCTCCAGAAGAAACTCCATCTGTACCGGGATGCTCAGAACCGGGAGGAATGGGCAGATGAGGGAGAGGTTGTCTCAATCACTGATTCCCGCATTTTGGTTCTGGGGCTGGGAGATATCGGACGCAGCTTTGCTGCCCTTACTAAGACTCTTGGCGCTTACGTCATTGGTATGAAACGCCGCCCCGGCGCTGCTCCCGCCTGTGTCCATGAGCTTCTTCCCGCCGAAGAGCTGGAGCAGGTCCTTCCCACTGTGGATGCAGTTGTCAGTTTTCTGCCCAATACTCCTGAGACGAAGCATCTCTTTGACAGAAGGCGTTTGTCTCTCATGAAGCCTTCCGCCATCCTTCTGAACGGGGGGCGGGGAAATTCTGTGGATCCGGACGCGCTGTATGATGCCCTGTCCTCAGGCGCTCTATATGCCGCGGGGCTGGATGTCACAGATCCGGAGCCGCTTCCCCCGGGACACAGACTCTGGTCTCTTCCTAACGTGTATATCACTCCCCATGTGGCAGGAAAATATCACTTGCCGGAAACCCTGGACCGCATAGTAGAGATTGCCTGCAGCAACCTGTCCAGCCATTTAGAAGGAAAACCCCTGATAAACCTCATCGACCTCACTACCGGTTACTGTAAGTAATAACTTTTATGAATCAAAAAACTTTGTTTGTAATTCTTCAAAAACCTATTGACAAGCCTCTGGGTTTTTGATAGAATTACAAACGTTGACAGCGACAAAAACAGTCAATATGCTGCCTTGGCTCAGTCGGTAGAGCGTCGCCTTGGTAAGGCGGAGGTCGGCGGTTCAAGTCCGCTAGGCAGCTTTTTCTGGAAGGTCTGAAGCCCTTGTTTTGGTAGGGTTTTGGGCTTTTTTAGTTATCAGGTTTAACTTTTGCTGTACCCGGTTGTTGTTTACAAATAATCATCTATTTATATCCTGGCTTAACTCTTCGTTTACTTTATCAATAGTTACAATAAATTCTCCATTTGGCAAACGCTTATATTCACCATATGAGCTCACATCTTTTCTTGACATTCACTGCATTCCCTATCATGAATGGAAATTATACCGCCGCACTTTAAGCAGGTATATTTCTCTTTCTGCCTTTCCATAAACATTTCCAAACCACAGTTCCGAACAAATTCACTATTTTCCATAAGGCTTGCCTGATACCTTTTGTTATAGCTTTTTTCCAGATTTCTTATGGGTGTACAAGGATACTCGGTGCATTCAAAGCAGTAGCTCAAGCCTTTGGAGTTAATACAATCTTTTATCTTACATTTACGGCAGTGTTCCGGCTTTCCCGTATTGCTGTTCAGACAGCCTGCACAGGGGGTTTTATGGTAACAATGCTTATAACATACCTTGCAATTCATTCCGCATGGAGCAAACATTATCGTATCTATATTTTCTTTTGGCATTTTCATAGTTTACATAGAATACAACAAAACACAGGCCATTATAACAGTTATCGTGTCACTGACATAATTAATCATGTCTGCCAGCTGTTTGTTTTGTGGATTATTTTTCAATTCTTTTAGTTTGGCTTTCAACTCGCTGCTTTCATGTTTAGAAAAATATTGATTTAAGTTTTTCGTCTCCTTCAAAATATAGATTAGTGCTATATCATGAGAAGTAATTTCTCCGCCCGTTGTAATTGCTGACTTTATCATCCCTATGAGTTCATCCTTATAGTTTTTTTCAGGAATATATGTCGTTTTAGGGCCGAACAAACCGCCCGTCCCTTTTGCCGCTTTGCCCTCCTCTTTCAGAGATTCCCCTATCTGGGCTGTGAGCTGTTTGATTCTGCTGCCTGTGTAATAATCACTCATCAACTTATCTATGGAACGGGGCTTTTCATTGAGATACGCGTACAGTAATGCAAGGTGTGCAAGTTCTCCGGGGTTCTCTTTGATTACGGAAATCTTATTCTTATCCGCTGTTATAACATTATTTACTAAAAAATCCATAAAACCTGCCGCCACAAGACCCGCATATGATTCCTCTTTGTGCATTGACGGCATATTCCCATTCTCATCAACCGTTAAAGTATAATATTCCTGTGCAATCGATTTTCTGTCCATATATCGTCCCTCCAAGTTTTCAATTTAATTTTATTTCTAATAATTATAGCATGAATATACCTCCAAGACATTACTTTTCTGATTTTCTCCAAGGGCACATGGTTGGTTTATGGAGGTACAAGCTTCTTTTCACAGCCGAAAAAAGCACCCTGGGGAAACAGGGTGCTCAAACTTGGAAAATAGCGAGTGGAGTATCTCTACTATCTTTGTCAAGTATACTTCATCTTGCGGGCTGTGTCAATGCAATTTTTATCTTATGTTTTCTGTTCTTTTTGTTCCGGCAATATTTTTCTCTCCGGTTCATAATCCCTAACTCCGGGGAATATCATTAAGTAACTTCTTCTTCCGAGGCCTTTATGCAAACCATTTCCCGAAATATCCTTGAAGATACTATGTATTATAAAAATATCCCTGTCCTTGTTTACCGAATTCAATATCCCTCTTTTACATCCACATGCAGTTTCTCCTCCGCGCAGAGTATAAACAATTATTATGCTTCTGCTGCCAGGGAACAGGAGGCGTACTGCAGAACAGTTCTTTATTCTCAGGCCGTGGATTATGCACGGTACCTGCCGGACAATCAGCCGCCTTTTAACAGCTATCAGTTTTTCTCAGATTACCATGTTACATTTAATTCCTGCTGCATCACCAGCCTTTATCTGGAACAGTACACCTATCTGGGCGGTGCTCACGGTACCACCCTGCGTATCTCCCACACGTGGAACTTTTTCACCGGAGGGCAGCTGCAGTTAAAAGATTTTTATCCGGACTCTTTTTCCATACCTGAGGATCTTCTGGATTCTGTAACACAGCAGACAGCAGAACGCCTGGCCCTCAGCCCTTCCTCCTATTTTGACGACTATGGGGAACTGATCCGGAAAAACTTCCGGCCGGAAAACTTTTATCTCAGACCGGCAGGAGCTGTAGTCTATTATCAGCAGTATGATATCGCTCCTTACGCAGCAGGAATCCCTGAGTTTCTGATCCCTTTTGCAGGTACAGAGCAAAAAATGGGCTAAAACTTTCTCTGGCAATCCCATAGTAAAAAATGCTATAATCAGCCTATACTACACAGCCTTTTAACCGGCAGAGAAAGGAGTTTTTATGAAAGAGTACGAGTTATTATGCGAATATTATGACACCTGTTCCCTCAAACCCACCACCAGTCTGAAGGAGATTGAAACTGACAATTTGGATGAATATATGCGTCAGTTTATTCCGCAAAATGCCGCATGCACCTGTACTACCACTCCTGAGGGTGATATTGTATATGATATTATGCATGCAGGCATCCGCAAACGGTATCAATTCACAGAACTATAGAGGCAGATTGCTGTTGTTTTTCTTTTCCTGTGCAATAAGATACTCTACGCCCTTGATAACCTCCTCTCTAAGTCTTTGATCATAGATCTCTTCCAGAGGGGTAAGCGGGCGAAACCTTCCATCCTCTCCCAGGCTGTCAAAGGGCAAGATTTCTGCTTTTTCCCCGGCAGCCGGGAGAAAATCGTATTTTCTCATTTCCAGCCAGATCCCTGAAATCTCGTACAATTTGCTCTCTGCATTCATTCGTGTCTCATCCAGCGATTCTCTCAGGCTTTCCGCCACTCTTGTCAGAGGGAACCTGACAGACACCTTTTTCCTCCCATTCTGCCGTATCAGCGAAGCCTCCTCCTCCAGATATTCAAGAAACAGACTCTCAAAAGCAGCAGTAACCAGCGCCTGTATCTCCGCGCCTGTCATAAACTTCTTTCTCTCCGCGGCGTATAACAAAACCGGCAGCAGCAGTTTCTTAAGTTCATCCTCTGACACAGCGCTGAAATCCTCCTCAAGGTTCTTGGTTCTCCGTTTCAGACATACACGAAAAATATCCAGACACTCCCTCTGAGACGGCATAAACGTATAAAACTTTTCATCAAAACGTCCTTTTCGGAAAAATTCCGGACGCAGACCTGTAAGCTGATTTGCCGTGGCTACTATAAAACATGGAAAGTCTTTTTCCTGCATCCAGGACAGAAAAATGCCAAAGAGTCTTAGTGTTACCTCATGTCCTTCCTGGCTGCCAGTGCCTGCAAACGCCTTTTCCAGCTCATCAATCCACAGTACGCAGGGAGCCATCTCTTTCAGAAGCCTCAGCGCCCGTTCCAGGTTCGCCTCACTCTCTCCCAGATAAGAGCCCAAAAGGCGTCTCATACTCATTTTGAGAAGCGGGATTCCAAAAATTTGCTGTGTCACCCTGGCAAGAAGAGATTTTCCCGTTCCGGGTATTCCCGCTATCAAAACACCTTTTGGCAGTTCTGCCTGATCCTCTATCATAATGTCAAAATTCTGATAGATGGCGGCTTTCCTGGACAGCCACTTTTTAATGGCCTCCAGGCCTCCAACCTGTTCTTCTCTCTCCTCCGCCCACTCAAGAAGAGAATTGCTTTTAATCAGCAGTTGTTTTTTCTCCTCATTGATGATTCTAAAGAGCGCTTTTCCTGAGGCGCCGAAGGCATCTGGCTGCAGCAGTGCATACTGCAATATTCTCTTGATTTCACTGGTTCGAAATCCTTTAAAGTACTGAATCATTTTTTTATAAAGTTTATCATCCCCTGCCGTTTTATCACCCAGAATTTCCCATATAATATTCCCTATCTCAGCTTCCGTTAAACCTGGGATCTCCTCTACATAGATATATGGTTCCAGCATAGGGGGAAGTTGTATTGCACTGCCGGAGGCCAGAAACAACATCTTTTTATTTTTCTGTTTCCCCGCAGAGCTGCACAGTATCTTCTCCAGGGCCCTTGCAAAGCTGCTTCCTCTTTTTATATATTCTTCCGCATTGCGCACTATTAGGATCGAATGTTCTTCATCCTCCACCGCAAAAAAGGCTTCCAGGGCCTGGGCAATATAATCCGGAGAGGAAGCACAGGTTTTTCTGAGAAGGTCCACAGAGGTATAGGCGCAAACTCTTCCCGCCGGATACTCCAGGGGAGCTGCCCCTCCCATATAGCGGTATATATCATCTGCATATCCTCCTTCCCGGTTTCTTATCCTGCCAATCTCCCAGATATTGTTCTTTGGCAGGTATCCCATCTCACAGCTAATGCAGTCTGTGAGACGGTTCAAATCCTCCCCATAATTTGTTGGAAATAAAAAAGCTGCCACTCCGCTTTCATAAAGATCCATTATGCGCATGGCCAAATCTGCAAGGCTCTTCATGCTGCTCCCTCCCGTTAATGGCCGGTCTTCACCGTCACTTTTTCCTTCACCGGTTCCAGAATCTTGTCCTCCGCAAACCTTTTGCCGGATTTGACAAGCATAAGCAGCCCTTCTCTTATGTCCTCTACGATAGAAGCAGCTCCTGTCCTGTAGATCTTCCATTTTTCTGACACTCCCGGGAGGATTCTTTCTGTCACAAGCATATATATCTGACTTCCGTAATATGTAATCTTTTGTTTTACAGGAGGCAGCAGCCGGCGCTCTACCTCTTCCCATATCTCTTTCCAGGAATCTGCGGTGTCTTCCAGTATTCCCTCACTGTAAACCTCCGCAAATCCCATTACCGCCAAAAAGTTGATCACCCCCATTAATGTAAACTGGACAATGGTTCCCAAAAGTGCGGGAAGCCCAAGGCCGGTCAATACATTGCCCGCCATAACAGCTCCCCCTATCAGCAGAGTACCGGCTGCATAGAGAGCAAACAGTATCCCCAAAACTGCGGCTGCCGTGACAGCGCCCACAATAAGGGCAAACCCGATATCAACGATTTTGCTCACTGCCTTTTCAAAGTTGCCTGTGCGGAGCGCCTCTTCCATAGCGTCCGCCTGTTCTCTTCCGGCCGCGGTCTGCCTGCCGGTCAGATTCGCATAATATGACAGGTTCTTCGGTTCCAAGGAAGTCTCTTCCGGTGAGAGTTCCCCTCTTCTCAGTTTTCTGTACAGGACAACCCCCTCCAGAAGTTCCTGCTCCTCCTCCATATCCGCCAGTACAGATACCAGTTCCTTCCCTGTGGCCCGGCTCAGCAGGGATTTCCAGTCTTCCAGCAGTACATTGTCAAAAAATATAGTCCCGCTGTATTTCACAGCATCTAATGCTTCCTCCAGCAATTCTTCGATCTCTGTACGCTTAGGATCCTCCATCTGCATCTCAGAGGCAAGCTCCCATTCCAGGGCCAGTTCTACGGCTTTCGCGCTGTCTTTTTGTCCGGAAAAGGCCTCCTCTGACTCCTGGAGCTTATACTGCATTCCCAGAGCCCGCAGTACCGACAAAGTACGGTATTGCTGCAGATTATCCATCTCATTGGCCCGGAAAAATTCCCCCATATACTTCCTCGCCTCTGCTTCCAGATCCGGATTTCCGGAAAAGCGCTGTGACAGGTCGTGCTGCTCCTGTATTCCGTCTTTCAGCTGGCTGATATATTCCAGGGCATCCGCTTTGCTGTCCTGGAATTCCTCTGTCAGCATCCGGGCACAGAATTCCTCTGCGGATTCTTCCCTGCTGTTTTTATAAAGCTCAGCCAGTTCCAGCAGCTCATCTTTTACAGAGATTACCATTTGCTCCGTCAGTTTATATCCTCTCATACCCTTCCTCCTCTATTTCTTTTTAATCAATTCAATATACAATTTAATCTGTTCTATCTGGGAATCCAGAAAACGTATCTCCTCCTCCGCTTTTTTGTATTTCTGCATCAGAGACGCACTGTATAGACTTCTTTCCATCCGTTTATCGTAGATCTGGTCCATGGCCTGCGTAAGCTTCAGCACGGTTTCCAGCTGGCCTGTCTCCCCCCTGGCTTCATACTCTTTGACAATATCCAGCCAGGAAACCGAATCTTCTTCCTGCCCCTCCTGCTCTTTTTGGCCCAGATAATCCTCCAGCCTTTCTTCTGTAATCAGCCCATCCTGTATAAACTGCTGAGGAGGGATCTCATATCCCTGCCTGTTGTAAGATTTCATGGCCTGAATCTTTCCGTCTCTGATCTTCCGTCTGATCGTCTCCTCATTCTGTGCGAGAAGTTCTGCAATATCTTTTACTGATAAATTCTTCATTTTGCTTCCTTCTTTTCCTTTAGTCTTCCATGTAAAATCCCCACTGCCGGTTCTTGCTATCTCTCCATCCCCCTCTTGCCGGGGCAAGTCCTTCTGAGAATTCCAAAAAAACATTTCGGTTGGGATCTTCCTCTGCAAACCTAAGCTCTATCTGCGTCCCGGTTCTGTTATAATACTTATACTCCAGCACTTTTTCCAGTCCCCGGGCAGTCTCCTCAGCTACACCCGCAAGACCATCTTTGCATATCCGGACCCTTTTATATCTGCAGGGAAGTATCTCTGTCCCTTCCGTATTGACAACACCATATCCTCCCTCTGCTCTCTGGGACTTCAAAAGGTTGTTCACGGCCGGAAAATACGAGGAATCCCGCCGCACCCTTCCCAAACCTGCAAAAAAGGTCCATGCCTCATCATACTGAAAGGGGATTTTTACATTCCCCTGTGTATCAATATACCCCCACCTGCCAGCAGTATCCTTCACAGCCGCAAGTCCATAGGAAAACCCCAGAGCATTGTCACCGTAATGAAAAGGTATCGCTGTCCTTCCCCTGGAATCGATATAGCCGTAGCGGCCCTCCACCTTTACAGCTGCCAATCCCTCATGAAAGCTCTGCCACTCTTCCGTGTTCTCAGGCAGAATGATGGTCATATTTCCCCAGTGATCAATATAGCCTTTCGTGCCGTCTTCTTTTTGCACGGCCGCCAATCCTTCACAGAAGCTTTTCGCTGTCCGCCATCTGTTTCCGAGTCCCGGCAGCTCCTTTCCGGTTTTGTCCAGGTACAGGAGTTCTCCGTCTCTGCATACCAGAGCCGTCCCGTCGGAAAAATCTTCTGCTTTTTCATACCTGCAGGGGATTCTTTCTCTTCCGCAGCTGTCAATATACCCATACAGGCCATTTTCATTCTGAACCGCACACATTCCCTCAGAAAAGTCTTCCACATGAGGATAGTACGCAGAAAGACAGCGTCCTGCGCCCTTCTCTCTGTCCACAAGGATAGAACGATTTCTGCCATTCCCATACAGATGCACAACCGCATAGCCTTCCGAAAATCTGGCGGGAGTATCTGCGTCATCCCTGCAGCACGATACCTGCAGCCGTGTTCCGTGAATACCCCAGTATTCCGTATGTTTGCTCCCGCTTTTGTCTGCTGTCACTTTTTTTACTGCCTGGAGATCGGAATCCCAGTGATAGCTGCCGTCCGTAAACGGGAGTATCACCTCCCCATACCGATTCAGGTACCCAGCGGTTCTTTCTCTGCAGAACTTATGAATACCGCCAAACCACCATACAGGAAATACCTCACTCTCATCGCACGCGCACTCATATTCACAGGGAACGGTGAGATATCCGTGGAGATCCACCCATCCGATCTTATCTCCCCTGCGTACAAAGATGGGATTTTCCCCCATCCATTGATTTTGGCAGTCTGTCCATACTTCATCAAACACCGGGCAGATTCTCATGCACCCTCCCCGGTCCGCAATCCCCCATTTCTCTCCTGCTTTCACGGGATAAACCTTTGCCGGTCCCTCAGGCATTGTTTCCAGAGAAAAGCCGGAATACTCCCACGATATCCCCGGCCCCCAAAGTTCTGCTCCCTGGGCTGCCGTTCCATCCTGGTTTTTCCACTGATACCCGCTGTCATACACAGCAAAGCTCCCCGCTTCTTCCGGATGATGCATATACTGCCACTGTTCCCCAAAGGTAACGCCAAGAGACATGCCCTCGTCATCATAGCTGGCATATCCATCCTTTTCCCTATAAATCTCGATCTGTTTTGCTCTCAGATACGTATTTCCCGCAGGATCAATCTGGTTATAAATTCTTTCACTGGCTTCTTCCCTTACCCATGCTCTTTCTCCGCAGAAATTGCCTGCATACACAAAGCGCGGCGGGATGACTTCCTGTCCCTTTTTGTCAATATACCCCCAACGTTCATTTTTAACAATCCAGGCCAGACCTTCGTGAAAGTCACCCCCTTCTTCATATCTGCAGGAAACCGTCTCCTCCCCGGACGTGTTGATATATCCGCTTTTCCCATTGCGCCTCACATGAATGAACCCTTCATGAAAATTCCCCATCCAATTGTATTGGCAGGGGACAATCTCTACCCCTTTTCTGTCGATCAGTCCATAAAGACTGTCTTTCCTTACACAGGACAATTCATCCGTAAATGCGTCTGCACCGTCATACCGGCAGGCACATACTTCCATTCCCCATGGATCCACATAGCCATATTTTCCTTCTTTTTTTACCCTGTGCAGAGGCACCCCAAGCCTTCTGTCGTATATCTCTTCATACACCAGAGAGGTATCTGTCACTGCATCCCCGAGCAATACCACCTCACGCTCTCTCCAGTTCCTGCCCTGTATCCTCTCTTCCAGCCTGAGTACCGGACTGCCCCCAAATACAATTACCTTGTGACATAACGTCTCCCAGTCTCTCCAAGGATAAGAGGAATAGCCGGAATTCAGCAGTATGATATAGCACGGTTCCCTCTTTGTATCCCTTTTTATTGCCTCCAGCCACTGTTCTCTTGTACACGCCAGAGTGATTTCCCTGCCATCCCTGATCTCAAAGGAAGCCGTAAGCTGTTCTACACACTGCTCCAGATCCTTTCGCCTCTCTGGATCTTTTTGGAGCACTTCCCTGGCTTTCTCCCCAGTTAGAATCTGCTCCAGAATCGTCCTGTTCCCGTCTCTGTCCGGATATTCAGCCCTGAGCCGCTCCACAATCTCCTCCATCCCTGCCTGTCCGTCCGGATTCAGCCTGCAGGTCCGCTGTGCCTGCGTCAGTTTTGAATACCATGGAGCAAATTCTGTTGTCAGATATTCTCCCGCCTCTGCTCCTTCCCGGTCCAGAAACTGAACCAGCATTTCCATGGTACGTACCTGATACTCTCTTCCCCCTGCATCCCTGAAAAAAAGTTTTCCCATACAGCTCCTCCTCTTCTTATAAAAGCCTCTGGCATATCCGGTAATGATTCATGTCACTGAATGTGCAGTAAACCAGGCTGTTCAAGTTCAAATTAATATAGAGTCTTTCCTTATTCAGCTCCTGCATCATAAGCGCCAGGCTCTCCAGCTGCCGCCCGGAATAGCTGCCCGGACGGTAATATGCCAGAGTGATATGAGGGGTGAACGGATAGTCCAGCGCTGCTATCTCCTGAAACCTTTGGTAGAGCTCCATTAATTCCTGATAATCTTCCTTCCCCCAGGGCAGCAGAATCCACACCAGACTGCTGTTTACCATATTAAACAGATAAGATGAAATCATCTGAATGTTTTTGGGATGTTCCCCTTCCAGAGAACGGAAAATTCTTCGGACCTTATTTTCGTTGCTTTGCGTCTTCTCTTTTATCCGGCCACGCTCTGTGCCGCTGGTCAAATCATGAAGTGTCATATGAAATGTCTCTTCCCTGAGAGGCTCCGCTAAAACGCCCGGAGCTGAAGCGTACAGTATCTGCTGCACTTCTTTCAGTCTGCACCTGATTTTGTCCTCCAGAAGAAAGCTGACCGTATCTCCATAAAAAGGACAAAACGATCCATTGTCTCTGACCTTGTCCTTCAGCTTAACATTCGTCCGCAAATCCTGTGTCCGATCCGCGAGATTGTATCTCTCTAACTCACGGATTCTGATATAAAAAGCATCTTTTGACTCCATCCTTCACCCTCCTGTCACTCCTGGTTTTCACCCTCCAGACGGCTTTTCAGCTCCTCAAGCTTCAATTCTGCCCCTTTCATCCCGTCCAGTCCGGCCATCTCATACCAGTACATTGCCTTTTTCAGGTCTTTCTCTATGCCAAGACCATTCTCATATAAGTACCCCATATTATACCTGGCACAGGGCTCCCCCAGTTTTGCCGCTGCCTGATTGAACGCAAATGCCTTTTCATAATCCGGACAATCGGCCTGAAATTCTTTGGCTGCCAGTCTAAGCAACAGCCTGCCTGATGTTTTTCTATTCATAACATTCACCCTGCCTCTTCTTTAGTGTAGTGTAGTATTAATATTATAATTATATACTACAATCATTGAATGAAAATGTCAACAAAAACAGCCTCTTACAACGGCAGCTGCAAAAACTGCGGTTGTAAGAGGCTCTCTTATCTATATATTAGTTTTTCTCTGTTCCTGTCCTGGTCTGTCTCAGCCTCCAGGGGCCCAGAAGCAATACCGGTATCATAACAACAGGTATTTTCAGTGCTGCAAGAAACCGGTACCCTCCTCCTACGATATTTCTCAGACCCAGAACAGAAATTCCGTACGCAATCAGAAGGAACATAAAAGCCCAAAGGATACGCCTTCGGCGATGGCTGAATCTCTTCATGCTTTTTCCCATTCTGACTCCTTCCAGTCTGGTTACTATACTAAAAATCAATCCTACTCCTGTACTAATCATTGCACAGAAAAGTGTAATCTGATACATTATGGACAAAAACGGAACTTCAGCGTTTTTCAGTATAGACAGGATGGGAAGGTTCTCGTGACTGCTTCCCGGAAAATATGCCAACAGCAAGATGCTTACCAGTCCCAGCATCAGGGCATTCATCAGCGCCCCTCCCACAGAAATCTTAATAGAGTCTCTCTTTGATGCAATGCCCAGACTGGAGGCTGCCAGTACCCCGATAAAGGTGCACTGGACACCAGCATATTTTAGTGAATCCAGTATTGCTCCGCCGATACTTCCCTGGATCTCCCAGTTCCCCACAACCTTAGAGAGATTTCCCCAGCCCTTTGCAATTCCATATACCGAGATGCACGTAAGGCATATTACGATAGGTATGGTAAGCAAGGTAGAGATATTTCTGAAAAACTCTACGCCCAGGGAAGTACAGATTAGGATAATGCCTGCAATAATAGCCAATGCAATCAGATAAGGCACTCCAAACACCTCTGACAGAAGTTCTCCTCCTCCTGCAAGAACCGCCCCCGTAATTAAGGCTGTTCCGATTACTGAGATTAGATCCCAGATGATTCCGAATATACTGCCAAAAGGTGCATAAAATTTATATGCAAATTCTTTGTAATTATGTGTATTGCTGCGTCTGCAGAATTCCACTGCAATATACGCCATAACTCCCAATATCCCCATGGAAAGGAATGGTGTAACCAAGCCAATTGCCCCAAACTTTGTAAAATACTCTGCTGCCTGTACCCCGGTGGCAAATCCCGACCCGCAGTGGGTTGCAAACCAACCGGTAACACAGCCAATCCATATAGGTAAACTTTTTTTTTCGCTCATTGGCTATATGGCCCCCTATTCTGAATCCGTTACCTATCACCATAGGCAACGATCAACGCATCTATAGCTATAGCCCCCATACCTTCCTCGTATACAAATACAGGATTCAGATCCATCTCTGCAATGGTATTTTTATGCTCCAGCGCGTACTGTGAAACCTTTACCATAATGTCTGTCAAAGCTTTCAAGTCACAGGGACGGCTTCCCCTGTATCCTTCCAGCATTTTGTATGCCTTAAGCTGCCTGAGCATCTCCAGGGCTTCATAAGTATTTACCGGACAGGGACAAAGTGCCACATCTTTAAATATCTCCACAAAGATCCCACCAAGTCCTGCCAGTAATACAGGTCCGAACTGCGGATCATTTGTTACTCCAATAATCATCTCAAGACCAGGAGATGCCATTTCCTGGATGATAATCCCGTCCAGTCTTGCATCCGGCATATACCTGCGGCAGTTTGCCAAAATAGAATCAAAGGCCTCCATTGCCTCCTCACTGCTTTTGACATTCAGCCTTACGCCTCCTGCGTCTGTTTTATGCAGAATATCCGGAGAATTCACCTTCATTGCCACCGGGAACTTCATTCTCCCGACCACCTTGGGTACGTCTTCCCGAACGGCGGCTATACCCTGCGCTGGAATGGGGATCCCCAGTCTTTGGATCTCCAGTTTGCTGTCCCATTCTGTCATGGCACTTTTTTCTCCGGACGGCGCTTTGTCCGGCGCCGATATTGCCAGGGTGGATTTCTCCCATTGAAATTCTACAAACTCTCCCAGTTTGCCCAGAGCCTTGTAGGCCGTCTCCGCACTGCTCATCACCGGGATCCCATGGGACTCTAATTTTTGCCTCCATGCCTTATCTCTGTCACCCTCATAGGAAGGTACTGCAAACAAGGCCGGTGCGTTCTCCATCTCTGAGATCTGAATCATAGCTTCCATACTGGTTATCTCTTTTTGAGGCACCCCCCCGGGCCCTGCTACATTCATTCCTACCAGTACGCCTCCAACTTCCGGATCTTCTCCCATAGCCTTTATCACATTATAAACTTTTTCCCGATCCGTGAAAAGGGATGTGGTCCCATCCAAAGGATTTTTGGCTGCTGCGAAGGGAGGGATATAGTTTCTTATCTCTTTTAGTGTACTCTCTTCCAAGTCTGGAAGTTTTACATGGTATTTTTCACACAGATCTGCACATATGGTATTCTCTCCCCCAGAGAAATTAATACCGGCAAATCCATTCACCTTGGGCAGCCGCCCATTCAGCACACTGTACATCTGGGCTGTACACAAAAGTTCCTCCAGACTGTCTACCGTTACAACCCCGTACTTTTTGAAAACTGCCCGGTAAGTCCCCGCACTTCCTGCCAGATTGCCGGTGTGGGATGCAGCGCTTTTTGCCCCTTTCTCAGATACACCTGACTTCAATACAATCACCGGTTTTCTTTTTTTCGCTGCCTTTTCTAGGGCCCTGCAAAACGTAGACGCATCCTTAATTCCTTCCAGATAAAGAGCACATACTTTAACATTGTCGTTGTCTACCAGATATTCCAGACACTCATCCAGGGTAAAGCAGTTGCCGTTGCCTGTTGACACCGCATATGAAATATTAAACTGTTCCAGCTGTACAATATTAGCGGCAATGAATCCGCTCTGGGCGATGATCCCAATCCCGGTCGGCCTGGTATTCAGATCAATCAAAGCTCCCAGTCCCCACATCATTATTTTATTTACATTGTTTATAATTCCCAGACAGTTAGGGCCTACCACTTTCATATCATAGGTCCGGGCAATGTCTTCCATTTCCTTCTCCATGGCAATCCCTTCCGGGGTATGATCCTCGGAGAATCCGCTGGCGTATACCACTGCCCCTTTTACTCCAAGCTCCCCTGCCTCTCTGAGAATGGAATTGACTGTGGCTGCCGGGGTACAGATCAGTATGCAGTCAACAACCTCAGGCAGTTCTTTCAAGTCTTTATAACATTTCTTTCCCATACAGCTCTCCCGCCTGGGATGAACAAAATATACTCTGTCCCGAATATGGCTTTTTAAGGCATTGGCGCCGCTCCTCTGACCAAAGGAGCCTTCCTTGTCCGTTACGCCGATCACTGCCATGGACCGGGGATTCATTAAGCGTTCAATATCTGTCATTGCGCCCTCCTTCTTATGAAACTGCCTGGTACCCGTATTCTATTGCTTTCACATTTTTGTCGTTATATTTACCTTTACCTTTGTTTTCAAAAAACCTGCACATGGCAGCTGTGGCATAATCCAAATCAAACAGACCGCATTTTTTAATCACTGCTCCCGCCATGACAAGATTCTGCCCCTTCATGTTTTCTGCCTCCTGGGCCAGATGGACACAGTCAACAGGAATGACTGTTATCCCTTCAGGATAGCTGTAATCCTGACGCACGGCATTGGAGTTGACAAATACAGTGGCATCCGGTTTGCAGAATTGCAGGTAATCCAGAGAAGGTTCATTCATGGCAATTAGAATGTCCGCGTCCTCCATGATGGGGCTCCCAACCTTTTCCTGTTCTGTTTCTCCAAATTTTACCACGCAGTTTGCCTTTCCGCCTCTCATGGTCGGTCCGTAAGCAGGCATCCATACAGCATTCAGTTCCTTCTGGGCAGCCATATAAGCAATGATCAGACCGCCGGTAAGTACACCCTGGCCTCCAAATCCGGCAAAAATAATTTCTTTCATTCCATTACACCCCTCTCTTCTTAAATTCACCAATGGGATATTCTTTCAGCATATTCTCTTCCAGCCATTCCAGTGATTTCAGCGGAGTCATATTCCAGTTTGTAGGACAAGGTGCCAGAACCTCTATCAGGGAATAGCCTTCTCCTTTTACCTGGGCCTCTAGACCATTCTTTATCATCTTTTTCAGCTGCCTGATATTCTTTGCATCATTTACCGCACCTCTCGCAACATAAGCCACATGAGTAAACTGACTGGCTATCATTTCCGGCAGATGGAAGGGGTATCCCTTCAGCTCACAGTCACGCCCCAGAGGCGTCGTGGTGGTTATCTGATCCGACAGAGTCGTCCAGCTCATCTGTCCTCCCGTCATACCAAAATTAGAATTATTTACCGTAAATACTGTGATTTTCTCATTTCTGTATGCTGCGTTCAGCGTCTCGGCGATTCCGATAACTCCGGCATCTCCGTCACCTTGATATGTAAAAATCAAGGTATCCTTTTTCGTATGCTTCATACCGGTAGCCACAGCCGCCGCTCTGCCGTGAGCACACTGGAACTTATCACCGGCGGTAAGAGTGTTCAGATTGCAGGAGCATCCCACTCCCAGAACCGTAATATGGTTGTCTTTATACCCCAGCTCCTCTACCGCTTCCTGAATGAGCCTGTATGCAATGCCATGACCACACCCCGCACAAAACTGATTACTTTTATATATTATCTCAGGCGCCTGCTTTATTACATTCATCTAGAACACCTCCTTTATGGAACCATTTTTAACTTCCATATATTTTTCCATTACCATCTTTACTCCAGGGGTTCCCATACTGTGGGCATAACAGTAAACGGGCACTCTCTTATCGGAGGTTACCCTGGAGGCAAGTGCCACATCCTCCACCATCTGTCCCAGATCGTTGGATTCAATGCTGATAAACCCTTTAACCTGAGGGTTTACTTCTTTAAATGCCTGTACCGGATAAGGCCATACCAGCCGGGGACGGATCAGGCCGGCTTTCTCTCCTCTGGCTCTCAGTACATCTACAGCATCTCTGCAGACCCTGGCAGGCAGTCCGAAAGCAACCAATACATACTCTGCATCCTCTACCTGGTAATTTTCATATCTCTGCATCTCACTCTGAATCAAAGCAGTTCGCTCCCTCAGTCTGGCGACCAGGGTATTCGTATCCGGGGACTGCCTCGTACCTACTTTTCCGCTGCCGTCAATCCCCCAACCCAAAGGTTTCTCTCTTTTTTTATAGGGAGGTATTTCAACTGACTCCATCATCTGACCCAGAAAGCCCTCTGAGAGAACTACAACTCCGCACCTGTATTTTTCTGACACATCCCAGGCCTCGTAGATATCGTCTACCAGCTCCTGAATCGTACTGGGAGAATAAACAATATGGTGATAGTCCCCATGTCCTCCCCCTTTCGTCTCACGCATATAATCTGACTGGCCGCTGTCCAGCCTTCCAAGTCCCACGCCCCATCTCTGCACATTCAGGCAGACATAGGGAAGTTCACTTCTCGCCGCATAGGAGAACGCTTCTGCCTTCAGGCTGATCCCCGGTCCTGAGGATGCAGTCATAGCTCTGGCACCGCAGGCGGCAGCCCCTATAACCATGTTCATAGAAGCAATCTCATTTTCTCCCTGAATCATCTCCCGGTTTTCCTGGGGCATGCGCAGCGCAAGATGTTCCAGAACCTCCGTAGAGGGGGTAATGGGATATCCCGCAAAGAAATCCATTCCTGCCCGTATGGCTGCCTCTGCAGCAGCAACATTTCCCTTCATTAATTCTTTTGCCATAATTGATTCTCCCTCCTATTCCTCTGCAATGGTGTATACATAATCCGGACAGACCGTATAGCATATTCCGCAGCCCACGCACGCCTCTGAATCCAGCACAACAACCTCATACCCTGCCTTGTTCAGCACGTTTCCCCTGGAAATTGCATTCTGTGGGCATGCCTTTACACAATACTGACAGGATTTACACCATTCCCCATTCATGATTGCTTTTTTACTCAATGATATCCCTCCTCTCATTTAAAACTGGTTATCATAGTTATTCTCTATAATTTTTACCAAATCCGTTATTAACCTGTTATATGGTGTAGGCACCTGATACTTCTCACCGTACCGGACTACGGCACCATTGAGAAAATCTATCTCTGTTTTTTTCTTACGGTACATATCCTGTGCTGTTGAGGGAAGGTGGTTATACATGGGACTTTCCGGAGAGATTCCTTTCTGTCCTCCTTTTTTCACCGGCTCGGGTGGTACTTGAATCCCCATAGCCGCAGCAACGCTGCGCACTTCATCTGCCACCTTGTCTGCAATATCGCTTCCTTCTTCGGCTGCATGATAAGGGCCGAGAGGAAGTCTCACGATTCCGCAGACCGGATTACCGGAACAATTCTTTGTCATTTTATACCACAATAAAGGGGCAATATCCGCTTCCAGAGAAAATTGGAAACCGGCTTTCACAAAATATTCAGCGAATTCTTTCATCTCCGGAGTAATCTTCCGATTGGCCGCACCGATCATCACCCGGGAGGTAGGGCTGATAAGAGCACTCACATGCCCGGGCTCCACCATCTTCCCACCGAATTCAATCAGACCACTCATGATTTTGTCTCCCCCAAACACTTCTGACAAAATCTCTACGTTCCCCATCCCGTTCTGCACTGTAAGGATTACGGTACGCTCATACGCCAGACATTTTGCTCCCAGAGCAGCCCCTTTGGTGTACAGGCCTTTTACCAGGAAAATCATGGCATCCATTTTTTCCCCCAGCTGATCGGCAGATGTATATGCCTTGATTTTGGCCGTATACTCTGTTCCGTTCACTTCATAAATCAGCCCTTTTTCATTGATGGCATCCACATGCTCCTGAAATGGGTCTACAAAGTAAATCTCCGCACCCGTCCTGGACAGGTGTCCTCCCACGGTGCTCCCCATGGCACCCGCTCCGATAATTGCAATCTTCATGAAACAACCTCCTTTATCTTATAATTTTTTTTGAAGCTCATTGTACTCAGCAATCTCTTTTCGCATCTCGCTCAGTTTATTCTGGTCCAGTTTAAAAAACAGGAAAATAATCAAAGCTATCACACAGGCTGCAGCCGGCAAATATGTAACTACATACATCAGGTTGGAAGCTAAGGCAGGATTCGCCACGGTCTCTGCTCCCTGATATCCGGCCTGCACCAGTCCCCAGTTCAATATGCTTACACCGATTACCTGAGAAATGGTGATTGCCATGAAATAAAATGACATTGCAGTGCCTTGGGCAACGGTCTCTGTTCCTCCCTTTTTAATGTTTTTCCACACTGCATAGTCAATCGCAGCCGCAAACAGCACGATATCGTATACCCCTTTCAGTGAGTAGAAAAACTGGGCAATAGTCATAAGAATGTTAAATCCCCAAAGACTGCTGCCTGTGACTGCCAATCCCAGGTGCGCACCTGTAATTGCAATGAGAATAATAATATAAAGTTTCTTAATATCCTTAATCACATATTTTAGTATGAACGGTGCCAGAAAGGTTGCCACAATTGCCACTATCTGGGTTGCCGCTTTATACCATGCCATCAAAGTCACATCTCCTATTACATACTTGAAAAAATAAGGTGCCATGGGAGCTGCAACAAAATATCTTACAATAGCAAAAGAGCAGGTTAGAAATACAATCAGCAGAGGTTTATTGGAAACAATCTGCCGGAACATGGCTGATACATTAGCGCCTCCCTTTTTTCCCTGACGCTTTATCGCTTTTACCGTTTCTTTTAGTTCCCCTGCCGTTGCATTTTTATACTCAAAAGCTACGGTAAGGTACAAAATTATAGTAATACTGCAGAAAATCAACAATGTAAAGAAAAACCCCTGTGCATCCTCTGCTTTTCCCGTTGCAGAAAGCTTTACAATCAGGAGAGGACCGGCTACCCCCACCAAGAACCGGCAGACTTCTTTGAACAGATTGCTGGAGGTTGAGACTACGGATACTTCATTTTCATTTTTTGCCAGAGTGGGTATTGCGCCTTTATAACCGTTGAACAGCAGTGTGTTAAAGATATACGCCGATACAAAAAAGAGTACCGTGACAGGCGTAGGCAGCTTTGCCCATGCTGAGCCTGCCATTGCCATAAAAAAAGCGGTAAGAGCAAAGGGCATGTAACGTATCCAGGGCAGAAATTTATCTTTGCTTTTGAAAGGATTACTGTCGATAATTATTCCCGTAACCGGTGAGAAAAAGACTTTAAAAATATTCATAGCCGAGATAATAGTCCCTGTCATTACAGGATTCATATTAGCTATGTTCGTCAAAAAAAAGTTCTGGAAATCTTTAAAGAAATCATACATAAACTGATAGGCGCCTTCCCCAATTCCGAACGTAATCAGCGCCCGCTTTCTTCTTTTTTCCTGATTCATCCCATATACCTCCTTCTTTCTTGAACGCGTTCAATTTTCAGTATTATTAAACGCGTTCAATCACGCGTCTCAAAAATGTCCTGTATCAGCACAGAACATTTATCGATATACAATTTTATATCCCGGTTCCAGGTGTATGCCGCATTCTTTATAATGCTGCAGAGTAATGTCCACCAGCTCATCCAGCCTGCCTTTATCCTCAAAAAACTGAAGGCTGTAACTGTTGAGAAAAAATCTTACAATATCTCTCTTCGTAACATTATGCTTTTCTCTGTCCACATTGACCAGTTTTGGTTTCTGGGCTGGTATTGTTATACTGAACAGATATCGGTACCCCGCATCAATATTTACATTTCTCAGGATGTGAGCTGACATTTCATACATATACTGTGCCATCTCCTCGGTATAACAAATCCCATTGTATAAGTCTAGCAGGGGCTGACTTTCCATCAGCAGCATAGCATCAAATATAATTACGTGGGAAGCCTCTAAATCATAATCCTCTCCGGCCGGAAAACGTCTTTTTATGATTTCTAAAAGCTCTTTTCTGAAACTGGAATAAATCTTAGCACACAGCCCGTCTTTGGATCCAAAATAATAGTTGGCAAGTCCTACACTTATCTCAGCTTCTTTGGCAATTTTACGGATTGTAGTGTTTTTGTAGCCGAATTCATAAAAGAGATTACGGGCTACTGCTTCTATCTTATCGCAGGTCTCTTTCTCCAGGTTTGACACTACCTTCTCCTTTCTTGAACACGTTCAATATACTTACATTATACCAATGTTATTCTAAAATACAATTGACATTTCAAACAATATTCCGCATCAAATTTCAGTACTATTTTACCCAGAAAACAGCACCGAAATTTGATGTCTCTCTTACAATAATTCCATAACCTCTTTCACTTTCCCGCGTATCCTCTGAATGGCATTATCAATGGATTTTCCGGGTTTTCCTAAAATCTCCCCAATCTTCAGATAGCCATACCCTTCCAGGTAAAGGTCAAGCACTTTATTTTCAAAGGGACTCAATCTTTTCCGGATTCTTTCCTGCATGCCTACCGCGCTTTCCTTAGCAATTACAATCGACTCCGGATCCTGCTGCCACAGATTTTCTGATTCCAGCGCAGGCTCCCCCTCCTCGTTGCTCAGGGAAATATAGGTATTCAAGGGCCTGTGCTTCTGCCGGTTGGACAGTTGTATGGCATTATAAATCTGCCGGTCTATGCACAGACTGGCAAATGTGGCAAACGCCGCATTTTTGTCCGGAAGATAATCCCTGACGGCTTTGAAAAGGCCGATCATCCCTTCCTGTATCAGGTCATCCGTCTCACCGCCCATGAGAAACATAGCATGGGCTTTTTTCCGCACCAGGCTCTTATATTTATCTATCAGATAATCCTCTATCTCCTGATTACCCTCCCGGAGCAGGGTAATCAGCTCTTCATCTGTACATTCCTCATAACCCTTCATTCTATCCTCCCCGTATTCTCGATCCCTAGTATGCTGCTTTATCCCTGGAGCCTCTGCCGCAGAATCTCATAGGCCAGCACACCGGCGGCCACGGAAGCGTTCAGAGAGTCAATATCTCCTCTCATAGGGATGGAGGCTGTAAAATCGCAGGTCTCCCTTACCAGGCGGCTTACCCCCTCTCCCTCATTCCCGATGACAAGTCCCAAGGGGCCTTTCAGATTCACCTCATACATGGTGCTCCCTCCCATGTCTGCACACACAAACCAAAGCCCTTCTTTTTTTAGGTCTTCTATGGTATGCACCATATTGGTAACTTTTGCCACCGGCGTATAGTTCAGAGCACCGGCTGATGTTCTGGCAACGGTCGCAGTCAGGCCCACCGCCCGCCGCTTTGGTATCACAACCCCGTGGGCCCCCACGAGATTGGCGGTACGGATAATGGCTCCCAGATTATGGGGATCCTCGATGTTATCCAGGAAAAAGATAAACGGAGGCTCCTCCTTTTTCTGTGCAAGTGCCAGGATATCCTCTATTTCTGCATACTGATAGGCAGCCGTCACCGCAATCACACCCTGGTGCTTCCCTGTCTCCGACATCTGATCCAGCCGTTCTTTTTTAACAAAGCTGATAATGGTGTCCTTTTTTTTAGCTTCTCTCAAAATTGAGCGCACCGGACCGTCCTGGCAGCCGTCCAGGACAAAAAGCTTGTCCACCGCACGGCCGGAACGGAAAGCCTCCAGCACGGCGTTGCGCCCTTCTACTTTATTTTCCTGGAATCTGCTTTCCTCCATAATACTCTCCCTTTTCTAATCCTATTTTTATCAAATCCAGCATACGCTTCCACTGTTCGGTGAGGTACAGGTAACCCATTAACGCCTCAAATCCAGTGGCTCTGCGGTAGTCTGACATGGTTGCGTTCTTAGCCATGGTTACAGACTTGGCATTTCTGCCTCTTTTGTATACAGCCGCTTCTTCTTCCGTGAGCAGTTCCATAAGATGTTCCATCATAGAAGACTGGGCAGAAGCCTTCACCATCATGCTGGCTCTTTTATGCAGCTTATTCACCTGGGAATTCCCCTGTTCTACCAGAATGGTTCGGATAATCAGATCATAGATAGCATCCCCGATGTATGCCAGCGTCAGCGGGGAATAGGTGCGGATATCCGTATTCCCCAGGTGAAACTGCTCCTTTAAATACTTTAAGCTCTCTTCCATTTTACCCCTTCTCTGGTATCCTCCAAAACAATTCCCATGCCCAGAAGCTGATCTCTGATTTCATCGGCACGGGCAAAATTCTTTGCCTTTCTTGCCGCCTGGCGTTCTTCTATTAAAGCTTCAATATCTGAATCCAGCATCTCTTCTTCTTTCTCTACAATAAGTCCCAGCACGTCGCAAAGCTTCAGAATGGTTTCTTTCACTTTTCCCAGAAATGCCAGTGTGCTTTCCCCCCCGCAGCAGGTATTTGCAAATTTTACAAGTTCAAAAACTGCGGAGACAGCATCTGCTGTGTTAAAATCGTCGTCCATGGCCTCTTCAAACTTTGACGTGTAGGAAGTAAGCTCATTTACTTTCTCCTGCTCAGCCTGAGACATCACATCCCCCTGGGCAGACTTCATAAGATAATTCAGGCTGTCCACAGCTGTGATGATTCTGTCCAGACCGTTTTTGGAAGCCTCCATCAATTCCTGGCTGAAATTCAGCGGACTTCTGTAATGGGCGCTGAGCATAAAGAAACGAAGCACCTGGAGATCATATTTTTCCCCGATCTCTCTGACGGTAAAGAAATTTCCCAGAGATTTTGACATTTTCCTGTTGTCAATATTGAGAAAGGCATTGTGCAGCCAGTATTTTGCGAATGGTTTGCCGTTGCAGCACTCGCTCTGGGCGATCTCATTTTCATGGTGCGGGAAAATCAAATCCTCTCCTCCGGCGTGAATGTCGATCTCTTCTCCCAGATATTTTTTAGACATCTCAGAACACTCAATGTGCCAGCCTGGCCGTCCTTCTCCCCAGGGAGACTGCCATGCAGGCTCTCCTTCCTTTTTCGGCTTCCAGAGGACAAAGTCCAGGGGATCTTCCTTTTGATCCTCCCCGGACACCTGGATGGCCCGGAATCCGGACTGAAGATCTTCTATGTTTTTATGGGAGAGCTTGCCGTACTCCTTAAATTGTTTTACCCGGAAATATACCGTTCCCTTTACTTCATAGGCAAAGCCTTTTTCTATCAATGAGGAGATCATGGCAATCATACCACCGATTTCCTGGGTAGCCAGCGGGTGAGTAGTGGCAGGTTTTACATTCATGTCTGCCATATCCTTTTTACATTCCTTAATATAGCGTGTGGAGATCTCCTCCGGGCTTACCCCTTCTTCCCGGGCCTTTGCGATAATCTTGTCATCCACATCCGTGAAGTTAGAGACATAATTTACCTCATACCCTTTATACTCCATATACCGTCTGGCAGTATCGAAGACAATCATGGGTCTGGCATTGCCTATATGGATAAAATTATATACGGTTGGTCCGCACACATACATCTTTACCTTCCCATCCTCAAGAGGAATAAATTCTTCTTTTCTTTTTGTTAACGTATTATAGACTTTCATAAGCTTCTCCTTTATCTTCTACTTCTTTTTCCGTCTGCCTGCAGTTTTTCTCACAGTGCCGCAGCTCTCTCTCCATTTCCAGGATCCGGCTTCTCAGCCGGTTATTCTCATCCTGCAGAATCTTGATATCCTCCCAGACAGGATCCGGAAGATGAACATGATCCATATCGTTCCTGGGAATTCTGACATTATCCCTTTTTACAATGTGCCCCGGCACACCAACCACGGTGCAGTTTGGCGGCACCTCGCTGAGTACCACAGAACCCGCCCCGATCTTAGAGTTTTCCCCTACGGTAAAGGATCCTATAAGCTTTGCCCCTGCGCTGACCATTACATTGTCCTCCAGCGTGGGATGACGCTTGCCGGTCTCTTTTCCGGTTCCACCCAGAGTAACCCCCTGGTAGAGCGTAACATTATCTCCGATAATTGAGGTCTCACCAATGATAACCCCGCTTCCATGGTCTATAAAAAGACCTTTTCCTATGGTTGCCCCGGGGTGGATTTCTATCCCTGTTTTATGGGCAGCTCTCTGAGAAATCCATCTGGCCAGAAAATAATGGCCTTTCTGATACAATTTATGTGCTCTTCTGTATTTTAACATAACTTTAAAGCTTGGGTACAGCAGCACCTCCCAGGGTGTCTTTATCGCCGGGTCCCGTTCTGTGATTACTTTAAACTCTTCTCTAAAATGCTGGATAAACCCCATGGTATCACCCTTTCTTTCTAAAATCAATATTTCTGCAAAAAGAAAAAGCCCCGTCTCTTACACAAGAGACGAAGCTGGTCCGCGGTTCCACTCTACTAGAGGATACACCGTATCCTCCCCTTCTTTCATTTAACGCATGAGTAACGTACCGGACTACTGGCGGCAGATGCCTGCTTCGCCCGGTCAGCTCCAGGGGGCACTTCGCTGGATTCTCCCTTGAGATGGCTTTCAGCCGGTGACCTTCTCTCTCTGTCAGTTCAAATATCAGCTACTCTTCCCTTTCGTTGCCTTTTCCTGTCTTCTTCTAGTTTATTCAGAAATGCAGATTTTGTCAATTGTTTTCTTTTTTGGATGTTCCTTGTAGCCTGCCCCGGGTTTTGTTATAATACTCTCATATGCTTTACTATTACCTATCAAAGGAGATTTTGCCATGAAAATAATTGATGCCCACATTCACTGCTGTTCCTCTCCCTATTTTAACCAAATTGCCGAAGAGGCAGCCCATGTAAACACAACGGAGCATTTGCGCACAGTTTTTCAGGAGGAGGGGATTGTCCACGGCATCGTTATGGGCAACCAGACACTGGATCTTTCGTATCATCAATACCCTGAGTTTCTCAGTTACTGTATCGGTCTGGACAGCAACTGTCTGAACGCCAGAAGCCTGACCGCCTCCATAGATAAAGTAGAACAGCACCTTCAGCGAAAGAATTGTGTGGGTATTAAGCTGTATCCCGGGTATAATTCTCAATATGTCTTTGACACTGCCTACTTTCCCTACTATGAGCTCGCCAAGACTTATGACAAACCGGTAGCCATCCACACAGGAGATACGGCAGGAACCGGAGGTCTCTTAAAATACAGCCACCCGCTCACCATTGATGAGGTAGCTGTGGCATTTCCCCAGGTAACCTTTGTCATGTGCCATCTGGGCAATCCCTGGATCGTTGACGGCATAGCAGTGGTAGATAAAAATGACAATGTTGCCGCAGATCTCTCCGGACTTTTTGAAGGTATGGTAGATCCTCAAAAAATACAGGAAAAAAGCAAAGGATACCTGGAGCACCTGCGGACCTGGCTGGGATACCTGGATCAATATGATAAGCTCCTGTACGGCACAGACTGGCCCCTGGTAAATATTCCTAACTATATAGCTTTTATAAAAAGCATTATCCCTGAGGCATACTACGAGGATGTATTCTATAAGAATGCACTGAGAATATACCGCCCTGCAAATATCTGTTAAAAAGGAATCCGGCCAGCCGGATTCCTTTTTTACTTCAAATTAAGTTTGGCAAATGCATCAGCGAATGCATTGTTGATGGGCTCCTTGGCCTCTTTTTTCTGTTCCTGCAGATATCTCTGTACATCCTTCTTGCTGACTCCGGCTCCTTCCTTTTCTCTTCTGGCCTTGAAGGAGGAGAGCTTTTCCTTATAGCCGCAGGAACAGATGAAAGTCTCTTCCTTGCCCTTCATATATAATTCCATCTTTTTGTGGCAGTTCGGACATCTGGCATTGCTGATTTTGGATACGGTCTCTCTGTGCCCGCACTCTCTGTCCTGACAGACAAGCATCCTGCTGTTCTTTCCATTGACAGCCAGCATTCTCTTTCCGCACACAGGGCATTTGGTGTTTGTGAGGTTGTCGTGGCGGAACGTCCCGTCTCCCTGTCGGATCTCTCCGATGATATCCTGCGTATAGTCTCTGATATTGGCCAGGAATACTTCTTTTTTCATAGACCCTTTTGCGATTCTGGAAAGCTTCATCTCCCAGTCGGCTGTCAGCTCCGGCTTTTTTAAATCCTCCGGGACCAGTTCCAGAAGCTGCTTTGCCTTTGAAGTAATAAAAATGTCTTTACCTCTTTTTTCCATCAGAAAACTATTGAAGAGTTTTTCTATAATATCGGCTCTGGTAGCAACTGTTCCCAGCCCTCCGGTCTCCCCAAGGGTTTTTACTGCGGCGGCATCCCGGGATTCCATATATTTTACCGGATTTTCCATAGCAGACAATAACGTGGCTTCATTAAACGGAGCCGGAGGCTTTGTCTTTCCCTTCGTCAATTCCAGATTCTGCACGGGGTACTTCTCTCCCTTTTTCACCTCAGGGAGCATCTGTTCTTTCAGAGAATTTCCCCTGCTGTCATTTTCTTCCTCTTCCTCATCGTCCATGGACACAGTTTCATACACAGCCTTCCAGCCTTCTTCTTTTACTATCTTTCCCCTGGCAAGAAAATTCTCCCCCTCTACAGTTGCCTTCATTGTTGTCTGTTCATAGACAAAGGGAGGATAAAGAACCGCCAGAAATCTCCGCACTACCAAATCGTATATTTTCCTCTCCTCGTTGGTCATATGATCCATCTGCACAAACTGCTCGGTGGGGATAATAGCATGGTGATCGCTCACTTTTTTATCATCCACAAAAGATTTATTTGTCTGAATGGGTTTCATGATCAGACTTCCGGCAAGCTTTTTGTAAGGGCCTACACTGCAGGCTTTCAGCCTTTCTTTTATCGTCCCTACCACATCTGTTCCGATATAGCGGGAATCTGTCCTGGGGTATGTGAGGACTTTATGATTCTCATACAGGCGCTGCATAATATTCAGAGTTTCCTTTGCTGAAAATCCAAACTTTTTGTTGGCGTCTCTCTGAAGCTCCGTCAGGTCATATAGACCGGGAGACAGTGTCTTCTTGGCGGCCCGCTCTATGGAATTCACCGAAAGAGTTCCTCTCTTCAGCTGTTCTGCCATTTTTTCCATTCGTTCTTTCTGAAAGGAACGGTAGCTCCCGGACTTCTGGTCCTGCCAGGTCCACTTTATCTTGCCGGCCTGAAGGCTGATGCCGTAGTATTCTTCCGGTTTAAAGTTCCGTATCTCTTCTTCTCTTTTTGCTATCATAGCAAGGGTGGGTGTCTGCACACGGCCGCAGGAGAGCTGGGCATTGTACTTGCATGTGAGGGCCCTTGTGGCATTGATACCTACCAGCCAGTCAGCTTCTGCCCTGGATACTGCAGCTGCATAGAGGTTATTGTATTCTCTTCCGTCTTTTAAATGTGCAAATCCCTCCCGGATGGCTTTATCCGTCACCGATGAAATCCAGAGCCGCTTGATCGGCTTATGGCAGCCCGCCTTCTCCAGAATCCATCTGGCAACCAGTTCTCCCTCCCGGCCTGCATCTGTGGCAATGATAATCTCATTCACATCTTTTCTGTAAAGCTGGGTCTTTACTGCCTGATACTGCTTGGATGTCTGCTTAATCACAACCAACTCCATCTTTTTGGGCATCATGGGAAGATACTCCATCTTCCACTCTTTATATTTTTTGTCATATCCTTCCGGGTCCGCCAGTGTGACCAGGTGCCCCAGTGCCCAGGTCACAATATATTGGCTGCCCTCCATAGCCCCCTGGATATTTTTCTGGCATTTTAAAACCCTGGCAATATCCCTGGCTACTGAGGGCTTCTCTGCTATCACTAATGCTTTCATTTATTCCTCCAAAATAACTTCTGTATATGTTGATCTAAGATACATCTTTTCCAAGTATACCATTAAATTCTTTTTGTTCCAACCGTTTTTGCATTTCTCCTGTTTCTCATAGCCTCCTGTCCCTTTTCATGGTATAATTTCAGTATCAAATACGAACAGGAGGCGGTGTACCGTGAAAGAACTCTTTGCATGTGCCGATCAGTATGTACAGGAATCTGACTGGAAGGATCTGGCTTTGATTAAGTTCTGCCTTTGTTCCCTTGGTGTCATGATTGGCCTGGCCATACCAAAAGAGCGCAAGAAATTGCCTCTGCTTCTGGCCGCAGCAGTTTTTATGGTTACCTACATTCCTCTGATGGTGAAGCTCATTAAAATCATCATCCAGCGGCGGGAACAGGCATAACCTACCCATCTACCCATCCACACGCCGGGGCCAAAAGGGGGCGCCTGCCCTTCATGCAGGCGTCATCCGGCTCTGGCCGAAATGGTAAAAGGTCATATACTCTTCTTCCAGGATACTGCCCTTCAGGTATACAAAATTGAACTCTCTGGTTGCGCCGTAATTTTCAATGGCAATCTCTTTCAGCCTTCCGTCCCGGATCTCATTTCTCACCACCATCTCATAGAGAAAGGTTATTCCCAACCCTCTTTCCACAAGATATTTAATAGCCTGAAAATCTCCAATCTCACTGACCTTCCGGATTTGTTCCAATTTCAGGCTGTATTCACTTAAAATTGCTTCAAAGATGTCCCTGGTTCCAGACCCCTTCTCCCGGATAATAAAAGGATAGTCAAGGAGTTCGTCAATGGACACTTTCTCACCAGAAAGAGGGTGTTCCTTTGCACACACTGCAATATACCTTTCATTCGAAAACAGAGAATAGGCATAGGCATCCTTTCTGAATTTTCCCTCAATAACCGCAAAATCGATTTCTCCTCTGTCCAGCTTTTTTAACAGGCTTTCGGTATTTTCCACCAGCATAGACACCTTGTCCCCGGGAAATTCCTCCAGATAATCCCCCAGGATCCTGGGCATCACATACTCTCCTATACTTAAGGTTGCCCCAAATTTAAGCTGACGGCAGGGTTTCTCAGCCTGCTCCAGAAGTTTGTAGATCTTCCTGCTGTTTGATTCCATGGTGAGAGCATACCAGTAAAAAATCCTGCCCTCCCCGGTAAGGGTAAGGGTGCGGGCATTCCTGTCAAAAAACTCTGCCTGGTATTCCTTTTCCAGATAGTGGATGTGCTGCGTGACTGCCGGCTGTGTAATATGCAGCGCCCTGGCAGCCTTCGTATAGCTTTTCCGCCTGCACACTTCCAGAAATGTATGAATTCTAAAATCTAACATGGCCTTCTCCATAAATATATTTTATCTATCAATAATTATTTATAATTTTATCTTATAGTAAAATAGTGGTAGAATCAAGTTAATTAAAGAATTTATAATAAAGGAGTGTTTTAATTGAAAAAGAAAATGAGCAGCATTTTAGAAATCATTCCGGGCTTTATTCCCTGCCTGCTGATCGCCCTGGCAGCAGAGTATCTAAGCTCCTTCGTCCCCGCACTGGGTGCAGCGCTGATTGCCATAGCCATAGGAATCATCTGCGGCAATACCTTTCTGAACAAAGATACGCTGAATAAGGGAACCAAGTTCTCGGAATCCAGACTTCTGGAGTATTCTATTATACTGACCGGACTGACGCTTCATCTGTCGGATATCGCAGGAGTCCGTCTCCGGGGGATCCTTTTTATTGCCATTCAACTTTCCGTCACTATATTCGGCACCTACCTCATCGGCAAGCGCCTGGGCTTCGGCAAAAAATTCTGCCTGCTTATGTCCGCAGGAAACGCAGTCTGCGGTTCATCCGCCATCGGCACTGTCTCTCCGATTCTGAAGGCAGATTCCAAGGATAAGGGGATTTCTATCACTATTGTTAATGTTACCGGAACCTTTTTAATGGTATTGCTTCCCCTCATAGCAGGAATCTTATACCACCATGAGACCATCCATACCTCCGGGCTCATCGGCGGGGTTCTGCAGTCTATCGGCCAGGTAATTGCCTCAGCCAAGTTTGTGAACGACGATGTTGTACAGATGTCTACTATTTTTAAGATTATCCGCATTATTTTCCTGGTTCTGGTAGCCCTTACTTTTTCCAGGATGAACACCAGTGAGGAGGATCCCCTGTTTGCAAAAGCTGCATGCAGCAGTGAAAATGCCGGAAAAAAAACCAGGGTATCCTGCAAAGTTCCCTGGTTTATCATCGGATTCTTTTTATTTACCATTATCAACAGTACCGGAGTGGTTCCTCTGCCCATCTCCCATACCGCTAAATTTATAAGCAGCCAGTTTGAGATCATAGCCCTGGCAGCCATCGGCATGCGGGTCAAATTCCGGGATCTGCTGCGGGAAGGACCAAAAGCAATGCTTTATGGAGGCTGCGTAGGCCTTATGCAGACAGTACTGGCGGTAACCCTTATCGGCGTTTTATTCTGATAACCCGGCCAGCGATATCAGGGTGCTGCCTTCCAGGCGGTACCCTGTCCAGTCGCTCATCTGTCTCGCTCCCAGTGACACATAAAAATCAATACTTGGCTGATTCCAGTCCAGGCAGGACCACTCCAGTCTTCCGCATCCCCTCTCCACGGCTATCTGCGCCAAAGAGCGCAGCAGAGTCTTTCCTACCCTTCTTCCCCGGTATTCAGGCAAAACAAACAAGTCTTCAAGATAAATCCCGGCTCTCCCCAAAAAGGTGGAAAAATTGTGAAAAAACAGCGCAAACCCCACCGGCTTTTCCTCACACTCGGCCAGCAGCACTTCTGCTTTTTTCTTCTCGAAAATCCACTCTCTCAGCAGCTCCTCTGTAGCCACTACCTGATCCAGCATCTCTTCGTAGACAGCAAGCGCCTGAATAAACCCAAGGATCTGGGGGATATCCTCTTCATGTGCGAACCGCACTGCAATTTTATCTGTATTTTCCATTCTTTGATCTCCTTATCATTCGTATAATTTTCCATACAAACATGACTAAAAAGAGTCCGGCAAGCCAAACCCGCCCGCCGGAGCACTACCCATTAGGGCCGTCTTCCTTTGTAATATAAAAGGCCTTGTAAACAATCTGTCTACAAGGCTTTCCGTAGCGAGAAAGGGATTTGAACCCCCGACACTGCGGGTATGAACCGCATGCTCTAGCCAACTGAGCTATCTCGCCAAATAAATGTTATCTGTATTTAAACAGATGAATGGGACCTATAGGGCTCGAACCTATGACCCTCTGCTTGTAAGGCAGATGCTCTCCCAGCTGAGCTAAGATCCCATATCTTTGTGCTTTGCAGGTCTTTTGCGTAACCTGCTCTGCTATTATATAATTTATCACTACATTTGTCAACCTGTTTTTTTACTTTTTTTATATAATTTCGATGTTTTTCAACTGCTTGCAGAAGGGCCTCCTCTCCGGATATGTGCCTCTCTTCCGGCTCCCATACCGCACTGCCTACAATAAGGTATACTCCAGCATCTCATAGGCAAGCCTGCTGCCCTCATCTGTCTTTGGAGGGAGCAGGGCTCTGGCCACACACTTTGGCTCTTCCTCCAGTCCGTCCAGTCTTTTAAGGTATGCGTAATCACCGTCCAGACGTTCTACCAGATAATCAATTCTCTCAAACATAATTTCTCCTTTGCTTCACACGGATTCTCCGCTTGTATATAACAGACATTCTTCTATGTTCCATTTCACTTTAATATACCTCAGCGGAAATTGCAAGTGAGAGATGCATCTCTAATGTTACTAATTGGACAATCCAGGTCTGCCGGAAGAAAAAACAGATGCCAGAACGGCAGGATTTGAACGGACCTTGTTGACCCATACAAGAATTGCAATTTGTATATATTTACTATAGCTGTAAAGAAAGCCCTTGGAAAGCAACAAATTGAAACTGTACAATATAGATTACATTTTGGGAACTATAACTAAAATTTTAAATTTTTATTAATGTTTTTGTAACCTTAATTTAATACTTTTTATCCCCCCGGCTTTCAATCAGGAATGCATTTTTTATGATTGATTCACTGTCTCCCCTATTTACCGCCTTTTTGTCCGTTTTTATGTACATTTTATACTTTTTATGACAAAAAGCAGGTTTTTCCACCGACATCCGGCAGAAAAACCTGTCTTTTATTCTTTATTTAAAGTAAGCGACGCCGGATTCAAAAATTTGAATATCCTGTTCTCCGTAAATATTGATCGCTACACCGTCATCCCTGCGCTCTGAGTGGGCCATTTTACCCAGAACCCGTCCGTCGGGACTTGTAATTCCTTCGATGGCAGCATAAGAGCCGTTTACATTCCACTCTTCGTCCATGGAGATGCTGCCGTTCAGATCACAGTACTGGGTGGCAACCTGGCCGTTTGCAAAAAGCTTGTCTATCCATTCCTGACCTGCAACGAATCTGCCCTCTCCATGGGATGCCGGATTGGTATACACTTTTCCCAGCTCAGCCTTCTGCAGCCATGGAGATTTGTTTGTCACTACTTTGGTATATACCATCTTTGAAATATGACGGCCAATAGTATTATACGTCAATGTAGGAGAATCCTCTGTCTGCCCTGTAATCTTTCCGTAGGGAACAAGACCCAGCTTAATCAGAGCCTGGAATCCATTGCAGATTCCCAGCGCAAGGCCGTCTCTTTCGTTCAGAAGGCGCATAACCGCCTCCCTGATTTTTTCATTCTGAAATGCAGTGGCAAAAAATTTGGCGGAACCGTCCGGCTCGTCTCCTGCGGAGAAACCTCCAGGGAACATAATGATTTGGGCCTGATTGATGGCTTTCTCAAAGATCCTCACAGAATCCCGGATGTCCTCTGCGTTCAGGTTTTTGAATACCTTTGTTACAACCTGTGCCCCCGCACGCTCAAACGCTTTTTTGCTGTCATATTCACAGTTTGTACCCGGGAATACAGGAATAAACACAGTAGGCATAGCTGTTTTATGTCTGCAAACGTAGATTTCCTTCGCATCATATAACCGGTTTTCTATCTCTGCAGTGTCTTCTGTTGCTTTGGATGGGAACACCTTTTCCAGCGTACCTGTCCATGTTCTCAGAGCCTCCTCCACCGGAATCTCTACGTTGGCATAGCGGAATACCCCGTCATCCTTTACCTCACCGATGAGGGTATAAGTGACTCCGAGTTCACCTACTTTTCCCTCTTTTACTTCACAGATAATGTCACCGAATCCCGGTGCAAACAGATCCCTCTGATCTACACTGTGCTCAATTTTAACTCCAAGCTTGTTTCCAAAGGCCATCTTGCTGACCGCCGCGGCAATCCCCTGGCGATCCAGTGCGTAGGCGGAGAGCACTCTGCCCGCCTGGATGTCCTCATGAAGCTTCTGATACTGTTCCATCAGTCCAGTATAATCCGGCAAATCATATTCACCCTTCGGCATCCGGACCCAAATCAGACGGCTTCCCGGTGTCTTAAGTTCCGGCGTGATAACATCCTGCTGCTTTGCCACATTCACGGCAAAGGATACCAGTGTAGGAGGAACATCAATCTCGTTAAAAGTGCCGGACATACTGTCCTTTCCCCCGATAGAGGGAAGGCCAAAGCCCATCTGTGCGGCGTACGCCCCCAAAAGTGCTGCAAAAGGCTGGCTCCAACGGCTTGGATCCTCTGTCATCCTTCTGAAGTATTCCTGAAAGGTGAATCGTATCTTTCGGTAATCTCCGCCGGCTGCCACAATCCTGGCAACGGACTCTACCACTGCATATACAGCTCCGTGATAAGGACTCCAGCTGGACAGATATGGGTCAAAACCGTAGCTCATCATTGTTACGGTATTCGTCTTGCCGTTCTGTACCGGAACCTTAGCCACCATAGCCTGGGTCTCTGTGAGCTGATACTTTCCGCCGTAAGGCATAAATACAGAGCCTGCCCCGATGGAACCGTCAAACATTTCCACCAGACCTTTCTGAGAGCAGGTATTTAAATCTGCCAGTGTATGCAGCCACTTTTCTTTTACATCACCAATTTCCTCCCTGCGGAATATAGTTCCCTCTTTACCGGGAATGTCTACATAAACCTCTGTCTCCTGGTGGGCTCCATTGGTATCCAGGAAAGCTCTGGAGATATTCACGATCTCTTTGTCTCTCCATATCATAACTAGTCTGGGGGATTCCGTTACCACTGCAACTTCAACAGCCTCCAGGTTTTCTTCCCTGGCATATTCCAGGAACTGCTCCACATCCTTCGGATCCACTACCACCGCCATCCGCTCCTGGGATTCAGATATGGAAATCTCTGTACCGTCCAGTCCGGCATATTTTTTAGGTACTTTGTCCAGATAAATCTGAAGTCCGTCTGCCAGCTCACCGATAGCAACTGAGACACCGCCGGCTCCAAAGTCATTGCACTTTTTAATGATACGGCTGACTTCCTCTCTGCGGAATAAACGCTGGATCTTACGCTCCGTAGGTGCATTTCCTTTCTGCACCTCTGCCCCGCAGGTCTCAATAGACTCCTCGGTGTGCACCTTAGAAGATCCTGTGGCTCCACCGCAGCCGTCACGCCCGGTTCTTCCGCCTAAAAGTATAATGATATCTCCCGGATCGGAGTTCTCACGAATGACAGCACGTCTCGGAGCAGCCCCCAAAACAGCACCGATCTCCATTCTCTTGGCTACATAATCCGGGTGATAAATTTCCTTTACATACCCGGTAGCCAGACCGATCTGGTTTCCGTAGGAGCTGTAGCCCTTCGCAGCCCCCCGCACCAGTTTTTTCTGGGGAAGCTTTCCTTTCAGTGTATCCTTCACAGAAACAGTAGGATCCGCCGCTCCCGTCACACGCATGGCCTGATACACATAGGTACGACCTGACAGCGGATCACGGATAGCGCCGCCCAGACAGGTAGCAGCTCCACCGAAGGGTTCTATCTCTGTTGGGTGATTGTGAGTTTCATTTTTAAAGTTAATCAGCCACTCTTCTTCTTTTCCGTCCACATCCACAGGTACTACAATGCTGCAGGCGTTAATCTCATCGGATTCCTCCTGATCCTGAAGTTTTCCCTCAGCTTTTAATTTGCGCATTGCCATCAGGGCCAGATCCATCAGGCAGACAAACTTGTCCTCTCTGCCCTTAAAAATCTCTTCTCGATCTGCCAGATATTTCTTGTAGGTGGATACGATAGGCTCTTTATACTCCCCTTCCCCGAAGGTAACCTTTTTAAGCTCTGTGGAAAACGTTGTATGGCGGCAGTGGTCGGACCAGTAAGTATCCAGCACACGAATCTCTGTCATGGAAGGGTCTCTCTTTTCCACTTCCCTGAAATAGTTCTGGATATGCTGAAAGTCTTTGAAAGTCATAGCCAGATTCAAGGAGGCATACAGCTCTTTCAGATTGTCCTCTTCCATATCCGCAAATCCGTCAAAGATAATAACATCAGAAGGTTCTTCAAACTTTGTCACCAGTGTCTCGGGTTTTGTGAGATCTGTTTCCCTTGAGTCTACCGGGTTAATACAGTGATTCTTAATTGCCTGGAATTCTTCCTCTGTAATATCTCCCTCTATCACATAGGTGGTAGCTGAGTGAATGATAGGTTCTTCATCTTCCTTTAAGAACTTCACGCACTGAACCGCTGAGTCGGCTCTCTGATCAAACTGTCCCGGAAGATATTCTACGGAGAATATCCTGGCCTTTTCCTCCATTCCAAATGTTTCCTGAAACAGCACGTCTACCGGTGGTTCAGAGAAAACTGTCCTGCAGGCTGCCTGAAAAATCTCATCGGAGAGATTCTCCACATCATACCGGATCAGCACTCTCACTCCTGTAACAGTCTTAATTCCCAGGTAGCTGCCGATCTCGTGCTTCAGTTCCTTTGCCTGCACGGCGAAATCTGGTTTCTTCTCCACATAAACTCGTCTTACGTTACTCATCAACGACTCCTTTCCTGCCTTTTTAAGGATGGCAAATCCATGATTGCATTCTTATAGTTTTTATATTATCATAAGAAATATCATTAGTAAAATTAATATATCTTATATGATTTATAAGTTGTGTTCTATACACAGGAAGGAGTTTATCCATGGATATCAGCTATGAACTGTACAAAGTGTTTTATTTTGTTGCCGCTACCCTCAGCTTCTCCGAGGCCTCAAAAAAACTTTATATCTCTCAGTCAGCCGTCAGCCAGTCCATTAAGACGCTGGAAAAAAAGCTGGGCCAGCCCCTGTTTATACGCAGCACAAAAAAAGTGCTCCTGACCCCGGAAGGAGAAATTCTATTCCGCCATATAGAGCCTGCGGTCAATCTGATCCACAAAGGAGAAGAACAGCTGATGGATCCCGATCAGTTCGGAGGGCAGCTGCGCATAGGCGCCAGTGATACTATATGCCGTTATTTTCTGGTTCCTTATCTGAGCCGGTTTCACAAAGAGTATCCTGAGATCCATATTAAGGTTATGAATCAGACCTCCGTCGGATGTGCAGATCTCCTGGAAAGCGGTCAGGTAGATATTATTGTCAGCAACTTCCCCAATGTCCGTCTGAAAGGTTACGGTACATTGCGGATGATCAAAGAGTTTCAGGATGTATTTGTGGCAAATGAAGCCTATTTTAGCTTCCGGGGAGAATCCCTCTCCTTCTCTCAGCTTCAGCGTCTGCCTCTGCTTATGCTGGACCGCAAAAGCACAACCAGCGAGTTCCTCCACAATCTTTTTTCCCGGCATAATCTGAATCTTGTCCCAGAGGTAGAGCTCAGCAGCAATGATTTGCTCATTGACTTAGCCCGCATCGGCCTCGGCATCGCATTTGTCCCTGATTATGCACTAGATTCCTATGACAATCTATACCGCCTGAAGCTGGAAGAAACTCTTCCCCACCGCTTTCTTGCCCTAGCCTCCAATGAACAGATTCCTCCTTCCGCTGCTGTTCAAAAATTTATTCAGTATTTCGATCCGGCAGAGAACTAGAAAAAAGAAGCCCTCTGCAGATTATATCCCTGCAGAGGGCTTCTCTCCAAACTCATATTCCTTAAACGTTAGCGATTACCTCTACTTCGCAAAGAACATTCTTGGGAAGCGTTTTCACCGCTACACAGGAGCGGGCGGGCTTGCCAACAAAATATTTCGCATATACCTCATTAAATGCCGCAAAATCACCCATGTCAGCAATAAAACAGGTAGTCTTAACTACTTTTTCAAAGCTGGTGCCTGCTGCTTCTAAAACAGCCCCCAAATTCTTCATTACCTGCTCAGCCTGTTCCTCAATAGTATCCCCTTTAATCTCTCCCGTTGCCGGATCAATGGGGATCTGACCAGATGTAAATAAGATGTCGTTTAAAACCATTGCCTGAGAATATGGCCCGATTGCTGCCGGTGCTTTGTCTGTGCTAATTACTTTCATTTTGTTATCTCCTCTCCGATTGCTCCCGGCTTCTGCTGGATTTTCAACGCCGGGAATACTTTGACGCTCCGTCAATATATTCATTATAGACTGGAACCCTGGTGATGGTCAAGAAAAGTTTTTGTATATTGACCAAAATTTTTGTATTTCTTGTTTTACTCCCGACAGTCCGCATGCTTTGTACCCCTCCCACTCCGGCGGAAAGAGCTGACGGTACTCTGACTGAAGAAACCGTTCGTCCAGAAGCAGTACAATCCCTCTGTCTTCAACGGTACGAATTACCCGTCCTGCAGACTGAAGAACTTTGTTCATGCCTGGATAACGGTAGGCATAGTCAAAGCCGTTGATTCCCCGTTTGTCATAAAACTGCTTTAGGATTTCCCTTTCATTGCTTACCTGGGGGAGCCCTGTGCCCACAATCACAGCGCCTATGAGTCGCTCCCCGTACAAGTCAATCCCTTCGGCAAATACGCCTCCCATAACACAAAACCCAACCAATGTACCTGTATTGCCGGGGGAAAATTCCTCCAAAAATTCCTCCCTCTCCTTTTCATTCATAGCCGTATCCTGAAGAATGCACCTGCAGGACTCATGAGCAAACTCCTCCCGATAAATATCATATACATCCTCCATCATCCGGTATGAGGGAAAGAACACCATATAGTTTCCTTCTCTTCCACTGACCAGACAGGATATATATGCTGCTATCTTCCGGTATTCCTCATACCCACGCCGGGTATACCGGCTGCTTACATCCCGTCCCAGCAATAGACAAAGGCGCTCCCTCTCAAAGGGGGATTTGGCATACATGGCATAGTCATCCTCCCGGGTGCTGAACAGGCTCCTGTAGTATGCCAGGGGAAGAAGAGTTGCAGAAAAGAAAACAGCGCTGTTTCCTTTGTTCAGACAGTTTTGAAGGTTCGCCGCAGGATTGACACAGAAAAGATTCACAGAGAATCTTTCCTGCTGCCGTTCGCAGTAGATCACATAGTTCTCGTCCAGCAGATCATACATATTCAGAAAGTGCCTCACCTGAAAAGACAATTCCAGAACAGCACGGCTGATTTCTTCTTTATGAGCCTCCTCCAGAAAATTTTCCATCTCCCCCAGCAGATTCATAAGACTAATGGAAAAGGTCCCAAGATTGGGCAGCACTTCGTAGGTTTCGCATTCCTTTTTATATTCCAGGAGCTCTTTGCTGCATTTTCCCAGAAGCCTCTCCAGCTTTTTGCCCTGTCCTTTCACAATTCTCTTTACTTCCAGAAAATCTTCTTTATACAGGCAGGCGCTGTACATCTTACGTCCCCTCTCTACCAGATTGTGGGCCTCATCGATCAGAAAAAGATAGTCTCCCTTCATCCCCTCTCCAAAAAAACGCCGGAGGTGTACATTGGGATCGAATACGTAATTATAATCGCAAATAATCCCATCCACCCAGGAGGCAGTATCCAGACACATTTCATAAGGGCAAACCTGCCATCTTTCTGCATGTTCCTCCAGCACTTCCCGGCTGTAGGGCTTATCCTCCCCCAAAAGCGCAAACACCGCATCATTTACTCTGTCAAAATGACCGTCCGCATAAGGGCAGTGCTCCGGATTGCAGTTCATTTCTTCGCAGAGGCAGAGCTTTTCTTTTGCGGTAATGGTAATTGTCTTATAGGATAATCCATGAGCCTTCAAAATGGCAAAAGCCTCTTCTGCCACAGTCCTTGTTATGGTTTTAGCTGTAAGATAAAAAATCTTGTCTCCATACCCCTCACCCACAGCACGCACCGCAGGAAAAATAGCTGACATAGTTTTCCCCACCCCTGTGGGAGCCTGAATAAACAGCTGCCGCTTATGGTGTATGGTGCGGTACACACCCGCCACCAGCTCCCTTTGTCCTTCTCTGTAAGGAAAGGGAAATTCCAGGTGCTCCATAGACTCTCTGCGTATTTTTTTGCGCCTGTACTGAAAGTCCGCCCATTTATAATATTGCTCCAAAAGCTCCTCAAACCACTCCGTCAGCTCTCTCAGAGAGATCTTCTCCTGAAAACGTTTGATATTTTCAGATTCCAGATGGCAGTACGTCATCTGAATGGTGACAGCCTCCAGACGCTTCTGGCTTCCGTAAATATACCCATAACACATGGCCTGGGCGCGATGGACTTCCACAGGTGCAGTCAGAAGAGAGAGGTCAAGATAAACCCCCTTGATCTCGTCAATCAGCACCTCATGTTCCTCTTCGCAGATTCCGTCGGCCCTTCCCTCCAACTTTATGATAAATTCCTTATATTCCTTTTCATAGGTTAACGGGACCTCCGGGCGGTAGGATGCCTTCATCTGCTTTTGTATCTTCCGGTGCAGACGGCTTCCCTTCTGCATGGCCTCGCGGTCTGTTCCGCTTCCCACTCTGTTGTCCAGACTGCCGCTGCGAAGTATAAACTCAACCAGATTTCGGACGGATAATTTTATAATTGTCTTTTCTTCCATATCATCTATAGCGCAAACAGGCGCAAGACAATCCATTGTCCTGCGCCTGTTCTTCTCCTGTCTTTTATGCTACTGCATATTTATTCAAGAAATTCAAAAACTTTTCGTCACGTCCAAAGCACTTTACGGTCAATACGCGAGTCAAATCCATGCTGAATACACCCAAAATTGATTTTGCATCAATTACCACGCGGTTGTAAAAAACATCAATATCAAAATCGCACCTGCTGGCTTCTGTCACAAATTCTTTTACATCCTCAGTGGCTGGTAACTTAATCTGACGTTCTATCATAGTTATCACCCTTTCATACAAATAACACATATAAATTTTTTCTTCTGTATTATTGCACTTGTTCCAGAATTTGTCAACCGAAAGGTATGACGACTGACATCCCCTGCATTTCGGACTTTTATGAAATTTTTCTTTAAATACTGGATCCTCCCAGTTTTTTTTCACCAATTTTTACAGCAGTCCATCTGGGGAGTTATGGATTGTTAATTTATTAACACCTTTTACCTAATTTATCCAGTAATATTTTGTCATATTTTACGCAGTATTTATTCTTCTAAAGCTTTTGGTAGATACGTGTAGGCATCTTTCAGGTAGGTATTATCGATCTGTCCGAAGGTCCCTGCATCAGCCGCCTCCGCAAAAGAAGTATCGATGGGCATCTTTCCCACCAGAGGCACATTCAGCTCTGCTGCCACCTCTTCGATATGGCTGTCCCCAAATATCTTAAATTCTTTTCCGCAGTCCGGACATTTCACATAGCTGTAGTTCTCCACAACACCGAATACCGGCACATGCATCATGTCTGCCATATTGTAAGCCTTCTTTACGATCATGTGCACCAGCTCCTGGGGAGAAGTAACAATGAATACACCTTCAATAGGAAGTGACTGGAAAACTGTGAGGGGGACATCCCCGGTTCCCGGCGGCATATCAATAAACAGATAATCCAGTTCGCCCCAGATAACATCTGTCCAGAACTGTTTAACCATATTCGAGATTACCGGTCCTCTCCAGATTACAGGCGCATCTTCCTTGGGAAGCAGCAGGTTCACTGACATAATTTTAATATCGTTTTCTGTAATCATAGGGTAGATTCCCTGATCATCTGCCTGTGCCGCACCTTTCAGGCCATACATTTTAGGAATGGACGGACCTGTTATATCCGCATCCATAATTCCTACCCTGTAGCCCTTTGCTGCCATCTGATTGGCCAGGGAAGCAGTCACAAATGACTTTCCTACCCCTCCTTTTCCGCTGACAACTCCGATTACCTTTTTAATTTCAGAGTATCCATTGGCCATTTCCTTTGAAATCCCTGTTCCTTTTTCTTTGCTTTTACATCCTTCACAACTCTCTTTTGTACATGTTGTGCTGCTGCAGTCTCTGCTCATGACTTTTTACTCTCCTTTTCTTTCCTTATGTTTATTATACGGCCTTATTTCATAAACCGGTCGATCGCTTTGTTCAATTCTTCCAGGGCTTCATGATCCCCGCTTTCCACCGCATCTACGATGCAATGCTCAATATGATCCTGAAGAATCACTTTTCCTGTATTATTGATCGCTGCTTTGACTGCGGAAAGCTGTATCAGCACCTCGCTGCAGTCTCTGCCGTCCTCCACCATACGCCGTATGGATTCCAGATGTCCGATTGCTCTGGAAAGTCGGTTCAGCACTGCCTTGGTATGCTCATGGCTGTGCGTATGGCCGCCGGATCCGTGTGAGTGAGCTCCCCCATGGGTATGCTCTACCACTGTTCCATCTTCCATAATGTGAGTATGTGTATGCTTCTGCTCTTCCATACGTCCTCCTTAGATTTCTGTAAAAGTATATCTCTGTTTAATCTTGGAGGTCATAATGTCATATACTATGCTCCCGTCCTCCAGTACACTTTTTTCATAAACGAAGTGTTCTTCTCCCTGAAATTTCTCTTCTATATATTGATCCAGATTCTCAACCGCGATTTCTTCAAAAAAAACGTCCCGCATCTGATTGCCGGAACACAGATTAAAAATCTCCCATACAGCTTCATATTCCTTCAAGGTTCCGTTCTCCTTTACTTTCTCCTGTGGCACTGCTGCCCATAGCTTATATATTATATCACACTTTTCCTTTTTCTCGATCTACTTTTATTATATTTTAGTATTTTTTTAGGAAAGGAATTGCCAGCTGTCAAATTATGTCGTATCATAGATGTAATCTATTCTGGGAGGAAATAAAGATATGCAGCTTTTAAAAGAACGTATTCTGAAAGATGGAACGGTAAAACCGGGAAATATTCTTAAGGTAGACAGCTTTCTGAACCATCAAATGGATATCCCCTTTATCAATGAACTGGGCAAGGAATTCAAAAGACGTTTTTCTGATGTTCCCATTACCAAAATTCTTACGATAGAGGCTTCCGGCATTGGGATTGCCTGTATCGCAGCTCAATATTTTAATGTTCCGGTTGTATTTGCCAAAAAGGCCCAGAGCCTGAATCTGGACGGAGATATGTATACTACTAAGGTAGAATCATATACCCACAAAAAGGTGTATGATGTCATTCTCTCCAAAAAGTTTCTCAGCGCCGAGGATCATGTTTTGATTATCGATGATTTTCTGGCCAACGGCTGTGCCCTTCTCGGACTGATTGAGATTGTCCAAAGCGCCGGTGCTACCCTGGAAGGGGCCGGAATTGTGATCGAAAAAGGCTTTCAGGACGGCGGCCAGCAGATCCGTGACATGGGAATCCGTCTGGAATCCCTGGCTATTATAGAATCCATGTCAGATACCTCTCTGACGTTCCGTTAGCGCTTATTTCACATTGTTATGATACCCCCGGCGGTATATGAAAAAACTTCTGTTTTTTTGTATACCGCTTTTTTATTACATAGAAAACTTCGTTCCCTATGTAATAAAAAACCCTCCGGGGGATCACACTACGGCGGAAAGGAAGATGCTGTCTGCGACAACAAGAAAGATTTTTTTCACAGTCTCGCCCAATCTGGTATGGCTATTTTTGACAAAACTGGCTATTTTAATCAGTCCATTTATCCGGTATAGTATTTTATAAGTAAGAAACAGAAAGGGAGTATTTTAATGAAGATAAATACAAAGAGAATTGTGATGACTGCACTTTTTGCAGCACTTGCCTGTGTTGCCACCATGTCTATCCGCATCCCCACCCCTGGAACCAACGGGTATATACATCCCGGAGATGCCATTGTAATCCTCTCCGGAATTATCCTTGGCCCGGTATATGGAGCACTGGCCGCCGGTCTGGGTTCTGCAATGTCTGATCTTTTGGGCGGATATTTTATCTATGTTCCTATTACGTTCATAATCAAAGCCTTAGTTGCCATGCTTAGCGGATATGCCTTCAAAAAGATTTCACACAAAGGAAAGCACCAGTTTGCCGGAGTGATCGCCGGAGGCATCATTGATATAATTCTGGTTGCAGGAGGATATGGACTCTGTGAGGCCTTCCTCTACAGCCCCGCCGGTGCCCTTGCCAGCCTTCCGGCCAACCTGATTCAGGGATGCGGGGGGCTTATCATAGCGGCTATCCTCTTCCCGATTCTTTCAGCAGTCCCTGATGTGAAACGGCTGATTGCTCTTTCTCATTAGATTTCTCACACACAGCAAATGCCAGGCGTTTCACACTGCCTGGCATTTGTATTCTCTTATTCTTTTATCATCTGATAGTAATCCAGTTCTTCATATCCAAGTCTTTGATAAAGCTTAATAGCACCCTGATTCTCAGCCGTGGCCTCCAGACGGAACCTCTTTGCTCCGGAATACTCCTTTTCCAGCCATTGAAACACCTTTTTTCCATATCCTTTTCCTCTGGCCTGAGCCGTAAAATATAATTCCTCTACCCAGACCACCATCCCCCCGGCTTCATTGCTCCAGGTAAACGCCAGAATACAATATCCGCAGAGACCATCCTCGCCTTCTATCACCAGCATCCTGGCATAGGTCTTTTCTTCCTTCAGACACTCCTCAAAGGTTTTCTCAAAATTCTCCCTCTCCAGCGGATGCAGGCAAGCCCCTGTTCCTGTATAGAAATTATTCACCATATCCCAGACAACTTCTCTGTCCTGGGGTTTTATATCTCTGATCTTCATTATCTGTTCCTCCAAACTTTTCAAATTCTGTTATCCTTCGGGCAGATATGCCCGGAACTCGTATGTGGGTCATTATATCATTTTAAGGTTTATTGATCAAATTATAGTTTTGTGTATGTGAAGCTCGGGGTTATGTAGTCGGCGAGCGCATCGCAGACGGACGGATATAGGAGGGAGCACCGGGGAGACAGGGCCAGGCCAGGGGCCGGGGGATAGGGACCAGTCAGCTCGAGGCTCCGTTCCCCTAAGCTAAGTCCTACCAGCTGCTAAACTCATCAGGAGAGCCTTCCTCGTTAATCAGCTGGTGGACTGGATCTTCGGCTCACTCCGCTTAACCTCCCTGACTGGTCCCTATCCCCCGGCCCCTGGCCTGGCCCTGTCTCCCCGGTGCTCCCTCCTATATCCTGGCAGAGACTCACTTCACATTCACGGAAAACGGGTGGGGAAGGTCGAGAGTTGTACACTTTTCCTCTTGTTCCGCACTATTGTCCGCTTGATGTTTTGGATAAACTGCCAAAAACCTCCCCCTGGAACTCCCTATACCCAGGCGAGAGGAATCCTGCTGCAGAGAGCTGGCTGGTTCGGGCAGGAGGAAGGCTTAAGTTCCGCGGACGATTCCGCAGGAGTGACTAGAGAGTCTTAGGCAAAACCGGGATTCTCGCTGGAGATTTTTGCGGCAGTCCAGGCCGGAAAAAAGTGAGCATGGGCAGAGAATGCACATCAAGCATTCTTTGCACATACGAACGGTGCTCCGACGGGGATTCCGGTTTTGTCTTAGACTCTCTTCGCGACGGAGGTGTCCCCGGAACTTAAGCCTTCCTCTCGCCCGAACCAGCCAGCCCGCCGCCGCAGGATTTCTCTCACCGTCCCCCGGCCGCCTCATACTTACCGACTTAGATCACCTTGAGCCGTAGTCCAAGTAATTGCATTAAATACCAATTATTTCCCCAATCGATAATATTCCTCCGTCACTCTCTCCAGTTCCTCTCTGATCTGCTCTACCCGCTCCCCTTTCTTTGGCGAACTTACTCTGGCAGTCAGTTCCATCATTTTCATATTCAGCAGCGTCCTTTGCAGTTCCGCAGAATCCCCCGGCTTTTCCATCCTTTCTTTAGAAGTCTCGTACTCTTTCCAATTGCCTTCAAATGTCCGTATCTCACCCTTTTCGAAAAACAGAAAACGTTCCCCTGCTTCCTGAGCAAGACGTCTGTCATGGGTTACGAGCAGCAATGTTCCCTTCCACTGTTTTAACAAGGCTTCCAGGGCCTCTGCGGTATACATATCAATGTGATTGGTGGGTTCGTCCAGAATTAAAAAGTTAGCATCTGAGGCCAGCAGCTTTGCCAGCATCACCTTTGCCCGTTCTCCCCCGGAGAGTACAGACACTGGTTTTTCTATATCCCTGGATGTCAGATACAGGTTAGCAAGTATGGCCCTGATTACAGACTCCTTTTGGCTGGACGTAGACCGGACATTCTGCAGTACGGTTCTATCCGGATCCAAAGTTTCATGCTCCTGGGCAAAATACCCCAGCCTGGCTTGCGGGGAGAGGCGTACAGCCGGGTCCTGTTCGATTATTTTTCTGAGCACAGAAGTTTTTCCTGTGCCATTTGGACCCATCATGACCGTACATTTGTTAGCTGCTATTTTGAAACCGGCATCTTTTATGATCGTAGCTTTCCCATAAGCGATTTTAATGTGCTCTGCTGTGAGAGCATTTTTTCCCTCCATAGGATACTCCGCCCCCATTTTCATGGATATTTTGGGCAAGTCTTTTGGCTTTTCTTTCTTTTCCAGTTTATCCAGCCTTTTTTCTATTGCCTTGCCCCTGTTCTGCACATGTCCCTGCTGAATTGCAGCTGTGCCCTTGTACAGAATCCATTCACTGCTGCCCATTCGTTTCGGCGGCCTTCTCATCCCCTCCGCCTCATGTTTAATCTGATGCATGGCTGATTCCAGGTGTTTTTTCTCTGTCTGGTACTGTTCATATTCAAACAGAGCGTATTCACGCTCTCTGTTTTTCTGTTCAAACCAAGCGGTAAAATTCCCCGGAAAGACCCGCAGCTCTTCGTCCCCAATCTCCCAGATGGTATCACATACCTGGTCCAGAAGGTATCTGTCATGGGATACCAATACAAACGCACCTTTAAAACCCTTCAGCATTTTTTCCAGAGTTTCAATTCCCTTTACATCCAGATTCGTTGTCGGTTCATCTGCAAATAAAAGCTTTGTCTCCCGGGAAAATGCCGCCGCAATGGCCAGCCTTGTCTTTTCTCCTCCGCTCTTGCAGGCAGAATCTTTAAGGTTCATACGGCTTAGAAGGTAAGCGCTGGTATCCCCTTCCGTCTCCTGCTCCTGAGTAATATAAGCAATACTGCACGATGCTTTAATAGTACCGGCATCGGCCTCTGTCTGTCCGCTGAGAATTTTGAGAAGCGTACTTTTTCCGCATCCGTTGGCTCCTACCAGGCCAATTCTGTCGTTTTCTCCGATTTCTAATTTATCAATAGAAAATAATTTCTGTATTCCGTATCCCTTTTCCAGATTATGTGCTTCTAATAACAAAAAAATCCCTCCTAAACGCTCTGTCCAGGAAAGATTTTTGCACACAAATAGAATGCCGGTATCTAACTATACCCGCAAAAATACCTGCAAGAAAAATCCGGTGCTGAACAGAGCAAAACAAATAAAAGGGCATCTACCCTTTTCATTACAAAGTTTCCTGTTGTTTGCTTGTTGTTCAGACCTTACATTCTCATTTTCCTGCAGATACCTCGTTCTTTCTTATATTGCTTGTAATATAGCATAACGGTTTCAGACTGTCAAGAGATCCGCAAAAGGCTATGTTGTTAACTTGTGATAATGTCACCTTAGGATCCACTTATGAAAATATCACTTTTGTGTAATCTATAATAGTTAAGAAAGAAGGTAAAATATTATTGTCACAGAAACAACTTAAAACTTACAAGGTTATCAATAGCTTTATTGATAAGTCCATCACCAGACAGCATACGGAACTCCCCGGGCTCCCTGCCCTCTATATCACTCATCGGCGCAAACGTAAAACCCATGCCAGAGAACACCTTCGTTCGATAGACACGTTATTAATTTTATGCACTATCCTGTTCTTTCTGGACCGTGTTCAGATATTTTCTGGTAGCTGCTGTCACCTCCCCGCTTAATAGGGTGATCGCAATCAGGTTGGGGATCGCCATGCATCCGTTCATGGTATCCGCAAGCTCCCAGATAAATCCCGGAGCAGTGACACAACCCGGAAGAATCACCAGTATGTAAAGAAGCTTGTAAAAACGAATGTATCTTTCTCCCAGGAGATAGGTCACTGCCTGCACGCCAAAATATGACCAGCCCACAATGGTAGCAAAGGCAAACAGCACGATTGCAGCTGCCATAAACTTGCTCCCGCCTGGAATCGCTGTCTCAAAAGCCAGCCCCGTCAATGTCGTACCGTCAATGTTTTCAATGCCATTTACAATGTTCGAGAGACACTGGGCTTTGTCATATACCCCGGATGTAAGTATTACCAGAGCTGTAATTGTACACACAACCACGGTATCCGCAAACACCTCAAAGATTCCCCACATCCCCTGTACCACCGGTTCCTTTACATCAGATGCAATATGAGCCATCACAGAGGATCCAAGACCTGCCTCATTGGAAAAAATTCCCCTGGCAATTCCCATCTTCATGGCCTGACGCATTCCATACCCCAGTACGCCGCCGCCCACGGACCGCAGCTGAAATGCCTCTGTCAGTATTGTAGAAAACGCCTGGGGAATATTTCTCCAATGAACAGCCAGAACAAAAATACCGCCTGCCAGATAGAAGACAGCCATAAAAGGCACAACTTTTTCCGTTACCTTTGCCAGGCGTTTCACACCTCCGAGCAGCACCAGTCCAACAGCAGCCATTGAGAGCACTCCTGTCAGAACCGGCGGAACTGAGAAGGCCTCTTTCAGCCCCACAGCCATTGAGTTAGCCTGGGTCATATTTCCCATTCCCAAGGAAGCCAGAATACATAAAAAGGCAAACGCTGCAGCCAGCCATGGGCAGTGGAGCCCCTTTTCTATATACAGCATCGCCCCGCCCGTCCACTCTCCCTTTGAGTTTTTTCTCCGATAGCGGATTCCCAGAATGTTCTCTGCAAAATTCGTCATCATACCTAACAGCGCAGAGACCCACATCCAGAAAATTGCTCCCGGACCTCCTGCAATTATGGCAGTTGCCACCCCTGTAATGTTTCCCGTTCCCAGTGTGGCCGCCAGTGCTGTGCAGAAAGACTGAAACTGAGAAATGGCATGCTCATCATCTGTTTTTCGTACATTACGATTACGAAAAAGGGCAACAATTGTCCGTCCCATCCACAGCCTGATATGCGTGAATTGAAAAAATCCTGTACGCACAGTAAACAGAATCCCAACCGTCAAAAACATTACCAGCATCCCCGGCCCCCATATAAATCCATTCAGGCCGTGTACTGCATTTTTAATTAACTCTGCCATTACATATCCTATACTCCCTTGTCTGCTCCATCTATGTATATGCATACCCGGAAGATAAGATGACGTCAGGCTGCTTTTCACTCTTTTATAACCAGTTATTCATCCCCAAACAATCTTCTGAATTCCAGAGCGTCCTCCAGTGTATGCCTCCATCCAAACACCTTAAGCTCCACTCTATTCTCCTCTCCCACCTGCACCCCTTCTGATTCCAGCATCCTGCGCTGCATCCCGCTGTCAAAAAAGGCACTTGCCCCGGACAGATAGCCCTTATGATTTACCACCCTGTGTGCGGGCACCTCACCTGACAACGACCGGTTCAGTGCATAGCCCACCTGACGGGAGTTGTTAGGTTTGCCGCACAGCATGGCAATCTGTCCATAGGTCGCTACTTTTCCATAAGGAATTCTTCTGCATACAATCCCCACTCTTTCATAAAAATCCATCTTTTGTCCTGTCATATAAACCTATCCTTATGGGGAAAGGTCCCAAACTCTCCGCCTGTATGTATAAACAATACATTTCCGTACAGCAAGGGATTTTCCCTGTTGATTTCTGTTATCATTCCATGCATAGCCTTTCCCGTATATACCGGATCCAGAACCATACCAGTCTCTCTGGCGGTTTTTGCTATAAATGCAATGACCTCATCCGACGCAACTCCATACCCATCGCCTACATAATCATACGCAATACACACCTGATCCATGGATATCTCTTTGCCGAATTCAGCAAGTTCCATTCCCTCCCTGATAATATCTCCAACCCTTTTTCTTCCGTCAGCATTCTTGTCATAGATGTTAAAACCAATAATCTTCTTTTTGCTTTCGTAGTATTCATTTGCAGCATAGAGCCCTGCGTACGTCCCGCCGGATCCGTCGGTGACACAGATGGCATCAAAAGTAACCCCCATCTCCTTCTCCTGTTCTAAAATTTCCTCAAATGCCTGAAAATAGCCATACATCCCGATCCCATTGGATGCACCCTCAGGGAGGACATAACCTTTGCAATCTTGCTCTTCATACCTCCTTTTTATCTCTTCCATAATCTCATTTCTCCGTGAAACATACGCCTCTTCAGAGATAAATGTCACCTTTGCTCCGAAAAGTATGTCCAGAAAATAATTCCCTTCCGGATCTTTTGGCTCACCTTTAAGAACCAAATGTGTTCTTTTTCCCAGACGGGCGGCAGCCGCGGCTGTAGCCCTGGCATGATTCGATTGTATCCCGCCGCAGGTAATAAAAACCTCCGCACCACTCTCAATCCCTTGTTTTAAGGCATATTCCAGCTTTCTTACCTTATTTCCGCTCATTTCAAAGCCGGTGAAATCATCACGCTTTATATATAATTTTGTGTGAGCCCTTGAGTAGCTCAAACCCTCAGGGACCATAATCGGGGTGGGCAAATTGGCAAGGAGCAGTTTTGATGGTTTGATCATAAATTCTTCCCTCCTGTTTCTTAAAATTATACCACGGCATTTTAAAATAAGAAATCTCTTTCCTATGATTACTGGGGACTGCATTTTTTCCAAAACAAAATTGTATAAATCTTGCTTTTTTCGTGCACAAACAATATTTATATGTTATAATTATAACAAATTTTATAGAAAGGAGTGCATGACACTACCACTCTAATACATAAAAGTCATGCAATGTTAAAAGTATGGGTAGCAAGAATTTAATCGTAGGCCAGTCTGGAGGACCTACTGCAGTTATCAACTGCAGTCTCTACGGCGTTGTTTCCGAAGCCTTCCGTCATGGTGACAAAATCGATCATGTATATGGTATGGTCAATGGCATTGAAGGTTTCTTAGCCGGTACAGTTCTGGATTTTGCAGAAGCGTTACCAGGCGAATCCTTAAAAGGTCTGACCACTACTCCTGGCGCATATCTTGGTTCCTGCAGATATAAACTGCCGGAAAGTCTGGAAGATCCTGTATATCCTGAACTGTTCAAAAAGTTCGAAGAAATGAATATTGGATATGTATTCTATATCGGCGGAAATGATTCCATGGATACGGTAAGCAAGCTTTCCCGCTATGCTGCACAGATCGGAAGCGATATCCGGGTGATGGGTGAGCCAAAGACTGTAGACAACGACCTGGTGATGACAGATCATACGCCTGGATTCGGAAGTGCTGCAAAATATGTGGCATCTACTGTTCGCGAGATTGTAATTGACGCGAACGTTTATGAAAAGAAGTCCGTTACAATTGTAGAGATTATGGGACGCCATGCAGGATGGCTGACAGCAGCCAGTGTACTTGCAAGGAAATTTGTGGGTGACAACCCTCTCCTGATTTACCTCCCCGAAGTTGCATTCGATGTAGATAAATTTTTAGCCAAAGTTGAGGAATGCCTGGAGAAGAATCCAAATGTTATCGTCTGTGTTTCCGAAGGAATTAACGATGGCAAAGGCACCTTTATCTGTGAGCTGGATAACAACGTTGGTGTTGACAGTTTCGGCCATAAGATGCTGGCAGGCTGCGGCAAATATCTGGAAAACTTAGTAAAAAACAAACTTGGCGTAAAGGCACGTTCTGTAGAACTTAATGTTTGCCAGCGCTGTTCTTCTTCTATGATGTCAGGAACTGACCAAAAAGAGGCAATCGGGGCCGGAGAATTCGGCGTACGCGCGGCATTAAAAGGTGAAACCGGTAAGATGATATCTTACGTGAGAAAAAGCGATCTTCCATACGCAATCGCATACGGGCTGGAAGACGTGAATCAGATTTGTAATGAAGAAAAAACCGTACCTCTGTCATGGATTACCGATGACGGTTCAAACGTAAGTGAAGAGTTCATTCGCTATGCCCTTCCGTTAGTGCAGGGCAGCGTTGAAGTTCCTGTTGGTACAGACGGACTTCCTGCTTTCGTTTCCCGCAAATAATTATTCGTACAGATACGTTACCAAGCAGCTGACACATGGCAAATATGCAGCTGCCTGATATAAATTTATTCAAAGAAAGGATGAATACCAATGGCATTAGTAACCACAACCGAAATGTTTAAAAAAGCCTACGAAGGAGGCTATGCAATCGGTGCATTTAACGTAAACAACATGGAAATCGTACAGGGTATCACAGAAGCTGCCGGAGAATTAAATTCCCCACTGATCCTTCAGGTATCCGCAGGCGCCAGAAAATATGCTAACCATACCTACCTTGTAAAATTAGTAGAAGCTGCTTTGATCGAGAATGATATTCCCATCGCTCTTCACTTAGATCACGGCGCAGACTTCGAAATCTGCAAATCCTGTATCGACGGCGGATTTACCTCCGTTATGATTGATGGTTCACATCACTCTTTTGAAGACAATATCGCTGTAACTAAGAAGGTTGTTGAATACGCTCACTCAAAAGGTGTCGTAGTTGAAGGTGAACTTGGAAAATTAGCAGGCGTGGAAGATGATGTTAAAGTATCTGATGCAGATGCAGCTTATACACATCCGGACGAAGTAGAAGAATTCGTTTCCCGCACAGGCGTTGATTCCCTGGCAATCGCTATTGGAACAAGCCACGGCGCATTCAAATTCAAACCAGGCCAGAAGCCAATGCTTCGTTTCGACATTTTAGAAGAGATCACAAAACGTCTTCCAAACTTCCCAATCGTACTTCACGGCGCATCTTCCGTATCTCAGGAATACGTAAAAATCATTCAGGAGAACGGCGGTAACTTAGCAGACGCTATCGGTATCCCGGAAGATATGCTTCGTCAGGCAGCACGCTCTGCTGTTTGTAAGATCAACATTGATTCAGACCTTCGTCTGGCAATGACAGCTGGAGTACGTGAAGTATTATGGAACAATCCTGCTGCATTCGATCCAAGAGAATACCTGAAAGTAGGACGCGCTAATGTTAAATCATTAGTAGCTCATAAGATTACCAATGTATTAGGAAGCGATAACAAAGCTTGATTTCCAAAAGGGGACGTGTTCTTTCTAGAAAGAACACGTCCCCAAATCGATCCGGCCTGTCCCAAATTCATCTTGCCCTGTCCCTAATTAAGGCTTTTCATCATATTTTGGTACAGAAATTCTTTTGTACTTTCCCTGTTCACATCCTCTATCTGTTCCTCATGTCCCAGGAAAATAAAGAAGCTGATAAAGTTAGATACGAATATCATATACACATGGGTCACTGGAATTTCTTTCCGGATACGCCCTTCCTTTTTCCCCTGGTCTATAATTAAATTGAGAATGCTGTCCATAAGCCGGCAGTTGCCTTTTTCCTTGATGAATTCCTGATGGAGTGAGTTATGAATTTCATAGGAATTACTGGTTATTTTGTAAAATTGAGTGGTGCTTCTTTTTCCAAAGCTGCTCTCCAGCCATTCAAAAACTCCGTAGATCTTTTCCTTCAGAGAGTTTTTTGCCAACAGGAGCTCGTATATCTGCCGCAGCTGACGTTCCATGTCATACATGAGGGCTTCCACAATCATTTCTTCTTTGCTGCTGAAATACTCATAAGCAGTTCCTTTGCCGATCCCTGCCCTGTTTGTGATATCCGCCACTTTCATTCCATTGATATCTGCATCCTCCTCTATCAGGTCTATAACGGCCTGATAGAGAGATAACACTTTTTCGTTTCTATTTTTACACGGACTCTGCGATTGCTTCATTCCCCTCATCCTCCTGCAATCTTGCTTCATCTTTTTTATAATTTTTTCTGTTAAAAATCGAATAGATACATGGCACTACAAAGAGTGTCAGGAAAGTACCGTAGAGCAGTCCCCCTATGGTAACAATTGCCATCGGCTGCACCATATCGCCGCCCATTCCCAGACCCATAGCCATTGTGGTCAGACCAAGGATTGTGGTCAGTGCAGTCATAACTATTGGGCGAAGCCTGGATTTGCCTGCCGCAATAATGGCCTCTCTCTTTGGCATTCCCTCCTTCCTCAGCTGATTAATATAGTCGACCAGCACAATACCATTATTCACTATGATACCTGACAGCATTACAAATCCTATCATAGCTATTACGCTGATCTCTTTTCCTGATACTAAAAGTCCAAGGAACCCTCCAGTAAATGCCAATGGCACCGTAAACATAATAATGAAGGGTGATAAAAGAGACTGGAACTGAGCCACCATAATCAGGTACATAAAGACCAGCGCAAGGAGCAGCATAAGAATCAGCTGTTCCATGGCATCATTAATGGTTTCATCTTCTCCTTTCATCTCTGCGGTATAGCCCTCCGGCAGCTCATAATGATCCAGAATTTTCTGAACTTCATCGCTGACGAGCCCTATGTTGTGGTCTCCGTCTATCTCCGCAGTGACAGACATATAGCGGGACTGCCCGTTTCTGGTAATCGCCTGGGGACCGACAGCCCGCTGGAAATCTGCGATATCGCCGATCCGTATATCTTCCTTCTCTCCCTCATTGTTAGTCACGGATATTGTAATGTCTGCAATATCTTCTCTTGTCAGCTTCTCATCTGTATCTTTCTCCAGGTATACGCCATAATCCTTTGTAGCGGTTGACAGGGTAGTCGCCGAAGAAGGATCCGCAAGCTTTGCATTAATCGCCTGGAATACCTGAGCGACTGTAAGCTTATGTTCCATAGCCCTCTCTTTATTTACCACAATCCGGTATTCCGCATCGGTATCTTCCATACCGTCGGAGATATTCTGCAGCCCCTTTACGTTTTCTATTTTTCCTGCCAGCCCTGTGGCCAGAGTCTGTAGGGTGTCAAGCTCCTTTCCTTTGATCTGAATATTAATCCCCGATCCTCCCATAGCACTCATATCCATGGAGGAGGTGGTAACCGCCACTTCAGCATCAATCCCCTTCGTGCGCTTCAGAATTTCCTTCTCCAGCTGATTGCTGTCCAGCTTCTTATCCTCTTTCAGAATAAGATAAATCTGTACTGAGTTATCGGAACTGCCTAATGACATGGTGGAGCCCCCTGCCATAGCACCTATGGTTTCTATATCCTCAATATCCTGAATCTTTTCAAGCACCTCATCCGCTATCCTTGTAGTATCCTCAAAAGAAGTCCCCTTTTCTGTAGTAACTGAAAGCGATGCCTCTGTGCTCTCCATCTCTGGCATAAATGAAGTTCCCTGCCGGATTTCCAGAACCATACTTCCGGCAAACATAAGGACTGCCGCAAGCAGGACAACAGCTTTATGAGACAAGGCCCAGTCTATGAGCTGACCATAGGCATCCCTGACCCTATCCAGCTTTTTGGAAGGCTTTATCACAGTCTTCCTCAGCAGACCTGCAGACATCATAGGCACCAGAGTCAGTGCAACCACCAGACTGGCCGCAAGGGAATATGCAATGGTAAGACCCATATCCACAAACAGCTGCCGGGTAATTCCCTCTGTAAATACAATAGGAGCAAATACACAGACAGTAGTAAGAGTAGACGCCGTAATGGCACCCGCCACCTCTTTTGCTCCCTCTATGGCTGCTTTTTTCCCCGGCACTCCTTCACTCCGCATACGGTAGATATTCTCAATTACAACTATGGAGTTATCTACCAGCATGCCAATTCCGAGGGCCAATCCCGACAGTGAGATAACATTCAGAGTCACACCGCTGAAATACATCAATACCACAGCCGTGACAACACTGATGGGGATAGAACAGGCAATTACTAACGTAGGACGTATATTCCTCAGGAAAAGGAAAAGGATTAGAATTGCCAGAATTCCCCCGTATATCATATTCTGCAGGACAGAATCCACTACCATGTCAATATATACACCCTGATCCATCAGAACGGTAACTTCCAGTTCCTCATTTTCTGACTTCAGCTGTTCAAATTTGTCCAGAATACGGTCTGTGACATCCCCGGTAGAATACTCTGTCTGTTTCTCCACAGAAAGCATAACCCCCGGCTGTCCGTTAATCTTTGCATAAACTTCAGATGAATTATCTGTCACCGCCACATCTGCTACATCTGACAGGTGTATTGGTTTTAGACCGTCCAGCCCCATATCCAGAATCACCAGATCCTCCAGTTCTCCCAGATTTTCTAATTTGTCTCCTACCCGCACCAGATAGCTGATACCGTCTTCCGCCACATACCCCGCAGGCATGGCAAAGTTCTCCCCTGCCAGAATTCCCTTCAGCATATCCAGGGTAAGGATATCGTTCAGATCACTACCCTCCATTGCACTCTCTTTGGCATCATCCAGCTGCTCTTTTCCTGCGTCAAGCTGGGTCTGGGCCTGATCGATCTGGCTGGTACCGGCATCTATTTTAGAGGCGGCCACGCTCATATCAATAGTTGCAATAATTTTCTGCGTATTTAAAGCCGCCAGGGCATCGCTGGCCTGCACCTTGCCTGCCTCCACCTGGGCCTTGGCATTCTCCATCTCCTGCTGCTGCACCTTCAGCTGAGCGCGCGCATCATGCAGCTTTGCCTTCGCCGTGCGAATCTCATCCCCAGTCTTTCCAAGGGCTTCCAGCTGCTGATCAATGGAAGCTTTTGCTGCCTCCCCGTCGGATACATTCAGCTGCTTAAATATCACCTCCAGCTGTTCCTCCAGCTGTTTCCGGTTCTTTTCTGCCTCTTCTATCTGGTTTTGGATTTGCTCGATCTTTTTTGAATAGAGCTTGTATCCTCACCGGCTGATGCTTCCCCCATGCCCTGTACTCCCAGAGCCTCGTCCTCTGCCTGAGGCCCCGCAGTCAGCTGCCCCTGCAATTCCTCCAGTTCCTTATACAGCTGCTGCAGCTGGGCATTATAGCCCTCAATTCCCTGCATAAGGCCTTCAAGTCCGGCCTTCAGCTGCATAAGCTGCTCATAAGCGTTATCTGTCTCCGCCGCAGTTTTATTCAAAGCCTCCTCCGCCGCGTCCAATTCTGCCGCTTTGCTGTTAAGCGCCTGTATCACCGGCAGAAAAAGATCCAGCTGTGTCTCTCCTTTTGTAAGCTCTCCCTGGGCGCTGTGAAGCTTGGCCTCACCCTCTCCCATCTTAGACGCCAGTTCATCTTTCCCCGCATCTAACTGATCTTTTCCCTTCTCTAACTCTTCTTTTCCGGAGTCAAGCTTATCCTGAGCTTCCTGCAGCTCATCTTCCTTTTCCATGAAGGTTCCGTTAATGGCATCCCTGACCTTCTGATTTGTCTCATCAATCTTGTCCTGCCGGAGGGTCACCTGAACCTTCTGCTGGATTCCGCCGGTAGTGCTTACGCTGGCTACCCCCTCCAAGCTTTCAATCTCTGAGCTGAAGGTATCATTTACATAGTCACTGATCTCCCCGCTGTCCATTCCTTTGATATCAACAGCAGCAACCATAACCGGAAGCATATCCGGATTCAGTTTCATAATAATAGGTTTACCGATAGAATCATCCCAATAAGATCCAATCTGGTCTAATTTCTCCCTCATCTCAATGGTAACTGAGTCCATATTGGTACTCTCATTAAACTCCAGGATAACCATTGACATATTCTCACTGGAGCTGGAACTTACATTTTTTATGTTTCCAACGGTAGCCATGGATTGCTCCACCGGCTTTGTAACCACCTCTTCAACCGTCTCCGGATTCGCCCCGGGATATGTAGTTAACACCACTGCGTAGGGCAGGTTCATACTTGGCAGTAAGTCCGTGCTCATTTTGGTAAAAGAGACGATCCCAAGGATAATCACCAGTACCACGGCAACCACAACGGTATAGGGTCTTTTCACACTATAACGCGATAACATAATTTTCCTCCTGCTGCTTTATTCTAACCTCTGTCATGTTCTCGACCGACCAGCCGGTCAATGATTAAAAGTATACTCGCATCAATAGTGTCTGTCAACGAATGATACGTAAATTTATTCAATAAGCTCCCGCACTTCACCGGTCATACAAAAGGCCGGAACTGACATATCTGTGTCCTGTCAGCTCCAGCCTGTCTCTCTATTCGTATTCCACTGCCTCCACAGCCCGCACAACTGAGCCAAGGAAAGAAAGCGAACCGAAGGCAACTATAACGTCATCCTTTTCTGCTCTCTGAAAGCTTTCCCGCACAGCTTTCCTGATACTGCTCATGGCTTCTACCTTTGGATTATATTTCCGCACTAATTCAGCCAGTTCTTCTGCCGGAAGAGCCCGGGGATTGCCCGGTGTCTGAATAGTAATAATGTCATCTGCCAGTGAGGCAGTTCTCTTAATTACCTTCTCGCACTCCTTGTCCTCAAACATACCCATAATAAAATGCATTCTCTTTTCCGGGAAATACATGGTTAGGGATTCTCTTAAGGTCCTGGCTGCATCCTCATTGTGGGCACCGTCAATAACAACGATGGGATCTTTCTGAAGAATGGTAAATCTGCCTCTCCAATGGGTTGTCATCATTCCTTCCCTAATCTTTTCCTCTGGGATTTCATATCCTAAATCCCGCAGAGCATCTACAGTCTCCAAAGCTACAATGGCATTTTCGATCTGATAACTGCCTGCCAGACGTATCACAATATCCTCATAGATCCGTTCCCTGCATCTGTACGAAAAAATCTGTTCTTCATATCCCGACGTTACCCCATAGGCATTCTCTTTTTTTGCCGTTCTGAGCGTGCAGTTTTCCTTACTGCACTTTTCTTCAATGACTCTCATTGCATCCGGCTGCTGCCAGTCTGTTACCACAACAGTGCCAGGCTTAATGATACCAGCCTTATTCTCTGCAATCTCCGCCAGGGTATCCCCCAGAAATGCCATATGATCCATGCTGATGGATGTCATAACCTCCACCAGGGTTGTCTGTATCACATTTGTTGCATCCTCCAGGCCGCCCAGTCCAACCTCAAGAACCACAAAATCACAATCCATTTCCTTAAAATATAAAAATGCCAGGGCCGTCTCTATTTCAAATGGTGTTGGGTGGGGACGTCCTTCTCCTGTCATCCCCTCAATTGCCCCTGCGATCTCCGTCACCAGACGGGCCAGCGCCTCTCTGGTAATATACTCCTCATTTACCTGGATTCTTTCCCTGTACTTAAAAAGCGTGGGTGATATGTATCTTCCCACCTTATACCCCGCACAGGTCAGCACAGTGGAAACATAGGCCAAGACCGAACCCTTTCCGTTTGTGCCTGCTATGTGTACATATTTACAGGCATTCTCAGGGTTGTTCAGCCGTCTTAATAATTCCCTGATATTATCCAGGCCCAGTACGCTCCCGTACTTATTGGCATCCTCCAGATACTGTCTCGCTTCCCGATAGTTCATATTCATACCCTCTTCCTCAATTTATTGTGCTGTTTCTTGTTTCCTGCGGGTTTCATATTTTTCCTGCTTTTTGTTCCTCTATTTTTTCTGCCAGATCATTCAGATACACCCAGCGTTCCATCTTTTCTTCCAGCTCTTTTTCTGTCTTTTCTTTTTCCTCTGACAGCTGAAACAGCTTTGCTGAATTTGTGGCATTGGCAGACATATCCTCATCTAAAGACGCGATTTTAACTTCCAGATCCTCAATATCACCGTCTATCGTTTCATATTCCTTCTGTTCTTTAAATGTGAATTTCAGCTTTGCAGGCATATTCTGCTTCCACTCTTTTCCCGGGGATTTCTTCTTCTCAACGGTGTTCTTCCTGACGGTATGATTCTCCGTTTTTTCTCTGTACTGTCTGGCCTCCAGATAATCTGTATAGCCTCCCTCATACTGCTGCAGGCGGCCATTCCCCTCAAAGGCAAAAATACGATCCACAACATTATCCAGAAAATACCTGTCATGGGATACTGTAATCACTATCCCGGAAAAAGAATCCAGATAGTCCTCAAGAATAGTCAGTGTGGGAATATCCAGGTTGTTGGTAGGTTCATCCATGAGAAGAACATTAGCCCCTCCTGCCAGTATACTGAGCAGGTACAGCCTTCTCTTTTCTCCTCCTGAAAGCTTTCCTATAGGTGTGTACTGCATGGATGCATCAAAGAGAAACCGCTCCAGAAGCTGTGACGCGCTGATTCTCCCATCCTTTGTGGGAATATATTCTGCGATATCTCTCACATAGTCGATGACTCTCTGTCCCGGATCCATATCCACTTCTTCCTGAGCAAAATAGCCAATTTTAACTGTCTCTCCAACCTCTATCTCCCCTTCGTCCGGTTCCAGGATGCCAGCCAGCAGGTTCATAAGCGTGGATTTGCCGCAGCCATTTGGACCTATAATTCCCAGACGCTGATTCTTCAGAACAATATAGTCAAAGTCGTCAATAATCCGTCTGTCCCCGTACTGTTTGCTCACATGGTGAAGTTCAATTGTCTTCTTCCCCATTCTCGTCTCTGCAGAATCCATCTCCACTGTCTGATCTTTGAGCGGACCCGTTCCGTTTTTCAAAGCCTCCAGACGCTCCAGCCGTGCCTTCTGTTTTGTGCTTCTGGCTCTGCAGCCTCTCTTGGCCCACTCCAGCTCCATGCGCAGAATACTCTGGCGTTTTCTCTCAGAGGCCAGCTCCATCTCTTCTCTCTGGGTTTTCATCTCCAAAAATTCTGTATAATTAGCCGTATAGCTAAACAGATTTCCGTGGCTGATTTCCATAATCTTATTCGTAACCCTGTCCAAAAAGTATCTGTCATGGGTAACCATAACCACTACGCCTTTAAACTTCATCAGATATTCCTCAAGCCACGAGACCATCTCATTATCCAAATGGTTAGTAGGCTCATCCAGGATTAGGATGTCTCCGGGGTCTACCAAGGTTCTGGCAAGCGCCACTCTTTTTTTCTGTCCCCCCGAAAGCTGGCATATTCCCGTCTCATGCTCTGTAATTCCCAGTTTATTTAATATATTCCTGGCCTCGCTGTCTCTGCTCCATTCATTCTGCCGGATCTGTGCCGTAACATAGGACAGAATCGTAGCATCCCGGGGAAATTCCGGATTTTGAGGCAGATAGGAAGTCCTCAGGCCGTTCTGGGCAACGATCTGCCCCTGGTCGGGTTCTTCCAGCCCCGCTATCATTTTTAACAGCGTTGTCTTTCCTGTCCCGTTAATCCCAATAACACCTATTTTATCCCCCGCGTGAATCCCGTAGGAAACATCATCAAAGATAACCTTATCCCCGAAGATTTTGCTGATATGCTCTATATTTAATACATTCATATTTTCACCTGTTAATATAATTTTCTATAGCTGTACGGCTTCCCTGTACAAACCCCTGTACCATCTCCGGCTTCCCTCCGCCTTTTCCATGAAAGACAAGATTAAACTCTTTTGCAAATTCTCTGAGATCTCGAGACCGGCTTCCCAAAATATACTGGTATCCGGTTTCATCATCCCCGGCAAAAGCCCCGCAGATGCCGGTGCATTTTTCTGCTCCTGCATTCACAAAATTCCTCATAGCAATTGTATCCAGTCCCTGCTGGAACAGACAGACTGTCTTTTGTCCCTCTGGAATCTGCTCCAGTTTCTGGGCGAGAAGCTGCTCCTGCAGATCGGCAATGCGCTCCTTTTTCTCCTGGAGCTCGGCCAAAAGCCTTTTTACTGCGATTGCCGCTTCCTCAGGCTTTGCAGACAGCAAAGCAGAGATCTCTGCTACATTCTTTTCCTTCATATTATAGTCTGCCAGCGCTCGCAGGCCGCACAGCATACTGACCCTTGTTCCTCCTTTATATCTGGAGGCTCCCGTCAGTTTGATGCTGCCGATCTCTCCGGTAAGGCTGACATGGGGCGCACAACAGGCGCAAACATCATAGCCGGGGATCGTTATCAGCCGTACCTGTCCCTCTATCTCTATCTTACTCCTATATTCCAGCTGTGCAAGTACTTCCTTTTCCGGATAAGATACCTGTACCTCAAGATTGGCCGCAACTGCCCGGTTGGCTTCCAGCTCCACACGACGCAGTTCCTCCTCTGTGAGAGGTCCGCTGAAGTCCATGGTAACTGGCCCGTCTCCAAGATGGAAGCCAACATTGTGATACCCGAAAAAACGGTGAACCAACCCTGACACAATATGTTCCCCCGAATGATGCTGCATCCTGGAAAACCGCTTTTCAAAATCTATTCTCCCCTGTATTACGGCTCCTGGTTCCAGAGGGCGCCGGGTGTAGTGAAGGATACCTTCCCCTGTCTTCTGGGTATCCCATACCTCTATCCCCTCCAGACTTCCGGTATCTCCTTTCTGCCCTCCTCCTTCCGGGAAAAAAGCTGTACGGTCAAGTTCAACCTTCCATCCTTGTTCTATTGCTTCACAGGATATCACTTCTGCTGTAAATTGCTGCAGGTGACTGTCCCTGTCAAATAATCGTTCTGTCATTCATATCCTCCGGTCTGCTGTTCCCCAACTGCCTTTTTGGCCAGTTCCTTGCCTAAGTTCCATTTTCTGACAGGCAAATCCCTGTATTGCAGGTATATCCTGTCATGATAGCTGGCCAGTTCCTGACTGATGTATTCCCAGTCCTGCACTTTCCATTGGCTCTTGGAAATCCCGGCAATCTCAGGAGCAGCATCATCAGATAATGCCTGGGTCATATAGGCAATGTCACCGTAAGACAATTCCTCCATATGGCTGATATTATATCTGGCAATCCATGCATCCGGTCTGGCCAGGGCAAATCCAAGATACCCTACCGCCCCTACGGCAACAGCAAATTTAAAGTAGTTTATTTTATTATGATAAATGCTGACAATTGCTCCTGTCAACCATATTGTCAATACTCCTAAAAACCATAATACCAGCATCCGGAGAAAAGTCAAATGATACTGCCTGATATACAAGACCATCCTGTATGCGGAAGAACAGATAAGAATGTACGTACAGCCGGAAACAACTGTCAGACATACTTTCAGAATCTTGTTTTCCCTGACGTGTTCTACACAGAGGGTAACAATAGCCAGATTCAGAAGACTTACAAACAAGAGCTCAAAAAAGCCCTGTCTTGCGTACTCTGAATACGTCATTCCTTCTGGCAGCCGGAAAATCCCCCCGGCAAATAAATACATAACCTGAATGACGCAGAATAACAGATAGATACCTGTAAGAGCGCCTGTAACGATAATAGCAGTCACCGGCTCTGCCCTTTTCACTGTCTGTCTATTCTTTTCCTTTTTTACAATATTGACAGCAAAAAAGCTGTACATAAACACAAAGGCTGCCACCGCCATTAGAAAAGCACCTAAAAATCTGGTTGGAACTAAAATATTCCGAAACAGTGTGCCAAACAGATGGGAAAATATCTCATCTGCTCTTGCAAGAAGCAGCAATACCAGCAGGGACACAGGCACAGCAATTCCAACTCCCATGTAAATATACTTTCTGCCGGGATTCACTTTTTTTCTATGTTCTTCCCGGTAAGCCTTATAATGGGCAAACGGATAATAGCATCCTCCCAAAATATGAATTCCCTTCCAAAAAAAATGCCCCGCATAATCCTCAATGCTCCAATTCTCATTCCCATAGATCTGCTCTGTCATAAAAAGCAGAAGAAGCAAAAAAGCTCCCGCTTTATGAAAGGTTCTGAGCACCTCACTGGCAGTCAGACATACACCTGTACCCAGCAGCACTGCCAAGAGTACATAGAGCCAGGTGCTCCTCTTAATACTTCTTCCCATATACCTCAGCCCCAGGATACAGAGTCCGAACGAGGCTGCAACCACAAATGGGAACGTAATTCCCGCAGGATTCTGATACATACAAACAGCATAAAAAATTCCGTACAGAAGAGCTGCGGTGCCGAAATACCGGTAATGCTCCTTCAAAAATCTGATTTCCGCTGCCTCTTCTCTCTGTTTTCCTATATCCGCGGGGAGGAATGCATCCTCCTGCATATCCGTCATTTCTATACTCATCTGATACCCTCCTTACTCTTTCTCGCAATCCTCTTCCACATATTCCAGAATATCTCCCGGCTGGCAGTGCAGCGCCCTGCAGATAGCCTCCAAGGTGCTGAAACGGATGGCCTTTGCCTTATTATTCTTTAATATCGACAGATTCGCCATGGTAATATCCACTTCTTCAGCCAGTTCTTTCAGCCCCTTTTTCCTCTTAGCCATTACAACATCCAGATTAATAACAATTCCCATAAGGCACCTCCTAAATCGTCAGATCGTTTTCATTCTTATAGTTCACTGCCTCATGAAACACCTGAGAGAGGACCAGGCTGAAAAGACCTCCCACAAGAAACACCAATATAATAATCAAGGTAGCCGGAGTAATGATAAAAAACAAACGGCATGCCATGACTGCCGCCAGTCCGAATGCCAGGCACCCCATAATTCTGAGACTTCTGGTATTCTCCTCCACAAAACAGTTTTTCCTGAGCACGGTCCTGAATATCTTTCGCAGCTGCCATATAATGGCTACAGCCAGGACACCTGCACCCCCATAGATAAAAAGCATCTGTGTATAGAATTCCTGAAACGATGGATAGCTGCTCCCCAGCCACTTCATCCACCACGGGAGAGACACACAGGTAATGATGCCGCCGTAAAACATAATATCCAATAACACTTTAGTAACAGAAGCCAGATGGTTTTGCTTCATAAGATTCGCCCCTTTCCTTCTTGCATTTGGTATAAACCACTGTTGATTTTATTTTATTTCTCTATTCACTATAGCACTAGAAGAAATGAATTTCAATATTTTTTTATTGATTATCGATAAATATTTATTAAGTATCAAAAAGAGGACCAACCTTCTGGTTAGTCCTCTTTGCATAATAAAGCTCAAATAATAAGCCGCCGCTCAATACTAGTTAATATTTCTTATCTAATTCATCTATAAATTTTTCCAGTTCCGACGGCTCCATACTCCAGCCATGTTCCTCTGCAGGGTAAGCCTGATTCTTCACATCCGCATCAAATTCTGCAAATGCCTGTATGGAATCCTCAAAGAACGGCCGATAGCATTTGGAATGCTTAGCCATAGTGGATACCGGCTGAAAACCCAGAAGATCATAGATCACTAGCTCAGAGCCATCCGCCGCACCTCCTGCTGCCACCTGGATGACAGGCACACGCAGCTTCTTTGCAATAGCATCTGTCAGCTCTCTGGAAGACATCTCAATGGTCATTCCCACCATACCGTTTTCCTGATATTCATATGCCTGGCGAAAAACTTTCATAGCATCTTCCGCCGTCTTTCCCACCCGCTTATAGCCTCCATACCATACAGAATGCCACCCGGAGAGGCATCCCACATGTCCGAATACCGGAATATAATTGTCGGACATATATTTCAGCGTATCGTTTGTAACCCCCATGGGCATCACACAGTCTGCACCGTCTGCCATCAGTGTGGCTCCTATTTTTACAGCCGTATATTTATCTGCATAAGATCTCGACTGCATGACTGCGTTCAGGCAGATATTGGGGGCAAGCCGTCGGATAGCTCTGGTATGGCTGTACATATTCTGTTCCCGTTCCGCGGAGTTCTCCCCGGGAGCCGTATAGCGGACCAGGTTAACTCCCGCTCTCTCGCAGGCCGCTACCCAGAGGGGATCGCAGTTGCCGCTTCCCACCATGGAAATCAATTTCCCCTCTTCCTTCATTTTCTGAAGATGCGTAATCGTTGTCCTCTTTGTCGACATTGGCATTAAACTTGGTTCTGCTCCTTTAGCCATAATTCTGCTCCTTTCAAAATTGGTTTTCATCTTCACAGCACATCCATGATCTGCTGTCTGTGTGCCCTATTATAGACAGCGTACTGTGAGTGGTAAATACGCAAAATTGAGTATTCCTTATCCTCCCAGAGCTTGCTATAATCTCCCCATAAACCACAGATGCTTCCGGAATATCTGCTGTAACTGAAAAACAACAATGGAGGAAAAGAATATGGACGAACAAACCATCTTATCACTGGCCAGACAAAATGCAGAAAGCGCTGATTCACTGTCAGATATTTTCTGTACATCTCTGAAGGGCCGGGTTGCCCTGGTAACAGGAGGTGCAACCGGTCTGGGTTATAATGTTGTGCACCGGCTTGCCGAGGCAGGAGCAAAAGTCGTTATTGCCTCACGCAAGGAAGAACGCGGGCAAAAGGCGGTAAAGGAATTCACGGAACAGGGGTATACCGTCAGCTGGATTCGTACAGATGTCTCTAAAGTATCTGACTGTCAAAACGCAGTAGATTATACGGTAAAAACATACGGAAAAATTGATATTTTGGTTGCCAATGCAGCCGGCTGGTCCAACTACTCCTATCTGGACGTCACAGAAAAAGAATATGACCGGATTCTGGACACGGATCTGAAAGGGGCATATTTCATAGGCCAGGCTGCTGCAAGAGCAATGGTACGTGACAAGATTAAGGGAAAAATTATATTTATTTCCTCTGCCGCACATCTCGGGGACGGACCCTCCCATACAGTTATGAACACTTTTTATATTGCGGCCAAATCAGGGGTTGCAGGGATGACAAAGGGCATTGCCGGAGAACTGAGACAATATGGAATCGGTGTAAACTGTGTAGCTCCCGGCGGTATGTTATCCGCCGGAGTCTTCACAGAAGGATCTGAGGCCGCCGCCCTCTACGGTCCGGAATATGAAGAAACCCGTAAGCTCCACGGAAAAGATACTCCGGTTACTATGAACCCCGACGAGGTGGCCAGGGTTGTATATGCCATGTGCACGCCTATGTCAGACTTCATGTGCGGTGCTGTCGTGGATGTAAACGGGGGCGCCACTCTTAACTTCCAGGAAAAGCCGTTCAGCTATACGGTGGAAGGCTGTATCCCCGGTCCCCAAAGATGATTTTTGTAACTGCACATTTATCCGCATCAAAGCATTCAGCTTGGATGCGGATACCCTTTAGGAGGTATTTTATGTCAGATTCTTTACAAGCTTCCGAATTTCCCCCTTCCCATAAAAAACTGTTTATTGCAGCTATTTTACTGATACTCACCACTTCTACTGCATCCAGTTACGGCGGAAATGTGGTGCTCCCCGCTAAGCTGCTGGCTATCCATGGGATGGATTACTACTCAGTATGTACTGCACTGCAGTCCATGGGCATGATGCTTGCACTGCCCCTGGTGGGAGTGCTGTGCGGCCGTTTTGGCACAAAGGCAGTGGTGCTAACAGGAATACTCGTGCAGCTGGCCACCAGAATCGCTGCTATATTTATTGTAAATGTCCCCCTTTTTCTTGTCTTTTGGATGCTGGGAGGCATCTGCTGCGGCCTTTACATATCCGCTCCCTATGCTATGATGGCAGAACTGGTTACTGCCGGGGAACGGCCCAAATACTTTGGGTTCCTGGCAACCTTTAATGCTTTGGGTGCTCTAATAGGTCCATTATGGACGGGAACAGTGGCTGACTCCGCTTTCTCATCTCTGGCTTTTATCAGTTACCTGCCTCTTGCCGTCTTTCCGCTGATTGTTTTAATTGCCTTATATCCCAACCGCAGGAGGGCTGTCAGGGAGCAGAAATTTGACTTTGCAGGAATTTTTCTGCTGGTAGTTGCCGTGTGCTGTATCGTTTTATGGCTCTCCCTGGGCGATAAGTCGTTCTCACGGTTCGGAGTTCTGGGAATTGCTCTTATTCTCATCGGTCTTGCAGGCATGGTGTTTCTGATCCGCTATGAGCTTAGGCAGACCAACCCCAGCGTTCCTGTGGGAATGTTCCGGAAAAAACGGTTTACAGTAGTATTTCTCATTCAGATGTTATTAGTTGCCTACAGCAGCTGCGCGCCGGCTTACGGCATTGTATTTGTCCAGCAGGTCATGCATGGTTCGTCTCTGGCCAGTTCCACGGTCACTATGCCTCAGACCGTCGTCCAGGCGATTATGGGACTGTTTATCGGTGCCTATGTGGGTAAAGCATTCCGGAAACGTTTCAGGCCTGTAGCCCTGCTTGCACTGCTTCTCTATACCATAGCCATGGGCATCTTTTATCTGCTGCGTCCTGACAGCTCTATGCTCGTGATTTACGCTGCCACGGCTCTCGGAGGGATTGGCCAGGCAATTACCCAGTCTATCTATGCGCCTTTCTTCCAGACAGAGCTTCAGCCGGAAGAGTTCAGTTCAGCACAAGGAATGTACAGTTTTGCCGGAACCGGGGGATCCTGTATTTTTATGGCTATCTGCGGAGCCGCTATAAACAGTGGCTTTACACTCAATCAGATCTTTCTGATGGGGCTGCTCTTCTGTGCCGCTGCCTTATGTATTGGGCTTGTGGGATTCCGATTCCCGTCAGAGCCAAGCTCACACTGTTCTGAATAGCAAACTATAAAATATGCCCCCTCAGAAAAATAAGCGGTGAGTCTTACTTATTTTCCAGGAGGGAGCATATTTTTTAATTCATAAGGCGCAGGATCAGTTCCTGTCTGCTGGATACATGAAGCTTGGAATGGATATTTCTGAGATGGCAGTAGACTGTAGCTACACTGATATATAATATTTTCCCAATCTCCCCGGGAACTTTTCCATCACACAGGAGCCGGGCAATCTCCTGCTCTCTGGGGGTAAGTAAATGATATACCGGATTATAGGGCCGTTCATTCCCCAATTTCTCTGAAGCCTGCATACCCCTGTACAAATTCTCCAGATGGGAGCGCAGCACCTCCAAAACCGCAAGCTCCCTTTCCGTATATGGCGTCACTGAGGTTCTGTCCAAACAAAATACACATTGGATCCCTCCATCTCTGTCTGTAAGCCCGAATCCTGTACTGTAACGAAGTCCCTGGGGCCGGACATAATCCCGGACAAACTCTCCGTTTAGCATAGACCAATCATAGACATGGATCTGATTCACTGATTTATTCCTGATAAAATAACGGGAATCCTCTATCTTGGAATAATACCCCATATACATGTCCCACCACCATTTTTCCACTCCCAGCAAGGTAACATCACTCACATATCTGCACTTGTCTATATACAGAAGCCGGGCCTGATCATAGGGAACCAGGGTATTCAGGCTGCGGAGTGCGTGCTCACAAAATTGTCTTTGCTCATGGATACTTCCGCTGCTAAGAAGAAATCTGTGAATGTACTCCCAAGGCAGTTCTCTTATAGGCACCATAGTTCTACCTCCTCCACAATACATGTATCATCCGCACCAATCTGCTGATTTCATTATAGCATTGGCAGAAAATATAAATAGTATCTGGATTGCTGAAAACTATGCACAGATTGCTGCCCCTTACATTCCCTTCCATTGTTTTCGATAAATACTTGGTGTAACGTCCTCGTTTTCTTTAAAAAGCCTGGAAAATACATTCGGACTGCCCAGATGTGTGGTCTCACAAATCTGAGATATGGGCAGATCCGTATGACGCAGGAGCTCCTTTGCCTTTTGCAGCCTCACATCCCTGATATATTGGAATACTGTGATCCCCATATACTTTTTAAATTCACGGCTCAGGTGAAATTTGCTGATATTAAATTTTTCAGCCAGAATATCCAGGGATATATCTTCGCAGCAATGAAAGGCAAGCCATTCTGAAACCTCCAGAATTCTGGCTGGAAGACTTCTAGTCACGAACAGAGAAAGCGCATCCAGAATCTCCGTCACCATCTGTGTCAGAATGCAGTTTGTTTTATATTCATTACAGGCAGCATCCTCCTCATTTATCTCAAACAGCCTTTCAAAACAGGTGTAAAATGCATCGATGTTCCCCATATCCAGCACATAACTGCCGCAGGCAGATATCTGAGCGAACATATCCCTCATAGCCAGTCCGTCAAAATATGCCAGACGATATCCCCAGCCCTCCGGTGCTGCGGCCCGAAAATGATGTTCCTGCCGGCAATCCAGGATCATAACATCCCCCGGATTCACACAAAACTCCCTTCCCCCGTACTCCAGAAAGCCAGCACCAGAAAACGTCTGTGTGAGAAAATAGGCAGGGAGGTTTCGTCGTGATGTGGAATATCCAGGCCCATAGACTACCTCTGTGAGCGTCAGCAGATGCAGATAGGAGCGGCGGGCTGTAGGAGAAGGATAAAAACTTTTATTAAATACAACCCTTTGTATTGGCAGAATATACTCTCCAAAAGAAGAAGTGCGGCTTTCAATACAGTCCGACGTGTATTTTATGTACTCGGCGATATGCCGTTTCAGTTCCACACTGTCCATCTTCAGCAGCCTTTCTATCTCTTCCTGTTTCATATTTTTGCGAACTCCATCAGGGATCAGCCTGCACAGCATTTCCTCTGTCATAAATACTCACCATCTTTTCTTTTTCTGCTTTCTGCAGCAAAATATTTTAATTTTCTATTATGCCTCCCTTGCACCCTACTTAAAAACCTGTTATAATCTACGCCGATACCTAATCCGTTGTTACGATTCAAGCTTTATTAAGATACCCCAGGAGGAGAAATGTTATGAACTTTATTCACAACCCGAACCAAATCGCTTTATACAGTGACAGTCAGGAACTGCTGGCCGAAGTTACCTTCCCAAACCTAAACGCAACTACTGTAAATATCAACCATACCTTTGTAGATCCCTCCCTGCGCGGCCAGGGAATTGCCGGTAAGCTGCTCCTGGAAGCGGCAGAGGAAATCCGTGCGCAGGGGAAACTGGCCCTCCCCACTTGTTCCTATGCGGTTAAATGGTTCCGGGAACATGAGGAATATCAGGATATTTTGAAATAAACCTGCACATACTGTTCTTATCAGGAGGTATTAGTGCTATGGAGATAAAAAATAATCTGAATTCCCCTTTAGAAATGCCCCTTTCCTGTAAATCAGCTCTGGAACGTATTGAACGGGAAATACGGGAAGAGGACGAGCGTCAGAAAGCATCTGAAAAAAGCAGCAAAAATTCCCATAAATAACTGGCTTCTGCTGTTGTCACGCAGAATAAAAGCGGAGAGAACATCTCCGCTTTTTTATGTAAGTTCCTACTCTTCTCTGCATTTCTTAGGAATCTTGCTGTTAGCTACCTGGAACCTGTATTCCGCAATCAAGTCATCCTCGTTAAAGGTATCCTCCAGATTTCCATTCAAATCTCTCAATACAAATTTGTCTTCACATTGATACGTCTTTAGTCCCTGTCTGTCGAACCATGTGTCCATTCTCTGGCCTAATTCCTTATCATCTAAAACGTCTTTTAATAAAACAGCTGTTTCCTTTTGTTCACCCATACTATGTACCTCCTTTTTATAGTTTTTGCTGCTTTTATTTTATAATATTATTTACTTTTTTTCAATATATATAGAAAATTATCTTTTATATTTTTTAATTTTAAGATTATTCACATTCTCACTTTGCTATTAAGTCTTAACTCACACGCAAAGCATTCGATGAGCTTTAATCCCGCCCACCGAAGCAGCGCGCACTTGCCCGATGACCCTTAAGCCTCAGCTATAATTATGGTGGGATGGTGCAATTCCCTCTTCTCTGACATTATGGGTCTGATTTTGATTCTCAGGTTTCACCTTCTGCGTAACACTGTTGAACTTCTCCAGGTTTTTTCTTCTGTTATTCTTTTCTGACTGTTTTTTATCCATACTATCACCTCAGTAGTTAGGCTTGCCATTTTTACAAGTACTATACCGGCCAAGTATTGGTTCTTAAGAAACCGTTTACACTTTTTTAAATTTGTTCACAGATTCTTTAATTGGTCATCACAGAATCCTCACACTTATTGTGTATTATAATACTTGTAAAGAGGCCAACAACCTAACGCAAAACTTTTTCTTTTTCATAAGCCAGTACCCCATGGGTACTGGCTCTCCTTCATTATAGAGTATCTGTTTCATTTACACTGTTGAAATATGTGAATTCAATCTGTTCCGCGGTAAATGCTGCCTTAGGATTTTTCATTTGCTTCTTTACTTTTACAAGAATGCGTTTCAGCAATTCAAAATACACTTCTCTGCTATGAAATTCTGAGGGATTTCTCACGCATACAATCTGAACACATCTTTCGTCCATCTTGCATCCAAGCATCTCCCCGCAAATTAATTTATGCTCACATATCATAGCTGATATATAAACCCCAGTATTTTCATATACCTCATCCGCAGCTATTCTCCAGAACATTTCAGCCTCCTGAACTCCGAATGCCTGATCCTCTATACAAGTGAATAAAATAATATATCTCTCCGTTACTGTCATCTGCGCCGACCCTTTTTAACTATTTTATGAAAAATCTCATCTATAGTTTACATTTCTGGGATAAGACTTTCAAATTCAGGACTTTTTTATTCATTTTTAGCAGCCTGCTTTATAATCTGATTGATATAAGTGCTTAATCCCGCCACCAGTATTCCCTGGGTAAAGGATGTAAAAAAAGCCATTGCCAACTCTTTAGGCGAGGAACAGGAACAATTAGAAAATACCCAGATTCCGCACAGCAGAACGCCTATTCCGCCCAACAGCAGAGGAATATATTTATCCTTCACAAAACTTGCATTTTTAAACCACATTCCAATAAAATACAGAACCAGAGATACCAGGACCAGCTCCGGTTTTATGTAGTTCATCACCTCTTCCATTTTGATTCCCTTCATATTCCTTTTGGTTTATTATAGAATATCCGGAGAACAATTATGCGAGATAATTTCCATTCTCGGCAATTAGAACGCCTGCCTTGAATACCTGCCGTTCCTTTGGTCCTGCAGCCACACATTCTGCTACATTTTCAGCACATACCAGAAGAAAGTCTGCACTGTTGCCTTCTGATATCCCATACTCCTCCAGCTGTAAAAGCTTCGCACCGTTCTCTGTACAGATTTTAAGGGCCAGTTCCAAATCTTCGTCTCTGCGGAAGCCATTCCTCATGGCAATAAGCTGAGCCCTCTCTATCATGTCCCCTGTACCATATGGACTCCACATATCCCTGACATTATCATTTCCGCCGCACACATTTACTCCTGCATCCAGAAGTTGTTTCACTGAAGGCACTGCAGGCACATATGCCTGCCCGCCAGTGGTAACCTGGATTCCTGCTTCGGCGAGCAGCTCCAAGAGAGAATTCGCCCTTGCTTCTTCCAGTTTTCCAAGACAAAATGCGTGGCTTATGGTCACTCGTCCCTGAAGTCCGGAAGCTATAGTATGATCGGCAATCAGCTCCATAGTAAAGGCCCCCAATTCACCGGGCTCATGAAGGTGAATATCAACCCCTTTATCAAAATGCTCAGCAAGAGAAAAAATAGCTTGCACACTTCCTTTCGGATCCCGGTCAACGGCAGCGGGATCGATTCCCCCTACCAGATCTGCCCCCATCCTTAGCGCTTCTTCCATCAGTTCTATGGTACCCGGCCGGCTCACCAACCCACTCTGGGGAAAAGCTACCAGCTCCGTAAAAAAATATTCCTTGTATCTCTCTCTGGCCTCTAATACGCCCTCCAGGCAGCTCAATCCATTTACAGTATCTACATCCACATGACTTCTCATGGCTAAAGTGCCCATAGAAATTGAGCGCTCAATAAGTTTTCCCGCCTGTGTACAGGAATCCAGTCCAATACTTTTCCGGGATTCTCTCTCATTGGCAATACGCTCAGAAAGAAGTGCCTCCAAATTATTATGGAACCACTTCATCCCAAGCATCGTCTTGTCCAAATGGGCATGAGCATCCACCAGCGGCGGAAGGAGCAGAAAGCCTGTACCGTCAAGGATTTCTGCGTCCGAAGAATTCTCAAGCTTTCCTGCCTCTGCAATAGCAGCAAACTGTCCGTCCCGCAGAAGCAAATCACGGCGTATGTCACCTGCCAGAGTTACGTTATGTATTATTTTATTCAATATTTATCCGTCCTTTCTACATCCTCTATCTAAGAATTATATCATCAATTCAGAGTCCAGGCACTATCGAAATCATAAAAGCTGTCATCTCTGTCGTTTAAACTAAAGTTAACAGCAAAAATAGAGAATACAGATCTAATTTTCCATATCCCCATATATTATCTGGATAAACATCTGCAGTACTGCGTGCAGCCCCCCTCATAATTAAAGTATTCACATCGTTACCGGTAATAGAGGTGAAATTCCCTTGAATAATAGCCCATTCAAACAGAACCGCCACCGCACCAGATGCATGTGCAGCCGCAGCACCAGTTCCTGTCAGAGACACATATCCGTTATTAGGTGAAGCGCACGGTATTTCATAACCAGGAGCCGCAATATTAGGCTTTACCAGGCCAAAACGAGTGTAACCCCTGCCGGAGGTTATTAGGATACTATCCGTGAACTGATTATAGGCACTTATAGTTAATGCATAATAGGCATTGCCCGGAGATGTGATCGTTGTGTCCGGTGTTGACTCAATAAAAAATGTGTCCTCTGAAATCAAGCCTCCTCCGGGAAGCCAGCTGTGAAAAGAGAATGGATTACTGTCAATATTCACAACACGTACACGCCAAATTCCCTCTGAGGCATTTCTTAGGCGAATCAGGATTAACTGCGTCCCATTTTCCTCTTCAATTAATATATTATTAACCCAGACATACGTTGTACTTAATATAAAATCATAGGCGGAACATCCTTTAAAGGATGGGTATACAATAGGCATCGTTTCCCCATTAGGGGCTGTTACCTGAACAGTCAACCTTGCTCTAAGATCCGGCCAGATTTCAAAAGCAAAGGAGGAATCCTTTCTGGAAATTCTCAGTTCAAACTCCTTGGAATAAGGCGGAGTACTTACATTGCAGTAATAATGTCCCCTTCGGTTCCCTTCATTCCCCGCTGCAACTGTTATGTTGACCTGAGGAAGCTGACATAGATAATTAATATAGCTGCTTGTTGCACCTAATGCTTCATGTCCGGTCATACTTGAACTAATGGCAAGGCAGATAACAAGGGGTCTGCCTAACCTTCTGGCAGAAGAAAATATGTAACGGATTCCAAGAATAATATCTGTCTCCTGATAGCACAGCGCGTCCTCGTTTACACAAAAAATTTTTTTCAGATTCTGCTTTGCTTCTTTCAGCTTAACAACTATTAGTTGGGCCTCCGGCACAACGCCTGAGAAGGATTGACTTGCATCAGATCTACCGGCAATAATACTGGCAATCGCAGTACCATGACCATTTTCATCATTCGTAGGTACGATTGACAGCGGATCCCCTGACTCTAACGCAAAATTAATAATCTCCCGGCTATATTCAGAACCAAATGTAAATCCTTCCGGAGGACTTTCTGTCTGTACTGTCTGATCCCAAATAGAGAGGATTCGTGTTGTATTATCACTAAATCTAAAGGCAGAATGGCGGTAATCAATTCCTGTATCAATAATGCCGACGATGACCCCTCGTCCATAGAGAGATAGCAAAGGATTAGACTGGATTCGGGTAATCCCAGATCTGCTTATACTTAATTCGGATGCTAATGTGTAAAGTGTAGGGAATCTGTAATATGGATACAATCCTAAATCGCACAGATCCATGCCAGGTACTTCTGCATGTAATATACAGTGTCTATCATTTAAAGCTGTAAACGTATCATTGTTCTCTAATGTCCCTCTCCTGTTACTGACAATCAAATCATAGTAATTCTCATCTAAAATTTTATTCATATACTCTCCCGATGAATACTATATAATATAGTCATTATATGAATTAAGTATAACGAATTCTTTGTCTGTCACTGATTCCAGAGCAATACAAAAAAGCCCTGCAGACATTACATCTGCAGGACTTCTTCTCTCCAGGGGATGAGGGATTCGAACCCCCATCGACGGTTTTGGAGACCGGTGCTCTACCATTGAACTAATCCCCTTTATACGACTTTAAGTGGCCATCCCTAGCCACTTCTTCTTTTTATGTACTCTCAAAACTACATATACGATTTTACATCTTCTTTTTCCACTTTGCAACACTTTTCCGTTGTACTTAGATTTGCCTCTTACCAGTTCCGGCTCAACTTGCGTCTCGCCTCACTGCCTTTGGCTTCCCTAAGTGTTCAGGTCAAGCCCTCGACCGATTAGTAACAGTCAGCTCCATGCATTGCTGCACTTCCACCTCTGCCCTATCTACCTCGTCGTCTTCAAGGGGTCTTACTTCTTCTAAAGAATGGGATATCTCATCTTGAGGGGGGCTTCACGCTTAGATGCCTTCAGCGTTTATCCCTTCCCGACTTGGCTACCCGGCCGTGCTCCTGGCGGAACAACCGGTACACCAGTGGTCAGTCCAACCCGGTCCTCTCGTACTAAGGTCAGCTCCTCTCAAATATCCTACGCCCACGCCGGATAGGGACCGAACTGTCTCACGACGTTCTGAACCCAGCTCGCGTACCGCTTTAATGGGCGAACAGCCCAACCCTTGGGACCTACTACAGCCCCAGGATGCGATGAGCCGACATCGAGGTGCCAAACCACTCCGTCGATGTGAACTCTTGGGAGTGATAAGCCTGTTATCCCCAGGGTAGCTTTTATCCGTTGAGCGATGGCAATCCCACTTTATACCACCGGATCACTAAGTCCTACTTTCGTACCTGCTCCACCCGTCGGTGTCGCAGTCAAGCTCCCTTCTGCCTTTGCACTCTTCGAATGGTTTCCGACCATTCTGAGGGAACCTTTGAGCGCCTCCGATACCCTTTCGGAGGCGACCGCCCCAGTCAAACTCCCCGCCTGACATTGTCCCACCGCCGGGTCACGGCGGTTGGTTAGAAACCCAATACTGCAAGGGTGGTATCCCAACATTGACTCCATGGCAACTGGCGTCACCACTTCTTCGTCTCCCACCTATCCTGTACATGCAATACCGAATCCCAGTATCAAGCTGGAGTAAAGCTCCATGGGGTCTTTCCGTCCTGGCGCAGGTAACCAGCATCTTCACTG